>JBBSED010000047.1:0-29580 GCA_038240025.1 Chthoniobacterales bacterium
AGACCACCACGTTGATAGGTTACTGGTAGAAGCGTAGTAATACGTGTAGCTAAGTAATACTAATAACTCGTTCGGCTTGGTCATTTACTTTTCAATTAACCCGTCGTCCCGCGCATGCGGGACGGCGGCAAATTGAGAGGAATGACAATTTAAACAAAACGAGGCCTAGACTGTTGGAAATAACTTCCTGTATGTAGATTTCAGAGAATCAGCGAAAGCTGGTGACAAATTAAGATCGTCAGACCGACGCGACCGACGCGATGCGGTCGCGGAGTCTGGTGATCCTAGCGCAGTGGCACCACCCGTTCCCATTCCGAACACGGAAGTGAAACGCTGCAGCCCCGATGGTAGTGCATCTATAGGTTGTGCGAGAGTAGGACGTTGCCAGAACTTATGCCCGGCATCTTGGAAACAAGGTGCCGGGCTTTTTCTTTCCCGGCGGCAATTCGGGACTCGCAATTCCCTGTGACAAAACCGAAACTCTCGCCATGGCTCACAGCCTCACCCCAATGATGCAGCAGTATCAGCGGCTCCGCGCCAGCGTACCGTCGGATACCCTGCTGCTCTTTCGGTTGGGTGATTTCTACGAGCTCTTCTTCGAAGATGCGAAGGCCGCCTCCGGCCTTCTCAATCTCGCGCTCACGAAACGAAACGACGTCCCGATGTGTGGGATGCCCTATCACGCCGCACCGGGTTACATCGCCAAGCTGATCAAGGCGGGACGGCGGGTCGCGATCTGCGACCAGACGAGCGAGCCCCAGCCGGGCAAGATCGTGAATCGCGATATCACCCAGATCATCAGTGCCGGCACGGTCAGCGACCTCGACCTCTTGGAATCGAAGCGTGCGAATTATCTCGGAGCGGTCTTCGCCGACCACGGCGTTTTCGGGCTGGCTTATACCGATTTGAGCACGGGCGAATTCCGACTTATGCAACTGACGAACGAAGAGGCTCTCTGCGACGAGCTTTCGCGGGTCGCCCCTTCTGAACTTTTGGTGAGCGAGCAGCAGGAAACGCAGCTCTCCGGCATCGCCAATGCCCTGCCCTACGATCACTATGCCTTCCTCCACGAGAACGCCCGCTTCACTCTGTGCGAGCATTTTAAGGTAAAATCACTCGACGGTTTTGGCTGTTCGGAACTCTCCGAAGCGATTGGCGCGGCTGGCGCGATCATTCATTATCTCAAACATCAACTCCGCCGGAAGATCGATCACCTCACGACGCTGCGCTGCGACGCACCGAGCGATCACGTGGTGCTCGACGCCGCCACCCAGAGCAACCTTGAGCTGGTCAGCTCTCGCGGCGCGCGGGATACGAGCCTCCTCGCCGCGCTCGACCGGACGGTCACGCCGATGGGCGGACGCCGTCTGCGTTCGTGGATTTTGCAACCGATTCGCGACCTCGGAGAACTCGGAAAGCGCCAGCAGCTGATCGAGAGTCTCCTCCAGGAGCCGGACCTCCTCGGTTCAACCCGCGAAGCGCTGCGGTCGATACGAGATCTGGAACGCGCCTCCGGTCGTCTCAGCCAGGCCTCGGGAAATCCGCGTGACTTGGTCGCGCTAAAGGTTTCGCTGGAGCAGATCCCCCATCTGAAAGCCGAAATGCAGAAGCTGCTTGATCGAACGAATTTCGGCGTGACCCACAGCAACGGCGACGGCTCCTCCGCGTCTCTCGCCCAATTGCTGCATGGCCAGCTCCAGGAAATGCCGGCACTCGCGGCTAGGCTGACGGCCGCGCTGGCCGAGGACCCGCCGCTCGCTTTGAAAGACGGCGGCATTTTCCGCGACGGTTTCGACTCGCAGCTCGACGAGTTCCGGGCCGCTTCCCACGAAGGCAAAAGCTGGATCACAGCGTTACAGGAGCGCGAGATCGCGAGCACGGGGATCAAGTCACTCAAAGTCCGGTTCAACTCCGTCTTCGGCTACTTCATCGAGATCACGAAATCGAATCTCGCGAGCGCGCCGGCGCATTACACCCGCAAGCAGACGACTGTCGGCGGTGAGCGTTTTATCACGCCCGAGTTGAAGGAAATGGAGGCGAAAGTCCTCGGCGCAGATGAGCGGGCGAAGCATCTCGAGTATCAGCTCTTTCAGAGCTTGCGCGAAGAAACGCTCGTCGAACTGGCGCCGATCCAGCAGACCGCGAGTGCGATCGCGATCATGGACGTCCTTTGTTCGTTAGCCGAAACGGCGCGCCTTTTCCATTATTGCCGGCCGAAGCTCGACCACTCCCTTCGGCTCTGCCTGAAGGACGCGCGCCATCCCGTGCTCGATCAAAACCTGGCCGAGGAAAAGTTCGTGCCTAACGACACCGACCTCGACGGCGAGAAGCTCCGCCTCGCCATCATCACCGGACCGAACATGGCCGGCAAATCGACCTACATCCGGCAGGTCGCGCTCATCGTGCTGATGGCGCAGATCGGCAGCTTCGTCCCGGCGGCGAGCGCTGAGATCGGGCTGGTCGATCGGATCTTTACCCGGGTAGGCGCGAATGACGATCTCTCGCGCGGCCAGTCCACCTTCATGGTCGAGATGAATGAGACCGCCAACATCGTGAACAACGCAACCGAGCGCAGCCTCGTCATCCTTGACGAGATCGGCCGCGGCACCTCCACCTTCGACGGCCTCTCAATCGCCTGGAGTGTGGCGGAATTTCTGCACGATAAAATCAAGGCGCGCACCCTTTTCGCGACCCACTATCACGAGCTGACGCAGCTCGCGGAAGAGCGCAGTGGCGTCGCCAACTTTAACGTCGCCGTCCGCGAATGGAACGAGCAGATCATTTTCCTACGCAAGATCATCCCGGGCGGCGCCGACAAGAGCTACGGCATCCAAGTCGCGCGGCTCGCCGGTCTGCCGCAGGAAATCCTGAATCGCGCGAAAGACATCCTCTCCCACCTGGAGAAACCAAGCGGCGCCCACGCGGAAACCCCGCACACGCCGAAAGAAAAACGCCCGCGCCGGCCGGCCACCCGGCCGGAAAAACCGCAGTTGGATTTGCTCTGAAGCAGCGGTGGACGCGAATCGGCAAATTCTGACCCCGCATAGGACGCGCCCGCCCGTCCGCGGTATTTTTTCACTGACGCCCGACGGCTTCGCCTATAATAACCGGCGACTCCCTTATGGCGCTAAAGAACGAAAAAGACCTGAGCGACCAGCTCCGCGGTTACTGGCTGAAGGCCGTCGCCGCGATCGAGCTGCGCAATTTCGGCTACGCCATCGAGCTGCTGGAAAACCTGCTCAAGCAGGAGCCTGAATTTTTGACCGGCCGCCAGATGTTGCGCCGAGCCGCAGTCACGCGGGCGAAGAGCGAGAAGAAGAGTTTTTTTAACCTCTCCACCTCCCCGCTCGCGACCATGAAGGCGCAGCGGGAACTGAAAAAAGATCCGCGCAAGACGATCGAGTTGCTCGAGAAAATTCTCGAGAACGAACCCTACAATTCGCAGGCGAACATGCTCCTGAAAGAAGCCGCGGTCGGCGCGGGCTTCCCCGAGATCGCGATCTTCGCGATGGAAACCTTGCTCGAGAACGACCCGAAAGACGTCAAGGTGCTCCACGAGCTCGGCCGCCTCTATCACCAATACGAGCAGAGCGACAAGGCGGTGGAGATCTACAACCGCATCACCGAGATCGTTCCGACCGACCTCGAAGCGGTCAAGCTCGGGAAGGACGCCTCCGCCCGCGCCTCGATGAAAACCGGCGGCTGGACCGAAGCCGAAAGCTACCGGGATTTGATTAAGGACAAGGAAACCGCGGTCTCGCTCGAGCAGCAGGGCCGGATGCAGCTCACCGGCGAATCGCTCGAGCAGCAGATCAACGAAGTTTTCGCCCGGCACGAAGCCGAGCCGCAAAGCGTCGACCATGCAAAGCGGCTTGGCGCCCTCCACGACCAGAAGGAGGACCTGGAAGGCGCGGCCGCCTGGTATCAGTACGCCGTCGAACTGACCAACCGGAGCGACCCCGGCCTGGTGCGCAAGGTGGCCGACCTGAAGATGCGGCAGCTCGAGCAGCACATTCGCGAGGACGAAGCGTATCTCGCGGCGCACGGGAGCAAGAGCGAGCTTTACGCGGAGAAGCTCGTGGAACTCGAACACGCGAAAAAGCAGCGCGCAGAAATTCTGATCGAGGACGCGCGCAAGCGCCTCGACCGCAATCCGACCGATCTCCAACTCCGCTACGAGTTGGGCGAACACCTGACCAGTGCCGGCCAATACCGCGACGCGCTTCCCGAGCTCCAGCGGGCCCGGCAGAATCCAAATGCGCGCCTCAAGGCGATGAATCTTTTAGGCCGCTGCTACCGCGAACTCGGCATGCTCGACCTCGCCGCGAAACAGCTCGACGATGCCGCCCGCGAAATGCTCGTGATGGACGCGGTGAAGAAGGAAATCGTCTACAACCTCGGGCTGGTTTACGAGCAGATGGGCGACGCCGAGCGCTACATCGACGCGATGAAGAAAATCTACGAGACCGACTACGGCTATCGCGACGTCGCGGCCCGGGTCGAGAGTTCCTACAGCCGCACCGAGAACTAGGCGACGGCGCCAGCGGCGCTCGCGAGAGCGCCGCATTTTTCTTTTTCGCGAATCATCTTGTCTCCCCGATGTCCGATCCTGCCGTCGCCGCGGCCTTTGCCCACACCAGCCTTGGATCACCAAATACGAATTGCGCGGGGAGAATTCCGGCGGCTGGTTTGACGCGCCTAACGACCCGCGGCTGACGTTTTTCCGGCGCTGTTTTCCGGCAGCGCGCCGCATCCTGGAGCTCGGCGCGCTCGAAGGCGGGCACACCATCGGGCTGGCCCGGCTGCCCGGCGCCGAATCGGTCCTTGAGGGTGGAAGGACGCGGGGCCAGCCTCGCGCGAGCCCGCCTCGCGCAGCGGCTTTTCGGGATCGAGAACATCGAGCTCATCCCCGGGAATCTCGAGGAAGTGAGGCTCGCCGAACTTGGGCGGTTCGACGTCATCTTCTGCTCCGGTCTCCTCTACCGCCTGCCCGAGCCGTGGCGGCTGGTCGAGCAGTTCGCGGTCGTCGCGCCCGGCGTTTTCCTCTAAACGCATTGCTCGACCGAGGCGCTTGCACACCTTCGCGCAGGTCTACAAAGGCCGCCGCCAGATCGAGGGAGGCGAAGCGGAGGCGCTCAGCGGGCTGTCGCCGGATTCGTTCTGGCCCACGCTCGGATCGCTCGTGAGCCTGTTCACGCAGACGGCTTCCGCGAGGTGCGGCTTTTCGGGCACGACCCGAATCAGGTCAACGGCCCGGCCGTCGCGCTCGCGGCCTACGCCTGATTCGTTAGGCGAGACAACCCGGCGAGATCGGTTTACCTTCCTCGCCCCCGCCCTTTTTCGCTTTTCGTTAGGCCATGAAATTCTTCAAATCCATCATCGAAAAATTTGCCGGCAAACCGGTCGATTGGGATGAACTCGAGGAGATGCTCATCCGGAGCGATCTCGGCGTGCCGATGAGCCTGCGGATCGTGGCGGCGCTGCGGAAACGCGCGGAGACGCAGAAAATCACCGCCCAAGACGTAGCCGAAGTCGCGCGCGAGGAGATCCTCCGCGTCCTCCCGATCCAGCCGGGCCCGATTCGCCCCCTCCCCGCGAAGCCGAAAGCGATCCTGATCGTCGGCGTCAACGGGACCGGCAAGACGACCTCGACCGCGAAGCTCGCCTATTATTTCCAGCGCAACCGGCACAGCGTGCTTTTGGCCGCGGCCGATACGTTTCGGGCGGCGGCGATCGAGCAGCTCGGGGTCTGGGCCGAGCGGCTGAAAATCGAAATGATCAAAGGCCAGTACAACGCCGACCCCGCCGCTCTCTGCTACGAAGCCTACCAATCAGCCGATCGGCGCGGGATCGAGTTCCTGCTCTGCGACACGGCCGGCCGGCTGCACACGAAAAGTAATCTCATGGGCGAATTGGAGAAAATTAAGCGGTCGTTAGGCAAACACGATCCGGACGCGCCCCAGGAACGCCTCCTCGTAGTCGACGCCACCACCGGGAGCAACGCGCTCGCGCAGGCGCGGGAATTTCACGCCGCCGTCGATCTCACAGGTTTGATTGTGACCAAACTCGACGGCAGCGGCAAAGGCGGCGTCGTGATCGCGATCCAGCACGAGCTCGGGATCCCGACGCGCTTCGTCGGCACCGGCGAAAAGCTGGAGGACCTCGCGCCCTTCGACAGCCGCGCCTTCATCGAGCAAATGCTTTAACCATGGCTACCAACACCGTCCGTCTCCGTCGCGTGCTGCGCGCTCCCGCCGAACGAATTTACCGGGCTTTCCTCGATCCGGCCGCGATGGCGAAATGGCTTCCGCCTAACGGATTCACGGGCCAGGTGCACGAAATGGAGGCGAAGGTCGGCGGCCGTCATCGGATGTCGTTCACCAACTTCAGCACCGGCCAGGGCCACACCTTTGGCGGCGAATGTCTCGAACCCGTGCCTAACGAACGCATCCGCTACACCGACCGCTTCGACGACCCGAATCTTCCGGGCGAATTGCAGGTTTCTGTCACGCTGAAGGAGGTCGGTTGGGGGACGGAATTGACGATTGTGCAGGCCCCCAGTGGACGGAGAAATTGACCAAGTTATCGGAGCATTTGACCAACTTCCCGGGCGACCAGGGCAAGTTCCCTCAAAACTTGGCCAAGTTGTTCAAACTCTTGCCCAAGTTCCCTTAAGACTTGGTCAAGTTTGCCGCACACTTGGGCAACTCCTCCGTTCACTTGACTAAGTTCGCCGACAACGGAACCAAGTTTCTCGCCCCGCCAGAGGGCTGGCGCGAAAAGTGGGGGCTTTTCTGCGCTCCCCCCGCTCCAAATCGCCGCAGCCTTCGCCGCTCGCTCTGGACGTTTTCCGGCAGTCCGAGGGAGAGGTCCCGCGCTTGGAAAATAGGGTCAGCTCGCGCGGCCGGCACTGCCGCCGCTCCACCGACATGTGCGGCCGACGGCTTCCGCCGTTCCTCCCCCAAGCCCCGCTAAGGCATGACCGTGAGGGTGAGGTCGTTCCCCTCGCCGCCCCTGTAGCTCGCTTGGAAGGTGTTGCGACCGATGGTGAAGGTTGAGCCATCTGCCACGTTGGCGAAGGTGCCGCTGATGGGTGCGGCACTGGTGTTGCTGATGACGGTAAAGCTTGCTCCCGCACTCAACTTCTGATTCTTCACAACCGAGAGATCAAACTGGGCGCCACCGCCAATCGTGACTCCTTGGGCGAGCACCTTATCAGCCTTGGCGTTTTTCGTGTTGAGCTTGCAGGTGTAGGTCCCATTCGCGCTAAACGTCAGCGCGCTTTGGATGGTGAGAGTGGTCGGCTTGGCTCCTCCGACGGACGGCTGGAGGAATGCGCCGGGGCCGCTGCCACTTCCGATCGTGACTGCTCCGGCAATGATCCCTCCTCCCCCTAGAGTGCCGCCATTAACTGACACGGTATTTGTCCCTGTCGCGCTCCCGGAAGTGTTCCTGGCCCGCAGGGTCCCTTGCATGACGCTCGTTCCGCCAGTGTAGATACTGGCTCCGCTCAAGGTCAGGGTACCAGTGCCGATCTTGGTCAGTGAACCGCCGGTGTCATTTACAAGTCCGCCTTTTTCTTGAATGACACCGGAGAAGGCCGTGGAGAGATTGTTGCTGCCAACTGTTAGGTTGCGTGAGCCCAAGTAGACGAAACCATCGCCCGCGATGGATCCGACAGTCGCATCAGGAACGGACGGACTGCGAGCGCTAACATCAAGATAGCCGTTACCGAGGAGTTCTAGCTGGGCCTCACCGCCCTGTGAGTTCCCGTCGAACTCGATATTTCCACCACCGCCGCCATCTGTCCCGCCATTGGCAGTGAGCATGGACTGCGCTGCCGTGCTCTCGCTGGAAAAGTATACCTGCCCTCCTGTTGCGCCGGCCCCGTCGCCTCCATTACTAACGAAAGTAGCGTTGCCCGCCGTGGGTACGCCCGTAAAGCTATAGCCGTAAAAGTATACTTGGCCGCCGTATTTGTTCGGGCCTTGGCCTCCAATAGCGGTAAACGTGGCGTTTCCTGCTGTGGCGTTACCATTAAAAGTGATTCTGGGGGACGATATCCCGGAATTGATCGTAAAGACGCCGTTGGCTGCGGTGGCGCTGCCGTCGAAAACAATGAAGCTCGGATCGGGTCCGAGGCGGGAAGTCGAATTCAGAACAAAAACGCCATTACCGGCGCTGGAGAGCCCGTAAAACCCAACGGCGCCTCCGTATGCGAAAGTGACCGTGGCGCCGTTCAACGTAAAAGTGGCGTCACCTGCAGTCGAGCTGTCATAAAAAACGACGCCACCCCCTCCTTCCTCAGGAGCTTCAGCGCCGTTGATAACGAATGAGGCGCCTCCGGCTGTGGACGTCTCGTAAAACACCACGCCTTTATTGGCGGTAAAGTTCGTCCCGTTGCCTGCCGTTGCGGTGTTTCTGAAAAAGATCGTTCCCGCCCTCCCGACGATGAAATTCTGCGGCACCGCAGAGTTGTTTGTCACTCCCGTGCCGTCGATCGTTAAGTCAGCGTTCTCGCCGGGTTGCGCATTCGTGGTAATGGTGAAGGGGCTGGCATCGGCATTGAACACGACGCTGGCGATTTCTATGTCCTCCTGGCTAGAAATGGCGGTTATGTTAGACAGAGCAAAAGAGGCAACGTCGCCCGCACCATTAGGCACCGTTGCCGGCGTCCAGTTAGTTGCGGTGTTCCAGTTGCTGCTCGTGGGTGTTGCTTTCCAAGTCGCGCTGCCGGCTTGGGCCCGGAGTGCGAATGCGCAAAAGAAGAGGGTCAGGATGGTAGTTCTCATGAGTTGGGCCTTCTTCCGTGAGTCGAACAAGTTATCGCGTGTGTGTCCAGCTCAAAACTTCGAGTTTTTCATTCCTCAGCGATCTGGTTGGCAGCAGGAGAGGAATCGGGGTCAGCTTGGGCTGGCATTGATGTGTCGGACGGTGAGGAAGAGACCAATTGGCGAGGCGGTGATGGTAGACCAGCTCGTATTTGAGGCTGCTCCAGAAGGACTCGATGAAGGCGTTGTCATAGCAGTTACCGGCGCGACTCACGGAAGCGAGCAGACCATGCTCGGCTAAGACCTGTCGGTAAGCGGCGCTGGCGAACTGACGGCCCCGATCAGAGTGGACGATGAGGGTCCCGCCCGGCTGGCGTTGACGCAGGGCCATGCGGAGCGCGGTGATGGTGAGGGGAGCATCGAGGATGAGACTCATGGCCCAGCCGACCATCCGTCGGCTAGAAAGATCGAGAACGGCGACCAGATAGAGCCAGCCTTGGCCTGTGAGAATGCCGGTCGCATCGGTTGCCCAAACTTGGATAGGACGTTTGACGCCGACCCTAAGCCCACTGTCCGTCAAATCAGGGCAACCCCAGCTCTTGAATGTTACAGGACTAATCTCCAATCGCTCTGCGCCGGTCGCTCTGGGGCAGCTCGCCCAGCGATCCCGCACTTAGGCAAAGCGCCGCGAAGGACACGCTCGCGCGAGTCCTCGGGGTCAGCTCGTGAATCTTGCCGTTTCTGAGTAAGTGCAGAATGCCGTTGAAGATCTCGTCAGGGTATTGCGGCCGCGTTTGCAGCGCAGCACCATCTTGCCGCTGAGCTGCCAGGGCAGCGCGGAAGTTCGCCGGCGTTGCGGACGTGTTGGTTCCAGATGCGCGCCAACGGCGCCGTCGGCTCCAGCGATTGGACGGCGTCGACCTGCAAGATGGCGATCTAAGTCTGATCCGATACGGACATCGGTAGCTCTGCACAGTAGAGCTACCAGCGACGAAGCCGTGGCGAGGGATTCTTAGCCACGGTTTTTGCTTTTGGGAGCGCCGCGGTTGGCCGGCTGTTTCCAGATCGCTCTTCCTTTTTCTTCATTTCCGCTGATTCTTTTCGCCGTTGAGAGACACGAGCACACAAAGCGCGGCCGCGGCCGGCGCGGTTGATTCACCTCCTCCGCCTCCACCAGAGGGGCGTGGGCTGGCCGGGTTCTTCGCCAAGTTCAGCGTCCTGAAAAACGCGCGGCGGGAGCTGTGGCTCACCTTCCTGATCAAGTTCCTGATCTACACCGCCTACTCGGTGACGAATAAGACGATGGTCCTGTGGCTGTCGAAGGATCTTGGTTTCAGCGACCAGGCCTCGGGTGCGCTGGTCGGCTGGGCCTGGGCGCCGGCGATGACGGTGTTTACATTGCTCGCCGGCTCGCTGACCGACGCGATCGGTTTGCGCCGCACTTTCTTTCTCGGGGTGGGCATCTGCACCTTCGCGCGCTCCGTCATGATCGGGACGACGAATCCGGCGCTCGCGCTCGCCTGCGGGATGCTGCCGCTAGCGGTCGGCGAGGCGCTGGGCACGCCGGTGCTGCTCGCAGCGACGCGCGTCTATTCGACGACCGCGCAACGCTCGATCGCGTTCTCGCTCATCTACGCGATCATGAATGTGGGCTATTTCGTGGCCGGCTACATTTTCGACGCGGTGCGCTCGCTCGATCTGCATTTGAGCATCGGGTCTTTTCATCCGACGCCGCACGAGCAGCTCTTCGCGGTCAGCCTCGCGTTCGAGTTGCTGCTCTTCCCGGCGATTTATTTTCTCCGCCGCGGCGACGTGCGGCCGCGGGCGGCGAGCGCAAGGAAGACCGCGCCGGCTGGTTTCCTGGTCGCGATCGGAAGGACGTTGCGACAAAGCGCGACCGACACGATCGCGCTTTTCCGGCGTCTGCTCCAGCAGCCGGGCTTTTATCGCCTGCTGCTTTTTTTCCTGCTCATCGGCTTTTTGAAAGCGATCTTTTTGCAGGTCGATTATGTCTTTCCGAAATTCGGCGATCGCGTGATGGGCTTGCACGCCCCCTCGGGCAAGCTGGCGAACATCAACGCCATCGTGGTGATCGTGCTGGCTCCCGTGATCGGCGCGCTGACCCAGCGGATCGCTTCCTACAGCATGGTCATCGTGGGCGGGGCGATTTGCGCGGCGGGGGTGTTCATCATGACGCTGCCGACGGCCTGGTTCGTGCCGCTGGCCGACAGCCCAGTCGGGGGTTTCTTCGGTCACGTTTATCTCGGGGTCAGCGGATCGATCCATCCGTTCTACATCATGTCCGCGCTTTACCTGATCGTGTTCTCCATTGGCGAATCGATATACTCGCCGCGCGTCTACGAATATGCCGCCGCCATCGCGCCTCCTGGGCAGGAGGCGTCCTACGGTTCGCTCGCCTATTTGCCTTTCCTCGTGGGCAAACTGCTAATCGGCACGAGCGGCTGGTTGCTGGCGGCGTTCGTGCCGGAAACCGGACCAAAACGGCCCGGCGAGCTGTGGCTCATCTTCGCGCTCGCGGCATCGGTCGCGCCGGTCGGGTTGATCCTCTTCCGTCGCTACATCCGCGTCCCGGAAGCGGGTCGGGAAGAATATGCCTAACGAACAGACAGCCGGGATTGCGGGGAATAAAGGCGGGCGTAAATTGCTCCTAGGTCCGATGAAAGAAACATCTGAATCACTTTATCGGCAGACGCTCTCCCCGGGCCGCAGCAGCTCTAGTCTCTGGGTCGGCGCCGCCGTGGTCGCGGTGATCGCTGCGACCTCGCTCTACCTCACGCGCGCGGGTGGGAAACAAGAACCGAGCGCACAGACCACTGCCGTGGTCGCGGCCAACGACGTGGCGAACACGAAAAAAGACGCATCTGAGAAAACAACCGAGATCAAAAATATGTCCGACGCTGAACTGCACAAAAAACTGACCCCCGAGCAATACCGCGTGACGCGCGAGAACGGCACGGAGCCGCCTTTCCGGAACGAATTTTGGAATAACCACAAGGAAGGGATCTACGCCGACCTGATCAGCGGCGAGGCGCTCTTTTCCTCGACCGACAAATTCGAGAGCGGCACCGGCTGGCCGAGCTTCACCAAGCCGATCAACCAGGCAAACGTGGTGGAGAAAACCGATCGCAGTCTCTTCATGGCGCGCACGGAAGTGCGCTCGAAAAAAGATGACGCGCATCTCGGCCACGTCTTCGATGACGGCCCGCAACCGACCGGCCTGCGCTATTGCCTGAACTCCGCTTCGCTCCGCTTTATCCCGAAAGAGAAGATGCAGGCAGAGGGCTACGGCGAATACTTGCATCTCTTCGCGGGCGGTGAGCCGGCGAAAAAGTAAGGGGCCGCGCCGGAAAACGTGATGAATCTGTCCGCCGAGGAACGCGCGGCCGCCTGGCCGGCGCTTCCTTTTGCGGAATGGCAGGCGACCGCCGAGACGCTCCACATGTGGACGCAGATCGTGGGGAAGATCCGCCTCAAGCTGACGCCGTGGATCAATCACTCGTGGCACGTCACGCTCTACCTGACGGCGCGGGGCCTAACGACTTCGCCGATCCCGCACGGGTTCCACACGTTCGAGCTGCGGTTCGATTTCATCGATCATCACCTGCGAATTCTGAAGAGCGACGGCGGCCAGAGGAAGATCCCGCTGCGTCCGCAATCGGTGGCGACGTTTTACCGCGAGGTCATGGACGCGCTCGCGGAACTCGAGCTTCCCGTGAAGATCGATCGCGTGCCGAACGAGATCACCGACCCGATCCCGTTCGATCGCGACGAAACCCATCGCGCCTACGACCCGGAATATGCGAACCGGTTCTGGCGCGTGCTCGTGCAATCGGAGCGGGTCTTTACCCGCTTCCGCGCGCGGTTCTGCGGGAAGTGCAGTCCGGTGCATTTTTTCTGGGGGAGCTTCGATCTCGCGGTCACACGTTTCTCGGGACGGCCGGCGCCGCCGCATCCGGGCGGTGTGCCGCATCTGTCGGACGTCGTCGCGCGCGAAGCCTACGCGCAGGAAGTGAGCAGCCTCGGCTTCTGGCCGGGGAGCGCGGCCAGCCCGACGCCTCTCTATTATTCCTACGCTTACCCGGAGCCGGCGGGATTTGCTGACGCGCCGGTGCAGCCTAACGATGCCAGCTACCTGACGCAGCTGCATGAGTTCATCCTGCCTTATGACGCGGTTCGCACGGCCGCCGATCCCGACGCGGCCCTGCTCGAATTCTCGGAGAGCACTTACGACGCCGCGTCGTCGTTAGGCAATTGGGATCGAGCAGCCCTGGAGGAAGCCGGGCTGCATCCGCCGGCCTAGTAGCCCACGAGAGCGTCGTCGGGATAACAAAAGAGCCAGCGTTCGTTAGGCTGCGCGGAGGCGACAACGGGATGACTGGCCGCGCGCGCGTGTTTGCTCGCGTGCTGATTGGGCGAGGAATCGCAGCAGAGCGTCGCGCCGCATTCCTGACAGATGCGCAGATGGACCCACGTCGCGCCGATCTTTACGCACTCTTCGCACTCGAGGGTGACGGGCTGTTTTATTTCCCCGATCGCGGCAAGGTGCGCGCATGCTTCGGAGTTCATCTGGGAAGTCTCGCTGGGAAAGGCGCCCGAGCAACGAAGGGAAAGGTTGACTCCGACAACGGACCTCGCCATTTCCCGGTAAATGGAAAACGCGCGCCCAGCATCACCGTCGCATCCCAGTTTCATGGAGGCATTGCGCTTCTGGGTGAAGCTCGGCTGGATCAGCTTCGGCGGGCCGGCGGGGCAGATCGCGGTCATGCAGACCGAGCTGGTGGAGCGGAAACGCTGGATCAGCCAGGGGCGGTTCCTGCATGCGCTGAGCTATTGCATGCTACTGCCCGGGCCGGAGGCGACGCAGCTCGCAATCTACGTCGGCTGGTTGTTGCACAAGACCTGGGGCGGGATCGTCGCGGGCGTGCTTTTCGTTCTGCCGTCGGTCTTCATTCTCTGGACGCTCAGCTATATTTATCTCGCGTTTGGTCATGTGCCGTGGATCGCGGCGGTCTTCTATGGGTTAAAGCCGGCGGTGACCGCGATCGTGCTCGCGGCAGTGGTGCGGATCGGCCGCAAAGCGCTCCGCGACGCGATGCATTGGGGCATCGCCGCGGCGGCGTTTGGGTCGATCTTTTTTCTCGGGGTTCCCTTTCCTGCGATCGTGCTCGGCGCCGGGGTGATCGGATTCATCGGCGGCGAACTTTGGCCGAAACGCTTTGGCGGCGAAAGCACGCACGGAAGCGACGACGAATCAGTGTTACGCGACGAGCAGGAGGCGCCCGCGCACACCCGGCCTAACCATGGACGGACGCTGCGGGTGCTCGCGCTCTGCCTCCTGCTCTGGGCCGCGCCGACGATCGCAGCCGGCTTCGCGCAGGGCTGGCAGAGCACGCTTTTTCACGAAGGCCTCTTCTTCAGCAAAGCTGCGGTCGTGACCTTCGGCGGCGCCTATGCCGTGCTGCCGTATGTCGCGCAACAGGCGGTCGTACATTTCGGCTGGCTGCGGCCGGGACAAATGCTCGACGGACTCGGACTCGCCGAGACCACGCCCGGGCCGTTGATCATGGTGGTGCAGTTCGTCGGCTTCGTCGGCGCGTGGCAAAATCCCGACGGGCTCGCGCCGCTCCTCGCCGCGACCCTCGGCGCGCTCCTCACCACCTGGGTGACGTTTACTCCCTGCTTCCTCTGGATTTTCCTCGGCGGCCCTTATCTCGAGCGGCTTCGGGGCCATCGCCGCCTAACGAGTGCGCTCTCCGCGATCACCGCCGCGGTCGTCGGCGTGGTCCTCAATCTCGCGGTCTGGTTTGGATTGCAGGTGTTCTTCCCGACCGGCGGCGCGATCGACTGGATCGCGCTCGGATTGGGCGCGCTCGCGCTCGTCGGATTGCTGCGTTGGCGCTGGAATATCATCGCGGTGGTCGCGGCCGGCGGGCTCGCCGGTCTCCTCGCTTTGCTCCTCGGAGTAGTGCGCTGAATGTATTTTTGATCTCCGCGTCAAAAGCCGGTGGACGCCAACTCGCGCCCGCCTACCATCTCCTCTCTTTCGCCCAGCCATGCCTCGCCGACCCAAGCTCCCGCTCGATCCCGACGCCGAAGAATCCGGTCCCCGGATGCCTGCCGTGAGTCCGCCGCTGGAGCCGGGTCAGCCGAGCGATCTCGAGCTGATGGCCGGGATTCAGAACGAAGATCCGGAAGCGCTTTCGCAGCTTTACGATCGCTATAACGGGATCATCAAGGCGCTCATCCTCCGCGTGGTGCATAACGAGGCTGAGGCCGACGACCTGCTCCAGGAGATTTTCATGGAGCTCTGGAATCAGGCGAAAAATTTCTCCGCCCAGAAGGGCAAACCGCTCGGTTGGATGGTGACCCTGGCGCGGCGCCGCGCGATCGATGGTCTGCGCAAAAAGCAGGCTTACCAGCGCGCGGGCGAACGCCTCCAGAACGAGACGGAGCAGCAGCCCGATGCCTGGGTTCACAACTCGACCGAGGAGGAAATTAATTTCTCCGACACCCGCATTCTGGTGCGCAAAGTGATCAGCGGATTGCCGCCGGCCCAGCAGCAGGCAATCGATCTCGCATTTTTTCGCGGCATGAGTCAACGCGAAATCGCCGCAAATACGAATACACCTTTAGGGACGGTGAAGACGCGGCTCGAATTGGGCCTGAAAAAGATCTACGACGGCCTGAAAGAACTGAAAGATGAGCTTTGAGGAATTCCAGAATCGAGCGCGACTCTATGTCATCGGCGCGCTCGAAAATGGCGAGAGCCGGGAGTTTGAAGAGGCGCGCGCGGAGTTTGGGCAGCCGGCGGAAGATTACATCACCGAATGCTATCGGTTGCACGAAGCGTTCGCGCTGAGCCTGCGGCCGGCGAAGTCGTCGGATGCGCTGAAAGAACGGCTGATGAAGATGGTCCGCGATAAAAAAAGCGGCGGCGCGACTGGTTAGGCGGACCAAGCCTCGCAGCTTCGCCAGCGCGTCAGTCAGCGGAGCTGTCGCATTCCAACTCGCGGAGGATAAACTCCTGAAGGAAGCCGTAGAAGTTCACCTGGAAAAGACTCAGATCGCGACGCGAACCGATCGGCAAACGGTAGTGATCGCACAGTTCCGCTTCCGTGAAATCAAACTTCGCCGCGAGCGTAAGGCGGGCGCGATTGAGCGCGTTGAGCCACGCCTCGGAATGATCGATCGGGATGCGAAGCGTGCTGTTCGCGAACGGCTTTTCCTGGTCGCCCAGTTGCTGCAAATCGCGCTCCACCGTCTCGGTCGCTGACTCGAAGATCCGACGCAGATCCGGCTCGACGTAGAGCTTCCATTCCGCGCAAACGTTGGGGTGCTTCGACGCGTCGGCGGGCGGGCTGAAAATCCGCGCCTCGGCCGCGGGGACCGCCTCGGGGTTGCCGCTAGCCGGCACCTGACGCAACAACTCGGCGAGGAAAGGATCGATCTCGCTGATCTCGAGCGTGCCGTTGTTGCGAAAAACTTCCATTCGTTAGTCCGTCTTCTCGATCGTCGCGAGCAAGAGATAGCCATGCAACTGCTGCACAAACAACTCCGCACGTTCGCGCACCCCGCTCCAAACGATCGACCGTCCCTGCCGATGCACTTCGAGCATGTGCATCTCGGCCTTCTCCTTCGGGAACCCGAAGACCTTTTGGAAAACCATCGTCACGTAACTCATCAAATTTACCGGGTCGTTATGCACCACGACCTGCCACGGCAGATCGCGCGCTTCCTTCGTCCGGGTCTCTTCCGTGATCGTCGGGCTCTCGACAGCGCCAGTGATCGAAGCGGAGACAGACATGGGCGACGAAGAGCGAGAGAGCTTTTTTTATTGAGCAGGCGGCTCTCCAAAAGCCGCCAAAAACCGACCGCTATGGTATCACATGACCCGCCTGATTCAACCTTCTGCGCGCGGGCCCGCCAGTCTCATGCTCCCCTCCGTGGATTATCCTCGTTAGGCTCGACCGCCTCGCAGTTCCGGCCGGTCATCGGTAGATCAGGTTGATCGTCGGGCCTGAAGGGTCAGCCAGACCATGCGCGCGATAAAGAGCGCGACCTGACTCAGAATAGCCGTGCCGACGCCAACCAGGGAGTAGGCGCCGAGCCAAACGGCCACTCCGAGGAGGGCGAAGACCACGCCGGCATACATCCAAAACCCCGAAAGGATAATGATGGGAACGAAGACATAACGGACCGCGTCGCCATACTCTGCCACCTCTGAGGGGACGCCATAGATATAGCCGAGCACCGGGATACGTAAGACGAGGTGAAGCGAACGCAGAATCGCGCGTTTGGTGGATTGACTGATCATTTCGCCCCAGTTATCCGAAATTTTTTGGTTCTTTGGAATCCCGAATTCTCGAGGCCAGAAACGCGGGTCGGAGGCCCGCGCTACAGCTTGCCGATCTCTGTCAGCTGCGCATGGAGACGCTCCAACTCCGGGACGGGCACGCCGTGGGCGCGCGCGCGGCGCAATGGTTCGCCCCAGATGGCATCGATCTCGAGGGGACGGCGGGCGCGGTAGTCGAGTAGGGTGGAGGGGAGATAGCGGCCCATCGAGGCGGTGCGTTTCATTTGGTCGAGGGCGACGGCGGTCGGGAGATCGTGGCCGCAGGCGCGCGCGATCGCGATCGTTTCGTCCATCAAGGCGAGGGCTTTTTGGCGAAAAGCGTCGTCGGCGAGGAGGGCGGCCGTGTCGACGCCGCCGGCGGTGATCGTGAGGCCATTGAAGGGAATGTTCCAGACGAGCTTGCGCCAATGCTCCAGCGCCAGATTGGCAACGACGCTGCAGACGACGCCGCAGCGTTTCCATTCCCACGCGAGATCATGCAATAGCGGCCGCGGGAAGCCGCCGAAGTCTCCGATCGCGACCCGCCCGTTATCCTGCAGCTCGATCACGCCGGGCGCGGTGCGATTGAGACAGATGAAACAGAGGCCGCCCAGGATGCGCTCGGCGCCGAAATGCCCGGCGAGGAATTCCTCGTTTCCGAGCCCGTTCTGCAGGGTCAGGATGACGGTTTTCTCGCCTAACAATGGCCTAACGAGTAAAGGAAGCTCGGCGTTCGCGGTCGTCTTGACCGCGATCAGGACGAGATCGACGGGGCCGATCTCGGCCGTGGTGCGATAGGCCCGGATGTTGGGGATGTGGATGTCGCCGCCTTTACTGCGGATGCGCAGGCCGCGTTTGCGCACGACTTCGTAGTGGCTCCGCATGAGGAAATGCACATCGCGGCCGAAATAGGCGAGTTTGCCGCCGTAGTAGCAGCCGATCGCGCCCGCACCGACGACGGCGATGCGGAGATTGGGCAGACGATGTTTGGCCATGCGAGCCGGGCACTTGATCGCGGAAAACGGAGAGGGCGAGGTGAAAAAAGAGCGTCAGCCAACCGGCCTTTGCTCCGCCTGGAAGTTCCGCGTGATCAGGCGCGCACCTTTGTTGAAAGTGACGTACGCCCAAGCCCATTGGAGCAGGACTGCCATCCGATTCCGGAAGCTCACGAGGTAGAGCACGTGGATGAAGAGCCAGGCGAGCCAAGCGAGGAGGCCGCTGAAGTGGATGAAGTTGAGGTCGGCCACCGCCTTGTTGCGGCCGATCGTCGCCATGTTCCCCTTATCCCAATAATGGAAGCGCTGCGGATGGCCGCCGGCGACTTGCCGCACGATATTGAGGGCGGCCTGGCGACCTTGCTGGATCGCCACCGGCGAGACGCCCGGCAACGGCTTGCCGCTCGCCGGGGAAACACAGTTCGCCAAGTCACCGATCACCTGCACCTCGGGATGGCCAGGAATCGTGAGGTCGTCCTGCACGATTACGCGGCCGGCACGATCGACCGGCACGCCGAGGGTCTTGCCCACGAACGAGGCGGTGTTCCCCGCGGCCCAGACTTTTACCCGGCTCGGGATGAATTCCCCCCCAACCGAGACGCCTGCTTCGGTCACGTTGTCGGCATGCACGCCGAGGCGCACTTCAACCCGGAGCGCCTCCAGTTGTTTCTGCGCACTGGCGGAGAGGTCCTCGGGAAATCCCGAGAGCAGGCGATCGCCGCCATCGATGAGAATAACGCGCGACCTCGAGGGATCGATGTGGTGGAAGTCTTTCGCCAAAGTCTCGCGCGCGATCTCGGCGATCGCGCCCGCCATCTCCACCCCGGTCGGTCCGCCGCCGATGATGACGAAGTTCATCGCCGCTTGGCGCGCTTCCAGGTCGGTCGTTTTCTCGGCAAACTCGAAGGCCATCAGAATCCGTCGGCGAATCTCAATCGCGTCCTCGAGGCTTTTCAGCCCCGGCGCGAGTTTTTCCCACTCTTCGTGGCCGAAATAGGAATGCCGCGAGCCGGTCGCGACGACGAGGTAATCGTAGGCAAACTCGCGGTCGGGCGTGTGGACGAGGCGCGCGGCGACATCGATAGACTGCACTTCCTCGAGCATGACCTCGATGTTTTCGTGTTTGGTGAGGATGGCGCGGACCGGCGAGGCAATGTCGGCAGGCGAGAGCGCGGCGGTGGCGACCTGGTAGAGGAGCGGCTGGAAGAGGTGGTAGTTCGTGCGGTCGATCACGGTCACCCGCACCGGTTTCCCCCCGAGGTGCTTAGCCGTTTCCAGGCCGCCGAAGCCTGCTCCGATGATGATGACATGTGGCCATGGCGCCTGCGGTTTTTCCATCTGTAAATGACGGCTAGAATCGGAGCGCGGTAAAATGGAAAACCGGTTGTCAGTCCGCGGAAGTGCCTCTATCTTCCGCGCCTTATGCCGAAATCGATCGCGCGCAGCAAGACCAGGAAAGCCGTTGCCAAACGGTTCAAGATCACCGCCACGGGGAAGGTGCTTCGTTCCCACGCGTCGCGCCGGCATCTCCTCTCGAGCAAGAACGCGAAGAAGAAAAGGCAGCTCGCGAAGTCCGCCCTGGTCGATAAGACCGACGTGCAGCGGATCAAAGCGAATCTTCCCTTCGCCTAACGAGAAGGCACGGCGCGAAGTCTGATTTACGAAAGACTTGACGAGGTCCGGCGTTCCGTTCAAGACGGACGCTGCATGAACTACGCGCCCCACTCTCCTTGCCGGTTTTTTTTCCCTTTTCTGCTCCTGCTCGCGCTGCTCGCCGTCGGCGTCTCGGCCCACGCGCAGGGGAATAATGCAGCCGATCGCGGCCGCCTTTTGCAAAGCCAGACGCAGATTCCGACCACAGGCGTCGGCGCACCCAGCGGCGTCGATCAGAACTATGCCGCGGCGAGCCCAAATGATTCCGACCTCGGCGAGCAGGCCATTCTGAAACGGGCCGAGAAGTACCAACCTTTTACGATCGAAGTCGGCTCGCCGTTTTATTACACCTCCAACGTGGCGCTGGTCGATCGCGGAAAGGTTGATGATGTGATCATCGCACCGGTCGTCGGCCTGACCTACGCGCCGAAATTCAGCAAAACGCTCTACGGCGATTTCTCCATCCGGCAGCAGTTCTTTTTTTACAACGACAACACCGGCTTCGATTTCGCCAGCTTCGATGTCCTGGCCGGCCTGGTCTATTACGTGCCGCGCCTGCATAACCTCACGCTGCGGGCGAACTTCGATTACAACCGGCTTACGGGCACGCATAATTTCGATTCGTTCTTCGAAAACTACGCGCTCCAGTTCAGCGCCGAGGTGCCCATCCCGATCGGGCGCGCGCAGCAAATCTCCATCGGGACGGACGCGAATATCAGTCTCTACGCCACTCCCAATCCTCCGCAGCGCGGCGACTTCGGCGCCTACGTCGGCTATGCCGTGAACGTGAGCCGTTCTTTCTCCCTCGATGCCGCGGCGCGCCTCGTGGTGCGGCCTTACTATCAAGGCAGCCGAACCGATGTGAGCGAAGTGATCGCACTGAGCGCAAACTACCGGATCAAGGATTACCTGACCTTGAGTGCGATCTCGACTTTCGTCGCCAACCAGTCGAGCCGCAGCGTCTTCGATTACCAGGTGTTTAACATTGGCGGCGGCGTATCGTTGACTTGGAGATTTTGAGCCATCAACGAGCTTCCATCCCTCTCTGCGCCGGCTCCCGTGGGGCTGGTCTTCGCACACGACCGGATCGGTGCTTGACGTTTCCCTCGCGGATCTGGTAAAAACTTCCGCTGATAGATTTCGGCCGCTTCCACCGTCGAAGTAGGCCTTTGCTTTTGCTATGAATAACTCTCTGAGCCCGCGATTTTACCGTCATCGACTCCGTTCTCTGCTCCTCCTCCTAACGGTCGGTCTCGCCGGCATTTCTTCGGGCGGTCAGCTCCGGCAGGCGAGGGTGAGTCAGGTCGTGAAGGACGTGAAAATCGTACCCGCGCAGGCAGCGCCGCGGCCCGCGGTGCTGAGCGATGAGGTGCGCGATAACACGGCCGTGCGCACTGGAGTCGAGTCGCGCGCGGAGCTCACCTTTACCGACCAGACGCTCGCCCGGCTCGGCGCGAACACGATTTTCAGTTTTAACGAAGGCACGCGTAATCTCGAACTCGGCGGCGGCGCCATGCTCCTGCGCGTCCCGAAGAATTCCGGCGGCGCTCAGATTAACACCGCGGCCGTCACCGCGGCGATCACCGGCACCACCGTGATGCTCGAGTATCACCCGGATGCCTATATCAAGTTCATCATTCTCGAGGGGACGGGCCGGATTTTCCGGAAAGACCGCGTCGGGGAGAGCGTATTGCTGCACGCCGGACAGATGTTGATCGTGAATCCCAAGGGGGAAAGCCTCCCGGAGCCGGTCGACGTGGACCTGAAACGACTGATGGAAACATCGCTTCTGATCACGGACTTCCCGCGGATCCCCAGCCTTGACCTGATTCGCCACGAGATTGCCACCCAGACCGAGAAAAAGACCGAGGGCGGATTGGTTGACACGAACCTGGTGATCTTTGGCGGCGGAACCGTCGTCTCGCTGCTCGATCCCACGCACGCCAATGGGGTGGACCAGGCAAATTCGAATGAACAACGGCAACCCCAGCAGAACATGGCTGGAGAAGGCCAGCCTCCGACTCCAACGCCGACGCCGACCCCGACTCCGACACCAACACCCACCGCGACCCCGACTCCCACACCAACACCAACTCCGACACCCACTCCGACTCCGACACCCACTCCGACTCCGACTCCCACCCCGACGCCGACTCCGACTCCCACCCCGACGCCGACTCCGACCCCCACCCCCACTCCGACCCCGACTCCCACACCAACTCCGACTCCCACCCCGACTCCCACCCCAACTCCGACCCCGACCCCGACTCCCACACCAACTCCAACTCCGACACCCACCCCGACTCCCACCCCCACCCCGACGCCAACTCCCACTCCGACTCCCACCCCGACCCCAACGCCGACTCCGACTCCGACTCCCACCCCAACTCCAACTCCGACCCCGACTCCCACACCAACTCCGACCCCGACTCCGACTCCCACACCGACTCCCACACCAACTCCGACACCCACTCCGACTCCCACTCCGACCCCGACTCCGACTCCCACACCAACTCCGACCCCCCCTCCAACCCCAACCCCAACCCCGACTCCGACTCCGACACCTACCCCCACTCCAACTCCAACTCCGACTCCGACTCCAACGCCAACTCCGACACCCACGCCAACCCCGACACCTACAGTTACGCCCTCCCCTACACCGGCAACGGCCGCGACCTATAACGGCGGCACTGGTAATTGGAGCGATCCAAACCAGTGGACACCCGGCGTCGTTCCAAATAATGGGAACGCGGGTCAGGACTACGATGTCTTTTTCTCCACCGGTACCCTCACCCAGGACATCGTGGCGGGAGTCACGATCAACCAACTGTTCATGAGCGGTGGCACCTTGATCCTCGCTAACCCGCTTACTCTCGAGGTCGGCCTCCAATTCACCGGCGGCTCCATTACTTCCGGCACCCTGAATGTGGCCGGCAGCAGTACGCAGTCGGCGCTAATGACGGTGAGCAACACCATCATCAACAATTCCGGCAGCTACGCGCTCACCCTCTCGAGCGGCAACGTCTTCAGCGGCAGCGGCTCCGTCTTTAATAACTCCGGCACCCTTACCGCGGAGCTTGGCGCGGGCACAGTGACCTTTAACATTCCGCTCAATAACTCCGGCACTTTGGCGGTGAGCAGCGGGACCTTGCGACTGACTTCGCCCGGAACCCTTGGCGGCATTCTGGATGTCTCGGCCGGCGCGATCCTGGCTCTCACGAACGGATTCACCCTGAGCGATGGCACGGAAATCTCCGGTGCGGGCGAGGTGCAGCTCGATAACAACACGACGACCACGCTGGTTGGAACCTTGATCAACAACGGGACGATAAGCTTCGCCAATGTCGGCACGGGCATCGATCTCAGCCTGAACGGCGATGTCACGCTAAGCGGCACCGGCTCGATTTTGCTGAATAATTTCGGCAACAACCGCATTTTCGCGAACACGGTCGGCGGATTGCTCCTCATCGGCAGCGGGCAAACCATCCAAGGCAGCGGCAACCTCGGCATTGGCCAGACGACCTTTAGCAACGACGGCCTCATCATCGCCACGCAATCCAACGCCCTCGTCATCCAACCGGGGGGCGGGAGCGCCGATTTCACGAATAACTCCGGAGGAATTCTGCGCGCTGACGGCGGAACTTTGCAGCTCTCGGGCGCGAACGGCGGAGTCTTCATTAACAACGGCACGATCGAAGCGCTCAACGGCTCACAAGTGCAATTGATTAGCGGCGTTGGAATCGTCGGCGGAACCTTCGCCACCGCCGACGGCGGCACCATCAACAGCCTGGGCTCGACCCTGACCAACGTCACCAACAGCGGCGCCCTCGTCCTGAACAACAATACGATCACCACGCTCGTCGGAACCCTGACCAACAATGGCACCCTGACTTTCGCCAATGTTGGCACTGGCACAGATGTCCACTTGTCCGGGAATGTCACCCTGGCCGGCACTGGGACCGTGACGCTAAATAACTTTAGCAATAATCGCGTTTTCGCCAACACCGCGGGCGACCGACTCACCATCGGCAGCAGCCTAACGATTCAAGGAAGCGGCAACCTCGGACTTGGCGTCACGACCTTCACCAACAACGGCCTCATCATCGCCACGCAATCCAATCCGCTCGTCATCCAACCCGGCGGCGGGATGGCCGATTTCATCAACAGTGCGAGCGGGATCCTGCGCGCGGATGGCGGCACCTTGCAGCTTTCTGGGGCCAGCGGCGGCATCTTTACCAACAACGGGACCATCGAGGCCCTAGGCGGTTCACAGGTCCAATTGACCAATGGTGTTAGCATCGTCGGCGGCACGCTCGCGACTACGGGCAGCTCGATTAATAGCCTCGGCTCGAGCCTCACCGACGTCACGAATAACGGCGATCTCATCCTCGATAATAATACCACGACCACGCTCGTGGACATCTTCACGAACAACGGGACGCTGACCTTTGCCAATGTCGGCACCGGCGTCAACCTCATCTTGGGCGGGAGTGTCTCGCTCCTCGGCAACGGCACGGTCACCCTGAATAACTTTGGCAACAATCTGATCTTCGCGAGCACTGCGGGCGACCGGCTCACCATCGGCAGCGGCCTTACGATTCAAGGAAGCGGTAATCTCGGCAACGGTTCCACTACCTTTACCAACAACGGCACCATCATCGCCAACCAATTGACGGCGCTGGTCATCCAGCCCGGTGGCGGGAGCAAGGATTTCATTAACGCCGCGGGCGCTACGTTGCGGGCGACCAATGGCAGCGTGCTCCGCTTAAGCGGCGCGAGCGGCGGAACCTTCATCAACAACAGTGTGGTCGAGGCCCTCGACGGCTCGACCGTAGAGTTTACGGACGGTGTGATCGTGACGGGCAACAGCACTTTCAGCACTGCCGGCACCGGGGTGATTCGCGTCGTGAACACGGCCACCCTCGACAACCTGATCTTCACTGGCAACCTGACTCTGGCCAACAACACCACGACGACGCTGGTAGGATCGCTGACAGATAACGGGACGCTCAGCTTCGCCAACGGCGGCACCGGGATCAACCTCGTCTTGAGCGGGAGTGTCTCGCTCCTCGGCAATGGCACGATCAGCCTGAATAACTTTGGCAACAATCTAATCTTCGCTAGCACCGCGGGCGACCGGCTCACCATCGGCAGCGGCCTAACGATTCTAGGCGCGGGCAACCTCGGGATCGGCCAGACCACTTTCACCAATAACGGCACCATCATCGCCAACCAGTTGACTGCGCTCGTCATCCAGCCGGGCGGCGGGAGCAACGATTTCCTCAACGGCGTAACCGGCGTCCTCCGGGCCGACGGCGGGACCTTGCAGCTTTCGGGTGCCAGCGGCGGCGTCTTTACCAACAACGGCACCATCGAGGCCCTAGGCGGTTCGCAGGTGCAATTGACTAACGGTGTCAGCATCGTCGGCGGCACCCTCGCGACCACCGGCAGCTCGATCCATAGCCTCGGCTCGAGCCTAACGAATGTGACTAACAATGGCGACTTGGTATTGGACAATAATACCACGACCACTCTCGTGGGGAGCCTGATTAATAATGGCACCGTGACCTACGCCAACGTCGGCACGGGAACCGACCTGGTCTTGAGCGGCAACGTCACCCTGAGCGGCTCCGGTCTGGTCACGCTTAATAACTTTAGCAATAACCGCATCTTCGCCAGCACCTCCGGCAACCGCCTCACCATCGTCAGTGGCCAGACCATTCAAGGTGCCGGCAACCTCGGCATTGGCCAGACCACCTTCACCAATAATGGCACCATCATCGCCAACCAATTGAATACGCTCGTCCTCCAGCCGGGCGGAGGCACGGCTGATTTTACGAACGGCGCGGGAGGAATTCTGCAGGCGGCGGGGGGCGCTACCTTGCGTCTGGATGGCATCAGTGGGGGCAAATTTATCAATAACAATACCGTCCAAGCCCTCGACGGTTCGATCGTGGAATTTACCAACGGCGCGGTCGTCTCTGGCAATGGCCTCTTCAGTACGGTTGGGACCGGACTCATCCGCGTCGCCAACACGGCGACCCTGGATAACCTGAGCTTCACGGGCAACCTCACTCTGGCCAATAACACGACGACGACGCTGGTTGGAACTTTGACCAATAACGGCACTATCGCTTTCGCCAACGTCGGCACCGGCGTCGACCTCAGCCTCAACGGAAGCGTCACGCTCGCGGGCACCGGAACATTGACCCTGAATAACTTCTCCAACAACCGTATCTTCGCCGCTATCTCGGGCGACCGGCTAACCATCGGCAGCGGCCAGACCATTCTAGGCGCCGGTAACCTCGGGATCGGCCAGACCACTTTCACCAATAACGGCACTATCATCGCCAACCAGTTCACTGCCCTCGTCCTCCAGCCCGGCGGCGGCAGCGGAGACTTCACGAACAACGCTGGCGGAATTCTTCGCGCCAACGGCGGCACCCTGCAGTTGTCCGGAGCGAGCAGTGGCACCTTTAGCAACAACGGCACGATCGAGGCCCTCGACGCTTCGCAGGTGCAGTTGACCAACAATGCCCAAGTGAGCGGGGGGATCTTCACTACTTCTGGCAGCGGCACCGTTAATAGCTTTAACGCCGGCCTCACCAACCTCACCAACAACGGCGCCTTCGTCCTCAATAACAACACCACGACCACGCTCGCTGGCACCATCACCAACAACGGCACTCTCACTTTCGGCAACGCCGGAACCGGCATTGATCTCACCCTCAACGGAAACGTCACCCTCGCCGGCAGCGGGACTGTGACGCTCAATAACTTCTCTAACAACCGCATCTTCGCCTCGCCCGCCGGTAGCCGCCTCACCATCGGCAGCGCCCAGACCATCCAGGGCAGCGGTAACCTCGGTATCGGCCAGACTGCCTTTACCAACAACGGCACCCTCATCGCCAACCAATCCAACGCTCTCGTCATCCAGCCGGCGACCGGACCCAGCTTCACCAATAACGGCACGCTTCGCGCCAATGGAGCGACCCTGCAGTTGAGCGGAAGCAGCGGGAGCACCTTCACCAATAGCGGCACGATCGAGGCGATCGGCGCCGGGACATTGCAATTCACCGGGGCCGTCACTTCGAGTAACCTGGTCGACGTCGGCACCGGCACCCTCTCGGTCACTGGCAGCGGCAGCTACACCCAGAGCGCAGGCACTTTCCGCCTTGCCGACGGCACCGTCACCTCCTCGACCGCACTCAACTTCATCGGTGGTCTCGTGGACGCTCGCGGGACGATCAATTCTGCCCTAACGAACAGCGCCAATCTTCAGCCTGCGCTCGGCGGCGCTGGCCTCATCGTCAACGGGGCGGTTAGCTTGCTCTCCTCTTCTCAGCTCACCTTTCAGCTCGGCGGATTAACCCAGGGCAGCCAGTACGGCTTCCTCAACGTCAACGGCACCGTCGCCCTCGGCGGACAGCTCGTGGTCTCGTTCGTGGACAGCTTTCAGGCGGCGAACAATGACAACTTCACCGTCCTGAGCTCGACCACCCTTTCCGGCGCCTTCACCAACGTCGCCTCCGGTAGCCGCGTCGCGGCGACCGACGGCACCGGCACCTTCCTCGTTACGTATAGCGGCAACACCGTTGTTCTCTCCGATTTCCAGCCCGGCCCGATCGCCGGTGCGCCCACCGTCACGTTGCCTGACGAGAATAGGTCTGCCACGAGCACCGCGCTCGCCGCTCCTGCCCGCGCAACTTCCGACGAGCCGCGGTCGTCGAGAGGAAAAGGCAGATCGATCACGCCGCGCGTGACCACCGCCCGGCCCGGGATTGCGTTGCAGAATACCGATCAACTGCTCAATCTGATGGAAGGCACGAACGCAACGAAGTCTGCTGGCGGCGTGGTCGTGGTCCATCCGGCCCCGGCCGCTAGTGCGGAAAAAAATCACGCTTTCATCCCGGCAAACCCGGCCGAAAATCTCCCGAAAGCTCCGCGCACCGCAGTCGCGCGGACAAAACCGCTGCTCTCCCAGCACGAAAATTAGCGGTCTTTTGCGGGCGCCCTCATCACGACGCTTGACTTCGCGAGTGCGCCCTCATTACAAACAGATTTACGCGGTTTAACCGCGTCGTTCGCGGCCTTGCTTAGGCTACCTCGAAGAGGGGAAACAAGGTCGGGGTCGGCGCACCCCGCGGCCTGTTTGGCAAAAAAAAAGGACGGTCTTATGCACAGAATCCTCCCTTGTAGTGCGGCCCTCGCAGTCGCTTTCACGCTCGCTCTTTCCCTGACTCCAGCGGGCGCCGCCGAGCTCAAGCAGGCGCGCGTCAGCGAGGTGATCAAGGATGTGAAAATCCTTCCGAACCAGGCCGCCCCGCGGCCGGCGCGGATCAGCGACGAAGTGCGCGACGGGACCGCGGTCCGGACCGGCGTCGAGTCCCGCGCGGAGCTCACCTTTACCGACGCCACCCTCGCCCGTCTCGGGGCGAACACGATTTTCAGTTTTAACGAAGGCACCCGCAATCTCGAGTTGGGCGGCGGCGCCATGCTCCTGCGCGTACCGAAACACGCCGGCGGCGCCCAGATCCACACCGCTGCGGTCACGGCTGCGATCACGGGCACGACCGTGATGCTGGAGTATCACCCCGACGCGTATATCAAGTTTATCATCCTCGAAGGCACTGGCCGCATCTTCCGTCGCGGCCATACGGGTGAATCGGTCCTGCTGCACGCGGGCCAGATGCTGATTGTTAATCCGAATGCCAAAAGCCTGCCCGATCCGGTCGAGGTCGACTTGAAACGACTCGTCCAGACTTCGCTGTTGCTGACCGATTTCGGACCGATTCCAAGCATCGACCTAATTAGCCAGGCCATCCAAACCCAGGTTGCACAAAAGAGTAAAGGCGACCTGGTGGAGACCAACCTGGCGATTTTCGGCGGCGGCACCGTAGTCTCGCTCCTCGATCCGACCCACGCCAATGGGGTGGACCAGGCGAATTCGAACGAACAACGGCAACCCCAGCAACCGAACATGAGTGGAGAAGGTCGGCCGCCGACACCGACCCCAACCCCAACCCCGACTCCCACGCCAACCCCGACTCCAACGCCGACACCAACTCCAACCCCAACGCCAACGCCAACTCCGACCCCGACACCAACGCCCACGCCAACTCCGACGCCAACTCCAACGCCGACGCCAACTCCCACCCCGACACCAACCCCCACTCCAACTCCGACTCCCACTCCAACGCCGACGCCAACTCCGACCCCCACGCCAACACCCACACCAACTCCGACCCCCACTCCGACTCCGACCCCAACCCCGACGCCAACTCCGACTCCCACACCGACACCAACCCCCACTCCAACTCCGACTCCCACTCCAACGCCGACCCCGACTCCGACTCCAACGCCGACCCCAACGCCGACTCCAACCCCCACCCCGACACCAACCCCCACCCCGACACCAACCCCCACTCCAACTCCGACCCCCACGCCAACACCGACGCCGACCCCCACTCCAACGCCGACGCCAACCCCAACGCCAACGCCGACCCCCACGCCAACACCGACGCCGACCCCAACTCCAACGCCGACTCCCACTCCAACCCCCACCCCGACGCCAACTCCAACCCCGACTCCAACCCCAACTCCCACTCCAACCCCAACACCGACCCCAACGCCGACCCCGACTCCAACGCCGACCCCAACTCCAACGCCGACTCCCACCCCAACTCCGACCCCCACGCCAACACCGACGCCGACCCCTACTCCAACGCCGACTCCAACCCCAACTCCGACCCCGACGCCAACCCCAACGCCGACTCCTACTCCGACTCCGACGCCAACTCCCACCCCA
>JBBSED010000048.1:0-25858 GCA_038240025.1 Chthoniobacterales bacterium
GATCGATCAGGCCCACGCTGACGAGCTGCTCCGGGTGCGGAAACGAAAAGCCGCGCAGCACGATGGCGTTGACCACGGCGAACTGTGTCATCGCGCCGCCGATGCCGAGCGCGAGCACGAGCACGGAGAGAACGAGAAAAATTCTGTCCTTTAAGAGGACGCGAAGTCCGACCCGAAAGTCCTGCCTGAATGAGTCGAGAATCATGCTGCTTTTCCTTTCTGGCCGTCGACGATCCAGCCGTCGCGCAGCTGGATGACGCGGTTGCCGAAGGCGGCGTTGGTTTCCGAGTGCGTCACCTGGATGATGGTGATGCCCTCGTCGTTAAGCTTCTTGAAGAGCCGCATGATGTCCTCGGCTTGGCCGGAGTGGAGGTTGCCGGTGGGCTCGTCGGCGAGGATCAATTTCGGCTTCGCGATGATCGCGCGGGCGATGCTGACGAGCTGTTGTTGGCCGCCGGAAAGTTGTCGCGGGTAGAGATCTTTTTTCCCGACTATGGAGAAACGATCGAGCGTATCGGCGACGAGCGCGGTCCGCTCCGATTTGCTGTAATGCCGGTAGGAGAGGGGGATGTCGAGGTTCTCGTAGACGGTGAGGTCGTCGAGCAGGTTGTAGTTTTGAAAAACGAAACCGATCTGCTCGTTCCGAAGGATTGTGCGCTCTTTCGGCTTCAGCCGATGGACGGCGGTTTCGTCGAGCGTGTATTCGCCGGTCCAGCCGAAATCGTGCATGCCTAACAAATGAAGGAGAGTCGATTTCCCCGCGCCGGAAGGCCCCATCACGGAAACGAAATCGCCTTCGTCGACGTCGAGATTGATGTCGCGCAGGACGTAGGTGAACTGCTGTTTGCCTAACGGATACGAGCGTTCGATGTGCTCGAGTTTGATTAAAGGACCGGTGTTCATTTTTTTAAGTGCGGGCGAGCGCGATCATGGGATCGGCGCGGGTGGCGCGTCGCGCCGGGATGTAGCTCGCGACGAAGGCGACGAGCGCGAGAGCGACAGTGACGAAAAGGAAAGTGGGAAGGTCGAACGCGCTTACTTCATAGAGCGCGGAGTGGAGAAGCGAAGTGCTGAGCAACGCGACGATCAAACCGAGCAGCGTGCCCGCGCCGATGAGCGCTCCGGCGTGCGTGATGATCAGCCGGAGCACATCGGAGCGTTGCGCGCCGAGCGCCATGCGCACGCCGATCTCGTGGGTGCGTTGGACGACGAGGAACGACATCACGCCATAGATGCCGACCGAGGCGAGGAGCAACGCGACGCCCGCGAAGGCGACCAGGAGCACGACCGCGAGTCGTCGCGGCGCGACCGAATCGGCGATCACCTGTTCGAGCGGCCGCACATGGGCGAGCGGGAGCGCGGGATCGATCGCCTGCACTTCGCGGCGGAGCGCACTCGTTAGGCTGCGCGGGTCCTGCTGGCTGCGCACGGCGAGGATCAACTGCGAGTAGGGCACCTGCGTGACCGGCAGGTAAAACTCGGGCAGCACCGGTTGATCGAGCCCGCGATGCCGCACATTGCCGACCACGCCAATGACCGTGGACCAAGCCGGCCCGGTGAAAGGAATGCGCACTCGTTTCCCGACCGCGCTCTCGTTAGGCCAATAGCGTTGCGCGAGCGCGTGGTTGATCACGACGACGAGGGGCGCGCCCTCCTTGTCGCCCGGCGCGAAGTTTCGTCCCGCGACGAGCGGAATCTGGAGCGCGCGAAAATATCCCGGCGTGACGATACGATCTTCCTCGTCGGGGCCCGGATGAGTCGCGTCCATTAGCCGGCCTTCGATCGTGAACGAGCAATCGCTGTTCACGTTGCTCATGGGCAGAATCGTGGTGAAGCCGGCATCGGTCACGCCCGGCAAAGTGCCGACGCGCCGAAGCAGCTCGTTGAAGAATTTCACCTGCGCGGCGTTGTCGGGATAAGCGAGCGCGGGCAGCGACAGCTCCGCGGTCAGGACCTTTTTCGGGTTAAAACCGGGATCGACATTTTGCAGCCTAACGAAACTCTTAAGGAGCAATCCGGCCCCGGTCAGGAGCACGAGCGCGAGCGCGACTTCACCGATCACGAGCGCGTTGCGGAGCTGATTGTGCCGCCGGCTCGAAGTGGAACCGCGGCCGCCTTCCTTGAGCGCCTCGGTCAGATCGGGCTTGCCGCCGGCGAGGCCCGGCACAATGCCGAAAAGCAGACCGGTGCCGACCGCGATCGCGAGCGTCACGAGGAGCACGGTCGGATCGATTTCCACTTCGCCGAGGCGCGGAATGGTCTGGGTGCCGAGCGTTTTCACGAGCTCGATCGCCCAAATCGCGAGCAACGTGCCCACACCCGCGCCGAAGATCGCGAGCACGACACTTTCCGTTAGGGCTTGGCGCAAAAGTCGCCCACGACTGGCGCCGACGGCGACGCGGATCGCCATCTCGCGCTCCCGTGCGCTGGCGCGGGCGAGCAACATCGTCGCCAGATTTGCGCAGGCGATCAGGAGCACGAGCGCGACCGCGCCGACGAGGATGAGGAGGAGCGTTTTTATCCCGCCGATCACCTGTTCCTTCAGCGGATAAAGCGTCGCGCCGAAGCTGTCGGTCTGGGGATAGTTATCAGGAAAACGCGCGCGCATTCCCGCGACCAAGGTCTCGACCTCGGCCTGCGCCTGTTGCGGCGAGACTTGCGGCGCGAGGCGTCCGATCACGGCGTAGCTGCGCGAGCCGCGTTCCTTCATTTCCTTGTCCGTGAATCCGAGCGGCTGCCAAATATCGGCCCGCTCGCCAAATTGCCCGCCGGGGATGTTAAAAAGCGACAGCGGGAACTCGAAGCTCGCGGGCATGATCCCGACCACGGTGAAAGTGCGGCCATCGGCGATGAGCTTGCTCCCGAGCACCCGCGGGTTGCGGTCAAACTTCCGGCGCCAGAGTCGCTCGCTGATCACAACGACGTCGTCGCGCCCGGCGGCGGATTCTTCCCGGCGAAACGTACGGCCGCGGATCGGCTGCACGCCTAACAATGGAAAAAGATCCGCGGAAACGAGCGCGCCGGCGACACGCTCCGGCGCATTGCCAATGCTCAGGTTGTAGGTCGAGGTATTGAACGCGGCCAGCTTGTCGAAGCTTTTGAGCTGCGTTTTGTATTCGAGAAACTCCGGCGGCGAGACCGGGATGGTATCGAGATGCTGATCGCGAAAATGCTGGAAAAGCAGAACGAGTCGAGCCGGATCCTGGTAGGGGAGCGGCTTGATCAGGAGCGCGTTGACGAGGGTGAAAACGGCCGTCGTCGCGCCAATCCCAAGCGCCAGGGTGAGAATGCCCACGATCGCAAAGAGCGGGTTCTTCACCAGCTGGCGGAGAGCGAAGCGGATTTCCTGGAGCATGACGTTAGCGGGTTGGCGTCGCAGCAGTCCGGGGAGCGCGTGCGCTCCCTGGAGGCATGCGCGACGGGTCGTCGTTAGGCAAAGGGTCCTTTTTACTCATAACGAAGCGCCTCCACGGGGTCCAAACGCGTCGCCGAACGCGCCGGCAGATAGCAGGCGAGCAGCCCGATGATGAGCAAAAGCAAAGGCAACATGACGAAGGTGAGCGGGTCGTGCGCCGAGACATGCCCCAGATTTGCGCGCAGGAGTTGCATCACGAAATACGCGCCGACCAGCCCAATGAGCAGCCCGAGCCCGATGAGCCGCAAACCTTGAAACGTGACCAACGAGAGCACGTCACGCGTCTGCGCCCCGAGGGCCATCCGCACGCCGATTTCCTGCGTGCGTTGCCTGACCGAATAGGACATCACGCCATAGAGCCCCAGGGACGCGAGGAAGAGCGCGAGCACGGCGAAGGCGCTTAAAAGCGTGCCGAAAAAGACACTGTCCCAGTAGGACTCCTTCACGACCTGAGTCATGAGTTTGACGTCGTAGATCGGGATTTCTTTGTTCACGGAAAACGCCGCCTGGCGAACAAGGGGCGCAAAACTGGTGGGGGCGCTCTTTGTCCGCAGGGCCGCGAACATGAAAGGAGAGGGCACTTGTTCGTTAGGGTAGTAAAACGTTGGAGGCGGCTGTTCATCCGCGAGACGGCCGTAGGCCACATCGCCAGTGACTCCGACAATCTCGACGATCTCCTCCGGTTCTCCGCCCGCTGCGAGCCGGCTGAAACGCCGACCTACCGGATCGCTCCCCGGGAAAAGCACTTCAGCTGCACGCTGATCGATCAAGGCAACCCGCGGTTTACTGGCCGTGTCATCTGGCGTGATATCCCGGCCGCGCAGGAGTGGGATGCGAAAGGTTTGCAGATACCCCGGCATGATGACCTCCCGGTTTGCGATCCGCGCCTCCGCCAGCGTCTTCGGCCGTGGCTCGCCCTCCAGGAAAAACGCGTCCGTTCCCGCGCTCGTCGTCGGCAGAGTACTGCTCGCCCCCGCGGAAACCACCCCAGGAATGGCATCGAGCGCCGGAAGTAGACGTTCCCAAAATCGCGCCGACATGTTCGCGTCCGGAGACTGCGACGGCGGAAAGCTGACGTGAAAAGTCAGAACGTTTGTTGCATCGACGCCGACGTTGGTCTGCTGAAGTTTGCGAACGCTGCGGATCATGAGTCCGGCACCGATCAACAGGATCAGGGCGACCGCGACCTCCGCCACGACAAGGTAATCGCGCATCCTCCGCCCCCGCGCGCCGCCAGCAGAACTCCGGCCACCTTCTTTCAAAACATCCGTCAGATTTGTGCACGAGACTTTCAACGCGGGGAGGAGGCCGAAAAAGACGATGGAGATAACCCCGGTCGCGAGCGCAAAAAGAACGACGCGATAATCGAGATCGAACCGCACCCAGGAAGCCAGCCGCACGGGGATCAGCCAGATGAGAAGGTTGATCCCCCAGGCCGCGAGAAGGAGGCCGCCCGCGCTGCCCGCCAGACCCAAGAGTGCGCTCTCGACGAGCAGTTGCCTAACGACTCGGCCGCGGCTCGCGCCGAGCGCCGCGCGGATGCCGAATTCCTTCGTGCGCGCGGCGCCGCGGGCGAGCAAGAGGTTGGCGACATTCGCGCAGACGATCAGGTGGACGAAGAGCACCGCGCCCAGGAGAAGGAGCGCAATGCTGCGCGCGCCGCGCGAAAACATGTCCCGCAGCAGCTCCGCGCGAAGCGACATGCCCTGGTAAATATCGGGGTACTGGCGAACCAGATTTTGGGTGAGGAGGGCGAGCTCGGCGCGGGCTTGCGCGAGCGTGGCACCTTCTTTGAGGCGACCCAGAGTTGCGAAATTAAATGCACCGCGCGCCTGACCTTTCCCGCCTTGGCGCAACGGCGTCCAGAGCTGGGCTTCCTCCGGGTAAGCCCAGCCTTTCGGCATCACTCCGGCGACGGTAGCGATCACGCCGTTCACCTGGATGGCCTTCCCGACGACGCCGGGATCACCACCGAAATGCCCTTGCCAGAGATCGTAGCCTAACAAGGCCACCGGTGCGGCGCCCGCCTCGTTTTCGTCCGCACGGAAGGAGCGCCCAAGGATTGGTTTCACACCCAAGGTGTCGAAGAGGCCCGGAGAAATCCCGGCGCCGACATAACGATCCGCTTTTTCGGAGCCGGAAATAGCCATCGAGACCATCTGGAACGCACCGATACCCTCGACCGTGTGCAGCTGCTGGCGGGCGGCGAGCACGCTGGGGTAGTCGAGATCTTTACCATCCTGGTCCGTCCCGTTCTTGGCGTGGAGTTCGACGGCGACGAGCCGGTCCTGGTGCTGCATAAAGGGCAGCGGCTTGATCAAGATGGCGCTGACGGCGGAAAAGATGGTGCTGGCGAGACCGATCCCGAGGGCGAGCGTGAGGATGGCGATGGCCGCGAAACCCGGCGCCTTGAGCAGGCCACGTACTGCGAATTTAAGGTCGCGCCACATTGGTTTGAACTCGTGGCGTGCGGTCGAAATCGGGGTGCCCCCGCGAAGCGGGTGGCTTCGGCAGGAAAACCGCCAGTGCGATGTTCGCGCCCAGAAGGATTAGAATGAGAACCGCCTTGAGCGTTCCATCATTCAAATCGGGCGCGCGCATCGGGCGTTTCCTCGTTAGGCGTTAGGCCGCGATTTTGTCTTCGACGACCCGGCCGTCGAACAAGTGAATCGTGCGATCGGCGTGTTCGGCGAAGCGCACGTCGTGCGTCACCATGCAGATAGTGGCGCCGCCGTCGTGCAGCTCTTTCAGCAGATCCATCACCGCTTCGCCATTCCGCGAGTCGAGGTTGCCCGTCGGTTCGTCGGCGAGCAGGATCGCGGGCTTGCCGGCGAGGGCGCGCGCGACCGCGACGCGCTGTTGCTGACCACCGGAGAGCTGGCTCGGCAAATGTTTGGCGCGATGCGCCATGCCGACGCGTTCCAGCGCTTGGTTGGCGAACACCTTGCGCTCGCTCGCCGGCATGCCGCGATAAGTCAGCGGGAGCTCAACATTCTCAAAAACGGTCAGGTCGCCGATGAGGTTGAAGCTTTGGAAGATGAAACCGATTTCCCGATTCCGAATCCGCGCGCGCTCGGGGAAGGTGAGGTTCGCGACCTCGCCCCCTTTGAGGGAGTAGCTGCCGTCGCTCGGGGTATCGAGCAGGCCGAGGATGGAAAGGAGCGTTGATTTTCCGCAGCCGGAAGGGCCGGCGATGGAAACGTATTCGCCCGTGCGGATGTTGAGGTGGATGCCGGAAAGGGCATGCGTCTCCACTTCATCCGTGAGGAATACTTTAGTGACGCCGTCGAGGTGGATGAGGGTGTTGTTGCCGTTGTTCATATTGGTTTAGAGACGTGGGGTAGTGAAATGGATTCGTTAGGCTGACGATTAATTGAGTTGGATGCGATCGTGGGAATCGTAGGCGCTGGTGTCGGACAGAATTACCTGGTCGCCCACGTTGAGGCCGCTGAGGATTTCGATCGTGTTCACGGAGCTGCGGCCGAAGTGCACCGGGGTGCGAATCGCTTCGCCGCTCGCCGTCAGTTTGAAAACGCCAACGGTCGCGCCGTCCTGGGCGAAGGCGGGCCGGCCGACGTAGAGGACGTTGTTGAGCCGCTCCAGCTCGATCGTGCCGTCGACGCTCAGATCGGGGCGCGCACCTTTCGGAAGCTCACCATCGAGCGCCACGTCGACCGTGACGGTGCCTTGTTCGACGGCGGGATCGACCCGGGTCACGTGACCGGCGACAACGCCGTTGCGGGTGTCGATCGAGGCCGGCTGATTGATCTGTATATCCTTCGCCTGGGTCTCCGCGATTTTGATCTGCGCCTTCAGCTTCTTCGGGTCGGCGACGCGGGCGATGTTCGTTCCGGGAATGACGCGCTGGCCAACTTCGACCGGCAACTGTTGTAGCACCCCGGTCATGCCGGCGCGGACGTGGAGATTTTCCACCTCGTTCAGCCGCATTTGCGCGGAGGCTTTGAGCTGGTCGACGGCCGCCTGCTTGGCCGCGAGCTGCGGCTCGATGGAATCGCGGGCAAAAGTGAGCCGCTTGTTTTCGATCTCGTCGCGGCTGGCCAGCTCGTCGCGTTTGATGATCGACGTCTTGTATTCGAGATCGGCGATGAGGCCGTTCTTTTTCAAGTTGTCGTTCGTCTCGGCCTGCATCTTGGCCTGCTGATATTCGGAGTGCACCTGCGCCGTGGTTGATTCCTGGTTCAAAACCTCGCGCTGCAAGGTCGCGCGGAGCGTGGTCAGTTCGGCGGCCGCGCCTGTTTCCTGGAGCTCGGCGTCGCGCGCGGCTTGTTGCAGATCAGGGCTGGAAAGTTCGACCAGCAGCGTATCCGGCTCGACGTGCGCCCCTGGCCTAACGACAATCTTTTCCACCCGGCCGTCCTTGGCCGCGGCGATCCAGCGAATGTCTTCCGGCACGAGCGTACCGAGGCCGCGGACCTGCCGCAGCATCGGCCCGCGCTTCACGGTATCGATCCAGACCGAGGAGCGATCGACGCTCGGTGCAGCCGGTTTCAGCCGCCCGACGACGACGCTGATCACGATCAACGCGAGGACCGAGCCGCCGATGATCAACAACCGGCGTTGGCGTTTTTTCTTCGCGGCTCCCACGCGCGGCACGTCCATGGAATTGGTGGGCGCGGCAAAGCCCGTCGCGCGGGTGGCGGCGGGCTCTTTTTTGCCGGGGATAACCTCGAAGCTGCGTTGTTCCATGCCGGGCGCGGATCGTGAACTAGAGCAGGCCGAGGTGACGAACAAACGGCGTGACGGCCTGGAAGCTGTTGACGATCGACAGGACCGCCACCGCGATCAGCACGGCGAAAACGGCGGAGTCGATCGCGAAGCCGCGCGGCTCTTCCGTGGCGAAGTAATCCTTACTGATGTCGGCGAATGACGGGTGCTCGAATTTAACCGGCTTGCCGCAGCTGCCGGTGAAGTTGGAGGATTGATAGTGAGCGGCGATGGCCGGCTGGCGAGCGCCGTTCGAGCGCTCGCGACTTTCGGTCTGGTGCCGTTTGCTGAGGTTCTGAGTGTGAGGTGTGTTTTTCATAATCTGGTTTCCCGTTTTCTTTGAGATGCGTTGCGCTCTCGCTTTGGATTCAGGAATTTGGTTCTAGTCATGCTCCCTATTGCAATGCCCGTGCCACGCGTTTTGAATATTCCTAAAACGCTGTAAAACAAGTAGTTGCGGACCTAACGAATTCTGGAGTGGGGGCGCGAATGCTTCGGGCTTGGGATTCCACTCTCCCATTTTCGGGACAAAATTCGGGGCGCGGGAACGCGTGCCCGGATTTGCCTAACGAGGCAGACGGAGGAGCGCTTCGCAGCCGCTGCGATCGAGGCGGTTCGTTAGGCTGAGCGAGCCGCCATGGGCTTCGGCGATCTGCCGACTGAGGGCGAGACCGATGCCCGAGCCGCCGGGCTTGGTGGTGAAGAACGGCACGAAAAGGTTTCCGGGATTCATGATGCCCGGGCCCTGGTCGCGCACCACCACTTCGGAGCAATCCGAGATCGCACGCCACCCGATCGTGACGCCGCCGCCGGTCTCGAGCGAAGCGTCGACCGCGTTATGGAGGATGTTGATCAGCAGTTGCTCGATCTGCGCGGCGTCGGCCGAGATGGTGAGGGCAGGACCTTCCTTGAACTGCACCGGCAGGCGCGTTTCCAGACTGACGACTCGCCTAACGAGTTCGCCGAGATCGACCTCTTCCTTCTGCGGCGGAGGCAGGCGGGCGAGTCGCGCATACGCCTGCATGAAACGGCTGAGCGATTCCGCCCGGGTCGCGATCACGTTCAAGCCGCTCCGCGCATCGTCGCGCCAATCGGGCGGCGCGGGGTCGCGGCGGAGGAGCGATTCGAGACTACCGGCGATCGATTTGATCGGGGCGAGCGAGTTGTTCATTTCGTGGCCGAGCACGCGGACGAGTCGCTGCCAGGCGATCCGTTCCTCTTCGCGCAGGGTGCGGCTGAGATCGGTGAGGACGAGCAACTCGTGCGGCAGGCCGTGTTCGCGGAACTCACTTTTGCGGACGCCCCAGCGACCAGAGCCGCCGGGAAAATTGAGCGAGAGCGGCGCGTCTTCATCGGCATCGAGGCAAACCGCGAGCCCGAGATCGCTCGCGCGCCGGCCGAGCAATTTATCGATCGTCTGGCGCAGAAGATTTTCGCCGGCGCGGTTGACCAGGCGGAGGCGCCGTTCGGGATCGAAGGTGAAAACCGCGACGTCGATCTCGGCCATGATCGTCCGCAGGAGGGCCGTGGCCTCGAACGCGCCGAGCCGTTGTTTGCGGAGGGTTTCGCCGAGCTGATTTATTTCCAGCAAGACCTCGCCGAGGGCGTCGTCCACGCGCGCGCCGCGGGCGCGGATCGAGTAGTCGCCTTCGCGCAAGGCCGCGAGCAGATTACTCATGGTCTGGAGCGGCCTCACGATATGTTCGCGCGTGCTCGCGAGAAAACCGAAGGCGCAGCCGAAGATCAGCATGGTTAACGTCCAGTCGACCTTGGCGCTGAAGTTGCCGAACCAGAGGAGCGCGAGCGCGATCACCAGCGCGGGGCCGACGGCACCGATGGTCAGCCAGGTGATGCGGTTCTCGTGGGACTGGCGATGGCGCTGTTTGCGGGCGCGTCGTTGCTGAAGCCCGTTCATCGGACCGCTTCGTAGCACAGGCATCCTGCCTGTGGGGTCGGCGGGCGTCTCGCCCGGTGATTCCATGGCGAACAGCAACCGGGCAAGATGCCCGGTTGCCCCACAGGCAGGATGCCTGTGCTACAGGCCATAGTGCTGGAGGCGCCGATAGAAGGCGCTCCGGCTCAGGCCTAACGACTCGGCGGCTTTGCGCGCGTTGCCGTCGTTGCGGGCGAGCGCCTTCTTGATCAGGAAGGCCTCGACTTCCTCGAGGCTCATCTCCTCGAGCCGCGGCGAGCTGTCGCCGGCGGTGGTGAGGCCGAGATCGTTAGGCCTGATCTGCGCGCTCTGGGACATGAGCACGGCGCGCTCGATCACGTGGTCGAGCTCACGGACGTTGCCCGGATATTGGTGCCTCACGAGCGCCTCATGCGCGGCCGACTCGAAGCCGGTTAATTTTTTCCGGTAACGCTCGGCGTGCTGGCGCAGGAAGTGGGCGGCGAGCGGCGCGATGTCTTCGCGCCGTTCGCGCAAAGGCGGGAGCGCGACCTCGATCGTGTTCAGGCGGAAGAGCAAATCCTGGCGGAATCGGCCCGCGGCCACTTCCTCGTGGAGGTTGGAGTTGGTGGCGGAAATGATCCGCACATTGGCGTGCAAAGTTTTCGAGGAACCGACCCGCTCGAATTCGCCGGTCTCGATCACGCGCAGGAGTTTCGCCTGCTGGCTGAGCGGGAGGTTGGCGATTTCGTCGAGGAAAAGTGTGCTTTCATCGGCGAGCTCGAAGCGGCCGGCGCGATCGGTTTTCGCGTCGGTGAAGGCGCCTTTTACATGCCCGAAGAGCTCGCTCTCGAAAACGCCTTCCGACAAGCCGCCCATGTTCACCGTGATCATGATTTTGCTCGCGCGGCTGGAGAGCGAATGGAGCGCGCGCGCGACCAAGCCTTTGCCGGTGCCGTTCTCGCCGGTGACGAGGATGTTCGCATCTGACGGCGCGACCCGCGAGATGAGCTCGATCACCGGGCGCATCTGCGGTGAGTCGGAAACAATCGCGGGCATCTTGCCGCGGAGGAGTTCGTTCTTCGCCTCGGCCTGCTGGCTTTTGCGGAGCGCGCTGCCGAGCGCGATCTGGGTGCGGACGATGGCGAGGAGGCGGTCGTTATCCCAAGGCTTGGGCACGAAATCGCGCGCGCCCAGTTTCATCGCCTCGACCGCGAGATCGATCGTCGCCCAGGCGGTCATGACCACGATCGGCAGATTTTCGTCGAGCGCCTGGATGCGCGGGATCGCCTCGAGACCCTCCTGCCCGGACGTGGTGTCGCGGGTGTAGTTGAGGTCCATCATGAGCAACGCGTAATCGCGTTTCTCGAGGGAATTAAGGGCCGCGCCTAACGACGTCACCGCGTCCGTCTGGTAGCCTTCGCCCTTCAACAAAATCCGCAACGCCTCAAGGACGTCGCTCTGGTCGTCGGCGATGAGGATACGGCTCACGCGGTAACGATGAACCTCATTTCTCGCGCGCCGTCAATTTCGCACGGGGGCGCGGGTCGGCGCTTCTCGAGCACCTGACGGACGCGCTCGGCCAGGCTGTGGCTGGTAACGGCTTGGGCCGAAACTCCACTTTGAGCGCCCACGCGGATTGTTCGTCGTGAGGTGTTCCATGAGGTCCCATTCATGCGCGGCACAGGGGCTTCGCCATTTTCGCCGTCAGCACCTGGTGATCAAAATCGCGCCGGAGGAATGCGACCACTTCGCCGACCACGGGTTCGTCCTCGACCACGAGAATGGTCTGGCGAGGGCCTCAGGAGGAGTGAGGTCTGGGGCTCAATCTGGGAGCGAGAGTTTGTGCCGTGCACGCGCGCAAAAGTGCCGACCACATTGGGGAGATTTCGCGGTTGTGCCCAGCGACGATGTCGGGCAATAAGCGGGTCGGCAGAATTCATGCTGCCTTCTCATGAGCGTGCACACCCTTCACCTGATCATCGTCTTCGCGCTCGTCGCGGCGGTCTTTACCGCTTTCCTGCGCGAATGGCTGGCACCCGATCTCGTGGCCCTGAGCGCGCTCGGCTTGCTCCTCGTCACCGGCATCCTCAGCCTTGATGAGACGCTGACCGTCTTCAGCAACAGCGCGCCGATCGTGATCGGCTGCATGTTTGTGTTGAGCGCGGCGCTGGAACGGACGGGTGCGATCGACGCGCTGGCGAAAGTCTTCCTGCGCCTCGCGGGGGAGAGCGAATTACGCGCCTTGAGCGCACTCGCGCTGCTGACCTTGCCGCTTTCCGCCTTCATGAACAACACGCCGGTGGTGGTGGTCTTCATGCCGGTGGTGCTGGCGCTGGCCCGGCACACGGAACTCAAAGCCTCGCGGCTGCTCATCCCGCTTTCGTTTTTCTCCATCCTCGGCGGCACCTGCACCCTGCTCGGCACCTCGACTAATCTGCTCGTCGATGGCGTGACCCGGAAACACGGGATGGCTCCGTTCGGCATCTTCGAGATCACGCCGCTCGGGATCATCTACGCCCTCATCGGCGTGCTCTACCTTCTCTTTGTCGGCCGCAAATTGCTCCCGCGTCGCGAGACCCTGGCGGCGCTCATCGGCAGTAGCATGGCGCGGCAATTTCTGATGCAGGCGGTGATAAGCCGCGAGTCGCCGCTGGTCGGTAAAACCCTCGCGGAAACGCCGCTCGTGCACCTGCGCGACGCCCGCATCATCGATGTGGTACGCGATGGGCAACGGCTGCAGACGCCGCTGGATAAACTGCGTTTCGCCACCGGCGATGTTTTCCTGATCGAGACTCCGGTAGCCGGAGTGAAAGGCATCGCCGAAATGCCGGGTGTGGTCTTCCTACCGGAAGCGGAACTGGAAAGCGAAGCGCCGCGGGAGGCGGTGCTGATGGAGGGGATTATCGGGAGCCGATCGGGGTTTGTGGGGAAGACGCTGCGGGAGCTTAATTTCCGCCAGCGCTACGGCGTGCTCATCCTCGCGGTCCATCGGCAGGGCGAAAATCTGCGCGAGAAGTTCGAGGATGTGCGGCTGGCATTCGGCGACACCCTGCTCGTGCAAGGCCCGGCGGGAGGGATTCATCGACTCATGCAGGAACGGGATTTTCTCAGCCTGACTGAACCGAAGCAGCGCGCCTTCCGGCCGCACAAAGCGCCGCTCGCGGTCGCGGCGATCACGGCGGTGATGGTGCTGGCGGCGTTGAACGTGCTGCCGATCACCGCCCTCGCCCTGGTCGCGGCGATTCTCGTGATCCTGACGAGGTGCCTCGACGTCGAAGAAGCTTACGAAGCGATCGAGTGGCGGCTGCTCTTCATCATTTTCGGGATGCTCGCGCTCGGCCAGGCGATGGAGACAACCGGGGCGGCAAATTTGATTGCCGGCGGGTTGACGACGGCGGTCGGACGTTTCGGACCGCAGGCAACGCTTTCGGCCACTTACCTGGTCGCGATGGTGCTGACGGAATTGATCAGCAACAACGCCGTCGCCGTGCTCCTCACGCCGATCACGTTCGAGATTGCGGCGACCATGGGCGTGGATGCGCGACCCTTTGCGATCGCAGTGATGTTCGGCTGTAGTGCGAGCTTTGCGACGCCGATCGGTTACCAGACCAACACCTACGTCTTCGGCGCGGGCGGTTATCGTTTCTCCGATTTCCCGAAAGTGGGCGCGCCGCTCAACTTGATCCTCTGGATCGCGGCCAGTGTGCTGATCCCGGTTTTCTGGCCGTTCGTCGCGAAACCCTAGACCGCAACGGTTGCGACCCACTCGATGTTATACTTCGACTAGGGCAACCCCCGAGGTGCCACCTACGCCGCTGAGACTCGCGGATTCCCTTCGGACGCAGTTTCTACGCGAAATAAACGTTAGAAACTTTTGCGCTTCTTGCCCGCCGGCTTTTTTCTCGCGAACATCGCCCATGAACACCGGCCTTTTTCGGATCGCGGCGGCGCTTTGTTTTCTTGCGGTGGGGCTCGGCGCTTTTGGCGCGCACGCGCTCAAGGGCACGCTCAGCGCGCACGCCATGACCGACGTCTGGAACAAGGCGGTGCTCTACCATTTCGTGCACGCGCTCTCTCTGCTCGTGCTCGCTTCGCTTCCGGCCGCGAGTCGGCTGGCCTCCTGGCTCCTCCTCGCGGGCATCGTGATCTTCAGCGGCAGTCTCTACGTCCTTGCCCTAACGAACATAAGATGGCTCGGCGCGATCACGCCGCTCGGCGGTCTCTGTTTCCTCGCTGGCTGGCTGACCCTCATCGTTAGGCCGCCCGGGGGCGGCTGAGTTCTCGCGGTCGGGGCGTGGGACGTTTTACGCCGGCGGCGCGGCTTTTCGCAGATACTTTTCGAGGAAATCAAGGATCGCCTTATAGGCGCGCAGCTCGTTCTCCTTCTTCGTGAAGCCGTGGCCTTCATTGTCGAAGACAATGTATTCGACCACGCCCTTCTTCTTCTTGATCGCGTCCACGATTTCGTCCGATTCGGCCTTAAGCACGCGCGGGTCGTTTTTGCCCTGGAGCACGATCAGCGGCTTGGTGATTTTATCCGCATGGAAAAGCGGGGAGGTGGCGCGCAGCATCTCGAGGTCTTTCACGGGATCGCCGATCTCGGCGTAAAGCGCCTTCCGCTGCGACTCCCAGTAGGGCGGGATATTTTGCAGGGTGCGCACCCAATTGGCGACGCCGAAAATATCCACGCCCACGGCAAACTCCTCCGGCTTGAAGGCCAGCGCGGCCAGGACCATGTAGCCGCCATAGGATCCGCCCATGATCCCGATCTCGTCCGGCGCGACGTAGCCTAACGAACCCAGGAACTTCTTGGCCGCGACGCAATCCCAGAGCGGCTCGCGACCGTGCTTCCGGTCGTCGGCGGTGAAGAACGTCTTCCCGTAACCGCTCGAGCCGCGATTGTTCACATCGAGCAAGGCGTAGCCGTGATTGGCGAGGTATTGGGCGAGGGCGCTATAAGGCAGACGGGCTTGGCCACCGGGTCCGCCATGGACGAGGACGAGCGCCGGCGCCTTGTGGGCTGCGCTCGCCTGTTGCGGCTGATAGAGAATCGCCGGGATCTCCAGCCCATCGAAAGATTTGTAGCGGACCACGCGTGACTCGACCAGGTCGGCGGGGTCGATCTCCGGGCTGAGCGTGTCAGTTAATCGCGCCACCTGCTTGGAGGCGAAGTCATAAGCATAGAGATTGTTCGGCGAGCGCGGGCCGTTGTGATAAAAAGCCATCCGCGTCTCAGTGTCGGAAATGGTCACGCCCGTGATGTCGCCATCCGGGAGCTTGGGCAAAGCCACCTCCCGGCCGGTGGCGGTCTCGACGATCTTCACCTTGCTCCGCGCGTCTTCATTCGTCGTCGTGACGCGATACCTGCCGGTACGCGAGAAGGACATCTCGGTCATGTCCCACTTCGCCTTCTCGACTACTTCGCGCTTCCCGCTGGCGAGATCGAAGCGCGCGAGATACATGAACTCGTCGCCTTCGTTCGAGAGGAAATAGAGATGCTTCGAGTCCGCATCGAAGGCCTGCGGTTCATTCTGGATCTCGCCCTGATGAGCCGTGAGATTTTTCATCTCCTTCGTCTCCACGTTGTAGAGATAGGTGTCGGAGTCGGCGGTGGAATCGCCCGATTTCCCGAAGGCGATAAAGCGCCGGTCGTCCGAGATGTCGGCGAAGTCGTAACCGGCTTCGTTTTTGTAAACCAGGGAGCGTTGCAGATCCGCCACCTTCATTTCATAGACGTCGAAAAACTTCGGGTCGCGCTCATTCGTGGCGAAAAAGAACGATGTCCGGTCGACGCTCCATTTTAGGAAATTCGCTTTCGTCTTCTCGCCGGGAGTGAGGTCGCGCACCTTCCCATCGATCTCCTGCAGATAGAGATGCGAGTTCTCGTTCCCGCCCTGATCGGCGGTGTAAAGGAAGCGCGCGTATTTCGGGAAAGCCGTGACCAGGAAGGTGCTCTCCTTGGTCGAATGAGTCAGCGCGGCCGATTCCCCGCCGGTCACCGGCACGCGGTAGACGTTGTAGATCCCGCTCTGGTTGCTGTGGAAGAGGATCGCCTTTTCATCGTGGGTGAAGGACGCGCCGCCGATCTTCGTCGTGTCCATGAACTGCTCGATCGTGTACTGCTTCACTGCGCGAGCTGCGGTCGGTTTTTCTCGGGTGATGAGCGCTTTGTCGCTCAGGTCCGGCGGCGACGGCATCGTGGCGGGCGGCGTCTGACTCAAAGCGCCGCCGGCGTAGCCGAGCGATCCGGCCAGGAAAAGGGCGCACCAGGTTTTTGCGAAAGCGTTCATCGGTCGAGAATGTCCGGCCGGCTGAGGGTTGGCAAGAACTGCCCGCGCGCGCCCGATCGAGCGCGCTTGTCGGCACCGCTCCCGCTCTGCTATTCTTTCCGCCTAACGAATGTCCGCTCTTGCTGAACCTCAACGCGCCTTCGCCACGGTCGCGGTTTTCATCGCGACATTTTTCATCACGCTTGCCATCGGACGATTGTTGAAACGCCGGGCGGGCGTGCGCTTCGGCGTCTTCTTCCAGCTCTTCGCGCTCGCGCTCGCCTTCTACGCCGCGGTCTGGGTTTACGGGGTCGACCTCCGTTACCGCAATCACTTCGGGGCCGCGCTCACCCTGCTTAGTACCGGGGTCGTGATCGCACTGCTTGATCGCTATCTCTGGGATCTCTATTTCGAGCAGCGCCGCCAGACTGTGATCCCGAAGTTCCTCCGCGAACTGGTCGCGCTCGTCATCTTCCTCCTCGCGCTCCTGCTCGTGCTCAGCATCGGCTATCACGCGCAAAGCCAGCTCACCTGGCTCCTGTCCGGCTCGGGCGTGGCCGCGATCGTCTTCGGCTTCGCGACTCAGAACATGCTCGGCGGCGTGATCGCCGGCATGTCGCTGCAGATCAGCAAACCGTACAAGGTCGGCGACTGGCTCCAGGTCGGCGAACACTCCGCCGAGGTGATGGAGATCAACTGGCGCTCGACCCGGCTGCGCACTAACGACGCCATTTATCTCGATATCCCGAACAACGAGATCGTCCGGACCACGATCGTGAACCTGCATTATCCGCAGGAACTGCACGCGATGCGACTGCGGGTCGGCGTCGAGTACGGGAGCGCGCCGAACAAGGTGAAGGACGCGTTGATGCGCGCCTCACTCCACGCGGACGGCGTGCAGCATGAACCGCCTCCGAAGGTGTTCCTGGTTGATTTCGGGGACTTCGCGATCGTTTACGAGATCAAGTTCTGGATGCTAAGTCACCAGAATTACAACAATGTCTGCGACGCGATCCGGACGAATATCTGGTACGAATTCAAGCGCCAAAAGATCACGATCCCGTTCCCGATCCGGACGCTCGAGATCAACCGTCGGACGACGCCGCCCGTGCTGGAAGAACACGGGAAAGCTCGCACCATCCTCGAGACCGAGCCGCTGTTTGCCTGTCTCAACGAGGCGCAGATCGGCGAGCTGGTGTCGGATTCGCGCACCGTGCATTTCGGCCGCGGAGAACGCTTGATCGAGCAAGGCGCGGACGGTTCCTCGATGTTCGTGATGCTGGAGGGCACAGCCCAGGTCTCGGTCGCGCAGAATGGCTCTTCGATCCGGGTCGGCGTGTTGCGGGCGGGCGATTGCTTCGGCGAAATGTCGCTGCTCACCGGGGAGAAACGGACCGCTACGATCCGCGCGGAGAGCGATTGCGAAGTGCTGGAGATTCACAAGCCGGTGATGGCGAAACTGCTCCGCGAAGCCCCCGAATGCGTGACCCAGCTAAGCGAACTGCTCGCGCGCCGGAAGATGGAAACCGAAGGCCTGATCAAGGACGCGGCCCACGATCAGGAGGCAAAGGTGGATGCGTATAAGGCCACCTTCCTGCGGCGGCTCCGCGGCTTTTTCGAGTTGTAGGAGCGGTTCCCGACGCCGAAGCCTGCATTAGCATTCAGATAAACGATATTGCGACGACCCGCTCCAACAGTGTCGATAGTAAGCGGTCAACTGTCAGGAGATGGGCGTCATTTCGAGCTTGTGTAAGTAAATTCGACGATTGCGACCGGACGAGCATCAGTTTTCGTCGCAAAGGCCGATAGGCACATAGCTTGCGGTATTTGCGATGAAAATTGATGCGGCTGTCCCAACCTCAAGTTACGCACCGAGAACCCGACGCCCATCCCCTGACACCTAGCCAGTAAGCTCTGACCCTGACGGCTCCTCCTGATTCGTTTCGAGGTCGAGAGCGTAACGATGGGTAGCATTTCTACTGTAACTGGCGCGCACGCACTAGTGTCGCAAACTGCTGTAGCTCACCGAGCTCTACATCAGAGACCGCGCAGAAGCTCATGTCCGCCGCAGCCCACCGGACGAGATGGTATCCGTCAATCGAACTTGTGTTTCCCTTGGGTGGCGACTCATGCGTTTCGTTGGTCGGCCAGACAAAGAGATTGATGATATGTTTATCGCGGCGATACACCAGCGCGGCTACCGAGTGCTGATCGAAGTAATCAAGGCGACCCCCAACGAGAGGAAAGCCCTCTGCTGCCAGATCAACCACCGGAGGTGAAAACCTAAGTTTTCCATCAAACCAGGGTTTCACCGTGTGGTGATCGGACGACGCCACATCGGCTAAGTGAGTAGCCATGAGTGAACGCACATGGCTTGCGACGATCTGCTCCGCCAAAATATTGTCCCCGCCCGCGGCTCGTCGCGAAATCATGACTCCGGCCACAAAAGACCCCATGAGCAACACCGCTGCGATCGCCCAGACCGTCAATTTGTGCTTTTGTGGGAAGTCCAGCACGCGCCGTTCGGTCCCCTCGGCACGAAGGTTAGCCATCACTTGTTCCTGCAGCTCGGCCGGCGCTTCAAATCGACGTGCGCCGAGTGCGACCGCCTCCGCCACGGCGCGATCTTGGGCAACGATTTTTGAGCACGCGGAGCATTGTTGCAAGTGCGTTTCAACCTCCGCCTTTCGCACGGCATCCAATTCGCCATCGCCGTATGCGCCAAGAATTTCCCTGCTCTCGTGCCTACTCATGATCGGGTCTCCCTTTGATCCCCTGCGACCAGGCATTGTCGGAGCCTCACCCGTGCGCGCGCCAGGCGCGACATGACTGTCCCGGAAGGGATGTCCGCGACCGCAGCGATCTCGCGGTAGGAAAGGCCTTCCTGGTGACGCAAGATAAGGGCTTCACGAAACTCCGGCGGCAAATTCTCCATCGCGGCCTGCAGTTGCTGCGCGTCCTCCGCGAGGCGCAACTCCGTTGCGGGGTTGGCCATCTCCTGTTGCACATCACCATGTAGCTGCTCATCAAACGGGGTCATAAAAAGCGCCGTCTTATTCTTCTTAAGCAAAGTAAAAGCGGAGTTGCGCACAATCGTTAAGAGCCAAGCGCGCCCATCGGCTCCGTGAAAGCCATCGAACGCACGAAACGCCCGCAGGCAAGCCTCCTGCACCACATCCTGCGCGTCTTGATCATGACCGGTCAGCCACCGCGCCAGGTTATAGGCAGCGTTCAAGTGCGGCAGGATCGCCTGCTCAAAAAGTGGGAGCCTGCTCGGATCGGACAACTGGTTTGGTTCTTCCTTATACAATGGAGAGACTCGATTTCCCCCGATTTATTCCCGGAAACGCTTAGATGCCGGGAATTCAGGGATTACCGCAAGCTTTTTTCCCGAGGCATCCCGCGTCTGAAACGTAAATCCATCCGTTTGCTTTGAAGCGTGAAATGCCCGGGTCCGAGTCGAAAGGTCAAAAACTCAGCTCCCGGGAATATTTTCCGGCGGGAAGAGTATGCATAGGTGGAACGCGAAGGCTCAAAGGTGGTTCAAAGAACTCCGCCCGCCGGCCATAGCATCAAACCGGACAAGAAATCATGACACGAACCTCATTGGTCACAGCAGTTATTTTCGCCATCTCTTCAGCCGGTATCCTGCCGACAAAAGCAAACGGCGAACCGGTCGACCCGGTGTTGCAATGGAATCGAATCCTTCTCGAAATCGTCCGCACACCTCCCCCGCCCGGGACCAAACCGTCGAGCGTCCATCCGACGCGTAACTTCGCCATTATGCACGCGGCTATCTATGACGCCGTCAATGCCATCGAGAAAACGCACAGTGACTATCTTATTCATGTCGACGCTCCGCCCCAAGCCTCGCCCGAGGCGGCCGCGGCGCAGGCGGCGCACGACACGCTGATCGCGCTCTATCCTAAACAAGAAGAAATGATCGAGAAGCATCTCGAAGAGTCACTCGCCGGAATTCCCGATGCCCCAGGTAAGAAGGAAGGCGTGCAGGCAGGCCAGGAGGCCGCGAAACGCATCCTCGCCTCGCGAGCTGAGGATGGCTCCGCAGGGAAGCCGGCTCCGTACGCTCCGGGCACAAAGCCCGGAGCTTATCAAAAGACACTGCCGGATCTTTCCGCCCCCGTCTTCACGCACTGGGGCCACGTCAAACCCTTCACCCTAACCAGCGCGGAACAGTTTCGTCCAGGTCCGCCGCCAGACTTAGCCAGTCCTGAGTATGCTGTGGCCTACATGAAGATCAGGGAGTTAGGCAGCAAGTCGAGCACGTCCCGAAGCGCGGATCAGACGGCGAGCGCCAAATTCTGGAGCGGCAAGATCCAAAACTACTGGAACGAGATTGCGCAAAGCGCGGCCGTTTCTCATCACAACACCCTGGCGCAAAACGCGCGCCTCTTTGCCTTGCTCAATCTCGCTCTCGCCGACGATGCCATCGCCTTCTACGAAGCCAAATACACCTACAACTTCTGGCGTCCGGAGACGGCGGTGCGGGCAGGTGATTCCGATGACAATCCCGCGACCACGGCCGACCCGAACTGGCTGCCGCTGGCTAATTCGCCGCCCGACCCTTCCTATCCCGGCGCGCACAGCGTCATCAGCGCGACGGGCGCGGCCATCCTTGGCGCCTTTTTCGGGAGCGACGAGGCCAGCTTCTCCGTTCACTCGGAGGCTTCGACCGCCGCAGAACGCCCTTTCAATAGTTTCACGGCGGCGGCGACCGAAGCGGGAGTGAGCCGGACTTACATCGGACATCATTACCGCTTCGATGACGTGGCCGGCCAGGCCATGGGCCACCAGATCGCCGACCATGTCTTCAAGAACTTTCTCGTCGCTCACTCCGCGAGCACCGCAGGCCATAACTAGACTCGCAAGAGACTTAAGAAACTGGTTACGGCGATCTTCAACCGACGGGAACTAATCATGAAAAGTCTTATCAACTGGTTTCTCAATCCACCGACTGACGAGTCCGCGGCGATTACGCTTCTGCGACTGATAGCTGGCGGGGTATTTTTCTCGGAGGGCATCCTAAAGTTCGTTTTCGCTGCTCAAGGCGTAGGCCGTTTCACCAAGCTCGGATTGCCCGCGCCGGAGTTGATGGCAAATTTTATCGGAACCTTCGAAATCGTCGGAGGTCTTTTTCTTATCGCGGGGCTTCTGACCCGGCTCATCGCGGTGCCATTTCTCATCGAGATGGCGGTGATTCTTCTTACCACCAAAGTCTCCCTCTTCCTTGGGACCTCGCCTCTGCCTTCTCCGCCCGTCCCCCCGCAGGCGGGACTTTTCGCGGTACTCCACGAGGGTCGCCCTGACTTTGCCCAGATCCTGATTCTCATCGTCCTTCTCATCATGGGACCGGGACGGTTGTCCGTGGATGGGTTTCTCGCGCGCCGGAGGATGCTGGCAGGGCCAGCGAGTTTGACCTCTGAGAACAGACAGCGTCATATCCTCGCAGGTCGGCTCTGAGCGTTCGATTGGCAATAGGGATAACCGTGAGAAGACAAAACAAAAGACTCGCGCTGAGTTCTAAGTCGCGATCGGTAAGGACTGAGGACAAGCAAATCTGCTCAGAAGCTAAGATAAAACAAGATTGTGCCCGACTACTTTTCCCGGAAAGCAATTGAGAAGGAACTGGCCATGAAAAATCTAATAAAATGGTTTCTCGATCCGCCAGCTGACGCGCTGCCGGCTCTGGTTTTACTGTGGCTTAGGGCTGGCGGCGCGCACCTGTTAGGAGACGTCTTTAGATAAATAGAAGAGAAGCCATGAACGATTTTGATCACGAGAGTGACAGACCGCACGATAAGAAGGACGGAGTCACTCGGCGCAAGGCTTTGGAATGCATGATCTGGGCCGGGACCGGGATGCTCTGGACGATCTCGGGCGGGGTGGTACATTCGCGCGGCCTACTCGACCAGCTAGGCGACCAGGCAGGGGGGCCGGACGCTGCCGGGTTCTCGTTTTTGCAAATCAGCGACAACCACATGGGTTTCGCCAAGCCGGTGAACCCGAACGTCAAGGGCACGCTGGAAGAGGCGATCGGCCGCATTCAGGCCATGCCGGTGAAGCCGTCGTTCCTGATCCACACTGGCGACATCACCCATTTGTCCAAACCAGCGCAGTTCGACGACGCCGAGCAGGTTATTTCGCAGGCGGGGCTCGACGTCCATTATGTGCCCGGCGAGCACGACATCCTGGACCCGGAGGTCAAGCTCTACCGCGATCGCCACGGCCGCGGCACTAAGGGGGCCGGCTGGTATAGCTTCGACTTCAACGGCGTCCATTTCATGGGTCTCGTCAACGTCGCCGGCGGCGTCCGCTTCATGGACCTGGTCAACATCGACAATCCTGGAGGCAAGGCGGGCGGGCTTGGCACTCTCGGCGAAGAGCAGCTCAAATGGATCGAAGATGATCTGAAGGGCCGCTCCGCTTCCACTCCGATCGTCGTCTTCGCGCACGTCCCCTTGTGGGCGGTCTATCCGACCTGGGGCTGGGGTACCGAGGACAGTGCGCGCGCGCTTAGCTCCATGAAACGCTTCGGCTCGGTAACTGTGCTCAACGGTCATATCCATCAGGTGATGCAGAAGATCGAGGGCAACGTGACCTTCCACACCGCACTCTCGACCGCCTTCCCGCAGCCGGCGCCGGGCTCCGCGCCTGCGCCAGGACCAAAGAAAGTACCCGCCGATAAGCTAAGGACCGTACTCGGCACCGCCAGCATAACATTCAAGCCAGGCGAGCAGCGACTCGCCATCGTCGATGCGCCGCTGCAGGCCTGAGGGCTAATGACTATGGAAACGATATTCCTTCTCTCTCTTGCGGGCGAGTTAGCGTCACGCACAAAGAGGTGCCACCATGCTTCGTAAACTGCTTATTCTTGGGGCCGCGGTTGTTCTACTCGGCTTCGCTTTATTTTGGTTTCTAACTAGTCCGGCGACCGTGCGGGCCGCCGCACTCGGGCCGCACACGCCCGATCTCGCCAACGGCAAGACGATGTTCCTGGCCAGCAGCTGCTCGGCCTGCCACGCTGTGCCCAAGCAGGAGGATAGCAACAGACTCGGAGGCGGGCTCGGTCTGGTTTCGAAGTTTGGAACCTTTTACGTCCCGAATATCTCCCCCCATACCAAGGATGGCATCGGCGCATGGACTGAGGCGCAATTCATCACCGCCATGACCAAGGGCACCTCGCCCGAAGGCGAACATTATTTCCCGGTCTTCCCTTATACCTCCTATCACTGGATGACATACGACGACCAGCGCGACCTCTTCGCATACCTCAAGACGCTGCCGCCGGTCGCCGGAAAACCGCGCGACCACGATGTGCCGTTCCCTTTAAACATTCGCCGCATGGTCGGCATCTGGAAACTATTCTATCTCGACGACGAGCCCTTCAAGCCCGACCCGGCGAAGTCAACGAAATGGAATCGCGGCGCCTATCTGGTCAACGGTCCCGCCCACTGTGCCGAATGCCACAGTCCTCGCAATAGTCTCAGTGCAATCGTTTCGGGGAAGCGCTTCTCCGGCAATTTGATTGGCTATGCCAAGGGTGGCTTTCCGAATATCACTCAGGCCAAGTTGAAGGACTGGCCGGAGGCCGCTTTCGCCGAAATGCTAAAGACCGGCATCACGGGGGACGGCGACCGAGTGGGCGGCCCAATGGTGGACGTGGTGCAGAATACCTCGAAGCTCAGCGCCGAAGATCGCGCCGCCATGGCCGCCTATCTCAAATCGCTGCCGCCGATTGAAAGCGTCGCCCCAAAAAAATAAAGGAAGACAAACGTATGAAAAAGATCATGACCCAAATGGCGGTGATGTTGAGCTTTGGGATTGACGGTCCCGTTCGCTAAGGCCTTCGCACAGGAAGAAAGTCCGAGTGCGAGCGAAACAAGGCCTCGTGACGATCTCGACATCAACACGTCACAGGCGCAAAAGACAAAACCTACGCCCGCTGCTTCTGAGGCCGCGAATGGCTCGGTTGAAGTGGAAGTGAAGGTCAAAGAATACACCATCGAGATGCCTATCTCGGCTTGGGCCGGTCCTACGACCTTCAAGGTGACGAACACGGGTAAGGAAACCCACGGCTTCGAGATCGAGGGCAATGGCATCGAGAATCAAATCAAACCAAGGTTAAGAGAGGGAGAAAGCGGTTCGTTAAGAGTGGAGCTGAAACCGGGGACTTACCAAGTGTATTGCCCTGTCAAAGGTCACAAGATGCTCGGAATGTCTCTTGAGCTCACCGTGAAATAAGAAACAACCAGATATGTCATCAACCGGCCAGGAATATTTGCTGAAGAAATAGGTATAGGGAAGTAACCGCAGTTTAAATGTGGAATTTAGGAGAACAAAATATGACTAAAAACAAAATCAAATCGATGACATCGCGCCGTTCTCTCTTTAGGGGAGCTTTGCTTGGGAAAAGTAGATTGATACTTCCAATGATTTGCTGTGCGGCGCTGGGCGCTCACGCGGCCAAAGCGGGCACAGCGCGGACGCTCGACCCGACATTCGGGAGCGGCGGCAAGGAGGTGGTGCTGCAATACCAATTTGGAAGCGTCCCCTTTCCGAACAACGCCACTGTCAAGCTGCAGCCAGACGGACGGATCGTCGTCGCCGGTCCCATCTTTGACACGTTTGGGGTCGTCCGGTTCCTGCCGACCGGCCAACTCGACAGCAGCTTCGGTGTCGGCGGCGTCATGCAAAACATCATCAGCAACCAGGACATCAGCGCGCCGCAAGACCTAGCGATCCAGCCCGACGGCAAGATCGTCGTGGTCGGCGGCGCCGAGTCGGGAGACGCGCGGCAGAATTTTGTGGCACTCGCCCGCCTCAACCTCGACGGCAGCCTGGATACGACCTTCGGCACCGGCGGTAGCGTGCTTACCTCCCCCCCACCCATGTTTGGCGCCGCAGTCTACGTCGTGCTGCTCCAGCCCGACGGCAAGATCGTCCTCGGGGGCACCTTCGGCAAGGAAGGGGAGCGCCCGCCCCCATCCATGGCCATGGTGCAGCGCTACAACGCGGACGGCAGCCTGGACGCGAGCTTCGGCAGCGGCGGCATTGTGCTTCTGCAGGATGGCGTCATCAGAGCGCTCGCCTTGCAGACCGACGGAAAGATTCTCGTCAACATTGAGAGTCTCCAGCCCGTGCTGATCGAACGCTTGCTGCCGGACGGCACGATCGACCCAAGCCACACCGCCGGCACGATCGCGACAACCGCGCACACCGGACATGGTACTCTCCAGCCGGACGGCCGGTTCGTGTTAACCAACTCGGTCCAGGATGGCCCGAATGGAGACACCGACCTGCAGACCATGCGGTTCACGAGCGATGGCGCGGTGGACCCCAGTTTCGCCAGCCCGGTTATCGACTTCGGCGGTTCGCGCGGCACCGTCTCCACGGCCAACGCGATCGCCCTACAGGCGGATGGGAAAGTGCTCGTCGGCGGTGTTTCGTTCGGCGCCTTCGGTCTAGAGCGCCTCAATACCGACGGCACCCCCGATCCGGGCTTCGGCAAATCCGGCGGGGTGACTACCGCGTTCA
>JBBSED010000049.1:0-25673 GCA_038240025.1 Chthoniobacterales bacterium
AAGATCATCGGGGTGTCGCCGATTCTCGGCCGCGATTTTACCGCGGAGGATAACAAACCGGGCGCGCCGAAAACCGCGATCCTCGGCGACAAAATCTGGCGGCGTGATTTCCACGCCGATCCGGCCATTGTCGGCCAGGGCGTCACGATTAACGGCAAAGCCGCAACCATCATCGGCGTGATGCCGCCCGGCTTCGAGTTTCCGATTTCCGAGGAACTCTGGACGCCGCTGTATAACGAATGGCCGCCCCGGCCGCGCGGCGACTTACGGCTCGGCGCGAACAACAGCGCCCCCGCGGTCATGGGCCGGCTCAAGCCGGGTGTCACGCTCGACCAGGCGAATGCGGAGATGATCGCGATCGCGCGCAACATCGCGGCCGACAATCCGAAGACGAACCAGAATTTCACCTCCGCCAGTGTCTTCCCGCTGATCAATACCTTCACCGGCGTGCAACTGCGGCAAATCGTCTGGGCAATGCTCGCTGCGGTCATCCTCGTACTCCTCATTGCCTGCCTGAATGTGATGAACATGCAATTTGGCCGCGCGGCTTTGCGGGCCAAGGAGCTGGCGATCCGCGGCGCGCTCGGTGCCACCCGCGGGCGGCTCGTTAGGCAAATGCTCACGGAGAGTCTGGTCGTCTCGGTCCTCGGCGCGATCGCCGGGACCCTGCTCGCCTTTTGGGGCACGGACATGTTCGACAAAGTGGTGAAGGCCGCGCCCTTCCCGCCGCCTTACTGGTGGAAATTTACGATCGACGGCCGCGTCCTCCTCTTCACCCTCGCGATCACGCTCGTCGCGACGGCTGTCTCCGGTTTGCTCCCCGCCTTTCTCAGCTCGCGCGGGAACGCGGCCGAGATCATGAAAGAAGGCGGACGCGGCAACAGCAGCCGACTCGTCAATGTCATCACCCGCGCGCTTGTGATTGGGCAAATCGCGCTGACCGCCGCGCTTCTCATTGCCGCGACCTTGCAGATCAAATCGATCCGCAACCAAACCAAACTCGATTACGGCTACGACGAGAATGGCCTCTACGCCGCGCGTCTGGCGTTAATGGAAGGCACCTATCCGACCGAAGATTCGCGCCGCGAATTTTTCAAGGGCGCCGTGCGCACACTGCGCACCAATCCGCAGTTCGAAGCCGCGGCCATGACCGATCGCTTCCGCATGACCTTTGCGGCGGGCGGACAATACGAGGTCGATGGACAGAGTTATTTAACCGATCGCGATCGGCCCCGCGGCAACTTTGAATCGGTCTCCGACGGTTACTTCGCCACCCTCGGCCTCAAGGTCCGGGAAGGGCGCGATTTCACCATCGACGACAGCGATTCGAAGCAGCCGGTGGCGGTCGTGAACGCGAGCTTCGCGCGCAAACATTGGGCGGGGCAGAGCGCCCTCGGGCATCGCGTGCGCATCTTCAATCCCGGTAAAGAACAGCCATGGCGCACCATCGTCGGCGTCGTGCCCGACACCTTGATGCAGGGCCCGTTCGATCAGCAGACCGATGCGAGCGGCTTTTACATGCCGCTGCTCGGCGCGTCACCGGCCACACAGTTTGCCACCGTGGTCGTGAGGCCGCGCGCCGGGATCCGGGCCGACACTCTTGGCCCCGTCCTGAGCAAAGCGGTCGCCGCGCTCGATTCGAACCTGCCGACCTATTTCCCCGGGACGCCCGCGCAGTTCCATAACGACATCCTCTCCGGCAATCGCGTGATCGCGACGCTCTTCAGCGTCTTCGGTCTCGTCGCGTTCATCCTTTCCGGCGTCGGCCTTTACGGCGTGATGAGTTTTTCGGTCAATCAACGCCGGCAAGAGTTCGGGATTCGCATGGCCCTCGGCGCAGATTCCGGTCGCATCTTGCGCATGGTCATGAGCCAGGGCGCATGGCAACTCGGCATCGGACTCGCGCTGGGCGCGGGCGGCATCGCCCTCCTTACCGGGCTCGCGCGCGAGGCGCTCAAGAACATCCTCTTCAAGGTCAATCCGCTCGACCCGACGATCTACTTTGCGGTCGCGGGATTGCTCTCCCTCGTCGCCGCCCTGTCCTGCTTCCTGCCCGCGCGCCGCGCCACCCGCGTCGATCCGATGATCGCGTTGCGCTGCGAATGAGAAATCCCAATGCCCATCCACCATCCAGCCTAACAACTCTATGAAAACCACGCTCACCACCCTCCTCCTCGTTAGTCTTATCTCTGCCGGCGCCTTCGCTTCGACGGAAGAAAACATCCACGAAACTCGCCCGGCTCAACCCGGCGGCACCATCGTCGTCGACGTCGATTTCGGCTCGATCGATCTCGCGCCAGGCGACAACGACAAGGTCGTGATCGACGCCCATCGCAAGATCGACGCCTCCTCGAAAGAGAAGGAGGAAGAATATTTCCGCCAGGCGCCGATTAGGATCACGACCGAAGGCGATAAGATCGTCGTCCGCGCGACCCGCAAGCACGACTCGTTAGGCTCGGAGCTTTGGGACCTGCTCGGGCACCACAGCAACGAGGGGCACTACACCATCCGGGTGCCGGCGAACTTCAACGCCGACCTCGATACCGCTGGCGGCGACATCACTTCGAACGGCCTCACCGGTTCGATCAAAGTCGACACCAGCGGCGGCGACCTGAGCTTTCAGAAAATCCACGGCGAAATCCACGCCGACACCAGCGGCGGCGATATCAAGGTGACCGCTTGCGATGCGAAGGTGCACCTCGACACCAGCGGCGGCCACATTGAGGTCACTGATGGCCGCGGCAATCTCGATGCCGACACTTCCGGCGGGAATGTCACCGTCTTGAATCTGGTCGGGAACGCCAAGGTCGAGAGCAGCGGCGGGAAGCTGCGCCTCGCCAACATCAGCGGAAAATTGACCGCGGAGACTTCGGGCGGCGCGATCTCCGCCATCCTCCCGGCCACCGTGACGGAAGACGTCCACCTCGAAACTTCCGCTGGTTCGATCACGGTGATGACGCCGCCGAACGCGGGCCTAACGATCGACGCCGAGACTGGCGCCGGCAGTGTGCGCAGCGACCTGCCGATGGCGAATGTGCGCTCCGACGACGACTCGCTCAAAGGCACGATCAACGGCGGAGGCAAAAAACTTGTTCTACGCAGTGGCGGCGGCGCGATCGAGATCGTCTCCGCCGACAAGGAAACCGCACAGCAATGAAAGCACGCGGCACGAGCTTCTCGCTGGCAAGTTTCTGCACTCAGCAGCGCGGCGCCACGTCATGAACGACCTGCGCTACGCCCTGCGGATGCTCCTGAAGTCACCTGGCTTTACCCTCGTCGCAGTGCTCACGCTCGCCCTCGGGATCGGTGCGAACAGCGCAATCTTCAGCGTGATCGAGCCGATGCTCCTGCGACCGCTGCCGTTCCCGCATGAGGACCGGATCGTCGCGGTCTGGGGCAAAACCGGCGGGATGTTCGGCGACCGCGACGTTTTCTCGTATCCAAACTACGCCGACCTGCGCGACCAGAATAAGAGCCTCCAGTCGCTCGCTGCCTACACCCGCGCGGGCGCAGTGTTGAACCAGGCGGAAACATCGCAGGCTCTCGAAGGCGTCGCGATCAGTCCGGAAATTTTCGACGTCCTCGGAATCAAGCCGTCGTTAGGCCGCGTCTTCACCGCGGAGGAAGATCGGCCCGGCGCAGGCGCGCCCGTCGTGGTCCTGACTTATCCGCTTTGGCAGCGCGCTTTCGCTGGGGACCGCCGCATCGTCGGGCAGCAAATCTCGCTTTCGTCGCGCAGCTACACCGTTCTTGGAGTCATGCCGCCGGGCTGGAAGTTTCCGGTCGAAGCCGAGCACGTCGATTACGTAATCCCGCTTAACAACTTAATCGGCGACAGCGCGAAAACTCGTGGCGCCATCTTCCTCAGCCTCGTCGGCCGGTTGAAACCGAACGTCTCGATCGCGCAGGCCACCGCGGAATTGGACGCGATCGGCGCCCATCTCGCGCAACAATATCCTGACGACAATACCGGCCGCGAGAACGTCTCCATCCTCCCCTATCACGACGACGTTGTCGGCAACGTGCGGCCGGCATTGCTCGTCCTCGCAGGCGCGGTCGTTCTCGTGCTTCTGATCGCCTGCGCGAACGTTGCCAACTTGCTCCTCGCCCGCGCCGCCGCGCGCAGTCGCGAGATCGCGATTCGCACCGCGCTCGGCGCGAGCCGCGCGCTCGTCGTTAGGCAGCTACTCGCCGAGAGCCTCCTCCTTGCCCTCATCGGCGGGACCGCTGGTCTGCTGCTCGCCTGGTGGAGCGTCGACCTCCTCGGCACGCTCGCGGCACAGGCGCTGCCGCATCTCGGCCAGATTCGCGTCAACAGCAGCGTCGCTGCTTTCACCTTCGCACTCGCGACCGGGAGCACGCTGCTCTTCGGGCTCATCCCGGCTCTGCAAATCTCGCGGCCGAACGTGAATGAAACCCTGCAACAGGGGGCGAAGGGTTCGACCGGGGGTCTGCAAAGTCATCGGCTGCGCGCGCTCCTCGTCATTTCGCAAGTCGCGCTCTCGCTCCTGCTCCTGACCGGCTCCGGGCTGCTCATCAAGAGCTTCATGAATCTGCGCGCGACCGATCCCGGCTTCGTGCCGGATCGTCTCATGACCACGCAGATCAATCTGCCGCGGGTGCATTATGAAAAAGATTCCGCGCAGCAACTGCGCGTCTTCCAGGCGATCGAGGCGAAGCTCGCGGTCATCCCCGGCGTGCAGCTCGTCGGCGGCGGCGATCCGCTTCCGTTAGGCGGGAACACGCGGTTTTCGTCCTTTGTCGTCGAGGGCGCGGCGCCGCTCCCGCCCGGGCAGGAAGACAGCGCCGGGCGCCTCGCGGTCACGCCGGATTATTTCCGGACGATGAAGATCCCGCTGCTCCACGGGCGTTTCTTTACGCCTAACGACGGCGAAAAAGCGCGCAGCGTGACGATCGTGAACCAGGCGTTTGCGCGGCATTTTTTCGCGGGTCGCAACGCGGTCGGTCAGCGGCTCACGCTCGGCCGCACGCCTGAAGAAATGCAGCCGCTCGAGATCGTCGGCGTGGTCGGCGACTCGCGGCACGACGCGCTCAACACCGCGGCGACGCCAGAATTTTATCGCCCCTTCGCGCAGGACACCGGCCGCAGTCTCGACCTCGTTCTCCGGCTCGCGACGCCGCACCTGAACGGGCTCGATGCCGCGGTGCGGAGCGCGATTCAGAGCGTCGATAATGATCTGTTCGTCCCGCCGCTCAAGCCGATGAGCAGCTTCCTCGCGACCCAGCTCGCGCAGCCGCGTTTCAACATGCTTCTACTCGCGATCTTTGCGGGACTCGCCGTGCTCCTCGCCGCGATCGGGATTTACGGCGTCATCGCCTACAGCGTGGTGCAACGGACGCGCGAGATCGGCATTCGGATGGCGCTCGGCGCGCAACGCGGCGACATGCTCGCGCTCGTTTTGTGGCAAAGCCTTAGCGTCGTCGCCATCGGGATCGGGGTCGGATTGCTCGCGGCCTTCGCCGGCACGCGTCTGCTCGCCAGCCTGCTCTACGGGGTGGGTGCGAACGACGTCATCACTTACGCGAGCGTCGTGGCATTGTTAGGCGCAGCCGCTTTTTGCGCCAGCTACATCCCGGCGCGCCGCGCCACCAAAGTCGATCCGATGGAGGCGCTCCGTTACGAGTAGCAGAGGCTTATGCTGACCAATCTCCGCTTCGCCCTGCGCCAACTCGCGAAGTCGCCCGGGTTCACTTGTATCGCGGTCCTCACTCTCGCCCTCGGGATCGGCGCGAATACGGCGATCTTTTCCGTGATCAATGCCGTCCTTCTCCGGCCCCTGCCGTATCCGCAGCCGGACCGGATCATGATCATGAACGAGACCGACGCGAACCAGCCGTCGATCTCAATCTCGTTCCCCGATTACCTCGACTGGCGGAAGGACAATCACAGCTTCGCGCACCTCGCGATCGCGCAGCGGAATTCTTACAACCTGAGTGGGGTCGAGGGCCGTGTGCCCGAGCAAATCTCCGGCGCGATCGTGACCGCGAATTTCTTCCAGGTCGTCGGCCTGCAGCCGCAGCTCGGCCGCTTCTTTACCGAGCAGGAAGATCGCACCGGCGGGCCCGCGCTCGCGGTGATCAGCGATCAACTTTGGCAGCGCGTTTTTGCGCGCGATCCGAAAATCCTCGGGCGCTCGCTCAACTTCGCGGGCGAGCTTTACACCATCGTCGGGGTGACGACACCGCCGATGTTTTCGCCGCGCACGGTCGAAGTTTGGTTCCCGCTCATGCGCCGTTCGGCGGCGACGAGTTGGCAGACGCGCGATAATCATCCTGGCCTCTACGGCTGGGGACGCCTGAAAGATGGCGTCACTCCGGAACAGGCGCAGGCCGACCTGAGCGCGATCGCGGCCCGCCTCGAAAAAGCGTATCCGGAGTCGAACAGCAAAGTCGGCGTGAAAGTGGCCGAGCTGCTCGAGAACCAAGTGGGCGAATATCGCCAAAGCCTGAAGCTTCTCTTCGGTGCAGTCGCGGTCGTTCTCCTCATCGGCTGCGCGAATCTCGCCAATCTGCTCGCCGCGCGCGGAGCAGCGCGCTCGCGCGAGTTTGCCATCCGCATCGCGATCGGCGCGAGCCGCTGGCAGATCGTTACGCAACTGCTCATCGAAAGTCTTGTCCTCGCAGTCGCGGGCGGTTTGCTCGGGCTTTGTTTCGCGGCCTGGGGGCGCGACCTGCTCGTGGCGCTTTCCCCTCAGGATTCGAAGCGCTTCGCGGAGACGCGGCTCGACGGTTGGGTGCTGCTTTACACCGGGCTGCTCGCGCTCAGCACGAGTGTGCTCTTCGGGCTTTGGCCGGCCTGGACCGCTTCGCGCGCCAACGCGCAGATGGCGCTGAAAGCCGGCGCCCACGGCGCTTCCGATGCGCCCGGGGCGCGGCGCTCGCGTGAGTTGCTCATCATCGGCGAGGTCGCGCTCACCTTGATTCTGCTCAGCGCGGCGGCGCTGGTTTTCCAGAGTTTCCGCAAGGCTACGTCGCTCTCGTTAGGCTACGAACCGGAGCATCTCTTGACCGCGCGCGTCGAGCTACCCGAGGCCGCTTATCTCGACCAAAAACCGGCCACGTTTACGACCGCGCTGCTCGAGAAGCTCCGCGCGCTTCCGGGCGTGACAGAGGCCGCGATTGCGACCAACCCGCCGCTCATGACCGGCTGGCAAACCGGCTTTCTCCCCGAAGGCATGGCCGAGCCGCCGCCGGGGCAGCTGCCGTCGTTCGAGATGGATGTGATCGAGGGAAATTACTTCAAGACGCTCGGCACGCCGATGCTGCGTGGCCGCACCTTCGCACCGCAGGACGACGCGAACGCGCCGCCGGTCCTGATCGTCGACCAGCTGTTCGCGAATCGTTACTTTCCCGGGCAGGACCCGCTTGGGAAACGCGTCCGCATGCAGACCGATGCCGCGGGCCGGAAGATGCGCACGATCGTCGGCGTCGTCCCGCACCTGAAGGTTTACGGCTTCGAGGAAGAGACGCCGCTGCCGCAGGCTTACCTGCCCCAGCGGCAGGTCCCGACGACCGCGCTGGTGCTTCTGCTCCGGACATCGTTAGGCCAGGAAAGCCTCCAGAAATCGCTCCGCCAAATCGTTGCCTCGATCGATCCGCGCCAGCCGGTTTTTGAATTTCGGAGCATGCAGGAACGGGTCGCCGATACCTGGGCGACGCCGCGGCTGATGACTTTTCTCCTCGCCGTCTTCTCCGGGCTCGCGCTCCTCCTCGCGGTCGTCGGCATCTACGGTGTGATGGCTTATAACGGGCAGCGGCGCACGCGAGAGATTGGCATCCGCCTCGCGCTCGGAGCGCGCCGCCATCAGGTCGCGACCATGATGCTGAGCCAGGGCGCGCGGCTCCTCGCTCTTGGCCTAACGATCGGCTTGGTTGGCATGCTCGCGGTCGCGCGCGTCCTGCGCAGCGTGCTTTACGAGGTCAATGTTTCCAATCCTGCGATCTACCTAGCGGTAGGCAGCGTCCTCGCGATCGCCGCGCTGCTCGCGTGCTGGATCCCCGCCCGCCGCGCTTCGCGCGTTAACCCGATGGTCACCCTGCGCGCCGAATGAACGATCTCCGCTACGCCCTCCGCTTGCTCTGGAAATCGCCTGGTTTCAGCCTGATTGCGATCGCCACGCTCGCGCTCGGAATCGGGGCGAACACCGCCATCTTTTCCGTGGTCGAGAGCAGCTTGCTGCGGCCGCTGCCATTTCCGAAGGCGGATCGACTCGTGAGGCTCTACGAACTTTCAGGCGGGAGCGGCGCGCAGAGCACCAAGCTGAATCTGGCGCCGACGATCCTGCGGCAATGGCGCGAAAGCAGTGGCGAAATTTTTGAGGGCATCGGCGCGGCTACCGGCGGCAGCCTCACGTTGGACGCGACCGCAGGGCAACCGGCGCGCAATCTTCCCGCGGCGCTAGTGAGCGCGAACTTCTTCGACGTCGTCGGATTGCCGCCGGTCCTCGGGCGCAATTTTCTCCCGGCCGAAGACGCGCCGGGGGCGGCGCGAGTGGCAATTGTCGGCTACGAGTTTTGGCAACAAGACCTCGGCGGCCATGCCAACGCGCTCGGCAAAACCGTCCAACTCGACGGACTCCCTTACACGGTCATCGGCGTGATGCCGAAGACGTATCGCCATCCCTATCGCGCGCAGGTTTGGCTGCCGTTGCGGACCGATTATGCGGCGGAGCGCTCGCAGCATCACTACCTCTACGGTGTCGCGCGGCTCAAGCCCGGCCTCACAATCGCGCAGGCGCAGGCCGCGACCGATCGCATGTGCGCCGCAGTCAAGGCGGCCACACATAACCCGACGGCGCCGGAGCGCACGGAGCTGATCCCGCTGCGCGACAGTTTCATTCTCGATCTCCGGCCGAAGCTCCTCATCATCGGCGGCGCCGCGCTCTGCGCCCTCCTGGTCGCGGCGGCGAACTTTGCCGGGCTCCTGCTCTCGCGGGCAGTCGAGCGCGGTGGGGAAATGGCGATGCGCGCCGCCCTCGGCGCCAGCCGTCGCCAACTCGTTAGGCAGGGTCTGGTGCAATCACTCTTGCTGACCGCGCTCGGAACTTTGTGTGGGTTGCTCGTGGCCGGCTGGCTCACCCCGTTGCTCGTCGCGATGAGCCCGGAAGGCGCCGACAACACGGGCAGCGCGATCCGCGAATTCGACTATGCGGTACGGCTCGACTGGCCGGTTTTCGCCTTCGCCGCCGGGACCATGATCGCGGTCGGCATCGGCGTTGGCCTGTTCCCGGCCTGGCGCGCTGCGCGGATCGATCTCCGCGGTGCGATGGGCAACATCGCGCGCGGGAGCACGCTTGACGGTGGGACGCGCCGCTGGTTGAGCGGATTGATCGTCGCCGAAATCGCGATCGCCGCGGTCCTGCTCGTCGGCAGCCTGTCACTCACGGAATATTTTCGCGCGATCGTTAGGCAACCGTGGGGCTTTGCGACCGAGCACCGGCTGGTCTTTCACGCGATGTTTGCAGATCGGCTGTTCCCCGCGCCGGAGACGCGCTTGCGCGCGATCGATCGCACCCTCGAAGAAGTTCGCGCGCTACCCGGCGTTCGTTCCGTTACCGTGACCGCGCCCGCGCCGATGGACGCTTCGTGGGACACGATCCCGCTGGCGCCGGAAGGAAGTCATCCGCCGGAGCCGAGCGGCGTCTTCTACGCTTACCTGCGCGCCACCGGTCCCGGCTATTTCGCGACGATGGGTCAGCGCCTGGTGCAGGGTCGCGAGTTCACCGCGGAAGACCGGACCGGGAAGCCGCCGGTTTGCATCGTCAACGAAGCCTTCGCCCGCCGCTTTTGGCCTAACGAGAATCCGATCGGCAAGCGAATCAAGGAAGGTCGGCTCGATGGAACGCATCCGTGGTTCACCGTAATCGGCCTAACGAACGACACGAAAGCCGTGGCCGATCCGCGTGACGGCGAAGTGGTCGGAACCTTCTACGTTTCGTTGCCGCAGGCGGTCGCGAACGGCTTCGACGAAATGACTTTCGTAGCCGAGACCGCCGGCCTCCCGCTAGCGCTGGCGAGCAATGTGCGCGGCGCCCTCGCGCACGCCGACAGCCGCATCGCCGCCTTCAACCTGGGCACGCTCGCAGATGCGGCCACCGATTCCTGGGTGACGGAGCGTTTTCTCTTCATCCTCGTCTCGCTCTTCGGTGTGCTCGGCCTCGTGCTCGCTGCGGTCGGCGTTTACGGATTGCTCGCCCTGCAGGTGGCGCGGCGGACCCGCGAGTTTGGCGTGCGCATGGCGCTCGGGGCCACGGGCGCGGCTCTCGTTAGGCTGATCGCGACGCAGGGCGCGCGCTTGCTTCTTCTCGGATTTTTGACTGGCGCGCTCGGCGCCTGGGCCGCGGTGCGGGTGCTGCAACACGAATGGCCCGGGGTGCCCACGGGCGACCCGCTCATTTGGCTCGGCGCCATGGCGGTGCTGTCGTTAGGCGTAGCGATTGCCTGCTGGATTCCAGCGCGCCGCGCCGCGCGCGTCGATCCGATGGTGGCCTTGCGAGCGGAATGACAATCCGATGAACGACCTTCGCTACGCCTTTCGTCAGCTCCGCAAAGCTCCCGGTTTCACCATCACGGCGCTCGCCACGATCGCGATCTGTCTCGGGGCTAATCTCGCGATTTTCGCGGTGATCAACTCGGTCTTGTTGCGGCCGCTGCCGTTTCCGAACAGCGACCGGCTCGTCTCGATCTACAACACCTACCCGAAAGCGGGTGTCGAGAATGACGGATCTTCCGTCACCAACTACTACGAACGGCGCGGCAACATTCCGGCCTTTTCGAGCCTTTCCATTTACATGGACAGATCCGAAACCGTGGGGGATCCGGGTTCGCTGCACCAGGAGGAAATCATCCGCATCTCGTCGGAATTTTTCACGACTCTTGGCGTGAGCCCCGCGCTCGGCCGCAACTTCACCACGGACGAAGTGGACAATCAGAAGAACGTCATCATCCTGTCGAACGCTTTCTGGCGTCAGCAGTTTGATTCTGATCCAAACATTCTGGGTCGTGAGACTCGCGTAAATGGGATCGCGCGAAAGGTCGTGGGCGTGCTGCCTCCTGCTTTTCGCTTTCTCTCGTCGGAGGCACGTGTTTTTCTCCCGCTAAAATCCGGGCCGGAACAGCGTGGGCCGGAAGCGCGCCACTCGGGCGGCGGCGGCACGCACATGATCGCGCGCTTGAAACCGGGCGCCACGATCGCGGAAGCGCAAGCCCAGATCGACGCCCATAACACCGCGGTCGAGCGGGACGATCCGCAAGCGAAGATGATGGCCGAGGCTGGGTTCCGCTCGCCGGTGCTTTCGCTCCACGCGGAGCAGGTGCGGTCGATTCGGCCGACCCTTCTCCTGCTCCAGGCTGGCGTATTTTTTCTCCTGCTCATCGGTGCGGTTAATCTCGTCAATCTCCTGCTCATCCGCTCGAGTGACCGGTCGAAGGAAATGGCCATCCGCCAGGCGATGGGCGCGACTCGCTGGCATGTCGTTAGGCAAGTCGTGACGGAAACTCTCCTCCTCGCCGCGGCCGGCGGAGTGCTCGGGGTGGTGCTGGGTGCGTGGGGAACTCAATTGCTCCAAGTCGTGGGCGCGAATCGGCTGCCGCTCGGCGCGCAGATCGCGGTCGATGGTCGGCTCGCGGCGATCGGCCTCGCCGGCGCGGTCTTTCTGGGGATCGCGATCGCTGCGCCGATCGCCTGGTTCAACCTCCGCAGTCATCTGGCGAACGCGCTGCAATCGGAATCGCGCTCCGGCACGATCAGTCGCGCGACCCAACGCCTCCGCCACGGCTTCATCATCGCGCAGATCGCTCTCGCCTTCGTCCTGCTCGCGGGCGCGGCGCTCCTCGGGTTAAGCCTGAAAAAAGTGATGGCGGTTCCTGCTGGCTTTCGCGCCGAGCACGTCCTGACCGGCGAGTGCACGATCTCATGGGACGCTATTCCAAAACGCGTCGGCATCATCGATCGCTTGCTGGACTCCATCCGGCAGCAACCCGGAGTCGTCGCCGCCGGCACGATCACGAACATTCCGCTGAGCGGCGACAACGGTAAAACCGCGGTCACGCCGCAAGGCTATGTGCCGCCGCCGGGTCAATCGCCCCACGGTCATTATACCTATGCGGTCCACGGCGATTACTTCTCGGTGCTCGGCATTCCCCTGCGAGAAGGACGCTATCTCACCTCGGCAGATTCTCGGCGCTCCGAACGCGTCTGCGTGGTGGACGAAGATTTCGCGCAACGTTATTGGCCGAAGGGGGGCGCGATCGGCCAACGCATCGCTCACGGCGGCGAAACAGAGGAGGCCAAGCTTTTCACCATTGTTGGAGTCGTCGGCGCAGTAAAACAGGCGGCACTGACCGAGTCGCAGGGACAAGGCGCGGTTTACCTGCCTTATGCTTACCTAAACAAAAATAGTGTGTTCGTCGTCGCGCGGACGACACAGCGTCCGGAAGCGTTTGCCGAAACGCTGCGCAAGCTCGTGCGCGCGACCGATTCGGATCTGGCGATCGACGATGTCCGCTCCATGGACACGCGGATCGACGACAGCCTGATCGCGCGGCGTTCGCCCGCGCTCCTCGCGGGGATTTTTGCGGGAGTCGCCTTATTGCTGGCGGCCATCGGAACGTATGGCGTGCTGAGTTACGCCGTCACGCAACGTCGTCGCGAGATTGGCATTCGCATGGCGCTGGGCGCGCAAAGGCAACAGATCGGGGCGCAATTTCTCTCGTTAGGCCTGCGCCTTCTTGCGGCGGGCAGCGCGCTTGGTTTGCTCGGCGCGACCCTCGCAGGGCGAGCGATGCAGAGCGTTCTCTTCGAGGTGCCGGCGCTGCCGGTGGCCGCGCTGCTCGGCACCGCACTCGTCATGACCACGGTGTCCTTGATCGCCTGCCTGATCCCGGCCCGTCGGGCCACCCAAGTCGATCCGATGATCGCCCTCCGCTCCGAATGAATTCTGCCTAACGAACATAAGACTATATGAATAACTTCCGCTTCGCCCTGCGCCAGCTCCGCAAATCGCCCGCTTTCACCTCCATCGCCGTGCTCACGCTCGCCCTCGGGATCGGCGCCAACACCGCCATCTTCACCGTGGTACATGCGGTGTTGCTCGCGCCCCTCCCCTTTCCCCATGCGGACCGCATCGTCGCAATCGAAGCGCGGAATCTGGCGGACGGGCTCAAGCATTTGCCCATGGCTCCGGCGGGTTTTCGCGAGTTGGAAAAGGAGGCGCACTCTTTCGAGTATCTCGCCGCCAGCTATTACTACTACGACAACCTGACCGGGATCGAGAAACCGACTTCGCTGACCTCCAGCGTGGTGACGCAGGATTACTTCCGCGTGCTCGGTGAGCGCGCGCTCCTCGGTCGCACTTTTACGGCCGGGGACGCCGCGGCCAATGCGCGGCCGACGGTGATTCTGGGTTATGCGCTCTGGCAAAAACAATTCGGCGGCCAGCCCGAGATCCTGGGCGCAAACGTGACCATCAACGACCAACCCCACCAGGTCATCGGCGTGATGCCGCGCAGCTTCAAGGATCCCTTTAACAATGCCGAGCTTTGGCGCGCGCTGCCGAACGAAGGCGGCGATAACGCCGTCGCGAACACGCGTTTCTGGAGCGTCCTCGGACTCGTGAGGCCGAGAGTGTCCCCGGCCACGGTCGATGCGGAGCTCGGCACGATCGCAGCCCGCTTCGCGCAGAACGATCCGAAATTTTACCGGGGCTGGGACTTCACCAGTTCCCCGCTGCGGCACGAAGTGGTGGGCGATTTTGCGCAGGGCCTGCTCCTTGTAGTGGGCGCGTCATTTCTCGTCCTCCTGATCACATGTGCAAATGTCGCCGGGCTGCAACTGGTGCGCGCTTCAACGCGGCAACGCGAGGTGGCCATCCGCCTCGCGCTCGGGGCCAGCCGCGGCGCGATCATGCGCGAGCAGCTCACGGAATCGCTCCTCTTGGTTCTCTTCGGCGGCATCGGCGGAGTGCTCTTGGGGAGTTGGGGCCTCGACTTGCTCCTGGCCAGCCTGGCGCGCGATTTCATTCCGCGGGGCGACGAGATCGCGCTCCATCTTCCGGTGCTCATTGCGACCGGCGCGATCGCTTTGCTCACGGCCTTGCTCTTTGGTCTTTTCCCGGCCTGGCGCGCGACGCGCGTCGACGCGATCGATGCGCTGCGCGACGGGAGCAAAGGTTCGGCCGGAGTCGGGTCGGTGCGCCTCCGCGGCGCGCTCGTGGTCGCGCAGATCGCGCTCACCCTGGTCCTCTTGGTTTGTGCGGGGCTCGTCTGGAAAAGCTTCGGCAACATCATGCGGGTCAATCCCGGGATGGAGGTCGAGCACACGCTCAGCATGGTGTTGACGCTCGCGCCGACGCAATACGACTCGAGCGCGAAACGCAGCGCCTACTACGACCGATTGCTCGAGCGGATGAAGGCGCTGCCGGGAGTGGACGCGGTCGCTCTGACCCAGACCATGCCGTTTACCTGGGGAATCCCGGCCACGTTTTCCCGTTACGGCGTGCCGGAAGAGGCTGCGAAATTGCCACTCACGTTCTACGATTCGGTGAGTCCGTCGTTCTTCACGGCCATGCGCGTCCCGCTCATCGCGGGTCGCACGTTTACGGGAAGCGACCACGCGGGTGCGCCGTTGGTCGTCGTCCTGAGCGCCTCCGCGGCGAAGAAGTTTTTCCCGGGCGAAAATCCGCTCGGCCAGCGGCTCACGCTGTCGCCGACTGGCCCGCGGCCCCAGCTACAGGTGCTCGAAGTGATCGGCGTGGTCGGCGACGTCCCGCGCTCTGGACTCGACGCGGATACGCCGTTCCAAGCCTACGTCTCTATGCAACAGCGGGGCACGCCGTTCGCCACGTTGCTGGTGCGTTCGCCTTTGCCGGTGGACGCGATCACGCAAAGCACCCAGCGCGCAGTGTGGGATTTTAACCCTGAGCAGAGCATCTCGAATGTGGCCGCGGTTCACACGCTGGTGCAGCGACGCCTCACCCCACCGCAACTCTATCTTGCCCTCTTCAGCCTGTTTGCGCTGCTGGCGCTGATCCTCGCGAGCATCGGGCTTTACGGCCTCATCGCCTACAGCGTCGCGCAGCGCACCCGCGAGTTCGGCATTCGCCTGGCGCTCGGGGCGCAGGCGCGCGATCTCCTGCGCCTGGTCGTGGGGCAGGGCGCGAAGCTCACGGCCGCGGGACTGAGCGTCGGTCTGCTCGCGGCGATAGCTGTCGCACGACTGATGGAGTCGCTCCTGTTTCACACCACCGCCTACGATCCGTTTGTCTTCGGCACGGTCGTCCTCCTCTTGGGCCTAATCGCCTTGCTCGCGGCCTTTGTGCCCGCGGCGCGGGCCACCAAGGTCGATCCCATGATCGCGCTCCGTAATGAGTAACGCCCCGGAAATCAAATCAGCCTAACGAATATAAGACTTTATGAACGACTTCCGCTTCGCCCTGCGCCAACTCCGCAAATCGCCGGGCTTCACCTTCATCGCCGTCCTCACCCTCGCGCTCGGGATCGGCGCGAACACCGCCATCTTCAGCGTGGTCAACGCCGTCCTCCTGAAGCCACTCCCTTTCCCCACGGCGCAACAGCTCGTGGCCATGGGAAGCACCAACCGCCACGAAGATAGCCGGCGCGATTCGATTAACTCGCTTTCTTACCCCGACTATTTCGATTTCCGGAAAGAGAACCGGACCCTCGCGAGTAGCGCGGTCTATCACGAGGAGAACGTGGCTTTCAGCGGGACGAACGGCGCCCAGAGCCTGCTCGGAGTGAAGGCAAGTGGCGAATTCTTCGACGTGCTCGGAGTGCAGCCACTTCTGGGGCGCGGTTTTGTGCGCGCCGATGAACAGGCGGGCGGCGGGCCGGGTGGTTACAAGGCTGTACTCAGTTACGAGTTTTGGCAGAAGCAATTCGGCGGCGACAAGAATCTGCTCGGCCGCACCATCCAGCTCGATCGCCGGCCTTACACCGTGATCGGGATCATGCCGGCGCATTTCCAGTTCCCGATCGATAACGACCCGATCGATCTCTACACCACGATCGCGGAGGACGCGTCGAACGCGGAAGGTTTCAAACCGTCTACCGAGCAGCGCGGGAGTCACAGTGTGGTCGGCGTGGCGCGGCTCAAACCCGGCGTCTCGGTCGCGCAGGCGCAGGCCGATCTCTCAACCATCGCCGCGCGGCTCGAGAAACAATATCCCGACACGAACACGAACTTCGGCGTGCTCCTGAAGCCGCTGCGCGAGGAGATGATCGGCGATGTGCGGGCAGCGCTTTACGTGTTGTTCGGCGCGGTCATCTGCGTGCTCCTGATCGCAAACGCGAACGTCGCCAATCTGCTGCTGGCGCGCGCTTCGGTGCGTGGAAAAGAGATTGCGCTCCGGGCCGCGCTCGGCGCGAGCCGCGGCCGTATCGTTAGGCAACTGCTCACCGAAAGCGTTCTCCTCTCCGCGCTCGGCGGTATTTTCGGATTGATTCTCGCGGAATGGGGCACGGCCGCGCTGATCAAGGCGGTGCCGCAAAACATCCCGCGCATCGGCGACATCCAACTCGACGGCGCCGTGCTCGCGTTCACGCTTCTCGTTTCGCTCGCGACCGGCGTCATCTTCGGGCTCGTCCCGGCATGGCAGGCGTCGCACGTCGATCTCAATAGTTCGCTCAAAAGCGGCATGCGCAGCGGGAGCGACAGCGGCAACAAAGGTCGCCTCCGGAACGCGCTCGTGATGGCGGAGGTGGCGCTCGCCCTCATGCTCCTAGTCAGCGCCGGACTGCTCATCCAGAGCTTCGCGCGACTCGGCCAGGTGCAGACCGGGTTGCGACCTGATCATCTCCTGACCGCGCGAATCAGCCTGCCCGCTTCGGCCTATCCGAAGAACGAAAACATCCTCAATTTCTTCGCGCAGTTTCTGCCGAAAGTGCGCGCGCTTCCGGGCGTCGACTCGGCGAGCACGATCGTGCCGCTCCCTCTGAGTTCGAGCAACATGGTGACCGATTTCGATGATGCGGAACACCCGTTGCCGGAAGGTCAGCGCGCCACGGCGCCGGCGCGGATCATCGCGACCGAATACTTCAAGACGGTCGGCGTGCCAGTCGCGAAAGGCCGCATCTTTGACGAGCACGACACCTTCAAATCAGCGCCGGTCGTGATCGTGAACGAGCTGTTCGCGAGCAAGTTTTTCCCGGGGCAAAACGCGGTCGGGAAACGGATCGCCCCCGGCTTCAGCGCCGGCGATGAGAAGCCGCTCATGCGCGAGATCATCGGCGTGGTCGGGAACGTGCGGCACCGTTCGCTGCGCTACGATGAAACCCCGGAGATGTACCTGCCGGTCACGCAGATCCCCTTCAGCGAAATGTCGCTCGTCGTGCGCACCCGGGTGGCGGACGCTGCCAGCCTGACCAACGCCGTGCGCGCGCAACTGGCCGCGGTCGATCCGAATATTCCCCTAACGAGTGTAAGAGTGTTTGAGGAATACATCTCGCGCTCGCTCGCCCGGCCGCGCTTCAACGCGCTCCTTCTCACCATCTTTGCTGCGACCGCGCTGTTGCTCACTGCCATCGGGATTTACGGAGTGATCGCTTACTCGGTCGCGCAACGGACGAACGAGATTGGCATTCGCATGGCCTTGGGCGCGGGCCAGTCGTCGATCTTCCGGCTCATCGTCGGGCAAGCGATGGCACTGGTGGGGATCAGCGTGGTCGTGGGCGTGCTCGGCGCTTTCGCGGCGACACGGTTACTGAACAGCCTGCTCTTCGGAGTCGGCGCGGCGGATCCCCTCACTTTCGGCGGAATCGTGCTGCTAATTTCTGGCGTGGCTTTCCTCGCCGCGTGGCTGCCGGCGCGGCGCGCGGCGCAGGTCGACCCGATCATTGCTCTCCGCACCGAATGAGAACCGAGTCTCATTGCAGATTGCGGCGACCGCCGCCCTCAAGCTTGGAGCGCGACGCTCTGTCGTCGCGAGTTTCAGAAACGCGATCACGGAGGATCGCGCTCCATTCCTCCCCTAACGAATAAAGGACTCTCACCATGATCACCGACCTCAAATACGCCTTCCGGATGCTCCTGAAGTCCCCCGGCTTCACCATTGTCGCCGTCCTCACTCTCGCGCTCGGAATCGGCGTAAACAGCGCCATCTTCAGCGTCGTCGATACCGTCCTTCTCCGGCCGCTTTCGTTCCCGCAAGCGGACCAGCTCGTCACGATCTGGGGAACACAGACGAACCAGCCGAACTCGCAGGAGACCGGCTCCTTCCCCGATTTCTACGACCTGCGCGCCCAGAGCCGCAGCTTCCACGCGATGGCCGCCTACTCCGGCGCGGGGAGCGTGCTGAACGGCGTCGGGGAAGCACAGGAGCTAAGGGGCGTTGCCGTCGGGGGCGATTTCTTCGAGACCCTCGCGGTGCAGCCGATGCTCGGTCGCGGCTTCAACGCGCAGGAGGCGAAAGCGGGCCAACCGAATGTCGTCGTGATCAGCTACGGCCTCTGGCAACGCGCCTTCGGGAAAAACCAAAAAATTGTCGGCCAGCAGATCAACCTCGCGGGACGCAGCGCCACGCTCCTCGGCGTGATGCCGCCGGACTGGAAGTTTCCGGTGGAAGCGGAGACGAGTGATTTCATCGCGCCGCTCGAGCCCCTGGTGGCTTCCGAAGTGCCGGAACGCGGAGCGCGTTTTCTCCATTACATCGGCCGGCTCAAGCCGGGCGTGAGCGCGACCCAGGCCGCGGCGGAAATGCAACCGATTGCCGCCCGTCTCGCCGCGCAATATCCGGACACGAACGTCAATCGCGGCGTGCTCGTTAGGCCCCTCCTCGCCGATGTGGTCGGCGATGTCCGACCAGCTTTGCTGATTTTGCTCGGCGCCGTCGCGCTCGTGCTCCTCATCGCCTGCGCGAACGTCGCCAACCTGCTCCTGGCCCGCGCCGCCGCGCGCAGCCGCGAGATCGGGATCCGCGCCGCGCTCGGGGCGAGCCGCTGGCTGATCGTTAGGCAATTGCTCGCGGAAAGTTTTCTCCTCGCGCTCGTCGGCGGCGTCGCGGGGTTGGTCCTGGCCTGGTGGGCGGTCGATCTCTTGCGCACCTTCGGGCCGCACGATGTGCCGCGACTCGGCGACGTGCGGGTGAATCTCGCGGTCGGCGCCTTTACGCTGGGCCTCGCGATTCTGAGCACGCTCATCTTCGGGCTCGTCCCGGCGCTGCAGGTTTCGCGGCCGAACGTGAACGAGTCGCTCCAGCAGGGCGCGAAAGGTTCCACCGGCGGCTTGCACGGCGCTCGCACCCGCGCCTTTCTCGTCGTCTCGCAGGTCGCGCTCTCGTTGCTCCTGCTCGCGGGCGCGGGCTTGCTCATCAAGAGCTTCTTCAATCTGCGCGCGACGAATCCCGGCTTCGAACCGCAGCGCCTGCTCGTGCTCGATCAAGTCCTCCCGCGGACGAAATACTCCGAGCCGGACGCGCAGTGGCGCTTTTACGAGCAGCTCCTCCCGAAGTTAGCCGCGCTTCCGGGCGTCGAAGCGGTCGGCGGCGCGAACCCGCTCCCTTTCAGCGGCAACGACAACAATCTCTCCTTCACCATCCCCGGACAACCGGCGCTCGCGCCCGGCAACCACCCCGACGCGTCGATCCTCGCCGTCGCGCCCGGCTATTTCCGCGCGATGAAAATCCCGCTGCGCAACGGACGCGCCTTCGAGCAGCGCGATTCCGAGAGCGCGAGCCACGTGGCCCTGATCAACGAAGCGTTTGCCCGCCGTTTTTTGCCTAACGAGAACCCGATTGGGCAGCACCTCCTCCTCGACCAGGGCGAGAACAAAACCGACGCGCTCGAGGTTGTCGGGGTGGTGGCGGATTCGAAACAAACCGACCTCGGCAAAGCGATCGCACCGGAAATGTACCAGCCGCTTGCCCAGGCGCCCACGCGCCGCGTCTGGCTGGTCCTGCGGACCGCGAGCGCGTCGCTCTCCGGGATCGACGCCGCGGTGCGCCGGGTGATTCACGGGCAGGACCCGGATGTTTTCGTCGGCAACCTGCAGCCCATGCAGACACTGATCGGCAAGGGTCTCGCACAGCCGCGCTTCAACATGGTCTTGCTCGCGGTCTTCGCCGGCGTCGCGATGCTGCTGGCAGCGGTCGGCATCTACGGCGTGATCGCCTACAGCGTGGCGCAACGCACCCGCGAGATCGGCATTCGGATGGCGCTGGGTGCGCAGCGCGCAGACATGCTCCGGATGGTTTTGCGGCAAAGCCTGAGCGTCGTCGTGATCGGGCTCGTCATTGGACTGGCGGCGGCCTTCGCCGCGACCCGCTTGCTCGCCAGCCTGCTCTACGGCGTGGGCGCGAACGACCTCCTGACCTACGCGAGCGTCGTCTTCTTGTTAGGCGCGACGGCCTTCTTGGCCAGCTACATCCCGGCGCGCCGGGCCATGAAAGTCGATCCGATGGAGGCGCTTCGTTATGAATAAGACGCAAGCAACTGTAGCCGCTTCGCTGTGCGAAGCGCGGGTATCGAAGCGACCGCAATCCGACAAGCCCCGCCGATGCCCGCGTCGCCCACAGGGAGACGGCGACAACGCTCCGCGCCGTTCCGCATCATGAACGATCTCCGCTTCGCCCTGCGCCAGCTCCAGAAATCGCCGGGCTTCACTTTCGTCGCGGTGCTCACGCTCGCCCTCGGGATCGGCGCGAACACCGCCATCTTCAGCATCATCCACGCGGTCCTTTTGCGGCCGCTGCCTTACCCGGCGCCGGAGCGGATCATGTCGCTGCACGAGAGCAGCGGCACACAGGAATTCTCGCTCGCCTTTCCTGATTATCTCGACTGGCGCCGCGACAACACCGTCTTCGAAAATCTTGCCGTCTCGCGGATTGATTCGCGCAACCTCAGCGGCATCCCAGGTCGCGAAGCGGAGCGGATTGGCGCCGCCTACGTGACCGCGAACTTCTTCAAAGTCATCGGCCTTTCCGCGGAAGTCGGCCGCACTTTCACCGAAGAAGAAGATCGCGTCGGCGGGCCTCAGCTCATCGTAATCAGCGATCGGCTTTGGCAGCGCGCGTTTCAACGCGACCCGCAGGTGCTCGGCCGCGCGATCACGTTCGACGCGAAGCCTTGCACGGTGATCGGCGTGATGCCGCCGGCGATGACTTCGCCAGAGGGGACCGACGCCTGGTTCCCGATCATGCGCCGGAGCGACAACCCCGGATGGATGAACCGCGCCAATCACCCGATGATGTTCGGCTGGGGTCGGTTGAAGCCGGGCGTGACCGTCGAACAGGCGCGCACCGAGATCAAAACCATCGCCGCGCGCCTCGAGAAGCAGTATCCGGAAACGAACGCCAAAGTGACCGCGGAGGTGAAGCCGCTCCTCGAGAATCTGGTCGGCGGTTATCGCAAAAATCTCACGCTCTTGTTAGGCGCGGTCGGGCTCGTTCTACTCATCGCCTGCGCGAACCTGGCCAACCTCTTCGCAGCGCGCGGGGCGGCGCGGGCGCGGGAGTTTGCGATCCGCGCGGCGGTCGGGGCTTCGCGGGCGCGCATCGTGAGGCAACTGCTCATCGAAAGCGCGATCGTCGCCGCACTCGGCGGCGTCTTCGGCTACCTGCTCGCACTCTGGAGCCGGGACGCGCTTATCGCGCTGGGGCCAACCGACGTGGCCCGGTTTCATGAGGTGACTTTTGACGTGCGCGTGCTCGGATTCACCTTCCTGCTCGCCGCGCTAACGACGGTGCTCTTTGGCTTGTGGCCGGCCTGGGGCGCATCGCGCGCGAACGTGCAACTGGCGTTGAAATCCGGCTCCGTCCAGTCGTCCGATTCGCGGGCCGCGCGCCGCTCGCGTGACTGGCTCGTAATCGGCGAGATCACGCTCACGCTCATTCTTCTGAGCAGCGCGGCGCTGGTGATGAAGAGCTTCGCCCACACCCAGGCGCTCTCGTTAGGCTACGACCCGCGCAACCTTCTCACCGCGCGGATGGATCTGGCTTACACGCACTACAACAGCGCGGCAAAGATTGGCGCTTTTGGGGACGCCGTCTTGAGCAAAGTGCGCGCCTTACCGGGCGTGACCAGCGCGTCCTTCGGCACCAACCCACCTCAAGTAGGAGGATGGCAGAACAATTTTTACAAGGAGGGCATCGCCACGCCGATCGTTTCTGACCAACCGAATGCGGACAGCGAAGTGGTCGCGCCGGATTATTTCGCGACCATGAAAATGCCGATCATCCGCGGCCGCGCGCTTGATCGCCGCGACACGCAGACGGCGCCGCAAGCGGTGGTGATCGACCAGACCACCGCGGAGCAAATCTTCCCGGGCCAGGATCCGTTAGGCAAAAGAATCTCCTGCGGCCCGGGCGGGAACGACGACGAGAACCGCTGGTTCCAAATCGTGGGCGTGACGGGGCGCGTACGCTTCCGCGGTTTCGATGATCCGACCACGTTGCCCGCGCTTTATTTCTCGCAGGCACAGGTGGACCGGACCGGGCAGGTCCTGCTCGTGCGCTCGACCGTCGGTCGCGCGGCGCTGGAAAAATCGATCCGCGAGATCGTGGCCTCGATTGATCCGACCCAGCCGGTTTTCGACGTGCGCACGATGATGGATCGTCTCGGCGAAACCTGGGCGGGACCGCGGCTGCTTACTTTCCTGCTCGCAATTTTCGCCGGCCTCGCACTCCTCCTCGCGACGATCGGACTCTACGGCGTCATCTCCTACAACGTCCTGCGACGGCGGCGCGAGATCGGCGTTCGCCTCGCGGTCGGTGCGCAGCGGGGCGACATCCGCACGCTCATCGTCGGGCAGGGCGCGAAGCTGCTGGCCGTTGGCCTAACGACCGGGTTGGTGGGCGCAATCTTTTCCGCGCGACTGCTGCGCAGCGTTCTCTTTGAGGTCAACGCGGTCGATCCGCTGATTTACCTCGGCGTCAGTTTCCTTCTCGCGCTCGCGGCACTGCTCGCCTGTTGGCTCCCAGCGCACCGCGCCGCCCAAACCGATCCGATGATCACGCTTCGCTCCGAATGAAAAACGTAACACAGCCGTCTCGGCTGTCCCGTCGCGCGGGCGTCTCGCCCGTACGCTGCACCACCCTGCAGGCGAGACGCCTGCAGAACGCATCAGGCGAGACGCCTGAGTTACGAGAACTACGCCCTAACGCCTAACGACTCATGCTCACTGACATCCGTTACGCCTTCCGCATGCTGGTCAAAGCGCCGGCCTTCAGCGTAATCGCGATCGTCGCGCTCGCCCTCGGGATTGGCGCTAACACCGCCATCTTCAGCGTGGTCGATGCCGTGCTTTTGCGGCCGCTGCCCTATCCGCATTCCGAGGAGCTGGTCCACCTGCGCGAGCGGATGAGCTTCTTTGCCACCGGCTCGGTCAGCTATGCGAACTTTCTCGACTGGCGCGCGGCTCAACGCAGCTTCACCGATCTCGCCCTCTTCCGCAGTTCCGCGGTGAACCTCTCGAGTCGCGGCGGCGAGACGCCGCCGGAATTGGTTGAGGGCGGCGACGTGACTTGGAATCTGCTCCGCATTCTCGGCACGAAGCCATTTCTTGGCCGCGACTTCACGGAGAAGGAAGACGTGCCCGGCGGGCCGAAAGTGGTCATCATCAGCGCGGGGCTTTGGGAGCGGCGCTTCGGCGGTTCGCCCAGGGTGATCGGCCAGAAGTTGATCGTCGATGCGGTCCCGCGCGTGATCATCGGGGTCGTGCCTAACGAGGTGAAACTGATTCGCGACGCGAAGGTCTACCTCCCGTTAGGCGACCTGCGCGCGAACAAGAACATTCTGGAGCGCGGCAATCACCCGGGCTTCTCCGCCCTCGGGCGCTTGAAACCGGGTGTGACCCTGACCCGAGCGCGCGCCGACCTCGACAACATCGCGCGCGAAATCACCCGCCGTTACCCGGCTTCGAACAGCGGCCGCTCGGTCACCGCGCGCAATCTCCTCGACGCGACCGTCGGTGATTACCGGACGAACCTGCACCTCATCCTCGCCGCGGTCGGCTGCGTTCTCCTCATCGCCTGTGCCAACGTCGCCAACCTGCAACTGGCCCGCGCGCTCGGTCGCGGCAAAGAGCTCGCCGTCCGCGCCGCCATGGGCGCGAGCCGCTGGCGTTTGATGCGGCTGTTGCTCATCGAAAGCACCATGCTCGGAGTGGTCGGCGGCGCGGCCGGGCTGCTCATCGCGGTCTGGAGTCTCGACGCGATCCACGCGCTCAGCCCCGCGGAGGTGAGCCGATTCCAGGAGACGCGGCTCGACTTTTTCACCCTCGGCTTCGCCACCGGCGCGGCGTTGCTCTGCGGAATTCTGGTCGGCGTCTGGCCAGCCTGGCGGGTCTCGCGACTCGCTTCGCTCAGCGGCGTGCTCCACGAAGCCGGCTCACGCGGTGGCAGCGACAGCGCCGGGCGGCAACGCGCGCGCGGTGCGCTCGTCGTCATCCAGGTGGCGCTCGCGCTCGTCCTCCTCGCGGGCGCTGGCCTAACCTTGAAAAGCTTCTGGCGTTCGCAGAACGCACCGCTCGGATTCGAGCCGCACGACATCCTCATGATGACGCTGACGCTGCCGACAGCGCGCTACGATTCGAAGGAAAAACGCGGTGTTTTTTACCGGCAGATGCTCGAGCGCGTAGCCGCGGTCCCGGGCGTCGTGGTCGCGGCGGTGGGCGAGAATGTTCCCTTCGACGACTCGGAATGGGACAGCTCGTTTCACATCGTCGGCACACCGCCGGCGCTGCCTGGCCACGAGCCGCCTACGGAGGTCAATGTGATCTCGCCGGATTATTTCAAGGTGATGCGGATGCCGGTCCTGCGCGGGCGCGGCTTCCAGCCGGAGGACCGGCTCGGCGCGCCGCGCGTGGTCCTGATCGACGACAGTTTCGCGCGCCGCTATTTCCCTGGGCAGGACCCGGTCGGGAAGCGCCTCGACGACAACCAGAGCGACGCGGAAAATCCGCCGCCCCTCACGATCGTGGGCGTGGTCCCGCGGGTACGCACGGACATGCCGGGCGACGAGTTCGACCGGCTGCAATTGCCGCAGATGTATTTCAGCGCCGACCAGCAACCGACCACGAACAACAACCTGCTCGTTCGGGTTTCGGTGAGCGATCCGATGACGCTCACGCCGGCGATCGTGCGCGCGGTGCAAAGCGTCGATCACGACCAGCCGGTCGCCTCGATCGCGACCATGGAAACAAACATCGGCAACAGCCTGGCGACGCGCCGCCTAACGATGACGTTGCTCGGCGCGTTCGCCGCCCTCGCGCTCGTGCTCGCCAGCGTCGGCCTCTATGGCGTAATGGCGCTGAGCGTGACGCAGCGGACGCGGGAGTTTGGCATCCGGCTCGCCCTCGGCGCGCCGCGTGCGGATGTCTTCCGGCTCGCGCTCGGGCGCGGGCTGTTACTCGTCGGAATCGGGCTCGCTGTGGGATTGTTAGGCGCTTTCGGGGCGGGGCGTGCCCTAACGAGTTTACTTTATAACGTCGGAAGTCTTGATCCGGTCGCGCTGCTCACGGCCATTCTCGCGCTCGCCGTCGTCGCCATTCTCGCCTGCTGGTTCCCGGCCCGGCGGGCCACCCGGGTCGATCCCATTGTCGCGCTTCGTTATGAGTGAGCGCACATCGATCCCGGAGTGGCGCGAGCTTCCAGCTTGCGCGTTTCTCGCTCACTCGCCCACCTCGCAAGCTGGAAGCTCGCGCC
>JBBSED010000050.1:0-24573 GCA_038240025.1 Chthoniobacterales bacterium
AGCGTGTTTACCGCTCTCCGAGGCTTATCGCAGTTAGCCACGTCCTTCATCGCCTATTGGCACCAAGGCATCCATTATGTGCTCTTTGTAGCTTGATCAATCTGTTCCGATCCCTCGCGGGACCAGAGATTTGATAACTGAAACTCTCGTTTCCAATCCGAAGACTGGAACGCTTTGATTCAGACTCAGCTCTAAAAAGTTGTATTTACTACCCTGTATGTAGATTTCAAAGAACCAACGGTGCTGCGCATCTTCCGGGCGGCAAAAAACTCAACTTCGGCGCCGACTTCTGAATCGCGTTGCCGCGAATCAGGCCGGGACAAAATTGAGTTCCAATTTGCAGTCCCAAAATATGCGAGAACCACTTCGAGAAGTCTCGAATCCCGCTTCTGACGGGATGACGAAAGTAGTGCGTTCTCCACGGGCGTCAACTCACTTTGTGAAGATTTCGTGATTTTTTTCCAATTCCGCCAAAATTTCGGGGCGGGCGGAGACGTCCGCGGCTAGTCTGGCCCCATGAGCAGACTCGACGAACGTGCGCCTAACGAACTCCGCCCGGTCAATTTTCAATGCGGAATCGCTCCGCACGCCAGCGGGTCGGTCCTCATCGCCATGGGCAACACGCGCGTACTCTGCGGGGTGATGATCGAGGAAAATGTCCCGCGCTGGATGAAAGAGCAGCGGGTTACCGGCGGCTGGCTGACGGCGGAGTATTCGATGCTGCCGTATTCGACCCTGACGCGAAAGCCGCGCGATATCGCGAAGGGACGCCTCGATGGACGAAGCAGCGAAATCCAGCGGCTCATTGGGCGCTCCATGCGGGCGGCGGTGGATCTGGAGAAGCTGGGGCCACGCACGATCTGGGTGGATTGCGATGTCCTGCAGGCGGATGGCGGGACGCGCACGGCCGCGATTACGGGAGCGAGCCTGGCAGTGACGCTCGCCTGTCGCCGTTTGGTGGAGGAAAAAAAGCTCGCCGAGTTGCCGATCAAAACGCTCGTCGCCGCCATCAGCGTCGGCGTCATCGACGGGGTCCCGGTGCTCGATTTGAACTACGAGGAGGACAAAGCGGTCACGGTCGATCTGAACCTGGTCGCGACCGAGGAGGGCGCGCTCGTCGAAGTTCAGGGCGCGGGCGAAGAGGCGACCTTTTCGCACGAGCAACTGCTGCAGATGCTCTCGTTAGGGCAAAAGGGAATCGCGGATTTGGTCGAGGCGCAGCGCGGGGTCCTCGCCGCCGCCGCGGTCCCCGACCGCTAAATTATTTGCCGCGGCACACGGCTTGCAGTAGAGCGTGGCGCGCCCATGAAAAAAGCTCTCATCACCGGCATCACCGGTCAGGACGGCAGCTACCTTGCCGATCTTCTCCTCGAAAAAGGCTACGAAGTCCACGGCATCATCCGCCGCGCCAGCACCTTTAATACCTCGCGCATCGATCATCTTTATGCCGACCCGCACATCAACGGCGTGAAGATGTTCCTACACTATGGCGACCTGAGCGACTCGGTGAACCTGGTGAAGCTGATCTACGAGCTGAAGCCGGACGAGATCTACCATCTCGCCGCGCAAAGCCACGTCCGCGTCAGCTTCGACATCCCGGAGTACACCTCCGACGTCACCGGCCTCGGCACCATCCGGATTCTCGAAGCGATCCGCGAAACCGGCATTCGCTCGCGCTTTTACCAGGCCTCAAGCAGCGAAATGTTCGGCAAAGTGCAGGAAGTGCCGCAGACCGAGACGACACCCTTCTGGCCGCGCAGCCCCTACGGCGTCGCGAAGGTTTTCGCCTACTGGGCAACGGTGAACTACCGCGAGAGTTACAACCTCTGCGCGAGCAACGGCATCCTCTTCAACCACGAAAGCCCGCGCCGCGGCGAAACTTTTGTCACTCGCAAAATCACCCGCGCCGTCGCTGCCATTAAACATGGTCTGCAGAAGGAACTCTTCCTCGGCAACCTCGACGCCAAACGCGACTGGGGTTACGCCCCCGAATACGTCGAAGGCATGTGGCGCATCCTCCAGCACGATGAAGGCGACGACTTCGTCCTCGCGACCAACGAGACCCACACCATACGCGAGTTCCTCGATATCGCCTTCGGCCGCGTCGATCTCGATTGGAAGGAATACGTCAGACACGACGAACGCTACCAGCGCCCCGCAGAAGTCGAGCTCCTCATCGGCGATCCGGCGAAAGCGAAACGGATTCTCGATTGGGAACCGAAAGTGCGCTTCCGCGAGCTCGTCCAGATCATGGTCGACGCCGACATGAAACTCCTCGCTCGCCCGCGGGCGCAGGAGCATCTCGGGCAGATGCCCTAGGACATCTGCCATCCATGGCTGACGGCGGCGGGCTTCCAGCCTGTCGCCGATCAAGAATTGGGCGGCGGCGTCACTGCCTTGACGGCCTGAACGAAATCGAAGCGAGTTTTCGCGATACCGACCCGACACCCGCGAAATCGAGGTCAACCATCACGAAATCGCTTCACCAGTGACAAATCGACTGCCAAGACCCGGAAACGCCGACGCAGAACCGCATCGCAGGCCTTTTGGAAGTTGTCTTGGCTTCATCTACGTGTGTGTGTAAACACCCGAGGAGAGATTAAACGTGAGGCTAAGTGGTGAATGACGTCTGACCCCGAAGACAATCTGAAACTCGAGATAGGCTACGTCCTTTTCCTCGATATCGTCGGCTATTCGAAGCTCTTGATCGAGGAGCAGAAGGAGCGGCTGAACCAGCTCACGGCGATTGTGCTCGCGACTAATCAGGTGCGCGAATCGCCGGACGAGCGACTCGTGAGGCTGCCAACCGGTGATGGGATGGCGCTGGTCTTCCGTCACAGCGTTGAGGAAGCAGCCCGGTGCGCGCTTGAGATCGCCGAAGCGCTCCGTAAACACCCGGAGCTTCCCGTGCGCATGGGCATTCACAGCGGACCGGTAAGCGAGGTGGCCGATGTGAGCGGGCGCACGAACATCGCCGGGGCCGGCATCAACATGGCGCAACGGGTCATGGATTGCGGCGATGCCGGGCACATCCTCCTTTCGCAGCACGTGGCGGACGACCTAGTGCAATACCGGCAATGGGCGCCGCGTCTGCGCGACCTGGGGGAGTGCGAGGTCAAGCACGGCGTCCGGCTTCATTTGGTTAATTTGTATGCCGAACCGTTGGGCAACGCCGCGCTCCCGCAAAAATTGCAGCAGGCAAGGGCAGTGCGGAAGGGACGCAGCCGTGGCTTAATTGCTACGCTGGTGATCCTCGCAATTCTTGCGGCCGGCGGCGCCTCTTACATCCTCTCGCATCGCGGCCCGAGCAAGAGCGTGGCGACTCCCGAAAAATCAATCGCCGTCCTGCCGATGGTGAATTCCACCGGCGACTTGGCGAACGAGTACTTTTCCGACGGCATGTCGGAGGAGTTCATTTCCTCACTCTCGCGCCTGAGCGACTTGAAAGTGATCGGACGCACCTCCTCCTTTCAGTTCAAGGGGAAGACCGATGACAGCAAGACGATTGGCGAAAAGCTGGGCGTTTACTATCTCCTCGAAGGCAGCGTGCGGAAATCGGCCGACCGCGTGCGCATCGCGGTGGACCTCGTCAAATCGGCCGATGGCGCCAGCATCTGGTCGCAGACCTACGATCGGGAATTGAAGGACATCTTCGCGGTGCAATCAGAGATCGCCGGCGCGGTGGCGAAGGAAATGAAGGTCACCCTGTTGGGCGACAACGCGCAGGCCCCGCGGCTTCTAACCGCGGCGACTCCGTCGAACCAGAACATTGATGCCTACAACGCTCTCTTACAGGGAGATTTTTACAGTGGCCGACATACCGCGGATGATTTTCGTAAAGCAATTGGTTACTACGAGCAGGCCATCCAATTCGACCCGGGTTACGCGCTCGCCTACGCCCGACTGTCCATCATCACCAGCAATCTGGTTTATAATTTCGATAATCTCGCGAGCAAAGAAGGGCAGGAAACAGTCGCCAAAGCCCGGGCCGCCGCAGACCGCGCGCTCCATCTCGATCCTAACCTGAGCGAAGCCCACCTCGCGAAAGGCACATTCCTTCGCATCATCGATCAGAACTACGCGGCGGCCGAGGAAGAATGCCGGCGCGCCTTCGAGCTGGAGCCCCAGAATCCCGGAGTCTTGCTCAACCTCGCACTGCTCAAGGCATTCGGCGGCCATTTCGAGGAAGCCGTCGCTCTCAGTGAACGGGAGATCGCACTCGATCCCCTCGGTATGCACCTCAACTTCGCCAATTACCTGGCTGCGGTCGGCCGCTACGACGAGGCGGAGGCGACTCTCCGTAAGGCGATGGTCCTGCAGCCCGCCGCCAGCCAAATCCATATGAACCTGGCGAGGCTTCAACTTCAGCGCGGCCATCCCGACGCCGCCGTTGAATCAGCCAAGAAAGAGGCTGATCCATTCTTCCGCACCTTCAGCCTGGCGGCCGCCTATTTCGCAAACGGCAATCAAGCCGAGGCCGACGCGCAACTGAAGAAAATGATCGACGAAGATGCCCAGGATGCCGGCAGCCAGATTGCTTCCATCTACGCACTGCGCAAGGAACCAGACAAAATGTTCGAGTGGCTCGAGCGCGCCCGGGCCACCCACGATCCGGGGGTGAGCGAAATCATGATCGACCCTTTCCTTCGGACCTACAAAGACGACCCGCGTTTCATCGCCTTTGCGCAGAAGGTCGGAGTGATGCCAAAGGCCCCCGCCAAGCCTTGAGCGAAGAAGATTCAAGGCTTGTGGGGACATTGCCCCGGTCGACGCCGATATGAAACTGCTCGCTCGCCCGCGGGCGCAGGAGTATGTGGGGCAAATGCCCTAACGAGCCGTTGGACTGGCTGATAGGTCCGCATATGACGCAGATTTTCGCGGATGGTTTGAATCTTTTCTCCTTTCAATCTGCAGTAGATCTGCGGACCTTTTCCGCGACTCCAACCTGCTAGCCTCATGTCTCTACCGTATTTGAAAGACGCAATTGCCGAGGGTGATTCGGAAAAATTGATCCGCTACGTGCGTCTCCATTTCGGCGACGGCAACGAAGCCAAAGGCTCCAAAGAAATCGACAAAGCCTGGATCGAAGCCCTGAAGCCGCTCTTGGAAATACCGCCCACCGATCGCGACTTCATCCTCGCCACCCTCGCGGAAAAAGACGCCGCAACCCCCGCCCACCTTTTCTTCCACCTGCACTTTTACTTCGTCGCGCGCTCGGGCGAATGGATTCACGATGGCAACCTCTGATCAAGGCAACGAACTCCGCCCCGGCCTCTGGGCCACGGTCAACGAGCGCTACCCCGGCTCCATGATCATCAAAACCGACCGCGTCCCCCTGGCGAAACTCGCGAAGCCGCTGGCGGAAGCGCGGCTCGCTTTCATCAGCACGGCGGGAGTGCAGCCAAAGGGGAGTCTGCCCTTCGATACCGTTCATCCCATAGGCGATTACACTTTCCGACGGGTGCCCTCCGCTGCGAAACCGGCCGACCTCGAAATTCACCAGCTCAAATATCCGACCTTGGGGGCGCACGAGGATTTAAACGTCATCTTTCCCACCGAGCGGCTTCAAGACCTCGTGGCGGAGAAATTCATCGGCTGCCTCACGGAAAATTTCTATTCCTTCATCGGCTACAACATGGACCCGCAACGCTTGGAGCTGACTCTGGCCGAAGAAATCGCCGCCGCAGTCGAAGCTGAAAACCCCGACGTCGCCTTGCTGGCGCCGGCCTGACCCATCGGTCCGGGCATGGAGCCGAACGGCGTCGGCTGTTCGTCGTGCTGCCAGTTTCCTTCGGCGCCGATGACGACAATTTTTCCCCGGAAGAAATCGCCGGATTGATAATTATTGTTCCAATAATCGGGAACAAAAATCTCGAACAGCGAATGCGGCAGAAACCCTAGTGCGGTGCCGCGGTGAAGCGAAACGTGCGGGAGTCCAGTCCCTCGGGAATGGCGCTCGCTTTCCCGGCGTTCGCCAAAATCTGCGCCGCGAAAGACAGAAATCTTTCGCTGTCCGACTCGGGCGCATCCCCGCGCACCTGCTCGAACGTGACCCGGTATTGCGCGCGCCTCACGATACCATCCTCGTCTGGCCAGAAATTGCTGAACGCGACGCGATCGTCCATCGGCGTCGTCTGCGGCACGAGGGATTCCGGCGGCCGCGTCAGGCTGGCGTCGACGAAGGCGGATCCGCGTGAGCCGGTGGAGATGAAATTACTCCCGATCACGACCTGGCTTTTATTGCGCTCGAGCGCGAGCCGAAAGGACGGATAACCCGCCGTCGCCGTCGGAAAAGTCGAATCGAACGCGACTACGCGTGCGCCGGCATCGATCAATCGCTGGAGGATGAGCGCATAGACCTCACGCGGCCAGGGCCACGATTTGCTCATCAACAAGCGCCCGCGCTTCCACCGAATGTCCGTCGGCTAATCCGTAGAGATCTTTCACGTCCATGCTCGCGTCGAGCGTGACCGAATCGGAATCGATCGCCATAAAAACGAGATCCGGATTAGCCGGCGTCGTCCGGCCGAACCGCTCCACCATGTCGCGCTCCTGCTGGCGCAACTGCACCAACAATTTCGGCTGGAGGCGGTCGAGGACCAGCAGCGCGCAGAAGCAACCGGCGGCGATTGCCGGGAACAGAAACAGGCGTGGCCGCGTCATGATCCCGCAGCCGCCAGAGCCGGACTCGTTAGGCCGCCCATTCCTTTTCCCGCGCCGCCGCAGTCAGGACAATCTGTGTCCGCTCGCGCGCGGCCTGCACGGTCAGGGACGCGTCGGCTTCCGCCACCTGCGCCCGAGCCTGCTCGACCATGGTGTCGATCCGTGCGTCATCGTGCTGCGGATCGTGGTGAAAAAGCACCAAGGTTTCCGCGTTCGCGCGGAGCGCGAGCGAGACCGAGTCGTCGAGACAACCGTGGCCCCAGCCGATGTGCGCGGGATATTCCGTGCGGTCATATTGCGCATCGAGAATCAGGAGGTCGCAGCGGGCCAGGAAGGAGACCAGCCCTGCCTGCGCTTCGGCCGCGGTTCGTGCCACCGAGGGATCGGAGGAAACCATCGCGCCATAATACGACTCGTGATCGGGCAGGTAGGCGACCGAACAACGGCCAGCTTCGATCCGGAAACCGGAACAGCCACCGGGATGATTCAGTCCGATCGTGCTCACGGTGAAACTGCCGACATGAGCGGTAGCGGTGGCGAATTCCTCAATCCCGTCGATGCCGGTGAGACAGCCGAGCGGGATGGGAAACTGGATCGGATCCATCTGGCTGCCGAGCGCGGCGCGGAGTTTCGCACCCGTCCCGGGTGCGCCGAGGATGCGGAACTGGCTGTTTCGCGAATAAGCCGGTCCGAAAAATGGCAAACCCTGGATATGATCCCAGTGCGTATGTGAGATAAGCAGCGTGGTCCGCAACGCCTGTTCGCGGCATTCATCAGCGAGACGAAGTCCGAGTTGCCGGATGCCGCTGCCGGCATCCAGAATTAGCACCTCGTTCCCGAGCCTAAGCTCGACGCAAGAGGTGTTACCGCCATAGCGGACGGTCTCCGGCCCAGGCGAAGGAATCGAGCCGCGGACGCCCCAGAAGCGAACGGCGAGCTTGGAAGGAGCGGCCTTCGAGTAGTGATCAGGCATCGTTAGGCAAGTCGAGTCATACCGTGGTAGGGAAATTCCGTCGTCTAAATAAGCAGCCGCCATGCCTATTGCTCCTCGGGAAGTTGATCTGACTTTGGGAGGTTATTTGGTCTTAATTTTGAAGAGCTTCGGTACGTAGGTTGCTAGAGAAGTAGAATGCGCTTCGTCTCACCTCGGTTCCCCCCAACCATTATTCGCCTGGTTGCCTCCAGCCATCTGCCGCAGGCGCCGACGTCTGCGACCGGTAAATCTGGAGGCTCGGGTGCGACGACGCAATCCTTGGCCAATGCTCCAGGATACTAAGTATGGTGAGCACAAACGGACCTAGTCGTTCCCCCTCGGCCGAAGGTGGGTCCATGCCGGCGGCCGCGAGCGAGCTGAACAATCTTCTTCAGATCGTCGGTAGCACTGTCTCCATGTTGGAAAACATCTGGGAAGGAACCGAGGGCTCGGAGAAGTATTTTGAGATGCTTCGGGTGAGTGTGGAACGCGCGGCGAAGGTCACGGAACAGATCGCCCGGCAGGTTGGCGGAACTGAGCAAAAGATTCTTTTGCATCCCAGCTTTACGGCGCGACCGCGAGTACCGGCACCAGCGCGCCCCGAATTAAAAGTCTCACGCTGCATCCTGGTGGTCGACGACGAGCCGATGGCGCTCGAGTTGTCGGAGCAAATCCTGACCTCAGATGGTTTCACGGTGGTCAAGGCACAATCAGGCTTTGAGGCGCTGGATTACTTCGTGCAAAAGGCGGATCGCTTTGATCTTGTGCTGTTGGATCTCAGCATGCCGATCATAGACGGTGAAGAGACTTTGAAGCGCATTCGCAAGCTGGCTCCAAGGGTGCCGGTTCTGCTCAATACCGGTTTCATCGATCAGTCCCGCCTCGAGCGCATGATGACCGATGGACTGGCCGGTTTCCTGCGGCGGCCTTATCGCCCCGATGAATTGCTGGGCCACGTCCGGTCTGTCCTCAATCAGACAAGGGTGGCCGGCAGTCCCGTGACACCAGAGGTATGAGTGCGCTAAGTGTAGAGGCCTTCGATGGACTGGCCAGTAACCGGATCTTCGAGGGGATCGAACCGGATTTGTTGCGACAGATCGCACCGGAAGTGCACGTGGTGCATCTGCAGGGTGGGGAGGTGATCTTCCGCGAAGGGGACCAGGGCGACCTGCTCTATCTGGTCGGGGAAGGCTCGGTTAAAATCTCGAAATCTGGCCGCGGCGGCGAACAGGAGACTCTCGGCTACATTCAGCCCGGCAGTTTTTTTGGAGAGATGGCTTTGCTCGATGGTCAGCCCCGCTCGGCGATGGCGACTGCAGTCGGCTCCACCCTTCTCGGAACAGTCGACGAACCGACCTTCCAGCACATTCTCGGACTCGCGCCCTGCCGGCTGCACATGAACTTTCTGCGCTCAGTGACGGAACGACTGCGCAGCGTCAATTCTCATTTTATCTCTGAGGTGATGCGAAGCGAACGTCTTAGTCTGGTGGGATCGATGGCGAACACGATCATTCATGACCTCAAGAACCCTATCTGTATTATCCGCGGCTGCTGTGAAATGCTGGCGGCCGAGAGCACCAATCCCCGTCAGCAAAAGCTGACCAAGATGATGGATACCGCCGTCGATGGAATGCTCGCAATGACTCAGGAGTTACTCGACTACGCGCGCGGTCAATCCGCCCTGGAATGTAAGATCGTCTCGATCTGGCGGCTCTTGGACGAGCTAAACACCCAGTCTCTCTGTCTTTTGCCGGGACATAATATTCAATTCATCAAAGACATTCGCTATGAGGGCAACATCAATGTCGACTTTGGACGGTTCCTTCGCGTCCTTTGCAACCTGATCAAGAATGCGCGCGAAGCGATGCCGCACGGTGGCATTCTAAACATCGTCACCGACTTGGTGGATAACCAGGTGGTCATTCAAATATCCGACACGGGTGTCGGCATGCCGGCAGATATCCTGGCCAAGCTATTCGAGCCTTTTGTTACCTACGGGAAGTCGCACGGCACCGGACTCGGGATGGCCATTGCCAAGTCGGTCGTGAACGCGCATGAAGGCACCATCACCGTGAGCAGCGTGCAGGGCAGCGGCACCACCGTCGAGCTACGGTTGCCGGCTCCGGCCGAAACCGCCTAACGAACGGTCGCAAACGGCGCCGGGGTCGGTGCGAGGCCTGGCACCAGCGTCTCGAGCGGCGCCGTCGCGATCGTCACTCGCGCACCGGTTCCGACGACATTGTAGAGCTGAATCACATCCTCCGACCGCATCCGGATGCAGCCATAGCTCACCGGTCGGCCGATGTTCCGTTCTTCCGGCGTGCCGTGAATGTAGATGTAACGGTCATAGGCACGCGCGTTCTGCGGCTCGAGTCCACGCAGCCAGAGAATCCGGCTCACGATCGGATCGCGACCGGGCGCATCCGGAGGCACGATCTCGCCGGTCAAGCGACGGCTTTTAAAAACCGCGCCGCTGGGCGCGTGGTCGCCGATCTTGCGCGCGACCACGAGATTGCCTAACGGCGTTTCCCTGCGCCCCGGGATATCGCCGAGGCCGAACTTCGAGGTCGAAACGGGATAGGAGGCAATCGGCTGCCCATCCTCCAACACCGCCATCCGCTGCTCCGGGATGCTGATGATCACCTGGTGATGCCGATCCGGCGTGGTGCAGGAACTCAAAGCATACAGCACCGTAAAGGCACACGCGGACCCGAAAAGTCGAGCCAGAGCGCACACTGTAGACGCCTGCCTGTGGGAGGCGCGGGTATTAGCATCAATCGTGCGAGCGGCGCCCCCTCCCGCGCTTCGCACAGCGAAGCGTCTACAGTTCGCTCCTTTCACTTTTCCCTTATCGCCCGAGCCGGAAAAATTCTTCCGCTGTCGCGGTGGTGGCGCGCGCGAACTCTTCGAGACTGATCCCGCGCGCGGCGGCGATGCTTTCCGCGACCAAGCGGGTGTAAGCCGGCTCGCAGCGTTTCCCGCGATGCGGCTCGGGCGCGAGATAGGGACAATCGGTCTCGACCATGAACTCGCCTAACGACAAGCCCGCGGCCACCTCGCGCACGCGCGCGCCGTTCTTGAAAGTCACGATCCCGGTAAACGAAACGAGATGGCCTAACGAGAGCACTTCCTCGGCCTGCTCGCGCGTGCCGCCGAAGCAATGGAAAACGCCGCTCACCTGCCGCCCGTATTCGCGCAGAATCGCGAGGGTATCATCCCAGGCGTCGCGCTGGTGAATAACGACGTTGAGTTTTAACTCCACCGCGAGATCGAGCTGCTGCTGGAACAGGCTCGCCTGTTTGCTCTTGAGCGCGCCGTCGTGGAGGCCGCCTTCGATTTCATCTTCAGTTTCGGCCTGGAGCGCGTGCGAGATCACCTGCGATTTACGCTCGCGCGCCAGTGTAGCGCTCGGCAGATGATGATAATCCAACCCCGTCTCGCCAATCGCGGCGACGCGCGGACTTTGCGCCAACTCGCGGAGCGGCGTGATCACGTCGTCGCCCGCTTCCTCGGCGTTGGTCGGATGAACCCCGATGACCGCGAAGACACTGGGATATTTTTCCGCGAGCTCGACCGCGCGCCGGCTGCTCGCGAGCGAAGTGCCGATGGTGATGATGCGGGTGACTCCGGCCTCGTGCGCGCGCTGCAGCACCTCGTCGAAGTCTGGGGCGAATTCCGGGTAATCAAGGTGAGCGTGAGTCTCTACTAGCATGCGCGGAAGCTAGCGCAGACGATCGATTCCGGCGCCTTTTTTTCCGAAGCGAAGCTTTCTAAATTCGTAGTGGCGAGGCGCGTTCGGCGGGGCACAAGATCGTTGGCGATACCGCGCGAGCGGGGATACCGAAATCGCAGGCGTTCTTTTTTCCACGCGGCGGGAAAATCAAGGCCGGCCTAACTTGAGGCAGGATTCGGAAGAAAAAACCTCTACCGCCCGGCTAAAAGTCACAGATGCCAAAGTTTTCCAAATTGTGCTTGCATCGCCTGTGACAATTCAAAAATCTCATGGCATGAAGTCAGAAAAATCACGTCGGATATCTGTGAAGACTTCGAACTCGCGTTGGATCGCGTATGCCGCTGCCAGTGCGGCCACCGCCCTAACGAGTTCTCGTTCGGCCGAGGCTGAGATTCACTACTCGGGTCTAGTGCGTCATGAATTTCCGGGATCGAATAGCGCAGCGACTTTCGCGCTCGATAATGGGGTTTTTATCCGAGCTGTCAAAGCATCCCATGTCAATCGCGGCGTCGGGTTTGCAGCGCTTCAAATGTCCAACGTCATCCACAGCTCGTTTGTCGGACCGCTTGGTATTATTGGGTTTAGCACTTACATCGGCTATTTCTCCAAATTGGCGCAGGGGCTCACCCTGTCAGGTCTGGACTTCACCTATAATTGTTCGCACACCAGAAGTCCCGACTGTTTTGGTGGCTTCATTGGTTACGGGAGCTACCCTCAAAATCAGTTCACCACCGCAGGCCGAGGCTTCATCGGCTTTCGTTTCGATCGGGGGGCTGGACTGCAATACGCCTGGATACGGGTGAAGGATAGTGGAAACCCGAATCATCGTTTCATCCTCATTGATTATGCCTGGGGCGATCCTGGTGATAGCCTCTCCACCGGTCAGAAATCCAGCTCTCCGGAAGCAGAAGTGGTTCCTGATTCCGGTTCGCTGGGATTACTCGCTGTAGGCGGGGCCGGACTCCTCGCTTGGCGCAAGCGGCGCGCGAAAGCGCGCGCCGAATACGGCGGCGTCAATCCAGGTTAGATTCAGCGGCGGACGCCGACTGCTAAGCGTCGGATTAACCATCAGGATGTGCGTCACATCGGCTACAGTGGCGCGTTGCGGGACGGCAGAGAAGTCGGCGTAATCGAGGTGGGCGTGGGTTTCGATCAAGGAGAGTCGAGAGTTGTTCGCTGAGAGTCCATTCAACTTCTTCCGTCACCACTCGAGGCGGGGCGCGAAAAAAAATTCGACACCGCGCAATCAAAATTGCTAAAAGCAAGTTCGTTATGGCGCCAGGCACAGCGCAAGCACGGAAGAGCCGATGGTCCTCCGAGTTCAACGAGGTCTTGAAGACGGAACTCGACCTCGTCGGCGAAGAGGTGGCGGAGGATGCGGATGAGGATCCTAACGATCAGCTTTCGCGGGCTCATAAGAAGCAATTGGTCGGCCTTGCTTTTTCCGGTGGCGGCATTCGCAGTGCGACTTTTAACCTTGGTGTGCTCCAGGCGCTGGCGCAGCTGAGGCTTCTCGGAGAGTTTGACTATCTTTCGACCGTCTCGGGCGGCGGTTACATCGGCTGCTGGCTGATGGCGTGGATCAAGCGCCGCGGCTTGAAAGATGTTGAGGCCGCCCTCAACCCCGAATGGGTGAAACAACCGGGCCGGAAGGAGCCGGAGGAAATTCATTTCCTGCGCCGGTTTAGCAATTACCTCACTCCGCGATTGGGCTGGCTGGGCGCGGATACATGGACGGTCATCGCCACGTATCTGCGCAATCTCATTCTCAATCTCATCGTTTTGATCGCCGCGATGACGGTTTTGTTGTTATTCCCGCGCATTGCCGCGCTCGCGGGGAGAGCGTTATGGACCCCCGCGAGCGATCCGTGGTGGGTGGCCGTCGCTCTTTTCGCCATGGTCTTCGCGATGGTCGTGATCACGCGCAGTCTTCGTTTTTTCCGGGGCACGGCAGCCGATCTGCGGACTCCGGAGATCTCAGCGGAAGCGTACGAAAAGCGCGACATGATCGCGCTTCTGGCCGGCTCTAATGCCAGGCTCTGGAGTGACGACAAAGGTCAGCCGCTGACGGCGTCGGTTTCCGACGCGGTCTTGAACTCGGCGGTATGGTTCGACCGGGATTTCGATGACTTTGTTCTCAAAGCGAAATTCTCGCTCGAGCCGACGGCCGACGCCGGCATCCGCATCTGGCAGGACCGAACTCCGACGCACGAGGGCGGAAAAACCGCGAGCGGCGGCCACATCATTCACCTCTGCCAAAGTCGATTCGACTTCTCCGCCGGCGGCGCCACCGAGGAGCCGCGCCTTGCCGGAGCGATCGACGAGCGGGCCCCGCAGCGGGCCGTCGTTCTCCGTTCGGAAGGCAACGTGATCGAAATCGTCTGCCAGAAGCTCGAGATCACCGTCACGATCAACGGCGAGACGATCAATCGTCATCGGGTTATCGGAGAAGATCAGCCGCTATGTCAAAGGTCGAAGCCCGGAGTGATCGGCCTGGCGCGCTCCACCGGTGTGATCTTTGAGGAACTCTTCGTCCGCGAGTTGTCTTCAAACCTTCAGGTTGGGGGCACGCAAGGCCAGATTCAGCGCCGCATCGTCGCGCCGCTTTTTCTGGCCGCGTTCATCGGGACGTTTGCCTTTTGTTTCGGCGACGGCGCGAACGGGGCGGTGGCGATCAAACCGTGGTCGTGGCTGAGATGCGCGCTGACGACGGGACTCGGGGTCGGCGGCCTCCTTGTCCTCGTGCGGGTGGGACTTGTGCTCTTCGAATGGCGCCGGGCGAAGCGGCAGGGGAAAAAGGCGGAAAAGCCTTCCCGGCGCGTCTTTATTTACATCGGGAAAGAAGCGCTCTCTCTAGGGCTGGCAAGTGCGCTCGGAGGTTGCGTCGCGCTTGGACTTTACCACCTTTTTTTGGGAAGGACGCTCTGGGAAGTCAGCGTCTGGGGAACGCCGGCGTTGATCTGTCTCTCCATGCTGGTCCTGACCTTGCATATTGGTTTGCTCGGCCGCGACATGCGGGACGAGATCCGCGAATGGTGGAGTCGTCTGGGCGCGTGGCTGTTAATCTACTCGCTCCTGTGGGTGGCGTTGTTCGGGACGGCTTTTTACGCCACGGCCTTTTTCGATTATGTCAACGGCCTGGCCTTGAGCGTCGGCTGGCTGGCCTCGACGATTTGGGGAGTCTTTGCCGCCCACAGCGCATCGTCCGCCAAACCGCAATCGAGCCGGACGCGCGAGTTTGTCGCGCAAGTTGCTCCCTACATTTTCATCGTCGGCCTGTTCCTTTTTCTCTCGTGGGGAATCGATCGGCTTCTGCCGATTGTCGAGGGGACCAAGGTGGTAATGGTCCCCTCGCGCGGCGCGACTTTTTCGCGCCTGCTCGCGCTGCACTGGGAAATGGTGCTGGCCTCCACGAGCCGGCATTCCGTCGGCCTGCTCACGGGTGTGGCCGTGATCGTTTCCGCGATTCTTTCCTGGCGCCTGGATATCAATCAGTTCTCGATGCATCTCCTTTACCGGAATCGCCTGGGGCGCTGCTACCTGGGCGCTTCCAACCGCTTCCGGCGCGCCCAGCCTTTCACCGGCTTTGCCGCGGCCGACGATTTCGAGCTTTGGGAATTGGACGACCTGATTGCCTCCGAGCGTGAGGGACAGGACGGGGAAACGCGGCCCGCTCCCCAGCCTCACGAAAAGCAGTCCATGACGGCGCCCTACTTGATCATCAACGCCGCGCTCAACCTCGTCGGCGGCAAGGAACTGGCCTGGCAGCAGCGCAAGGCGGCCTCCTTCGTCTTCACCCAAAAGTATTGCGGCTACGAATTTCCCGACCTCCCGCCGGGCTATACCGAGACGCCGAAATATGCCGCCTCCGCCGCGCGGGTGAGCCTGGCCACGGCGATGGCGATTTCGGGCGCCGCGGCCAGCCCGAACATGGGTTATCACACTTCGCCGGCGTCGGCCTTTTTGATGACGGTCTTCAACGTCCGGCTCGGCTGGTGGCTGGGCAATCCCCGCCAGGAAGGAGGCTGGATGAAGTCGAGCCCGGGAAACATCCTCCTGAGTCTGCTCAGCGAGCTTTTTGGCCTAACGAGTGACAAGGGAAAATTCATTTACCTTTCCGACGGCGGACATTTCGAGAACCTCGGTCTCTATGAGCTGGTGCGCCGGCGCTGCCGCTTCATCGTCGCCTGCGATGCCGAGGAAGATGGCTCCTTCGGTTTCGGCGGCCTGGGCAACGCGATTGAAAAATGCCGATCCGATTTCGGCATCGACGTCGAGATCGACGTCGAGCCGATCCGGCGCCGCTCGGAGAAAGGCTACAGCGACTGGCATTGCGCGATTGGCCACATTCACTATAGCCGTGTGGACGAGAACGGCCGCGACGGATTTCTCGTCTATATCAAATCTTCCCTGACTGGCGATGAACCGACCGATGTCCTGCGTTATGCGGCGGAGAATCCGGAGTTTCCGCACCAGACGACCGCTGACCAATGGTTTAATGAATCGCAATTTGAGAGCTATCGCGCGCTCGGGCATCACATCACCCAGAGTCTCTTCGGCGCGGTCGATACCCCGGAGAATCTGGCGCGGCGCACGACCGAGGAACTGTTTGTCGATCTGGCGCAGCATTGGTATCCGCCTAGTCCCGCGACCAAGGAATCTTTTAGCAAACATACGCAGTCGGTCGCGGCGATTTACGAGCGCCTGCGCTCTGATCCAGACTTGGAATTTATCACCCAGCAAATTTATCCCGAGTGGCAGGTCCTGTTCGCGGACACCCATGGCCTGCTCGCGCAGTGGTTCGCGAGCAAAAACAAGCTTCCGCGCCAATCCCTCAAGGCGCTCCTCCCAACGAGGGCCGCGGAGTTACGCGCCGGTTTCTTCGTTTGCCATTCCATCCTCCAGGTGATGGAAGGAGTCTATCTCGACCTTAATCTCGAAGAAGAGTACGACCATCCCGATAACCGCGGCTGGCTCAACTTTTTCAAGCACTGGGCTTGGGCGCCCATGTTCCGCGTCTGCTGGACGATTTGCGCCAGCAACTATGGCGCGCGCTTTCAGAATTTCTGCGAGCGCGTGCTGCATCTGAAGGTCGGCGAAGTAGCCGTCGCCGATCTCGTGTTACAGAGTGGGAGCGTTCCCTGGTCGGACGATGGGGAACGAATCAGCGGTCTGCTGGCAAGAACGATCGCGCGCTGGCTGATCTGTGATTTGCCCATCAACCCGAAAACGCGCAGTGGCGCGATCGCAACCGCTGCGGCCGCGCCGGCGAGCGGCTCCAAAGTGGCCGAGCTGGAAGCCGCGAAAAATGCCGGCGCCGCGATTGGTAAGGCGGTTGAAGAGCAGTTGAAAAGCAAAGCGGTCCCTTTGGCCAGAGCGCCCGTAACCGAAGACTCGGAATGGCTTTCCGCCGCTATCGTGGTGGAGATGATCCGGCGCGGCGTAGCGCGAGAGGTTTGGGAAGAATACCTGACCGACGTGGCGAAGTTCGTTGTCCTCCACGGCGCGAGCATCGCCCACCGATTCTCCACCGACGATATACGGCAAAAACTCAATCCCACCGAGCAGGAGCTGATCGAGCTTTTCTTCGTCTATAATCCCCGGCTGGTTGCCACGAGCCGAGTGGTCCATTTCTCTCTCGCGCCCGACTGTCCGGCCGCCAGTGCACGTCCGCTCGACCAGGAAAGCAAAAAGGATGATCTCAATTTCCCGTTTGGCTTCGCTCTGCTGGCCGAGGTCGATGGCGCCGAAAAGCTGGTTTATTTCCGCGTCCAGGATCACCTCCGCAGCATGGGACTGGCCAGTCAGGCCATTGAGAAACTGATCGCGACGGAGAAAAAAAAGAAACGAGATCTCAAAGCCCAGCCCACGGCCATGCATCCCGATGCGCACGAGGTGCCGACGACCGACGAGGGCAGGCGCTTCCTCGGATTATTCGATTCGGCAAAAATCGCCGCGCAACAGAAAGAAGCGCGCGGCGCCGCTCCCCGAGAGGGGTCCTGAGAATGTGAAAGCGTTCGCCGCTACCATTCCAGGACCGAGCCAGCCCAGGTCAGACCGCCGCCGAAGACGACCAGGAGGACGTAATCGCCGCGCTTGATTCGGCCGCTGCGATTAGCTTCGTCGAGCGCGATGGCGACCGCGGCGGCGGAGGTGTTGCCGTAGCGATCGAGATTCACGAAAAATTTATCGACCGAGATTTTCATCCGGTCGGCAATCGCCTCGATGATGCGGACGTTCGCCTGGTGCGGAATGACGCAGGCGATGTCGTCTATCGTTAGGCCAGCTTTTTCGAGCGCGATCCTGGCGGCGTCGACCATCGCGGTCACGGCCTGTTTATACACTTCCTTGCCGGACATTTTGATCGTTTGCAGGTGGTTGTCCGCGTTCTCGCGCGTGATCGGCGTTTTGCAGCCGCCACCGGGCATCCAGAGGATGTCCGCATACTCGCCATTGCTCGCGATGTAGCTGCTGATCAACCCGTGCGAGCCGCCGCTGCGATGCTGCAGAATGGCCGCGCCGGCGCCGTCGCCGAAGAGGACGCAGGTGTTCCGATCGGTCCAATCGGTGATCGAACTCAGCTTCTCCGCGCCGATCACGAGCACCGTGTCGTAGGTGTGCGACATGATGAATTGCTGCCCGATCTCGACCGCGAAAAGGAAACCCGCGCAGGCCGCGGAGATGTCGAGACAGGCGGCTTTGGTCGCGCCGATTTTCGTCTGAATGAAACAGGCGGTGGCGGGGAAAACCATGTCCGGCGTGGCGGTCGCGACGAGGATCAGGTCGATCTCTGCGCCCTTGATTCCGGCCATTTCCATCGCGGCCTCGGCGGCTTTGGCGCCCATGTCGCTGGTGAATTCGCCGTCGGCGGCGATGCGCCTTTCCTTGATCCCGGTGCGCGAGGTGATCCACTCGTCGTCAGTCTCCACCAGCTGCATGAGATCGGCGTTGGTCAGGACCTTATCCGGCACGTAACTGCCGGTGCCGACGATCGAGACAGTGCGTTGTGGCTTACCGGAGCGCGGGCTCGAGCGGGGCGTGCGTTTCATTATAACGGGCGACTTCCTCGACGATATGTGGATTGACTTGCTCTTCAATCGACTCGGTCGCGACCCGGAGCGCGTTCTTGACCGCGAGCGGCGTGCTCCCGCCGTGGGCGATGATGCAAATGCCATTCACGCCTAACAATGGCGAACCGCCGTATTCCTCGTAGTTCACTTTCTTGCGGATCGCCTTGAAAGCATTCTGCGCGAGGTAGGCGCCGGCCATCCGCAATTTATTTTTGGTCAGCTCGTGCTTGAGCCATTTGAAAATCGCGTCGCCCACCGATTCGCAGGTTTTCAAAATCACGTTGCCGACGAAGCCGTCGCAGACCACGACTTCGACCGGGTCTTCGAAGAGATCGTGCCCCTCGACGTTGCCCCGGAAGTTGAGGTCGCTCTGCTTCAGCATCTTGAAAACCTCCTTCGTCAGGTCGGTGCCTTTCACGTCTTCGCCGCCGATCGACATCAAGCCGATGCTCGGATTTTTGTAGCCCAGGACATGGCGGGAATAAACCGAACCCATGATGCCGTACTGGAGCAGATGCTCGGGCCGCGCGTCGCTGTTCGCGCCCGCGTCGCAGAGACAGAAAACATTCGTCTCGGAAGGAATGAGGGCGCAAATGCCCGGGCGATCGATTCCTGGCAGGGTCCGCAGTTTGATCGTAGTCGCGGCGACGGCGGCGCCGGTATGGCCCGCGCTCACGATCGCCGCGGCATCGCCTTTTTTCACCAGATCGACCGCTCGGCTGACCGACGAATCCTTTTTCCGCCGGACCGATTGGACCGCGCCATCGCTCATCTCCACGACCTGGGTCGAGTGCACGATTTCGATCCGGCCGTCGTTGCACTTGAGCTTCTTCAGCTCGGCCTCGATCTGCGGCGTGTCGCCGACGAGAAACAGTTTTTCGATCTGCGGGTATTCACGCAGGGCGAGGACTGCGCCGCCGACCAGATTGGGCGGCCCGAAATCGCCACCCATGGCGTCCAGAGCGATTTTCATCGAGGCGGCACTTTGCGGTTTTCAGTCTGCGAATGCAAAATGAAAAAGCGCCAAGCCATCGGCGCTGATCGATTCACTTGCTCATCCGCTTCCGGCAGGGAAGGGGAAGCGCAAGTCGGGGGACTACGCCTCGACCGTCAGCACCTGCCGGCCTTTGTAATAACCGCAGGAAGGGCAGGCGGTATGGGAAGCCACCGTGCTACCGCACTGCGAGCATTTGTTGAGCTGCGGCGGCTGCCAGCGATGCGAAGCCTTGCGCGTGCGCAGGCGCATCTTCGAGGTTTTGCGTTTTGGGACTCCCATAAGAGCGGCTTAGGAAAGCAGGAAATCGCGAAAAGGCAAACGGGGAGCGCTTCGGCCCTCGTGCTCGTGCTCATGATCGATTCCCAAGGCGATTACGAGCATGAGCACGAGCACGATAACGAATCAGAGCCCCAGCTTATCCAGCGCGCTCCAATCGGGCGGGCGCGCTTCGAGCGGCTCAGCCTGGGCTCCGTTCACCTTCTCCTCCGGCACCGGACAGACCCGCCCGCCATCGCGATCGCAATGTGGATACGGGGGCAGATTCAGTAAAATATCCTCCCGCATGAACGGCGTGAGATCGACGACCTCAGGACCGGTGAGCTCGGTATGCAGGGCGAAATCATTCACCGTGATCTCGTACGGAAACGCCTCCAGACAACGCACGCAATGCAGCTCCACCGGTTGCACCAGCTCGCCGTTTGCCCAGAGGGCGCCTTCGGAAATCCCGACGTCGAGATGGTAGCGCAGCGGTCCGGTGCAGCGCGCTTCCTTCGGATCGAGTTGCGGGATCGGGCACTCCTCTTCACCCTCGAGATGGAGCCCATCGGCTGGAATTTGCCGCAGATGAATCTTCACTCGCGCAGTCTTTCGGAGCTCACCGTCCCAATTTTTCCCGGAAACTTTGCACGACACACGATGGCACAAATCCGCCCACGTCGCCGCCGAGCCGGGCGATTTCCTTCACGATCCGCGAGCTGAGATAAGTGTATTCCTCCTTCGGCATGAGGAAGATGGTCTCCACGCTCGCCTCGAGTTTGCGGTTCATCAGGGCCATCTGAAATTCGAACTCGAAATCGGAGACCGCGCGCAGTCCGCGCACCACCGCGCGCGCTTCCTGTCGCACCGCGAAATCGACCAGCAGCCCATCGAGCGGTGCGATCTTCACCCCCTCCATTCCCTTCGTCACCGCGCGCAGAAAAGCGAGCCGCTCCTCGAGCGTGAAGAGCGGCTGCTTCTGATCGTTATGCGCGACCGCGACCACCACTTCATCGAAAAGTTTTCGCGCCCGCTCGATCACGTCGAGATGGCCGTTGGTGACCGGATCGAAGCTGCCGGGATAAATCGCGCGCCGCATGGCCGGAACATTTCGCACAAAGGCGACCGCGGCCAACCGGGGATTTTCCCAATTCCGCGCCGCCTGCGCTTGCGGGCGAGTTGCTCTCCGCCTTTCGCACTCCCAAGTTACCGCGCGAAATGAACGCTGCTCCCTACCGTTCCATCGCCGTCGCGGCGACTTTTTCCCCGCGCTTCCACCAAGTCCTCGCGGAAGCCCGCCGGGTGCGCGATCGCTTCGACGCGACCCTCAGTTTCATCTACGTCGGCAAACGCGACGCGACCACGACCCGGAAATTTTCGGAGGCGTTGAAAAAACTGCAGTTGCCCGCCGACTCCGCGATTCACTACGCCGAAGGCGATCCCGCCGAGGCGATCCTCGCCACCGCGCGTGAGCACGGGCTCGAACTCTTGGTCGCCGGCGCGCTCGAGAAGGAGGCGGCGCATCGGCAATTTCTCGGCAATGTCGCCCGTCGCCTAGTGCGCGAGGCGAGTTGTTCGGTCATGCTTTTTCTCCAGCCGGAGCTGGAGCCAAAGGCGATTCGCCACATGGTTTTCATGGCGGAATACAGCGACCACGCGCAGCAGGCTTTTCGCCGCGCGCTCCACCTCGCGGAGCGCGAAAATTGCGAGCGGCTCTACGTCATTCGCAACTACACATCCTTCGACAAGGCGCGCGCCCGGCGCCGCGGGAAAAATCCGCGCACGATCGCGCGGACCCTGGATGAAGAAGAGATCGCACTGCAGGAATTCGTGCTCGCGGCCGGTCCGACAAAAGTGCCGATCGAGACCCGCTGCATTCGCGGCAACACCGGCTTCGCCGCGTCGGATTTCGTCCAGGCCGTCGAGGCCGACCTGCTCGTGGTGCCGTTCGAGACCAAGCCCGGCCCGGAAACAAAACTCCCGCGGCAGAGCGCGTGGATCACCGATGTGATCCCGTGCAACCTCTGGATCGTTCGTTAGGCAAGAGTTCTGGAAAATCCTGCGCCACGCAAAAAGATTGCGTCGCGTCGGCGATCGCGCCTAAAAACAACCCGGTCTGAACAGGGGAAAACGCCATGAAAAACTTCGATCACACCGCCACCAGATTCAGCGCGCAGAACGCGCTCCTGCTCGCACAACTTTGTAACCTCGCCTACGGGACCGAGGCCGGCGCCCGCGAAGCAACGCAGCAGATGGGCTTCACCGATTTCGAGTGGATCACCCTCGAACAGCCGCTGGAGAACACGGTCGCGCTCATCGCGGGCTGCGACGAGTTCGCCGCGATCGCTTTTTGCGGGACCAAGGATATCAAGAATTGGATGACCGACCTGCACTCGACGCCGGGCCGCTTCGCGTGGTTTTTCGAGGGCGCGCCTAACGTTGGCGAAGTGCACGCCGGCTTCGCTTTCGCGCTCCGGCATTCGTGGGAAAAAATCAACCAGGCGATGAACCGCGTGATCCCGCCCGTCGCAACGGCCGCGGCGAATCTTGCCGGCCTCTCCACCCGACCGCAGAAGACCCTTTGGATTACCGGCCACAGCCTGGGCGGCGCGCTCGCGGCGATGGCGGGCGGAGTTTTCTCCATGCTTCCCGGGGGCATCATCCGTCCGATCGGCGGCGTCTACACTTTCGGCCAGCCGCGGATCGGGCTGCATAATTTCTGTGCCGCCTACGACCGGTTGCTCCAGGGGAAAACCTTCCGTTTCATCGCTCGCGAAGACCTCGTCCCGCGGGTCCCGTTCCGCGGCTGGAATTACTCCGACCTCGGCGAAATGATTCACTTCGACAGCAACGGCCAGCCGCATCGCGAGAGCCGGGAGTGGACCAATTTTCTCGCGCGTAACTTTGAGGGCTTCGCGGATTTCTTTAGCATCGTGACCCATTTCAGTCCCGACGTCGGCGATCACAGCCGGACTGGTTACGAGGATCTGGTGCGCGCTCATCAGGCCGAGCTGGACGCGCTTTTCGCCTGATCGCGGGCGGATGTGGCTCGGGTCTCTGACCCGCGGGAGCGGTCGGTGCGCGCGAAGTTTGTCGCGGGTCAGAGGCCCGCGCTACATCCGCGGTCGTGCTCGTCTGCGAAAATCTACGCAGCCTCCTGGGCATTCCGCTCGGCGGCTCACTCATTCAGGGAAGGGAATTTTTATGGCTGGAAAACTGGACGGAAAAAAAGTGGCGATCCTGGTCGCGAGCGGCTTCGAACAAGTCGAGATGACTAAACCGCGCGACGCGCTGAAAGAGGCGGGCGCCACAGTCACGATCGTTTCCACGAAACCGGGACAGATCCAAGGGATGAACCACGCCGACAAAGGCGACAAGTTCGATGTCGACCTCACCCTCGAGGAGGCCAAGCCTAACGACTACGACGCGCTCATGATCCCGGGCGGATTGATGAATCCCGACGAGCTCCGCTCCACGCCTGCGGCGACGGATTTCGCGCGGCATTTTTTCGATGCGGGCAAACCGGTCGCGGCGATTTGTCATGGACCGTGGGTCCTGATCGATGCCGGCGTCGTCGAAGGCCGCACCCTGACTTCCTGGCCGGCGATCCAAACTGACGTGAAGAACGCCGGCGGCACCTGGGTCGACGAAGAAGTGGTGATCGACCACGGCCTGGTCACCAGCCGCAAACCGGATGACATCCCCGCCTTCAACAAAAAGATGATCGAAGAGTTCGCCGAGGGAAAACACGAGGGCCAGAAAAGAGGAGCACCGGCTCCCGTCGCGGCCACCCGCACGCTGGAAACCTGATCTTTCCGCAAACTGCACTGCGAAATGTGGCGTCGGCGAAGCCGTCGACACGAGTTCACGTTGGCCAAAGAGCGAAACGCAAGCGCGTCTCCGTGAAAGGCGCGCTGCCACTTTTGTAGCGTTCGGGGAAGCCGCCCGCAGCCATTTCAAATCGAAGGGGACCTGTCCATATTGCTTCATGTTCCGCGGAGGAATTGTCCTGCTCATTCTGGTGTTTTGCGTGCTGGACGAAGGGCGCGCCGCGCAAGTGCCACTGGAGCGCGGTCCGCAGAATCACCTGCTGGTCGACGCGTCGATCAATGGTCACCTCGCAACCCTGCTGCTCGATACCGGCGAGGATAATTTCTACCTGCAAAGCGAGCGCGCGAAGGCTTTCAATGTCGCGGCGAACGAGCGCAAGTTGCGGAGCGGTGAACGCTGGTTCGAGGCCGGAGAAATCGCTGAGCTGCGGATCGGCGCCCTGACTTTCCCAGCGCAGGAGGTGGCGCTCTACGACGCGGCGCAATTTCACGGCCCGGTGCCTGGGAAGAGCGGTAAATCGGCGGACGGGATCATCGGCCTGCAGTTCCTGCGGCGTTACCGAGCGATCATCAACTGCCGCACGCAGCAGCTCTATCTCCAAGGGAAAGACGGGCCTCCGCTCGATCTTAACAGCGCGACCGGCGCGCTCGGTTTCGCCCGCGCCGCCCTGACGGTGAACAGTGACGGCTCGCCCACCGTCCCGTGCAGCATCGACGGCAAAGGTGGAAATCTGGCGCTCGATACCGGCGCTTTCGTGACGGTGTTTGACGAGAAGGAGGTGGCGGATTTCCATCTCGTCGAAACGCCGAGCAAGCTGACCGCGCGCACGCCTTCGGGTCGGGTGCGGCCGCTCCGGCTGGCGGAGTTTGACCATCTGAGGGTCGGCGGCGTGGCGATCCCGCCGCAGCAATTTGCGGTCATGGATCTCTTCGCGCGGATCAAGCCGGTGCGCACTTATGTCGGGATCAATGAGATCCAAGTCTACGACGAGCGGCTGGTGCGGGTGAAGCGCAACGTCTGGGGCGTGCTGGGGAGCGAGCTGCTCTTCGAG
>JBBSED010000051.1:0-22761 GCA_038240025.1 Chthoniobacterales bacterium
AATCCGCAGTGGCAGGTCTGGCTGCGGGCCGACGGCGAAAAGCAATATGCCATGGTAACCGACTCGCTCTCGACAACGCATCCCATCCAGCAGCCGGTGAAAACTGAGAGCGAAACCGACAGCGCGTTCGACGAGATCACTTACCAGAAAGGCCAGTCCTTTCTTCGCATGCTCGAGAGCTACCTCGGCGAAAATGATTTTCGCGACGGCATCCGCGGTTACATGCAGGCCCACAAGCTTTCCAACTCCACCACCGCCGATCTCTGGCAGGCGCTCGCCATCTCCTCAAAAAAACCAGTGGCCGCGATCGCCGCGAGCTGGACCGAGCAACCCGGTTTGCCGCTGGTTTCGACCAGCCCGACCGATTCTGGCCTAACGATAAGTCAGGAGCGTTTCACCCTGCATCAAAAGAACCCGGCGCCCCTCTTCTGGAAGATCCCCATCGCCTACGCGGAGGTTTTGCCTAACGAGAAGAACCCGGGCGGGCACAACTTCCTCCTCGAAGCGCAGGCCGCTCCGCTGCCCGAGGTGAAGCCGGCGCAAACGGTGATCCTGAATGCCGGCGACGTCGGTTATTATCGGGTTAAGTATGACGCGGATCTGTTCCGCCGGTTGCTCGCCGTCGCGCCGCAGCTGCCGGTCACCGCGAAGATCGATCTGCTCGCCGACACGTGGGCCCTGGTCCGGGCGGATCGCGCGCCGGTCGCGAATCTTTTTCGCTTCATCGAGAGCCTCCGGAATGACGCCGAGCTCCCGGTCTGGGATCGCATCGCGAGCCCTCTCCTTTATCTCGACACCCTCTACATCGGATCGGATGAGCGCCCGGCGTTCCGACAATATGCCCGCTCTCTCTTGCAGCCGATTTTCCGACGCGTCGGTTGGACCCCCCAGCCTAACGAACCCGTGGCCACCGGCTTGCTCCGGGTTTCCATCCTGACGGCGTTGGGCGATTTGCGCGATCCTGCGGTGATCGCGGGCGCGGAGGAACGTTTCCAGAAGTTCGTCGCTGATCCGGCCACGCTCGCGCCGGATCTCCGCGCGACAGTTTTTACAATTGTCGGCCAAAATGCGGACCAGAAAACCTGGGACCGCCTGCACCAGCTCGGGCTTGCGACCAAAAACAGCGAAGAGAAACAAAACTATTATTTCGCACTCGCGGCGGCGCCGAACTTCGCGACGCAGTCGCTCGCGCTGTCGTTAGGCGACGAGTTGCCCGCGAGCCGGGCAACGGCACTCGTGGTCTTCGTCTCGCACGTGGCGGAGCAGCCTCAGGCGGCTTGGGATTTCGCCAAGGCGCATCGGAAAGAACTCGCCCCCAAACTCGACAGCCTGGGTCTCATGCGCTTCTTGCCCGACGTCGCCCGCGGCTTCAATGACGCCGCCCACGCCACGGAATTGGAGACTTTTGTCCGTGCCGAGCTGCCCGGCAAAGCCATGAGTGAAGTCGATAAGGCGGCTGAAGAAATCCGCACCCGCGCGGACCTGAAAACGCGTCTGCTGCCGGAGATCAGGAAGTGGGTGGCTGCGAAAACTCCGGGAGCGTGAAGTGCGCCTAACCACGCGGTGCGGAGCGCGCTTTTCCGTCGCGTTATGATCGAGCTCGAGGTCACGCGCGCGCATGCGGGTTGGCGGCTCGATCGCTTTCTCGCGCAAGCGCTGCCGCAATTTTCGCGCGCCCGTTTGCAGGACTGGATTCGCACTGGCGCGGTCACCTGGAATGGCCGGCAGACGCGCCCGCGCGAAGCGGTCCGGACCGGGGACGTTGTGAGGCTGATCGAGCCCGACCTCGTCCCGATCGCCGACCAGGCCGAGGAAATCCCGCTGCGGATTCTGCACGAAGACGACGACCTGCTCGTGCTCGACAAGCCGGCCGGCCTCGTAGTTCACCCAGGCGCCGGCAACCAGACGCACACGCTGGTGAACGCGCTCCTCCATCATTGCCCGAACCTTTCCGGCATCGGTGGCAAACAGCGTCCCGGCATCGTGCACCGACTCGATAAGCAGACGAGCGGCGCGATGGTCGTCGCGAAAAACGACGAGACGCATCGCGAGCTCTCGCGACAATTCGCCGACCGCGAGATCACGAAAATTTATCTCACGCTCGTGACCGGCGCGTTCCGGCGCGCGCACGGGACGATCGACGCGTCGATCGGGCGGCACCCGATTCATCGCAAGAAGATGGCGGTGAATCAGGAGCGCGGTCGGACCGCGCGGACCGATTATCGAGTTCTGAAATCAGAACGCGGCGTCAGCCTTGTCGAATGCACGCTGCACAGCGGGCGCACCCATCAGATTCGCGTGCACCTGCATCATCTGGGGCATCCGGTTTTAGGCGACAGCCTCTATGGGCGGAATGCGCAACGCGCCGCGCCCCGCCAGATGCTCCACTCGTGGAAGCTCGGCTTCACCCATCCTCGCTCGACGAAGCGGATGCTTTTTGAGGCGCCGATTCCGGAAGATTTCCAGGCGTCGATGGCCGAGGTAGAAACGAAAAAGCCAGCGCCAGGAGCGGCGGCAGCAGGATAAGTCCGCGCAGCCACGGCTCGGAATGCCAGGGCAAGCGGAACAGCCGTTCATCCCAGAAGAGATAGTAGCCGAAGAGCGTGACCGAGAAGACCATCCACGGCCGCGCCCGGCGCCAGGCCGCAAAGGGCAAAATCCAGGTGCAATACCAAGGGTGCAACACCGGGCTGAGGATGAGCGCGGTCCCCATCGCCCAGAGCAAACCTCGCCTCCAGTTGCGCACGAAAATCAGTGAGACCACCGCGACCGAGATCAGGATCACGACGTTATAGCTGTAGTTTTTCTGGTGCACGTTAGGCCAGACCGTGTCCTCGATGATCCACCAGAAGATGTCGTTCAGCCGGGTGACATAAATAAACCGGCCTAACGAGTTCCAGATCGTGACTCGCGGAAAGCCGAACGGCAGACTCAGCAGCGCCGGGATAACCAGACTGAGTGCGAGCACCCAGGCGCGCCGCCCGAGCGCCCACACGCAGACCGGCAGGAGAAGCAGCGGGATGAGCTTGATCGAGATCGCCAGCCCGAGCGCGACCGCGCCGAGCGCCGCGAAACTCCATTGCCGGCCGGGCGCGGCTTCCGCGCGGCTGCGCACGAAACACCAGATGCCCGCGAGCATCGGCAGGATCATCAGAATGTCGAAATGCGCTGCGCCCGCGAAGCAGTAAACGACGAGGGGATTCCATGCATACCAGACCGCGTCGAGGTATCGATCGCGTCCCCCGATCAGCCGCAGGAGGATCGCCAAGGCCGCGAGATCGGCCAGTGCGAAGAGCAGTTTATAGACGAGCGCGCCTGCGTGGAACCGGCTGAGCCCGGCGAAAACCAGCTCCATCCCCGGCGGATAGATCGCGCTGTAATCGCGATGATTGATCCGATTCCAATCCGGAAATTGCGGCCGGACCGGGACCAGTTCCGCGGCGTCGGGCGCGAGGACATACGGATTGAACCCGGCGTTCTGAACCGCGCCTTCCCATTGATAACGCCAGAGATCGTCGCCCGGCTCGAGCGGGAGCACGACCAGACGGAGGAGGATGGCCACGCTCCAGAAAGTCACGACCGCGAGCCGGCCGTTTAGCCTAACGAACTCCGACGCTGCGGCGTAGTAGGCGATTCCGCCAAAGAGCGCGACCTCTACGAAGCGCACCGGCATCTCCGCGTAGCGCCAGTCGTCAAACCACCGCAGGGCCGCGAGGAGAAGCAGCTCGGCGAGCAGGGCGAGCCAGAGCCGTCCGTGCCTGGAGCGTGTCATGCCCTACGGCCAGGTCGAGAGGGTAGACGTTTCGCTGTGCGAAACGCGAGCGTCGACTCTGGTGGCCTTTTCGATACCCGCGTTTCGCATAGCGAAACGTCTACATCAGGACCGCGAGGAGCGCGAGGGAAGCCTTCCCTGCCTAACGATTGTCCTCGGCCGGCCGGTTCTTGCGCAGGCGTTGCAGGCCAAGCCGGAAAGCCGCGACATCGACAATCTCCGCCACCCGCCGTTTCAACCGGCGCGCCCGCGTCCCGAGGAAAATCAGAAAAAGAGCGTAGGGAATGATCAGCCGCACCTCGGCGCCGGCCATGTTCAGATAGCGATAGATCAGGAGCGCGAGAATGAGCAGGTTGATGATCACCGTGGTGGTGACGAAGCGGTAGCTGAGTTTTACTCTCGTTAGGCACTTCGGGCCGCCGTGATACTCGGTCACGGTGCGCACGATGATGCTCCAGAAAAAATTCCCGTAGATCTGGATGTCCCATTCCTTCCAGCCGGTATCGGCGGAGTAGCTCCAACCCTCCTCCTCGAGGAGCTGGAAAGTCGACTTGAGCAGCGCGTTGCGCTCGACGCCCTCTTCGCTCCAATAACGACGGCGCCGCAGGTTGCCCCGGCCGGCGTCGCCCTGCGGCATTTTCTCGTGTGTGCCGATGACGTTTCGCGGTGTGCGCTTGAACTCCAGCCAGGTGAAATAGCGGTTCCATCCCCTCACGAGGGGCTGGGCAAAGGCGAGGAACATCACGAGCAACCGCGCCGGGATGGTATCGAACTTCGGCTCTATCCGCGCGCGGAGCATGTAGGAAAGCGCGACGCAGAGCGTGCCGCCGAGCATCAGGTAGGGCACGATCCGAAGGATCGGCAGAAAGATGCCGAGACCGAAAAGGAAGAGCGTGAGCGCGAACCATTCGACGCTGCTGAGGTAGTTCGCGATTTCTGATTGCGGCGTCGGATAAATTGATTGGAAAAAGCCTTCGCCGAATACTCCGTGGTAAATGATCGGGCGATTGATGAACCAACTGAAGCGCGGCGAACCGTAAATTTGCCCGCGCCATTTCGCGGTGCCGGTGGGGCCGAAAAAGATCAGGTGCTTGAAGCGGAGCATCGATTCCGCTTCGCCGTAGCCGGCTTGTTGTTTGCGAAACGCGCTCAGCGTGAAACGCCGATGATGCCAGACGATCGCGGTCGGCGCGAAGGCGATGACGTGGCCTTCCTGTTGCAGTCGCCAGCAGAAATCCACGTCGTCGCCGGCTTTGCGATACTCGATGTCGAACCCGCCGACGGTATCGAAGGCCCAGCGATAGAAGGCCATGTTACAACCCGGGATGTGCTCCGCGACGGTGTCGGTGAGGAGCACGTGACTCGGCCCGCCCGGCGCCGCGGCGACGCAGGCTTGGACCCAGTTTTCCGCCGGCGGCGAAATGTTCGGCCCGCCCACGCCGGCGTAGTCGCCGCTCACGAGCGTGCCGATGAGATAGTAAAGCCAATCGGGGTCGGCCATGCAGTCGGAGTCGGTATAGGCGAGCACTTCGCCCTGCGCGACGGCTGCGCCGGCGTTTCGCGCGAAGCTCAGGCCGTGATTCGTCTGATGGATATAACGGACGTTCGGAAAGCGCGCCGCGATCTCCGGCGTGTTATCGGTCGAGCCGTCATCGACCAGGATGGCTTCGTAAGCCGGGTAATTGATTTTGCCTAACGACTCCAGGCATTCCTCGAGCGTCTTCCCTCCGTTGAAGGAACAGACGATGACCGAAACGAACGGCGTCCGGGGAAGGTCGCGATGCGGGAGCGCGGAATCGTCCTGGCCGAGTTTCTTCTGGAGCGCGAAGAACGATTTCTTCGGCGAGCGATCGCGCCTAACGAGTCCGAACGACCAATCGAGAATCTCCTGCTCGCCCGTGAACCATTCGTCGGTCCAGGCGAAAAAAATCGTGCCCGCCAGTCCGCAGCGCACCACCGAGTCGACATGCCAGCTCAGCATCTCGGCCTGCTCTTCCTCGGGATGGCGCTGGGTATCCATCCCGAACTCGCCGAGCATGAGCGGCTTTTCCTCCGCCAGGTTTTGCAGGCGCAGGAGATAATTTTCGAAGTCGCGCTGGTCGTGCAGGTAGACGTTGAAGCAATAGAAATCGACGTTCTGCGGCAGGAGATATTCTGTCGGCGGATAGCTCGCGTAAGAGAAGAGGACGTGCGGATCCACCTCGCGCCCGACCCGGATCAGCTCCTCGAGGAATTCCGTGACCTTCCTCACCCCTAACCAACGCACCATCGTGGTCGGGATTTCGTTGCCGACGAGATAACCGAAGATGGCGGGATGCCCGGCGTGGGTCGCGACCGCCTTCCGCACCGCGTCGACGATTTCGCGCCGCGTTTTCGCCCTAACGAGAAACTCGATGTGCTTCGCCCACGGGAGGGTGATCATCACCCGCACGCCCGCTTCCGCGCAGCAGTCGAGAAACCAACTCGGCGGCAGATGATAGATGCGCGCGACGTTGATTCCGAGCTCGCGCATCTGTTGCAGATCGCGCCGCGCCTGCTCGGGAGTGCCGAGATAATCACCCGCGGCATCCGGCTTGAAAGGCCCGTAGGTCGCACCCTTGACGAAGAACTTGCGCTCGCCTTCGAAGAAGAATTTCGCGAGCGCGCGGACCCGAACCGGAGCTGAGGTTTCGGCCGCGGCAGGCGTCATGCGGCGAGCGCTTCCGCGACAACCCGCGCGGTCGCTTCGATGTGCGCCGGGGTGTGGGCGGTGGAGATGAAACCGGTCTCGAACTGCGAGGGCGCGAAGTAAACGCCGGCGTCGAGGCAGTAATTAAAAAAGCGGGCGAAGCGCGCGGCATCGCTGCGTTTCGCGCTCACGAGATCGGTCACTGGATCGGCGGTGAAGAAAAGGCAAAACATCGAACCGATGCGATGGAAAATCGCGGCCGCGCCGGTTGTGCCTAACGAGTCTCGAGTGAGCTGCTCGAGCTGCGCGCCAAGTTCTTCGAGCCGCTGCCACCCGGCGATCCGCTCGAGCTCGCGCAACTGGGCGAGGCCCGCGGCCATCGCCAGCGGGTTACCGGAAAGCGTCCCCGCCTGGTAAACCGGGCCGAGCGGCGAGAGCTGGTTCATGATCTCGGCGCGACCGCCGAACGCGCCGACCGGCAAACCGCCGCCGATTACTTTGCCGAGCGCGGTGAGATCGGGTTGAATTCCGTAAACCTCCTGCGCCCCGCCCCGGGCGACGCGGAAACCGGTCATCACTTCGTCGAAGATGAGGAGCGCTCCCTGTCGCGTGCATTCTTCGCGCAACGCCTCGAGAAAACCATCGGCGGGAAAGAAGAGACCCGCGTTCGCGGGAATCGGTTCGAGAATAATCGCGGCGATTTCTCCGGGATTTTCCTGGAAGGCGGCGCGCACGGCGGTGAGATCGTTGAAGGGAATCACGATCGTTAGGCCAGCGAACGCCGCGGGCACGCCGGCGCTATCCGGCTGGCCATGGGTGAGCGCGCCGCTGCCCGCGTGCACGAGGAGCGAATCGACGTGGCCGTGATAACAGCCTGCGAACTTGATGATCTTGTCGCGCCCGGTAAAGCCGCGCGCGAGGCGGACGCATGACATGGTCGCTTCGGTGCCGCTATTCACCATCCGCACCTTTTCAATCGAAGGCACCCAGGCGCAGATCAGTTCCGCCATTTCCACCTCCAGCGGGTTGGGAATGCCAAAACTGACTCCGCGCGCGGCGGCTGTTTTCACGGCCTCGACCACCACAGCCGGCGCGTGCCCAAGGATCGCAGGTCCCCACGTTCCGACGTAATCGATGTACTCTTTGCCGTCCACGTCCCAGATGTTTGCGCCGGCGGCGCGCTCGACGAAAAACGGCTCACGGCCGAGGCCGCGAAAGGCCCGGACGGGGGAATTCACGCCGCCCGGAATGCGCCGCTGCGCGCGGGCGAAGAGGGCGGCGGAATCGGCGGACATCGCGCCTAAAGTGTCCGTCCCGATGCCGGCGTGCAACGTCGCAATCGCAGAGCCTGTCGCGTTGACACTCCGAAAGTGCGCGCCTACGCTCCCGCTCGCAGTCCGGCGGGGTAGCCAAGTGGTAAGGTCGGGGTCTGCAAAACCTCTATTCGCGGGTTCGATTCCCGCCCCCGCCTCTTTTCGTATGTAATTGGATTGAGCAAGCCCTTAAAATCCGGAAGTGAGAACAAGGTCGCTGAAGTTCGGTGTCGTTTAACAACGACCTTTTTATTGAAATCCCGCGTCATCCGGGGTTCGTATTCGGGTTCCACGACCGCAATAACGAGTGCGCTGCCTGATTCGCACAAAGAAAAGCTGCTCTCGTGTCCGAATTTATCCGAAAAATTCTGTGGCGACCGAAGCACTCTTAAGACTCGTTGTCTTTCCGGGTAAGACTCGCAGTGCTTACAGTGTTTTCGCCAGTTCCTTTCATGCTTCGCCGCTAGTTCGACGCCGTGAATGACAAGCAAATTCTCAGGGTTATTTTCTTCGGCGGTTCTGGTGAAGTCGAAAGAGCCCGTTAAAACAATCTGGCCGTCGGGTCGCGGACTCTGCCTACTGCACCGTCAGAGTAAGATCGTTGCCATCGCCGCCTTCGTAGCTGGCCTGCAGGGTATTCTGGCCGGAGCTGATCGTCGCGCCGTCGGCCAGGTTCGCGAACAGCCCGTTGATCGGGGTAGCCGCGACGTTGTTGAGAACGATAAAAGTCATTCCCGGGGGTAGTTGTCCGGCCGCGACCGGCACGAGATTGAATTGCGCGCCGCTGGCGATGGTGACGCCGCTCGCCGTCACCATGTCGCTTTGCTTTTTCTTGTTGTTGAGCCGGCAGGTGTCGGTGCTGCCTGAGTTAAATGTTAGCGAGCCTTGCACGGTGAGCGCAGCTGGATCCGAGAGCGCGACCGAGGGCCACAAAACCGCCGGACCCACCGTGACCGCGCCGGCGATAATTCCCGAGCCGCCGAGCGTGCCGCCGCTCACCGTCACCGGTCCCGTGCCGGTTGCGGAGCCGCTCAGATTGGTCACGCTAAGTGACCCCGCAGAGACAGTGGTGCCACCCTCGTAGGCGCTGGCGCCGCTCAGGACGAGGGTGCCGTTGCCGACTTTGACCAAGGAACCGATTCCTAGCCGAGTCTTCCCATCCTCAATCACCCCCGAGAAGGTGGCGCTGAGACCATTCGCCCCGACCAGGAGCGGGATGGCACCGAGAATGACCGAACCCTTCCCCTCGATGGAGCCGACCGAGACGGTCCCGAACGCCAGGTCATGGCGGCTGAAATCCATCACGGCATTCCCGGACAAACTGAGGCGGGCCGTGCCTCCATCACTTTTCCCCCGAAAGAGAAGCGTCCCCCCCAGTCCGCCCGATTTTCCCCCGGTCACGGTCACGGTCCCTTCACTTAGAGTGCCCTCAAAGGCCACGAGCAATTCGCCGCCGGGCGATTGACTGCCCGTTCCGCCCTCCACCACGAAGGTTCCGGCGGAAGGCAGATACGTGTCCACTTCGATGAGACCGGGCAAGCCCTTCCGGCCCGTCGCGCCGCGCGCAGTCGCCTGCACTGTCTGCGTGTCGCCAGAGGAACCGAAATAGACGGCTCCGCCGTCGCTGCACTCGATGATGCTCTGGCCCCCCGTGCCGTCGGGGGTAAACTCTACAATTCCTCCCGCCACGTCGAAGGTGGCGTTCCCCGCCGTGGCCCCGCCGAAAATGACGAACCCGCCCTGGAGCACGGTAAAGGTGCCATTCCCTGAGGTCGATCTCCCCCCGCTCGAACTGCCGAAGAAATAAATCACCCCCCGATCTTCCGCGGTCCCTTGCACCACGAAATTCGCGCTCCCGGCGGTGGCCGAATTATTGAAAGAGATTCCGTCTTTCGCCCCGATGGTATAACTCGTCGCTACGCCCGCGCTCGCCGAATTATTGAAAGCGATTCCTCCGGAGTCAGCAGTGGCCGCCAGATCAAATGATTGCGTCTGGCCCGAGTTGTTGACCACACCCGCTCCGTAAAAAGTGATACTGCCGACCACCGTCGTCAGGGAAAAGCTGTCGGCGCCGGGATTGAAGACCATGCCGCCCAGACTGACGCTGCTCGATAGGGAAAGCTGCGTCACACTGGAAGTGGCGAAGGTCGCGATGTCCGTCTGTGCATTTGGCACCGTCGCGGGGTTCCAGTTGTCGGCGGTGTTCCAATCGTTCGTCGCAGGCGTCGCGCTCCAGGTGGCGCTGCCAGCGAAAGCAAAGTCAGCGGCCGAGAAGGCAACGAGAGCGGCGAGAAGCGCGAGTGATTTCATCGCGTGGATTCCCACAGAAGGCGCTGGCTAAGTCAAGAAAAAGAGGAAGAACGACAGCTACTCCACGGTCAGGGTGAGGTCGTTCCCGTCACCGCCCTCGTAGCTGGCTTTGAGATTATTCTGGCCGGCGTTGATCGTGGCGCCGTCGGCTAAGTTTGCGAAGGTGCCGCTGATTGGGGTCGCGCTGGTGTTATTGAGCACGACAAAAGTCATTCCCGGGGGCAGTTGCTTGGTTGCGACCGACATGAAGTCGAATTGCGCGTCGCTGGCAATCGTGACGCCGTTCGCTGTCACGCTGTCGCTCTGCATTTTTTTGCTGTTGAGTCGGCAGGTGTAGGTGCTGCCGGAGCCCAACGTTAGCGAGCCTTGAACGGTAAGTGTGGCTGGGTCCGAGAGCGCCACCGAGGGCCACAAAACCGCCGGACCAACCGTGACCGCGCCGCCGATGATTCCCGAGCCGCCGAGCGTGCCACCGCTCACTGTCACCGGTCCGGTTCCGGTCGCGGAGCCGCTGAGATTCGTCACGCTGAGCGCGCCCGCAGAGACAGTAGTACCGGCCACGTAAGTGCTGGCGCCGCTCAAGATGAGCGTGCCGCTGCCGACTTTTAATAAAGGGCCGATTCCTGGCCGAGAGTCTCCATCCTGAATCACGCCGGAAAAAGCGGTGCTGAGATTGTTGTTTCCAAGATAAACTGGGATCGCGCCGAGGATGACCGTGCCTTTGCCCTCGATCGAGCCGACGTTGATCGCATCGCCTCGATCATGCCGGCTAAGGTCCAGCATGGCATTCCCGGAAAGGCTGATCCGCGCCGTCCCTCCATCGCTCCTCCCCGCAAACGAGAGGGTGCCGCCGAGTCCACCCGATTTTCCCCCTGTGACCGTCGCGTTACCATCACTCAGGGTGCCACTGTCGTTAAGGACCATCGTCCCGCCTCGCGATTGCTGGCCGATTCCCCCCTCGACGACGAAGGTCCCGGCGGCGGCGTGGTCGCTCCCCATGGTGATGAGGCCGGGCGACCCTTTGCGGCCAGTCGCGCCGTGCGCGGTCGCGTGAAACGCCCCCCCCGATATGCTGTTGAGATAGAAGGTAACGGATCCTCCCTCGCTGCAATCGATGATGCTGTCGCCCGCGTCACCATGGAAGTCGAAGGCTAAGATTCCTCCCGCGACGTTGAAGGTAGCGTTTTCGGCCGTTCCCCCATCGAAAGCGACGACCGAATGGTGGAGGAGATTAAAGGTAGCGTTCCCCGCCTTAACCGATGGGCCGCCGTTGAATTCAATGTACACACGATAGGAGCCCGGTTGCTTGTCGTAATCGCTCTCCGCCACAAAAGTCGCGCTCCCGGCGGTGGCCTTCCCGGTGAAGTAAATGTTGCCTCCGCCGCTCAGGACATAGTTCGCGGCCTCCCCGGCGTTCGATAAGTTTTCAAACTCAATCAAAAAGGGACTCTGGGGTGTTCCATTCAAGGTGAAGAATTGCGTCTGACCCGATTCATTGGTCACCCCATCTCCAGAAAATATCAATTGCGTAGAGGTCGCGCTCAGTGAAAAGCTATCGGCGCCGGGGCCGAAGATCATACTGTCCACGGTCACGTCGCTCGATATGGAAAGCTGAGTAACCGCAGAAGTGGCGAAGGTCGCGATGTCCGTCGGCGCGTTGGGCACGGTGGCGGGATTCCAGTTGCTGGCGGTGTTGTAATCGTTCGTCGCGGGCATCGCGCCCCAGGTGGCGCTGCCAGCGAGAGCGAAGTCAGCGGCCGAGAAGCAAACGAGAGCGGCGAGAAGCGCGAGTGATTTCATCGCGTGGATTCCCACAGAAAGCTCTGGCTAAGTCAAGAAAAAGAGGAAGAACGACGGCCTACCGCACGGTTAGGGTGAGATCGTTCCCATCGCCGCCGGGTATAGCCCCAAGTCATCGAACCAGGCGGCGCAACATGTATCTTTACCTTGGGCCCGCTTCTGGAGTAGCATAGTGGTCGGGTGCAAGCTCCCATTTCGACTTCGAAGAGCTCCAAGTGTAGCGACGCATCGCAAGCCAGATCGAATCTACGGAATGATGACCTCGGCCGTGTCATTGACAGCGGGGTTATCTACACCGCCGCCAATAAGAACCCGGCCGTCTTGTAAAAGGATAGCTGCGTGATTCCGTCGCGCCGCCTCATCGTGCCGAAGAGACTCATTTGCGAGGTGGCTGGCTTGTAGATTTCGGCTGAATCGAGGGCTGGTTGCAGGCCGCCGAGGTCTTCAACGGCGTCGCTCCCTTTCCGGCCACCGCCACTAACACTTTTCCATTGGCGAGTAATGTCGCCGTATGAAGAAAACGCCCCGATGTCTTGGTGTTAACCGGAACGACGGCGGCGCGCATCGCAACCCCCAGATTGAAAAACCAACCAACGACGAAAGGAGCGGCTACGAGGAAGAACTCGGGTAGCGACCGACCATGCGGCAGCCTGAGAAGAGGGTAAACATCTTCCTCCTTGTCCGACGCTCCAAAGTCGCGTGACAGACCAGCAGAACCGCGAGTCTGCCTATGGACTACCCAAGTTGTAGACTTCCACCAGAGCGACTCCCGATCCGTTGTCAGCCGAGCGAACCACGGCGGTGTATGGCCCGGAGGGGAGCGTCGCGACGATCGCGGCTTCCCGGTTATCCGTCGGCGGAATGGTGGAGGCGATGATCTCGTCTTCCTGAGTCGAACGCCAGCTGTCGTTCGAGACGAGGAGCGAGCCGTTGCCATCGTGGACTTCGAGCAGCGGATCTTGCAACGCGCCCGTGACGCCGGCCGCGGCTAAAGAAGGCCCGAGGGCGCGAATGATGACCTTGGTCGGGGCGCGGCCGCCCAGGATGAATCCTCCGATCATGGCAGAATCGCCACCAGCGACGCGGCCTCTGGTCGAAATGTTGCCGACGCGTGAGCTGCTCGGGGCAAGGTCAAAGACTTCCCAGAGAGCAACGCCGGTTGTGTCATTGGCGCCCCGGATGACTGCCGTGTAGGCGCCCGGGTTGAGATTAATTGCAATGAGAGACTCCCGCGGATCGGCCGGGGCGAGGCCCGCGGCGATGATTTCCACGGGAATATTCTCGGCATTGTCGTTCGCTCGCAGGAGACTACCGGCAGAATCGTATAGTTCCATCTCAGGATCGGCGAGATAGTCGGTTACCCCCGCATTTGCCAAGGAAGGCCCGATCGCCCGGAGGACGACTTGCTTGGCCTTGTTGCCGGTAATGATGAAGCCGCCGATCATGACGTTATCGCCGCCTTTCACATCGACGCGTGTCGAGACGTTTAACAAGACATTGTCGGGTATTACCGGCGTGGGTGTCGGCGTAGGGGGCGGGCTGTCGGTGGGCGGAGGAAAGGGCACGCCCGCGAACCGCGCCTCGAGGAACGCGATCACCTGTTCTTTCACGAGCGACCAGTAGTCGAAGGCGTGGAGCGAACCGGGCAGAGTGAGCTGCTGATAGGTCGTGATGCCTAACGAGTCCAGCTTCGTCGTCATGTCCGCGAGCTGGGAGAACGGCATCGGGTCCTGCGCGCTGTGGATCAGGAAGAGAGGCGCGGCTTCCGCATCGACGAAATTCACGGGGGAAGCGGCGTGCAGGACCGCGGTTTCGAATTCGGTGACCCCAACATAGTTAGTCACGTTATTGACGAAGGCGTTGATGTTCGGGTCGTCGCTGAAGTCGGTAAAATCATAGGCGCCGGAAAGGCTCACGCCGACATCGAGACGATCGTCGCCCTTCGCGCCAGTAACCGAGCAATACGTGGCGTGATGACCGCCGGCCGAGCCGCCGATTGCGCCGACCTGGCCGTTGCAGCGGGCATCCGCCCGCGCGGCGCGGATGGCCATTTTTACGTCGTCAGTCTGTTGGGGATAACGGCCATCGGAGGTTTGGCCGACGAGGCTGCCGTCCGGGGCCAGCCGGTATTCGATGGAGAAGGCAAGATAACCGGCGTTCGCGAGATCGAGGGCGCAGGCGGCACCGCTGGCCGGTCCCCCACTCTTGAAACCGCCGCCGTGAATCACCAGCACCGCAGGCCACGGCCGCGGCGTCGTCGGCGTGTAGACAACCCAGTGCAGCTCAGCGCCGTCCGGCGCGATGCCGTAAACTTCTGTTCCGGCCCAGCCGGCCTTCGCTAGCGAGGCCTGAGGCCCCAGGAACAGGAGCCCGAGGAGGGCGAGGCAGAATCGGGAAAGAGAGCGGAGGAAGAGGTTCATCGGTGCCAAAGTTCAAGCAACAGACATGCCAGAACGCCATAGATTCCATAATTTCAGTAGCTCGGCAGTCTGGGGCCGCCGCGGCCACCTGCGTCATCCGCCCACTCCGCCCTCTCTTGCTGGTCCCGGCACCTCGCCAGAACCACCGAGTGCCCGGAAGTGCCGCGAACGATCACCAACTCGTAGGACCGAGGAAGACTCTTCGACTTTGCGGTGAGACTACTGCTGAAAGTTACTTTCCTTTTGAAGTGTGTCGCGAAAGCGTCAAGGCAGTCACGGGATCCATCACCACACCGCCGTTGACCCGATAGGTGGAATCGACGATGGCCGAAACCTGCGCATTGGCTGCCTGCAGGTCTCCGCCGGCTCGTCGGCGTTTCACCGAAGAATCGTCGTTGTTCACAAGCAAGAACGGCCGGCAACGACCAAGTCAACGGGACCCGCTCGCGAGGAAAGTTTGTTTTTGGGTTGCCATCGAGAGGCGGTCCACGGCCAGATGGCGGCGCTGCCATCGCGCGCTCTTTATGAAGGCCAGACCACATAAACATTTCGGCAGAATCAACCGGCGCCTGCGGGCTGCGCCGGAACTGCTACGCCCCTGGCGCGGCGCCGCCTACCGGGTGACGACGCTGGATTACCCGAGCCCGCAGAGCATTCTGCATGGCCAGGGCAGCTATCTCTATGGCGGGCGCTGGAACGCGATCGGATCGTTCCGGGCCGTTTACGGCAGCACCGAGGATACGGTCGCGGTCGTGGAATCGCGCGCGACCGCGGATTACGCGCGAGTGCCCTGGCCTTTTCGCACGCCGAGACTCTTGGTCGCGATCGACCTGGCGCTGCAGGCCGTCGTCGATCTGACCGATCCGGAGACCAGGGCCGTCCTCGGCCTAACGATGGAGGAACTGCAGACCGAAGATTGGCGCAAAATACAGGAGGAAGGGAAGGAAAGCCTGACCCAGGCCGTCGGACGCGCTGTTTTCACGAACGGCGGAGAAGGCATGCTCAGCGCCTCGGCGCGGGTCCCGGCAGGGGTGAATGTGGTCTACTTCCCGGAGCGCCGGCGTGAGTTCAGCAGGGTCGAAGTGCTGGACGCGGCCAAACTGGAAAGGGTCAGACTGACGTGATATGGTGCATGCATAATTGCATGAGAAAATGCTTGTAGATATGCCGCGGGGGTATAGAGTGAAATCATGAAAGCGAAGAAAACAACCGGGCGGCGAACCACCGCCACCCCGCGGGTGAAAGACGAGCCGGCAATCTATCACCCCGCGATGAAGGTCGCGGGGCCGCCCGCGATCGATGAGATCACAGACCGGTTTGGGCTCCGCCAGGAGACGGTGAGCCGGCTGACCGGTTTCTCGCTCCGCGCGGTGGCGGATTGGAGCAAAGGGAAAACGCATTCCAACTCGGTCCGGCGGGCCCTCGTGGAGATGGATCGGCTGCTCGATAGCCTTGCCCGCCTGATGAAGCCGCAGGACGTGGGGCGCTGGCTCAAGGAACCCAACCCCGCGCTGGATGGATCTTCGCCCGTGCAGGTGATCGAACGCGGACAGGGCGATCGCATTTGGCGGCTGCTCTACTTCCTCGAATCCGGCGAGCCGGGTTAAAGGCCCGCGCCTTCGCTGCGGGCGTAATTGAGTTTCCGGGAGGAATAACCGACGCTCCTTGCGGTCACACTTGAGCGAATCCGCGGACCACTCTGCATCCGCCAAACGAATTAGAAGATATGAACGAACGATCGCACGCGCCGCACGGCAAAATCACACTGCATGGGAACGGCATGGGGGTTCCCTCGCCCGAAATGGTCGAGAAACGCGCCCGCGAAATTGCGATGATCGACGAGCGGGAAGCGGACGAATTTACCGACGCCGACTGGACCCAGGCGAAGAACGAACTGACCGGCGTGGAGGCCGATCACGCGCCGGAAGCGACGGACGAAGTGAGCGATGAAGCGACCGAGCGCGATGAGGTGCTCGGTTCATCCGGTCATCAGGTGCCTAACAATGGCTTCGACGAAGACGTCAATGTCGGTGAAGAGTTGGTGACGGGCGGAATCGAGGAGGCGGCGCACGATCAAATGGTCGAAGCGCGGCGAGACGAGTTGGAACAGGAGCGAGCGGAGCAATGAACGGCGTCGCCGAACTGGAACCGGCAGCGTCGACTGAAGTGCGGTCCCCTGGCGGCGGCCGCGCGGCGCAGATGCTCGAGCGTTACCGGCAGGTCAGGGATTTTTCCCATCGCCTCTGCGAAACGCTCGAGCAGGAAGATTTCGTCGTGCAATCGATGCCCGACGTCAGCCCCACCAAGTGGCATCTCGCGCACACCAGCTGGTTTTTCGAGACCTTCATCCTGAAAGTTTTTCTGCCCGGTTACCAGACCGAGGTGCCGGAGTACGCTTACCTCTTTAACTCCTATTACAACGCCGCCGGCGACATGCATCGGCGCGATCTGCGCGGCTTGATCTCGCGCCCGACGGTGGCGGAAACCTATCGCTTTCGCCATTCGATCGACACCCACGTGGCTCAGCTCCTCGCGAGCGCGGACGACGCGCTCCTCTCCGAGATGGACCCGGTCTTCACCATCGGCCTGCACCATGAGCAGCAGCACCAGGAATTGCTCGTTACCGACATTAAGCACGTCTTCTCGCAGAACCCGCTCCATCCGATTTTTCGCGAACAAACCCACACCGGCGAAACCCGACAGATCGCGTCGGCGAGCTTCGTTGATTTCGACGAGACGATTCTCGAGATCGGGCACGCGGGGGGTGGCTTTAGCTACGACAACGAAAGCCCGCGCCATCGCGCGCTCGTGCCCGCTTTCTCGCTCGCGACGCGCCCCGTCACGAATGGCGAATACCTCGCCTTCATCGAGGCCGGCGGCTATGCCCGGTCGGAATATTGGCTGTCGTTAGGCTGGACGACCGTGAACGAACAGCGCTGGCAGGCGCCGCTTTATTGGAGCAAACACGATGGCGTCTGGTGGAATTTCTCTCTCTCGGGCATGCGCCCGGTCGATGCGGCCGAGCCGGTCACGCACGTGAGCTATTTCGAAGCGGACGCCTTCGCGAACTGGAGTGGCGCGCGGTTGCCCACCGAGTTTGAATGGGAACGGGCCGCCGCCGGTCTGCCGATCAAGGGCAACTTCGTCGCTGATCTGCGTTTCCATCCCGCCCCCGCCGCGGACGCGCCTAACGAGAAGCTGCGGCAGATGTACGGCGACGTCTGGGAATGGACCCGGAGCGCTTATCTCCCCTACCCCGGCTATCGCGCCGCGCCCGGCGCGCTCGGCGAATACAATGGCAAGTTCATGATCAACCAGATGGTCCTCCGCGGCGGCTCCTGCGCCACGTCGCAGAACCACCTGCGCGCGACTTATCGCAATTTTTTCCAACCGGAAAAACGCTGGCAATTCACCGGCATCCGCCTCGCCCGCGACCCCTCATGAGTGAACCGACCGGCGTGGCCGTGCTTGATCTCGAGCCCGCAGCTTCGGATTTTCTCGAGCAGGCAATTGCGGGGCTGGCGAGTACGCCGCGCACCCTGCCGAGCAAATTCTTCTACGACGAGCGCGGGTCCGATCTCTTTCTGCAGATCTGCGAGTTGCCCGAATATTACGTCACCCGGACGGAGACGGAGATCCTGCGGCACTACGGAGCGGAGATCGCGGAATCGATCGGCGATAATGCAGAACTCGTCGGCTTCGGCACCGGTGCTGGGATCAAAACTCGGATGCTACTCGAGCATCTCTGCAATCTGATCGCGTATGTCCCAGTCGACATTTCGAAGCAACACCTTACCGAATCCGCCGAAGCCCTCAGCCGCGAAATGCCGACGCTCGAAATCCTGCCGGTCTGCGCCGATTATCTGCAACCGATTGAGCTGCCCACGCCGTCGCGAAAGCCGGCGCACATCGCGGTTTATTTTCCCGGTTCGACGATTGGAAATTTGAAGCCGGAAGTCGCGAAGCATTTTCTCGAGCGCGTCTGCCGGCTTTGTGGTGAAAGCGGCGGACTCATCATCGGCGTCGACCTGGTGAAATCGAAGGAGGTGCTCGAGGCCGCCTACAACGATGCCGCCGGCGTGACCGCGGCGTTCAACCTCAATATCCTCGTGCGCGCGAATCGCGAACTGGATGCGGATTTTAACTTGACCAACTGGCGCCATCTCTCGGTCTTCAACGAGGAAGCCTCGCGCATCGAGATGCGCCTGATCAGCGAAACCGATCAAACCGTGCATCTGGGCGACCGCGAATTTCATTTCGCGCCAGGGGAGAAAATCATCACTGAGTTTTCCTACAAGCACACCATTGAGGGTTTTAGCGCGCTCGCTGGCTCCGCGGGATTTCAACCGGCGCGGGTCTGGACCGATCCGCAAAAACTTTTCGCGGTCTTCCATTTCACGACGCTATAATGGGGCGACTCGCCTCATGGAACCGCTCGTTCGACTGCTCGGCGTCAGCAAAAGCTTCGGCGAGGCCGTCGCGCTCCAGCCGACGGATCTCGATTTCCCCCCTGGCCTAACGACCGCCTTGATCGGACCGAGCGGTTGCGGCAAATCGACGTTGCTGCGTTTGATCATCGGGCTCCTCGAACCCGACCGGGGTGAAGTGATTTTCGATGGCGCAAAGGTCAATCCCGAAACGGCGCAGGAAGTCCGTCGCCGGATCGGCTACGTCATTCAGGAAGGCGGTCTCTTCCCACATCTCACGGCGCGCGCGAATGCCCTCCTGATGTCCCGGCATCTCGGCCGGGCGCCTAACGAGTCGGAGAAACGCCTGACCGAACTCTGTGAACTTTCGCAATTTCCCGGCAGCGCGCTCGAGCGTTATCCGGCCGAGCTCTCCGGGGGCCAGCGCCAGCGCGTGAGCCTGATGCGCGCGCTCATGCTCCAGCCCGAAGTGCTCCTGCTCGATGAACCGCTCGGCGCGCTCGACCCACTCGTTAGGTCAGCGCTCCAGCGCGATTTGAAGGAGATCTTCTCGCAGCTGAAACAGACCGCGATTCTGGTGACTCACGACATGGGCGAAGCCGCGTATCTCGCGGACGAGATCGTGCTCATGAATCAAGGCCGGATCGTGCAACGCGGCAGCGCCGCCGAGCTGCGCGATCAGCCGGCGGACGCGTTCGTTACGGAATTCATCAACGCCCAAAGGAGCGCGGCGTTTTGAAGCTTCTGCTTCTCGTTAGTCTGCTTGCGACCTCCGCCTCGGGCGCGGAACCGATAATGGTGGGTTCGAAGAAATTCACGGAGTCCTACGTCCTCGGCGAGATCGCCAAAACCGTGCTGGAGCGCGCCCACTTCGAAGTGGAAGAACGCGCGGGGATGGGCGGCACGATCATCCTCTGGCAGGCGTTGCAGGGCGGACAGATCGATCTCTACCCGGAATACACCGGCACGATCAGCGAAGAAATTCTCAAGACGAAACAACCGATCTCGGAAGACGAGATGCGGAAGGGGCTCGCGCAACTCGGCGTCGGCATGTCGCGCGATCTCGGCTTCAACAACACCTACGCGCTGGTCATGCGGCGGAGCGAAGCGGCCCGGCTCGGGATCAAAAGGATCAGCGATCTGCGGGTGCATCCGGAGCTGAAAGTCGGCCTCACCCATGAGTTCCTCGACCGACAGGACGGCTGGCGGCCGCTGCTCGGGCGTTATGGCCTAACGGTGCCTAACGTGAGCGGAATCGATCACGCGATCGGCTACGCGGCGCTCGCAAAAGGCTCGATCGACCTGAAGGACGCCTATTCCACCGACGCGAAAATCCAGGAGAATGATCTCGTGGTGCTGGCGGACGACCAGCATTTTTTCCCGGAGTACCAAGCCGTTTATCTCTACCGGCAAAAGCTCGACCCGCGCGCGATCGAAGCGCTCAACCATTTCGGCACGATCGACGAAATGAAAATGACCGCGCTCAACGCCACCGCGGAGCGGACGAAAAACTACGCCTACGCGGCCGCCCAATATTTCAACCATTCGCCTAACGAGCCCTCAGCGCCGCCCGTCCAGCAGCTCGCGCCCAAGCTCGCCCGCTGGATTGCCCGCCATCTCGAGCTCGCGGGCCTTTCGCTCTTTTTCTCGATTCTGGTCGGTCTGCCGCTGGGCATCACGGCAAGTCGCGGAGGCGCGCTCGGCCAAACCATCCTCGCGATCGTCGGGATGATTCAGACGATTCCCTCCCTCGCACTTCTCGCGTTGCTGGTGCCTTTTCTCGGGATCAGCGCGACCACGGCGGTCATCGCGCTTTTTCTTTACGGGCTCCTCCCAATCGTGCGGAACACCGCGACCGGGTTGCAGGACATCGCGCCCGCGCTGCGCGACTCCGCGATCGCGCTGGGACTCGAGCCGATGGCGCGGCTGCGAAAGATTTACCTGCCGCTCGCTTCGCGCACGATTCTCGCGGGGATCAAAACCAGCGCCGTGATCAATATTGGCACCGCGACGCTCGCAGCGTTGATCGGTGCGGGCGGTTTGGGCGAGCCGATCCTGAGCGGGCTGAACCTGAACGACAACGTCACGATTCTCGAAGGCGCGATTCCGGCCGCGCTGCTCGCGCTCCTCGTGCAGGGTCTCTTCGACCTGCTCGATCGCTTTTTGATTCCGCGCGGGCTGCGGCTCGGAAGTTAGGCGTCCCCGCCTGACTCGGCCGGCGGCCTTTCAGCCCGCCGCCCCTCTTTCGGGCAGGCTGGAAGGCTGCTCGCCGAGTCAGGCGGGACGCCTAACTTCCATCCTCCGCAAAACGACTCGGCACCAGGATCGCGGTGCTCATGCCGTGGATCAGTTTCTTATCCGCCGGCACGATCGTCGCGAGCGCGCCGCGCAGGATCGCCTTGTCGTTCTCGATGAAATAATACGGGCAGAGGCGGACCCGGCCGCGCATCGTCTCCAGCTCATCAGTCTCCGCATTCCAATACGGATGATCAAACAGTCGGCCTTTGTGAAATCGCTGCATGATCGTCGGCTCGCGGTCGAAATTCTCGAGCGCATCGGCGATGCGTTTTTCCCACTCGATCTGTGGCAGATCCGCGCCGAGCGCAACCCCGCGGCTTCCCCAGCCTAACGGCGAAAACCCGCTCACTTTCAGGAGCAGGTCGCGCTCCTTTTGACTGAACTGCGCCGCCTCGCGCCATTCGTGAATCTCCAGTCGCGGGATCACCGCGTGCTGTGGCAAGGGCGTCGGATCAAGCAGCCAGGTGTAGGGAATCATCTGCTGGAGTTGGCGAAAATACTTATCGCCAAGCTCGCGCCGCCAAAAGTCGCGCAGCGGCTGGAGCCAGAAGAGCGCGAACCACATTTTCTCCTCGAGAAACGGCTTGAACGGCGGCGATACCATGAGATCACCGCGCGCGGCCGCGTCCATCAGCGCGGAGATGTTGGGAATGTTCGGCAAATCGAAATTCTCAAAGAACCGATAAACGTCGCGCCCTGCCTGCGGCTGGAAGTTTTCCGCAGCCGCCGTCTGCCACGAGCGATCGGGGAAGCGCGCGTTCAATTGCCCAACGAGCCATTCCATCTCCGGCTTGTAGGTGGCTGACTCCTCCGAGATCACGATCTCGCCGCCGCGTGGGAGCACGGCCGCGAAGCCGTCGAGCATGCCGTCGGCGCCGCCGATCACGTCCGCCCCAAGGCCTGTGTAAGTTTGATTCAGCCAGGCGGTGAGCCCGATGCCGCCGGGCACCGAATCGATCTCGGCAATCGTCCAGCCCTCGTCAGTCAGGATCAGATCGGGCCGAATGACCCGCGGCAGGTCTTCGCGGAATTCCTTCCGCCGCGAAAACTCGATCAGCTCCGCCGGTTTTCCATAGTCGAGATAGCGCGCCACCCAGGCCGGCTGCTTCCCTTTCACGCTCTGCTGATAAAGCTGATTGCAGGCGCGCTGGAAGACGAAGAGTTGATGCCCAAGCCGTTCCAGATCGCGGCGCAGTTTCTCATCGAGCGCGAACGGTTCCGGCGAGAGGAGCCAGTCTTTCTCCGCGAAAAGCCCTTCCTCCGGGCGGGCGGCACGGAGGGCTTCGAGGCGATCAGTCGTGGCAGGCATGAGCGTTCCAAGTTTCAACGAGCGGCCGTTTGCGTCCAACCCGGATCGTCGGAAATCTCACCGCGCCAGCGGCGGCGTCAGACGCGGGCGCGCCGCTTCGAGATCGAGATACCGCCCGGATTTTCTTCGGCCACGCCGTAACGCCGCCAGTCGTTTTCCTCGCCGATCTCTTGGAAAACGAGCCCGTGCCGCATTCACCACTGAAGATAAGCGAACGTAAGACTGCGATGAGCCCGCCAGTTCGTTAGGTATCGAAACCGTAGTTAGGCGAGAGGACTTCCCGCCCACTCAGAGGATGACCGCCTTGGCAAAAGCGAGTTCAACCACCTTCTCCGGTGCGATATCTGAGACCAGGGCGCACATCACGCTGTCTTCCGGCCAGAAAACTACGGTCAGACCTTTGATCTGATAGCGATAGAATATGATTCCCTTGTGCTCTTGCCG
>JBBSED010000052.1:0-22252 GCA_038240025.1 Chthoniobacterales bacterium
AGAAGATGGAATCGGCCAGCGTGATCGTGGATCGAAACAATAAAATCTTCGGCCAGATCTACGTCGAGAATCGCGAGACCGTGCCCTACGCGCAGCTCCCGCCGAACCTTGTAAACGCGATCATCGCGACCGAGGACAACAAGTTTTACCAGCATCACGGCTACGACTTGTTAGGCATCATCCGGGCGGCGATCAAGAACACCGTCGCTGGCCACGTCCGCCAGGGCGCGAGCACGGTGACGCAGCAGCTCGCGCGCAACAGTTTCGAGCTCAAGGGCAAAACCTTCCGGCGCAAACTGCTCGAGATGTTCGTGGCCCGGCGGATCGAGGATAATTTCTCGAAGCAGAAAATCATGGAGCTTTACTTGAACCGGATTTATTTCGGCGGCGGGCTCTATGGTGCGGAAGCGGCCTCCCGCGGTTATTTCGACAAGCCGGCGAAGGAAATGTCGCTGGCGGAATGCGCCACGCTCGCGGGGCTGGTCAAGAGCCCGAATAAACTGTCGCCCTGGAGCGATCGCGCGGCTTCCCGCGAGGCGCGCAATTTCGTCCTCAGCCGGATGCGTGAGCTCGGCTTCATCAACGAGGAACAACTTGCGAGCGCGCAGAGCGAGGATCTGATGATTGGCAACCGCCAGAACGCGCGCGGCCAGAATTACGCGATCGACTACATCCGCCAGCAGGTGATCGCCGCGGTCGGCTGGGATCGCGCGATGAGCGACGGATTCCGCATTCACACTACAGTCGATTCCGAGCTCCAGGCCGTGGCCGAGAAATCGCTCCGCGCGCACCTCGACCAGGCGGAGCAGCAGCCGGGCTACCTGCACCAGACTTATGCGCAATATTCTGCGCAGTTGCGCGCCGCGCGCAGCGAGAAATCGCCTAACGATAAGGCGAACGCGCCGAAACCGCCCGAGTATCTGCAGGGCGCGGTGATCGCGCTCGACAATAAAACCGGCGGCATCCTCGCGCTCGTGGGCGGGCGCGATTTCGAGCAGAACGAATACGACCGCGCGCTCCAGGCGCGGCGTCCGCCGGGCACCGCGATCACGCCGTTCGTTTACGCGGCCGCTTTTGCAAAAGGCTCGTATCCCGGGACGATCGTGGAAGATTCCGCGCTCGATAACCGGACGGTGATGATCGGCGGTATGACCGGCATCCTCGGCGAATGGGGACCGGAACGGGCCGATAACCGCTACGAAGGCCCGATCACCGCGCGCGCGGCGCTCTCGAAATCGAAGAACGGTTCGGCGGTGCGCATCGGGACTTCGGCCGGGCTCGAGAACGTTTCGAAGTTAATCAAGACCGCGGGCGTGGAGACAAAGTTGCGTCCTTATCCGTCCACCTTGCTCGGGAGCAGCGAGATCACCCTCGCCGAGCTGGCGCTCGCCTACACGATTTTCCCTAACGAGGGTTGGCGGCCCGCGCCGCCGCATATTCTCGATCGGATCGAAGACCGGGAAGGCCACGTCGTCTGGGAAGCGGAGGGGGTGAAAACGCGCACGCCGGTGCTCGCTCCCGCCATCGCCTATGAGGTCACTTCCTGCCTGACCGACGCGCTAGCCGAAGGCAGCGGCGAGCTTGCTTATCAAAAATACGGGCTGAGGAAATTTCCCGCGGCGGGCAAAACCGGCACTGCCTACGATTTCACCGACGCGCTTTTCGCCGGTTACGATTCGGCCATCACCTGTGTGGTCTGGGCCGGCTTCGACAAACCGCAAAGAATTTACCGGGGCGCTTTCGGGAGCGTGCTCGCGGAACCGGTCTGGGTCGACCTGATGAACGCCTCGACCACGCGTTATCCGCCGCAGGCTTTTCCCATCCCGGCCGACCTGCACAAGGTCGAGATCTGCGCCACTTCCGGTCTGCTCGCGACCGATAAATGTTATGAAAACGTGAAGTCCGCGAGCGGCGATGTCGTGCGGCGACGGACCAGCTATGTCGAGCTGGCGACAAGCGAGCAGATGCCGACCGACGCCTGCGACGTGCATGGCGACACCGTGCGGACGCAACTGGTGAAGCAGTTCGACGAAAGCCAGTGGCCGCGCGCCGCGCTCGTGGTCAACACCAAAGAGGTCGCGCCGGTGGAGATGAAGGCGCCGACCCTGGTCGCACACGACGATCCTTACAACGCGATCGGGTCCACTCTTCAACCGAAGAACACCGCGCCCGAGAACGGGTTCGATCCGGAGAAGCCAATCAAGCGCGCGATCCCGGTGACGCCAGATGCCGCCGACCCGGTGGAAGTGCGGCGCGCCCAACCGGTCCGCCCGATGGACGAGGCGGACGGCGAACCGCTGCTCCAGGCGGAGCCGCCACCCTCGATGGATTTCAGTGACGGCGGTAGCCCACAACCTTGAACCGCCCGCGGCTTCGTTTCGCCTGACGGTGCTGAATCCGGGCGGACGCGATCCGCGGCAGGACTTTTCGTTAGGCGCAGGCGCGCCGGGCGACGAGGGCCATCCGCCGGTTAATTTTCATGGCTACGCCGCGTGCACCCGGGGAGGCTTTCAACGCGAGATGAAAGCGGCGCTGGCGGAAGGGTTGCCGGTGCTGCTCCTGCTGCGCGGGAGTTTTCGCGAAACGCAGCGCGCGCTCGTCGCCCTCCAGAAGCACGGGCTGAAGGTAGCGGTCGCGCTGAAGGAAACCGGGCTGCACCAGATCGAGCGGCAACTGGCCGACCCGAAGCGAGCCGCGCTTTTCCGCGAGATCGTTAGGCAAGCGGATGGTGTGATCGCGGCGACACCTGAGGCGCTGGCGTTTTACGGCCGCGGAAGTTTCATTCCGACCCCTTATCCGCTGGCCGATCGGCGGTGGGATTTCTCGCGGCCGGTGGCGGAGCGGGCGGGAATTTTCCTCGGCACGCGCGAATGGGACGTGCCTTCGCGCCACCACCTGGCCGCGCTCACCATGGCGCGGGAGTTGGGCGAGCCGGTGACCGCGTTCGACGAGAATCCCGGGCGCACACGGAAGGTTTGGAAATCGTTAGGCGGCGACGCCGCGAAACTGCGGCTGCATCCGAAGCGGCTGCCCTACCGCGATTACCTCGCGGAGATGGCGCGGCACAAGATCGTGCTCCAGGCGGATCGCAGCGCGGTCCCCGGACAGGTGGCCGGGGATGCGCTGCTCTGCCGCCTGCCTTGCGTGGGCGGGGACGGCGCGATTGATCGCGTCGGCTTCCCGCAGACCTGCGGTTATGGGCGGTCGTTAGGCGAATTGCGCGAGTTGGCCAGCCGGCTCCTGCGGGAGGAAGCTTTCCACGCCGAAGTGGTCGCGCAGTCGCAGGAGGTGGCGTTGGCCAGGCTCAGCTTTGCTGCCGTCGCGCCAGCGCTCGCGGATTATTTTTCCAGCGCCTCGAGATAGAAATTTTCCAGCGCGTGCGCCTGCGTGGATTGCTCAAATTTCTCCGCGACTGCTTCCGCGCCGCGACGGGCCAGAGCCGCGAGTGCGTCCGGCCGGGCCGTCCAATCGAGCAGAGCAGCTGAGAGCGCTGCGTGATCACGTTCGGCCACGAGCACGCCGCTCACGCCCTCCTCGATCGCCTCCGGGATTCCCCCATGCCGCGTCGCGAATACCGGCAGCCCGCTCGCCATCGTTTCAAGCATCGCATTCGGCACGCCCTCCTGATTTCCATCGGCCCCGACCTCGCTCGGGTGGAGAAAGATGTGCGCGCGCCCGAAGGCTGCGCGCAATTCCGGCTGCGATAGAAAGCCGGTAAACTGCACGCTCTCCGTCACGCCCAATTGGCCGGCGAGCTGTTTCAACTCCGCGAGCATGGGACCTTCGCCTGCGATCGTGAAGGTGGCTTTCGGATGTGTCCGGTGGAATGCGGCGAAGGCGCGCAGGCTGGTGGCGAGCCCCTTTTTCTCAATCAGCCGGCCGGCCTGGAGAAAATGCCACGCCCCGTCGTTAGGCCAGATTCGTTCCCGGAAAGGCAGTTCGCCTAACGGAATCCCGGTGCGGTGGATCCGGATTTTTTCCGGCCCGCACCCGAGGTCGGCGACCGCCCGCGCGAGTGATTCCGAGCGGACGAGCACGAGCCGGGCGGCCGCGATCATCTCCTGCGTCGCGGCGCGGTAGCGCGGTTGCTCGAGATCGACCATGACGTCAGCGCCGTGGAAGGAAACCACGACCGGCTTCGGCCAGCGCCGCATGAGCGGAAGCAAATGGACGGCAATGTGGCCGAAATAAATGTGCAACAGTTGCGCGTCGTGCGCCGTGAGGGCCTGCTCGATCCGCTTCGTCTCGCCGCGCGACATCGGCCAGGGAGCATGCCGAATCGTGCGATACCAAAAACGCCGCAAAAAATGCAGCGCCGGCCGCGGCACCACTTCGATCGGCGAAAAAGGAAACCGCTCCTTCTCCTCGCGTTTCCGCGCGATCACGATCGGCTGAAAGCGCGCGAGTGCCGTGATCTGCCGGTAGATGTGGAGCATCTCCGGCTTCAGGAAGGTCGCGCAATAGCAGGCCACGACCGGGCGCGATTCGTTAGGCACGCCTAACGATCAACCATCAGCGCGCAACGGCAACCGCGCTAGAACGTCCACTCGAAGAGCTTCACGCCCGTTGGCTTGCCCGGGTCGTTCGGGTCCTGGCTGACGTGCTCCTGTGAATTGCCGTAGCGGGCGGGCGCGCGCGGATTCAACATCTGTAGCGGGTTGCCGTTCCGGATCGCGGTCGGGATGACGCCGCCGCGCGCCGTCGGCGTGAGCGGTGGCGCGGGCCGGGGCTTGGCCGGGATGATGACCTGCGGTTTGGCACGGACGCTTGTGGTGAGCTCCTGCCCATGCGCCCATCCGACCGAACCGGCGAAGACCAGCGCGCTGACGAGTAATAGCTTTTTCATAGTTACCTCCAGTTGAGCGGAAGCGCTCGCGGCTTGCCCGCGCCTCCGCCACGCCCCACAATTAACATTCGATGGACTACGTTGAAAAGGCCGCACGTGTGCTCGATTTGGAAATTTCCGAGCTCCAACGACTCCGGCAGCGACTCGGTCCGGAGTTCGGACGCGCCGTTGAGTTCGTGCGGCAGGCGGTCGAAGCCCGGGGAAAGATCATCGTTCTGGGCGTAGGAAAATCCGGACACATCGGCGGAAAAATTGCCGCGACTCTGACCAGCACCGGCTCGCCGGCGGTGGTCCTGAATTCGCTCGACGCGCTCCACGGCGATCTCGGCGTGATCGCCGACGGCGACATCGTGCTCGCGCTCAGCTACAGCGGCGAGACAGAGGAGCTGCTCCGGATTCTGCCGGCAATCGCGCGTTTCCAGGTGCAGGTTATTGCCCTTTGCGGCGACGCGAAATCGACCCTCGCGCAGAACTGCGACGTCTTTCTCGATGTGAACGTGGAGCAGGAAGCGTGTCCGCTAAACCTCGCGCCGACCTCGAGCACGACGGTCATGCTCGCCCTCGGCGATGCGCTCGCCATGGTCCTGCTCGAAGCCCGCGGTTTTCAAAAAGAGGACTTCGCGAAGTTTCATCCGGGCGGAATGGTCGGGCGCAGCCTGCTCCTGCGAGTGCACCAGATCATGCGCCCGCGTGCAGCGCTCGCCCTCGTGAGGCCGGAAGACAATGTGCGGGTCGTTCTCGAGGTGATGACTTCGCTCCGGGCCGGCGCGGCGGTGATCGCGGGCGCGGGCGACGAGCTGCTCGGGATCTTCACCCACGGCGATTTCGTGAGGCATTTCCAAACCGATCCGCGCATCGGCGAGAGGCTGGTTGCGGACCTGATGACGCTGAATCCAGTGGTGGTGCATCGGGACAAAATGGCGGTAGAAGTACTCAACCTGCTCGAGCGCCATCGGATCGACGACCTCGTGGTGGTGGACGATCACGGAGTCCCGGTCGGGATCGTCGATTCTCAGGATCTGACAAAACTTAAGCTGCTTTGAGGGAGAGAATGAGCCACGGATGGACACGGATGAGGAGGGAACAGTTGCTTGCTTATCCGTGTTTCATCCGTGTCCGTCCGTGGCCTCTCCTCAACCCGGCGAAGGTTGCTTTGCGCACGCGTCCCTGTTAAAGCTCTCAACTCTCAACTGAGAACTCTCAACTCTTATGGCCGCCGCAAACGATCTCCGCAAAGGAATGGCAATTAAATACAATGGGAACACCGCCATTGTGGTCGACGTGCATCACCGCACGCCCGGCAACCTGCGCGCGTTTGTCCAGGCGATCATCCGTTATATCAACACCGGTAAGAGCGCCGACGTGCGTTTCGGTTCCACCGATAAGGTCGAGCTGGTCGAGATCGCGCGGAACACGCTCGAATTCAGCTACAAGGATAATACCGGGTATCATTTCATGGACCCGAGCACCTACGAGACGATCTCGCTGAACGATGATCTGCTCACGGATGCGAAAGATTACCTGGTCGAAAATCTTCCGGTGGAAGTGCTCTTCACCGAAGGCCGCCCGGTGCAGGTGGAGCTGCCCTCGTCGGTGCACTTGAAAGTGATCGAGGCCCCAGAGGGCCTGCGCGGCGATACCGCGAGCAACGTGACCAAACCGGCCATTCTCGAGACCGGCAAAACGGTCAATGTTCCCCTCTTTATTAACGAAGGTGAGACGATTAAAATCGACACCCGCACCGGCACCTACATGGGCCGTGCCTAACGAATGCCGGCGCGTCGCCCCCGTCGCCAGCCGGTTCGCGGTGCGCCTGCCCGGGGGCGAGTAAAAGTCACCCCCTACGTCGTCCCCACGACCGGGCGGATGCCGCCGCCCACCGGCGCCCTGATGGTGCCGACGAAGTGGGTGAAGTTCGTCGTCGCGCTTTTTCTCCTCCCGGTCTGCGCGATTCTCAGCCAGACGTTTTTCACCGCCTTCGCCCGGGCGACGGTCGCGGAACGACTCTGGGCCGGCGAGGAATTCTGGTTCTTCTCGTTAGGCGCGGTGCTCTGGCTGATCGCTTTTTTCGGGCTCCCGCGCCCGCTCGTTCTCTACGTTTTCGGGCATGAACTGACCCACGCGCTCTGGGTTTGGCTGATGGGCGGACGGGTCAGCCGCTTTCGGGTTTCGCGCACCGGCGGCCATATCTTGACGGACAAGAACAACTTCCTGATTGCGCTCGCGCCCTATTTTTTTCCGCTCTACAGCATCCTCGCGATCGGCCTCTACGGAGCGCTCAGTCTCTTCCTGAATTTGCCGCCTTACGGCGGTCGCGTGCTCTACGTCGTGGTCGGAATCACCTGGGCGTTTCACCTCAGTTTTACCTGCTGGATGATTCCGAAAAACCAGACCGACCTGAGCGACAACGGGACGATTTTTTCCCTGGTGGTGATTTACCTGATCAATCTCATCCTGCTCGGCGTGATGCTGATCGTGGCTTCGCCGCGGCTGACCTTTGCCGACTTCGGCGCGGATGTGCTCCGGAACCTGGCCAACTTCTCGCACTGGGTCGTGCTGCTGCTCGATCGCTTCGAGCGCGGGGCGTAGCACCGCCAACGGCAACCGGGAAAAAGCCCGCGCTAACGGCAACGTCGCCCCGGAAGCGGTGATCAGCTCGCCGGTAAAAAGATCGCAGCCCGAAGGGAAGTTTGCCGGCAACGTCACCTCGGTGTCGCGCCAGGCTGCGCCGATAGGGGGAAAGCCGACGCGCGCCGTCAGTCGCGGCGCGAGGACGATGATCGACTGGCGCTGGTGGGCGCGGACGAAGGCGATGCAACTGCTCGCGAACTCGCCGGTGACCTCGAGCGGCTCGTAGCTGCCTTGGGCAAAGAGCGCGGGGTTTTCTCGGCGAAAGATCAGCAGCCGCTGGGTCAGGAAGAGCTTGATCCGCCCATCGCGCCAGTTGCCCAGCAATTCTTCCGGGGTCGCCTGGCCTAACGAGTTCAACATTTCCTGTCGCTGCGCATAGTCGACCGCGCGCCGGTTATCCGGATCGACCAGGCTGAAATCCCAGATCTCGTTGCCCTGGTAGAAATCCGGGACGCCGGGAGAGGTCAGCTTGAGCAGGGTCTGTGTGAGCGAGTTGATCGCGCCGATCTGCGCGACCTCTTCCGCGAACGGCAGGAAGGTTTCCAGGAAGCGATTCTGCGGAGCGGGCTGGAGGATCTGCGCGATGAATTCGGAGACGGCGCCGTCCCATTCCTCGTTAGGCTGAACCCAGCTGGTGTTCACCTTGGCTTCCTTCATCGCCTTGGACATGTATTGCTGGAGGCGCGCGATGTAGCCGGCGCGCGCTTCCGCGCTCAGCGTCATCCACGGCTCGAGCGGGAGACTCCCGAGGAGGATCTGGTAGAGGAGATGTTCCTCATTGGGGTCGGGCGCCTGCGCCTCGTCGATTGTCCGCTGATAGCGCCGGTTGTGCTGGCGCCATTTGCCTAACGAACGTTTCCAGGCCTCGGGCAACTCGGAGATCGCGACCATCCGCGCACGCACGTCTTCGCTTCGTTTCGTATCGTGGGTGGAGGTGGCCAGCATCGTCGCGGGCCAGTGCGCGCGGCGCGCGGCGTTGTGCGCATGGAAGCCTTCCAGGCTGAGCCCAAAACGTTGCGGCTCGCCGCCGACTTCGTTCAGGGCCGCGAGCCGGTTGTAGATATAGAACGCGGTGTCCTCCAGCCCCTTCGCCATGATCGGGCCGGTGGTCTGCTGGAATTTAAGGACGAAATGCACGTGCTCCGCGCGCGCCTCTTCGTTCAGGTTTTCCGGGAAACGGAAAAGGAGGATGTCGCGGAGAAAATTAAAAACGGAACCTTCGATCGCCGGGTTGCGTCGTTTCGCCGCCGCGACCGCGCGCTCGATCACCACCCGATCGGCGTCGCGCACCGGGCGCTCGGGCACGTTATAGGTTCGATAGACCGGGCAGCAGGCGATCGTCTCGCGGACTGCGAGGGTGAGGACGTCGAGCGTGTAGTCGCGATACCAGCGGTTCGCCTCCGAGAGCCGGTCGAACATCGCGCCGAGGACGTTGATGTCGTTCGCGAGCGAGAGCCGCATGACCAGTCGCTTCTTCGCGTAAACCAGATGCCCGAAGTGCATGCTGTGCCCGATGAATTTCTCGAACGCGCCCGTGATCGCTTTCTCCGCGCTCGCGTCCACGAGCACGCCGACGGCGTCGTTCATGAAATCGTAACCGGTCGTGCCGTGCACCGGCCACTCGTTAGGCAACTGCTCTTCGCCACTGAGAATTTTCTCGACCACGAGGTAAAGCGCGCGCTGGTCGGAGGGCAATTGTTCGCCCTGCACCTCCGCGCAACGGGCCTGGAGTTTCTCGAAATAGGCGTCCGGCAAATAAAGCCCATCCGGGTGATCGATCCGGAGCCCGGTGACCGCGCCCGCGCCGACCAGGTCGAGGACGAGCCGGTGTGCTTCCTCGAAGACTTCCGGCAATTCCATCCGAATCGCGGCGAGATCGTTCACGTCGAAGAAGCGCCGGTAATTGATCTCCTCGCCGGCGACGCGCCAGAAGGCGAGCCGGTAAGCCTGGTCGCTCAGGAGCGCGTCCAGCGCGTCGAAGCTGCGCGCGTCGCCCGGCGTACCGTTGATGAGGGTCAGGGCTTTTTCGATCGCGGTCTGGACCGGCGGCGCCTCCAGCGCGCGCCGCTCCAGCCGGCGCTTGATGATCTCCTTCTCGCGCGAGCGTTCCGCGATCCTCTTCCCATCCTGCTCCGTGCGACGCGGGAGATACTCGAGCGCGGTCAGGATGCTCTGTAATTCCGCATAGAAATCTTCCTCTTCATGTCCGCGCAACTCGGCGAGCGCGATTTGCAAAATGTGGCGGAAAGTGCCCGGCGCGATCGGGAATTCGTGCTCGAAATAACGCAGGAAAAACCGCCCGCTGTCATACTCCACCTTGAGTTCGCCCCGCTCGAGCACGCGGCCGAATTGATCGCCGAGAATGGGGATCAGGACCTTGTCCTGCAGGTCCGATTTCACCGGGTGCCAGTCGATGTCGAAATAGCGGGCATAGGGCGAGCTCGGACCGTTCTCGAGCACATCGGCCCACCAGAGATTTTGCGGCTCGCCGATGCCCATGTGGTTCGGAACGAAATCGAGCACTTGGCCCATCCCGTGCGCCTGGAGCTCGGCTGCCCACGCGTCGTACTCTGCCCGGGACCCGATGGCGTCGTTCAGCTTGTTGTGATCGGTAATGTCGTAGCCATGGAGGCTCTCCGCGCGCGCTTGGAAGTAGGGCGACGCATAGCAATCGCTGATGCCTAACGAATGCAGATACGGCACGATCGCGCGCGCCTGAGCGAAGGTGAAATCGCGGTTGAACTGCAGGCGGTAAGTCGAGGTCGGGAGGCGCGGAGCGGTCACGGCAATCGGAGTCTACATCCTCTCCGGAACGGCAATCCCGAGAAGATCGAGTCCGCGTTGCAAAGTGCGTGCCGTCAATTCGCAAAGCGCGAGCCGCGTCGCGCGGGCGGGCTCGTCGGCTTTCAGGACCGGGCACGCTTCGTAGAACGCGTGGAAGGCATTCGCCAATTCGAAGAGATAATGCGCGAGCAGGTTCGGCCGGAAATCGTTCAGGACCTGCGGCACTGTTTCGGCGAACTGCGCAAGCCGCTTCGCGAGGTTGAGTTCCGCCGGCTCGGTCAACATGAGCTCGTTAGGTGCAGAATACTCCGAGCCGGCTTTGCGGAAAATCGAGCGGATGCGGACGTAGGCGTTCTGCAAATACGGCGCGGTGTTTCCTTGGAAGGAGAGCATGCGGTCCCAGGAGAAGATGTAGTCAGTCATCCGATACTGTGAGAGTTCGGCGTATTTCACCGCGCCGATTCCGATCGTGCGCGCGATCTTGGCGAGCTCGGCCTCGGGCAGCTCGGGATTTTTCTCAGCGGCGATTTTGCGCGCCCGCACGACCGCCTCATCGAGGACGTCGCGCAGCGGGACGTTGTCGCCCGAGCGCGTCTTCATCAGTTTGCGATCTTCGCCGAGGATGCTGCCGTGCGTGATGTGGCGGAAATCCGCGACTATACCTTCCCGACGCGCGATCTCGAAGAGCTGCTGGAAATGCAGTTTTTGCGGCGCGCCAGTCACGATCCAAACCGTGTCCGCGCCGAGATCGTCGAGGCGGTAGTCGATCGTCGCGATGTCGGTCGTCGCGTAATTAAACCCGCCGTCGCTTTTCTGGATCAGGCACGGCTTGTCCGCGAGCTCGGGAATGTCGCGGAAGAAAACGCAGATCGCGCCTTCGCTGCGTTCGGCCAGCCCGGAAGAGCAGAGGCGCTCGACCACACCAGGAAGGCGATCGTTGTAGAAACTTTCGCCACGCTGGATGTCGTAGTGAATCCCGAGGATCTCGTAGGCGGCTTCGAATTCCTTCATCGACAGCGCCACCGTTTCGTTCCAGATCGCGAGATTCGCCGCGTCGCCAGCTTGCAGCCTAACGAGTTCTTCGCGGCAGGCGTCTCGCACAGCGGGATCGGCTTTACCGAGCTCGTTTGTTTCTTTGTAAATCCGGACCAGCTCCGCGATCGGATCGCGCGCGAGGCCCGCGCGATCGAGAAGATTTTTCCAGCCGTAAATCACCATCCCGAACTGCGTGCCCCAGTCGCCGATATGGTTGTCGCGGATCACTTCGTGCCCGAGGAACGCCGCCGCTCGCGCGAGCGCGTCGCCCAGAACGGTGCTGCGGATGTGACCGACATGCATCGGTTTGGCGACGTTCGGGGAGCCGAAGTCGATCACGATTTTGTGGTGCTTCTCCGCGAGGGCGACGCCTAACCGATCGTCCCGCAACAAGGCGGCAGTATGTTTCGCGAGCGCGCTGGGAAGCAGGGTGAAATTGATAAAGCCGGCGCCGGCGATCGTGGGCGCGGCGGACCATTCCGCGACGTCGAGATGCTCGATGATCTGCTGCGCGAGCTTCCGCGGGTTTTCCCCCCTCTTCTTGGCGAGGACGAGCGCGGCGTTTGTCTGGTAATCGCCAAAGCGTGTGTCGGAAGCAGGCACCACCTGACCGACGGCGGGCAACTCGGCGGCTGCGAGCGCACGACTGAGCGCGCGGCCGAGAATGGCTTCGAAAGTTTCCACCGCGCTCAGGGAGACGGGGCGGGCGCGCGCTCCTGAAAGATAGCGAGGATTTTCTCCGGCGTCTCCGCCGCGGCGAGCCGCTCGCGCACCGCGCGGTCGTTCAGGAATTTCGCGATCGAGGCGAGGGTGCGCAGGTGGGTCTGGAACTGATTTTTCGGGACGATGAACAGGACCACGAATTTCACCGGCGCATTATCGAGCGCGTCGAATTCAATCCCCTGGGTCGAACGGCCGAACGCCGCCACCACTTCCGTCACGTCCTCGGAAGAAGCGTGCGGAATCGCGATCCCGAAGCCGATTCCGGTGCTCATGGTTTCCTCGCGTTGCTTGAGCGCGGCGAGAATGCTGCCGCGACTGGCTGCCTCGATCCGCTTCAGACTAACGAGCAGATCGATCAACTCGACAATCGCGGGCCAGCGCTCGGTCGCCTGCATCTCGGGAACGATCTGCTCGGAAGATAAAAGGCTGGCCAGAGACATGCGGTTTTCCGAGTGGAGCGAAAGCTTAGCGGTGGCGGTTTGGATGACAAGTTGGAATGGTGGCGACCTGCCCGGGGCGGAGGAAAAGGGGCGACTGATTCTTCCCCTTGCTTACCGAGAGGAGTGCGCCTAGCATGACATCTCGGTTACCGATATGTCATGAGCAAACCTTCCGATCTGGTGCAGGGGACGTTGGATTTCCTGCTTCTGAAAATTCTCGCGGTCGAATCGCTGCACGGCTTCGCCATCGGCCGACGCTTGCAGCAGGTTTCCAAAGGCGATCTGCGGGTGAGCGACGGTTCGCTTTATCCGGCCCTGCACAAGCTGGAACAAAAGGGCTGGATCAGTGCGCTATGGAAGCCGACAGAAAACAATCGGCGCGCCAAGTTCTACGCGTTGACGAAACTGGGGCGGAAGCATCTCACGCAGGAATCCGAGCAGTGGGACCGGCTTTCGAGCGCGATCTTCGCGGTGATGAAATTGAAGGAGGCCTGAAGTGGATTTTGCCCGCTGGCGCTTCACGATTCCGCTTCGGCTCCGTTCGTTGTTTCGCCGGTCGGCGGTGGAGAGCGAGTTGGAGGAAGAATTGCGCGACTACCTCGAGCGCAAAACCGAGAAAGGAATAGCCGGCGGATTAAGCGCCGCGGAAGCGCGTCGCGCTGCGCTGCTCGATCTGGGCGGGATCGAACAACGCAAGGAGGAATGTCGCGACGCGCGCGGCCTGCGTTGGCTGGAGGAGTTTTGGCAGGACATTCGTTATGGCGTGCGTTTGCTGCGCAAGCAGCCCGGGTTCAGCGCCGTGGTTGTGCTCGCCCTCGCGCTCGGGCTGGGCGCGAACACCGCTCTCTTCTCGCTCTTCAACAGCGTGCTCCTGCGCGCCTTGCCGGTGCGGCACGCTGAGCAGCTCGTCGTCCTGAGCGTGACGGACGAAGAGGACTCGGCGGCGACCACCTTTTCCTATCCGATGTATCGCGAGCTGCGCGACAAGAACTCCGTCTTCAGCAGCATCCTCGCGCAAGCCGGCGCGGAACTGAACGCCACCTACGGCGAGAAAAGCGAGAAAGCGCGGGGCGAGCTGGTGAGCGGGAATTATTTCGAAACGTTAGGCGTGCAGCCGTGGCTCGGCCGGCTCTTCACTCCGGCGGACGATCGCATCCCCGGCGCGCATCCGGTGGCGGTCTTGAGTTATCCATACTGGCAGCGTCGCTTCGGGGGCGATCGCTCGATCGTCGGCGGGAAGCTGATCCTGAACGGTCATCCGGTGACCGTGATCGGGATAACTCCGCCGGGCTTCTACGGAACCGACCTGGCCGAGGGGACGGACATCCGCCTTCCCATGATGATGACGCCGATCTTTCGGCCGTTACCGGCGAATCGTCTCCAGAATGCCAGCCACCAATGGCTCGAAATCATTGCGCGCCGCAAATCGACGATGTCGCCGGCGCAGGCCGAGGCGGGCATCGACGTGTTGTATCGGCAGGTGCATGAGAAGCAAATTCGCGAGCTGCCGGCGCGGGTGAGCGATTATCAGAAACGCGTCGCGCGCTCGCGCCACCTTAAGCTCCTGCCGGGGAGCCAGGGTCTGCGCCATTTGCAGGAGCAAATTTCCCACGCACTGCTGATTCTGTTTGGGATCACGCTCGTCATCCTGCTCATCACCTGCGCGAATCTGGCCAACCTCTTTCTCGCTCGCAACGCCGCCCGCGCGCAGGAGATCGCGATGCGCCTCGCGCTCGGCGCGACCCGGCGCCGGCTCCTTCGCCAATGGCTCACGGAGAGCCTGCTTTTTGCATTGTTAGGCGGCGGGCTCGGTCTGCTCCTCGCGATCTGGACGCAGAGCGCGCTCCTCCATTTTGTGCCCGCGAATGAGCGGATGAACCTCGGCCACGCCACGCTCGATCCGAGCGTTTTCGTTTTCGCCTTCGCCGCCTCGCTCGCGACCGCGCTTCTTTTCGGAATCGTGCCGGCGCTCCAGATCTCGCGGCGCTCGCTCGCCGCGCAGCAGGGCGACGCGCGGCTCGCGCAAAACGAGATGGCGCCGCACCGTTTCCGCGGCGCGCTCGTCCTCCTGCAGATCGCCCTCTCGCTTCCGCTCCTCATCGGCGCCGGGCTTTTCCTGCACAGCCTGCGTAATTTGAAAACGATCGCGCCCGGGTTCGACGAGAGCCAGGTCGTGCTCGCCAGCCTCAATCCCGCGCTTAACGGCTATTCGCCGGAACGGACCCGCGCGCTCTACGATGAATTCCTCGGTCGGGTGCGCGCGCTCCCGGGCGTGCGCTCGGCGGCGCTCGCGGTCGGAGTCGTGCTTTCGGGCGGCTGGGATTCGATCACGGTCAACGTGGAAGGCTACCAGCCGCGCGAGGGCGAAGACATGAACCCGAACGCGAACACCGTCTCGCCCGATTATTTCGCGACCCTGCGCATGGCGATCGTGGCTGGCCGCGATTTCAACGAGCACGACAATCTGCAAAGCGGCAAAGTCGGAATCATCAACCAGACGATGGCGCGATATTTTTTCGGAACGCAAAATCCGATCGGGAAAAAGTTCGGCACCGATGAGAGCGCGCCGGCGGATATCGAGATCGTCGGCGTAGTGCAGGATGCGAAGTACGTCAGCCTGCGCGAGAAAACGCAACGTCATTTCTACGTCCCGATCGCGCAGGAACCGCGGCTGATGGATCTCACCCTGCACGTGCGCACGGCGGACGCGCGACCGATCGCAGGCATGCTCCGCCAGACGCTGCAGGAGATCGATCCGCACGTGCCGCTTTACGACGTCACGACGTTGGCGAACCAGTTGGACGACTCGCTCGCGGGGGACCGGCTCATCACCTGGCTCTCGACCGCCTTCGGAGTACTCGCGACGCTCCTCGCCACGATTGGTTTATACGGCGTGATTGCGTTTTCGGTGACGCAACGGACCCGGGAAATCGGCATCCGCATGGCCCTCGGGGCGCAACGCTGGGATGTCCTGCGGCTGGTTCTGCGCCAGGTCGCGTGGCTAGTCTTGCTCGGTGCAATTCTTGGGACGGCGATCTCGTTAGGCGCGCTGCGCCTGGTCGCGAGTTTGCTTTACGATGTGCGGGCGGAAGATCCGCTCGCCTTCGTCGGGGCGGCGGTAATCCTGCTGACGGCGGCAGCGCTCGCGGCGTTTTCCCCGGTCCGCCGCGCGACGCTCGTCAACCCGACCGTCGCTCTGCGCTACGAGTAGCTCAACGGCGCGCGCGAAGGAGAAGGAGCGCGCGATCGGCTTACAGGCGCGGCTCGCGCACTTTGTAAGCCAACTGGCGCGAGAGCAACCAGCGGACTCCAAACATATCGACGGTGGCGCGGACGGCGCGGTTGCCTAGACCGTATTTGCTCTGGCCGTACTGGCGCGCGCGATGGTTTACCGGGATTTCGACCAGCCGGTAGCCGGCGCCTTTGACCAGCGCCGGGATGAAACGATGCATGCCCTTGAACGGCACGAGCGTGCGCACGCATTCGCGACGCATCGCCTTGAGCGTGCAACCGGTGTCGCGCACGCCGTCTTTGGTGAACCGGCTGCGGACGAAGTTGGCGATCCAACTCGTTAGGCGTTTGCCCAGCGTGTCCTTGCGCTGGGCTCGATAGCCGCAGACGAGATCGGCGCCGCGCTCGATCTCGGCGACGAGCCGGGGAATGTCGGCGGGATCATTCTGCAGGTCGCCATCGATCAGGACGACGACAGCGCCGCGGGCGGCGTTGGCGCCGGCATACATCGCGGCGCTCTGGCCAGCGTTCTTTTCAAAACGAAGCACGCGCGTCTCCGGCGTGTTCGTTAGGCGAGCGACCGTCTGGTCGGTGGAGCCGTCGTCCACATAGATGATTTCGTGCGCGATCCCGGCGAGCGCGGTGGCCAGTTCGTCCTGGAGGAGCGGGACGTTTTCCTCCTCGTTATAGAGCGGAACGACAACGGAAACAGCGGGCTCAGGACTCATAGAGGCAGCGTCCGGTAGTCGTAACAGGCATAGACCTGAAGCTGTCGCAAAAATTGCCCGGCGGCGCGCACCTCGATGGTCGCGATCGGTTCGACTCGTCGAAACCCGGCCTGAATCGAACTCGGCGGCCGCCTGTTTTTGCCCTCCTGGAGGTAGAGCGCGTCGCGGCCGGTGAAGAGATTTACGCCTTGTTCCTCGGTGTAGACGTCGTTCGGGTCCTGGACCGTGCCGGCCGGGAGCGGGACGAATTCATCGTAGCGGGGCCAGAAGGAAAATTCGTTCACCATGTCCTGCGACTCGGGGATGTAGGCCGGCGGATGGCCCGGGCCTTCGACCCGTGGGTCGCGCAGGTAGAAGGCGAGCTCCGCGGCGCGATCGCGTTCATCCGCGATCAGGAAAACCGGACGGCCAAGCTTCTTTTCAAAATCGCTCCGGACCTGCGCGACCGCGTCCGCCATCGTGCGCCAGCCACGCAACCGATCGCTCGGGTCGTGGCCCTGGAGCCGGAAGCCGACGTTGCGCGTCATGAGACCGATGAGCAGCGCACTCATCAAGGTCGCCAGGAGCAGCCCGCTGACGGCCCATTTTCTGATCCCGTGATGCGCCGCGGCGCGCTCCCGCCAAGAGGAAATCGCGAGCAGACTGAGGCTGAGAAAGGCGAGCCCGTCCCAGTTCGGTGCGGCGGCTTCGTTGATCGAGAGCAGGGTGTAGAGGAGGAGAACCGGGAGGCCAAACCAGAGCAGGAAGAGCGTCTTGAACTGCGCCCGAGCACGCCGCGAGCCGGCGACCACAGCCCAGGCGAGGCCGAGAAAGAGCAGCGGTGAGTAAGTGAGAAAATGTTCGCCGAGGAAGGTCAGCAACTCGAGCGGATGGAACCCGGGCGGGTGATCGAGACTGCCGCGCGAGCGGAGGTGCGCGACGGTGATCCAGGCATGCTGCGAATTCCAGAGGAGCGTCGGAATCGTGCAGAGCGCGAAGAGGGCGAGGAGCAGGTAAAGGTTGGGCCTCCCGAATTCACGACGGAGCCGGGGAACGAGTAGGAGGACGATCAGGATCGAGAGCAACTCGAGCGCGTTGGTGAATTTGCAAAGAAAGCCGAGACCAATGAGCAGCCCGGTCAACGGCCACCACCAGGAAAACTTCGGGCTGTGTTCGAGCGCGAGCCAGAAGGCGTAGAAAGCCGCGACCCAGAAGAAGATCGAGAGGGGATCGATCGTCAGCACGAGGCTGCCGAGGGTAAAAATCGGGGTGACGTTGAGTGCGACGACGGTCCAGAAACCCGCGGTCGCGCTGAAGAGCCGCTTCCCGAAATAATAAAGGAGCAGGCTGGTGCCTGCGCCGAGGAGCGGGCTCCAAAAACGCACGCCAAATTCGTTGTCGCCGAAAAGCGCGGTGCTCGAGCGGATGACGAAGGCGACGCCCGGGCCCTTGCTGAAATAAGAGGGCGCGAGCCGCTGCGACCACATCCAGTAATAGGCCTCGTCGGGCGAGAGCAGGGTCGCGTTGAGCAACGCGAGCCGGATCGCAGTGAGCACAAGAATGAAAATCCAGGCCGCGCGCGTGGTCGTCATGCCGGGTCGCGGCTGATCAGCCGAGGATGGCGTTGGTAGAAATCCGCCCACCAGCGTTTGCCTAACGAACTCCAGAGCCGCTCGAGCAGCGCGAGGACGAGAAATGTTTCCCCGGCCGCGAGGAAAACAGTCGCGAGCACATCGCTCGGCCAGTGCTGCCCGAGATAAATCCGCGAGTAGCCGATCGCCGCCGCGACCACGAAATAGAGCCTGCCCCAGCGCCGGAGAAAAAGCGCGAGCACGATCGCGACGGTGACGTTGTTGGTCACGTGACCGGAGGGAAACGATGGGCCGGACTTGTGCCGATCGCTCGCGTCGGAGTAGCGGATTTTTACCGGCTTGAAGAGGGTGAGAAATTCCGGGCGCGCCTTCGCGAGCTCGACCATGCGGACGCGCTCGGCCTGTTTCGGCCGGCGCCGATCGACGATGCGTTTCAGTTCATTGGTCAGGCTGCTGTTCACGAGGAGCGCGAAGCCGGCACAGAAAAGCAGCGCCCGTCCCTTGAATCCCCCAAAGATCAAGGGGATGAGCAGGACCACGACGATGAAGGGCTTCCAGATATTGACGTTGCTGATCGCGGCCATGAACAAGTCGAGCGCAGGATTCGTCCATTGCTCGTTGATAAGATGAAAGATGGTTTGATCCATGAAGCTCCGGGGCGGCACGATAAGAAGCGCACCGGAGCGAAACAAGTGCCGAACCTCCGGGTTGGTCTCACCTTGCTTGCCGGCTGGCTTCTTGGCCTAACGAGTGCGCTCGCCGACGCTCCGCCTTCGCCCGAGCAAATCCTCGAGCGGGTTCGGCTCACACAGTCGCAACAGCAGCTCGATTTCACGGGACAGCTCCGCTCCGAGGCGACCGTGATTCCGTTTCGGATCACGCAAACCGGGCCGGTCATTCGCTACACTTTTGCCACGCCGCCGGTCGTCCTCCAGCTCACCCTCGGTGCCGAGCGCTCGAAACTCGAGCTGGTGAAACTGCACAGCACCGAGAAGTTTGCCGCCAGCCGGCTCGACGAAAAGATTGGCGGGACCGGCGTCACCTTCGGCGATCTCGCGCTCAGCTTTTTGTATTGGCCCGACCCGGAATTCCTCGGCGCCGACAATGTGCGCACCCGCGCCTGTTGGAAACTGCGGCTGCATCCGCCGACCAAGGTGGGGCCCTATTCTGGGGCGATCCTTTGGGTTGACCAGGAGAGCGGTGCGATCATGCGGCTCGAGGGCTACGATTGGAAAAATCAACTCGCGAAAAGATTTGAGGTCATCTCCGCGCAGAAGATCGAGGGCCGCTGGTTTTTGAAGCAGATGCGGATCGAAGAGCTGCAGCCGGGCACGAACAAAGTGCAGTCGCGCAGCTACCTCGAGCTGAATAAATAGCCGGCGCGCCGGCCTGGTGGAAGCCTACGCCTTGGCCGCCGCTGTAAACGGCGCCGACCTCGCACAGGCCATGTAGACGCTTCGCTGTGCGAAGCGCGGGGCGGCGGGTCGCCGACACGGGATTCATGCGGGTAAGGGGTTACGGGTGCCGCCTCTACCGGTGTCGCCCATAGGGCGACAGCTACAATTCTTCCGGTGCGCCGGCCTTGACGATCTGCGCAAAACTGCGCGGATCCAGGCTCGCCCCGCCGACGAGCGCGCCATCGATGTCTGGTTGCGAGAGTAACTCGCGGGCATTATCCGGCTTCACGCTGCCGCCATACTGAATCCGCACGCGATCCGCGGTCGCCTGGTCGGTCATCTCGCCGAGCGTTTTGCGAATGAACGCGTGCGCTTCCTGCGCCTGCGCGGAGCTGGCGGTCTTACCGGTGCCGATCGCCCAGACCGGCTCGTAAGCGATCACGGTTTCCTGCAAATCCTTCGCTTCCACGTTGGCCAGGCCGCCGCGCAGCTGCGTCGCGAGCACGCGCTCGACGTTCCCTCTCTCCCGCTCCGCCAGCGTTTCTCCGACGCAGACGATCGGGCGCAAAACTTCCTCGTGGGCCGCGCGCACCTTGCGGTTGACCATTTCATCCGTCTCGCCAAAAAGCGCGCGCCGCTCGCTGTGCCCGAGCACGACATAGCGGACGAACAGCTCGCGCAACATTGCCGGGCTGATCTCACCGGTGAAGGCGCCGCTGCGCTCCCAATGCATGTTCTGCGCGCCGACTTTGATGTTCTGGGCTTGCGTCAGCATCCCGGAGACTTTTGAAATCGCGGTGAACGGCGGCACGATCACGATTTCGGCCGCGTTGAAGTCACCGATCTCGCGCAGGAAGGTCGTGATAAACGCTTCCGACTCGCTCTCGGTCATGTGCATCTTCCAGTTCGCCGCGATGATTTTTTTACGCATTAGAATTGGAAGTATATGAAGGGAGCGTAGTGGGCGGGAATAAATAAGAGCACGGTCGCGACGGTGCAACCGTATCCCGCCGCAAAACCAAGGTCGGGACCGCGCCGCCACCAGCGAGAAAAGAAGCCGCGCGAATTTGTGAAATGCACGAGCGCAAGGGCAGCAACGAGCGCGAGCATCCAAGAACCCAAGTCCTCTCGGCCTGCCGCGCGCCCGAGGACGAAGCCGCGCAGAATCGTGCGCGCGTGCCCGAGATCGGGCGCGCGGAAAAAGATCCACGCGAGACAGACCCAATAGATCGTCAGGAGCCAGCGCGCCGCCACCGGCAGCGCTAACAATTCCCGCATGCGCCGGTCCCATTCGCGAGCCATTACGAGAGCGATACCGTGAAGCGCGCCCCAGATCACGAACGTCCACGCCCCGCCGTGCCAGAGGCCGCCGAGCATCATGGTGAGGAGCAGATTGCGATAAACAAACCAGCGCGGCCCGCGATTTCCACCCAGCGGAATGTAGAGGTAATCGCGCAGCCAGGTCGAGAGGCTGATGTGCCAGCGCCGCCAGAAATCGGCGATGTCGTTTGCGAAATAAGGAAAGTTAAAATTGATCGTCAGCTCGTAGCCGAGGAGCCGAGCGCAGGCGATCGCCATGTCGGTGTAGCCGGAGAAATCGCAGTAGATTTGGATGGCGTAAAACAGCACCGCGACCCACGCGCTTGCGGCCGTGAATATTTCCGGCGTGGCGAAATAGCGATCGGCGAAAGGCGCGAGCGCATCGGCGATGCAGGCTTTTTTAATGAAGCCGGTGAGGAACAAAACGAGCGCGCCACGGACGTCTACGCCGGAGAATTTTCTCGCGGTCGCGACCTGCGGCAGAAAAGCCGCTGCGCGGACGATCGGTCCGGCCACCAGTTGGGGGAAGAAGCTGATGAAGAATGCGAGGTCGAGCGGATTCGAGACCGCGCGCAAGCGGCCGCGATATACTTCGATGGTGTAGCTCATCGACTGGAAAGTGTAGAAGCTCACACCGACCGGGATGATGATGTTGAGCGAGCTGAAACTCGCCGGCAGACCGAGCCAACCCAGCAGGGCCGCGCCCGAAGCGATGAAGAAATTGCAATATTTGAAGAGCGCGAGCGTGCCGAGATTCGCCGACAAACTCAGGAGCAGCCACGCGCGCCGTGCTCCCGGGCGCCGCTCGCGCGCCAGCATCGTGCCGACCAAATAGTCGAGCCCGGTCGAACCCATAAGCAGGAAGAGAAATCTCCAGTTCCACGCCGCGTAAAACGCGTAACTGCAACCGAGCAACCAGATTTTGCGCGAGCGGTTTTCGCGCAGCAGCCAATAGACGGAAAAGACCGCGAGGAAAAACCAGACGAAGCGAAACTCGACAAACAACATCAGCGTCTAGCGGCCAACTCGGCCGTGAAATGTTCGGCCAAAAGCCGGGTGAACGCCTCGGCGCTGACACGCGTCAGATGGCTTTCATCGCGGCGGGTCCCGGGATTGTAGAATTGCGGGAAAGTCGTCGCGTCATTGAAAGCGAAGATCGGCCCCGGCGGCTCTGGCGGATCGCGAAAGCGGAGCGGCGCTTGCGAGAGCACCGGCGTGACCACGAAGATCGGAAGCGCCCCGGCCGCGCGGATGCGGCGAGCGCACTCGCGATACGCTGCTTCCGCGTAGGGATCGACGAAGCGCGGCTGTCTTTGGCCGACCTCGCGCGCCAATTTCTCTGCGAAGTCCTGCGCTTGCGCCGCGGCCATCGGGCCGCCCGACGGCCGGTAGCCGTCCCGCCGCGGTCCCAGCTCCGCGACGTTATCCTGACTCCCGACACCGAGCAGATCGGATACGGTTCCGACGTTCCCAAATCGCTGCAGAAAAAGCCCGAGATGCAAAACCAGCGAGTTCCGCGCGAGCCAGATGCGAGCGAGCTGTCGGG
>JBBSED010000053.1:0-22128 GCA_038240025.1 Chthoniobacterales bacterium
GCGTGCCTAACGTCGGTTGCCAGCTATCGAGCGCGACTGCCACGCTGATCGTATCGGCGGATTCCCAGTCACCCATCGCGGCGGTGGCGAGGAGATCACTCAACCCGCCATAGAAAGCGAGCGCTGGCGTTATCAAAATATCGGCCGCCCGTGCTCGCTCGGCATAGCGCTCGAAGATTTCGAAAACGGCGGTTTGTTCTGCCGCAACGTCCACGTAATGAACGCGCGCGCGCAAGGCGGCTTCGATGACGGGCGCGGCCGTATCGAGAAACGGTCCGGCGCAATTAATCACGACCTGTGCTCCTTGAACCGCGCGGTCGAGGGAGGCCTGATCGTCGACCGATGCGACGCATCTTTGCAAGGTCGGATACTGTTCAGCCAATGCTTTCAGCTTACTCGGATCCCGCCCGGCAAGGATGGGCGTGATCCCACGTCGTAACAATTCTGCGATCACGAACCGCCCGGTCTGCCCATAGGCGCCAAAGAGCGTTACCGTGCCTTTCGCACGCAAGGTGGATTCTGAAGATTTCATGATTGCGCGAGACAATGTCTGCTTCAGCTCCGGAAAGCGAGCAGGCCTTGATTTGGAACCGACAGCGGAAATATCCGCCGCGCTGAAGAACCAAATCCTCGCCTCCGGCCTCTCGGTATCGGAACTGGTTTCCACGGCGTGGGCCTCCGCGTCCACTTTCCGCGGGTCCGACAAACGCGGCGGCGCCAACGGCGCGCGCGTCCGGCTCGCGCCGCAGAAGGATTGGCAGGTGAATCAACCCGCGCAGTTGTCGAAAGTGCTCGCAGCTCTGGAGGAAATCCAAAACGAATTCAACCGCGCGGCGACGGGCGGCAAGAAAGTCTCGCTCGCGGACGTGATCGTGCTTGCGGGCTGCGCCGGCGTCGAAAAAGCAGCGCAGAACGCCGGCCACGAAGTCACCGTGCCTTTCGCACCGGGCCGGATGGATGCCTCGCAGGAGCAGACCGACGTTGACGCCTTCGCCCCGCTCGAACCGCTGGCGGACGGTTTCCGCAATTACCTCAAAGCCCGCTACACCGTTCCGGCCGAAGCGCTGCTCATCGACCGGGCGCAACTCCTTACCCTGACCGCGCCCGAGATGACGGTGCTGATCGGTGGCCTGCGCGTCCTGCAGACGAACGCCGACCAATCCCAACACGGCGTCTTCACGCAGCAGCCCGCCGCCTTGACCAACGACTTCTTCATCAACCTGCTCGACGTGAGCACGGAGTGGAAGCCGCTCTCGATGGACGCCGACCTGTTCGAAGGTCGCGACCGCAAAACCGGTGAAATGAAATGGACCAGCACTCGGGTCGATCTCATCTTCGGATCCAACTCACAGCTTCGGCCGCTCGCGGAGGTCTATGCCTGCGCGGATTCGCACATGAAGTTCGTCCACGACTTCATCGCCGCCTGGGACAAGGTGATGAACGTAGATCGCTACGATCTCGCGTAAGGGTTAGCGACGGCGACCCGTTGCCAGGTCGCCGTCCGTTTTGGGGGAGATCTTCGATCGTGTGCGGATCCTGCGAGATCCGCCGCTTATCTTACTGGTTGATGATGCGGATCGCGCCATGGAGAATACTTTCGGTATCGTATATTCCCGCAGGGAAATTCGCGTCCGCGAAATCAAAGCCGCCGACGCGCGGTCCGCCCGGTCGGAAGGTGGCAAAGAATGAGTCGTTCTCGAACCCTCCACCGCCCACTAAATAGCCATAGCCGAATCCGGTGACGGTTACGCTTCCATCTGCATTCACGGTCGCGTTAGTGACCTGGCCGGCAATGACAATCAGGTTCGGGACGGCACAGGCGAACTGGCCCGAGGCCGTGCCGTCCTGTCGGACCTTTACGTTGACCGTAAAGTCCGAGTAGCCGCTGGTAGTGAGCGAATGCGACGTAGGAATAAACTTCCCGGTCGAGCCGCCGGTAATCGCCATAACGACCGGGGAATCTTGGGCGCTAGCGGTCGTAAGGAGGACGCTGGAAACCGCCAGGAAGGTTAAGAGCGCGAGCTTGGTCTTGAGTTGAGTTTTCATAGTAGTTTTTTGTTGGAGCTGCATTTGGTTGATTAGAAAGCGATGATCGCTTTTCCTTTCCAACGGGATCCCCGAACCGGCGCTGCAAGAATTCGTCATTTTCTCCCGGCTTGCCTTTTCCCGTGTTCTTGTTACACCGGGTCCCGTGCAAGCTTTGCCGGGGACCATCCGCGGTCGGGGCGATCCGTTCGCTCCGACTCAGTGGAGCGTTGTCCTGGCGGCTGGAGAGAGTCAGTCGGACCCGGAGGCAGCGCGCGCGGCGCTGGCGCAACTTTGCCAAACCTATTGGCTGCCGCTTTACACTTTCGTGCGCAGCCGCGGATATCCAGCGCATGATGCCCAGGACCAGACGCAGAATTTTTTTGCCCACCTCATCGAGCACAAGCTCTACGCGCGGGCCGACCGGGAGAAGGGAAAGTTTCGCTCCTTTCTCCTCGCGTCGTTGAAGAATCGACTAGCCGATGAGCACGACCGCGCGCAGACGCTGAAGCGCGGGGGCGGTCAGGATTTTCTGCCTTTGAATGAAGCCCAGGCAGAAGACGCGGAGTCATTTTTCCAGACGCATCACGGACAGGAATCTCCACCAGCGGACGACCAGATTTTCGAACGAACCTGGGCGGAAACACTGGTCGCTGCAGCCTTGGCGCAGCTGGAGGCGGAATACCGGGCCGAGGGCAAAGACAATCTCTTCGCGGAGTTAAAGACTTTCCTCACCGGCGGAGCCGATCCGCTGCCCACTTATGTGGAGTTATCCGACCGGCTGGGCTCGCCCGCGTCAACACTGCGTAGCGATGTGACTCGGTTGCGGGCGCGCTATCGCGCGGCCCTGCGAACCGAGGTGCGCCGCACGGTTGAGCGCGAGAGCCAGGTCGAGGAGGAGTTGCGCGAGCTCCTGCGTGTCCTGACGAGCCGGTAAAGAGGCCGCGATGCTCATACCTGCCGTCGCTTCCACCGTCTGCTCGATCTGCGGCGAGCCGTTGCAGGGGAACCGAGATTGTCTCGCCTGCCTCCTGCGCGGCGGACTCGGTGAGAATGACGACATTACGGGTTCGTTAGGCTTCGGGGATTTCGAGATCACGCGGCGTGCGGACGGCTCCCCTTGGGAACTGGGCCGCGGGGCGATGGGTGTGACCTATCGAGCGCGCGACAAGGTGTTGCATCGCGACGTCGCGCTCAAGGTGATCGATGGGCACGGCACGACGGAAGCCGCCCAGACCGTACGAGAACGATTCTTGCGCGAGGCCCGCGCGGCGGCGGCGTTGCGCCACCAGAATGTCGCGGGCGTTTTTCAATTCGGCGCGACCGATCGCTGTTACTACGCGATGGAATTGGTCGAGGGAGAGACGCTCGAGGAGTTGGTCAGGCGGGAAGGCCCGTTGTCAGTCGGTGCGACCCTCGCACTGGCAGTTCAGGTGGCCCGGGCGCTCGTCGCCGCGGCCGAGCATCAATTGATCCATCGCGACCTGAAGCCGGCCAACATCATGCTCGTGCCTAACGAAGATAGCACCGAAATGACGGTGAAAGTCATCGACTTCGGACTGGCCAAGATCACGGCGGGAGCGACCGGCGCAATGGACCTGACGCACGGCGCCTTTGTCGGCACTCCGACCTTCGCCAGTCCCGAGCAGTTTGCCGGTCAGGCCGCCGATGCCCGCTCAGACATTTACTCGTTGGGCGTGACGCTTTGGTATGCGCTGACCGGCGAAGTCCCATATCAAGGAAAAACGATCGAAGAGATTCGCCGCAGCCGGGAGCAGCTCGCGCTGCCGGTCGAACAGTTACAGGCCCGAAAGCTTCCTGCGTCAGTCGTCAACCTTCTTTCTCGCGCTCTCGCGACCGACCCGGCCAAACGGCCGCAATCCGCCCGGGCCATGTTAGCTGATGTGGAGTCGTGTCAGCAGGCCTTGGCTGCAACGCCTTTTCGCCGTCGACGGATCCGAAGAATGATCTTTGCTCTGGGACTTCTCGTCCTCGGCATCGCCAGCCTTGTCAGTTACCTGAGGTGGCGGGAGCAGCCGACATTCGTCGAGAAATCGATCGCGGTTCTGCCGTTTGAAAATCTGAGCAAAGACGACTCGAACGGCTTCTTCGCCGCGGGGCTTCAGGACGATGTGCTGACGAGTCTGGCAAAGATTCACGCACTTCGGGTGGTAGGCGGCGCGAGCGTGCTGAGTTATCAGAAGCCCGGTTTGCGTAATATGCGCGAGATCGGCGGCGCGCTCAGGGTGGAGAATGTGCTCGAAGGCAGCGTCCGGCGCGAAGGCAATCGCGTGCTCCTCAACGTGCATTTGATCGACGCCCGGAATGATCGCCATCTCTGGGCGGAGCGTTACGACCGGACCGGCGCGGATGCGATCGGTCTTCAGGGCGAATTGGCTTCCGAGATTGCTGCGGCGCTCCGGGCAAAACTCGCGCCAGAGGAAGAAGCGCGGCTGGCGAAGAAGCCGACCACCAACCCTGAGGCCTACACGCTCTACTTGCGAGGCCTCGGCTGGGAAAGAGTCGTCAATCCTTCGGATGAGAGTCGGACCGCGGCCGAGCAGTTCTATGCCCAGGCGGTCGCGCTGGATCCGAAATTTGCCCTGGCGCGCGCCCGCCTTTCCATCGTAGAAAGTGACCTTGCGGGTTGGGCGGATGGACCGTATCCGGGGGCGAAGAAAGCGCGCCGCGCCGCGGAAGAAGCTTTGCGGTTGTCCCCGTATCTGGGGGAGGCCCATATGGCTCTCGGCCTTTGTTACTATTCGGCAGACAAGAATTACCCCGCGGCCCTTCGGGAATTTTCCATCGCCGCGGCGACTTTGCCTAACGAGCCCGATATCCTGATTTACATCGCGGGCGTCTATCGCCGGCAGGGACGCTGGCATGATTCGATCGCCGCCTTCGAGCGCGCCCAGATCCTCGATCCGCGAAACGTCCATGTGATTGACCGGGCGGCCGCCAATTATCTCCTCGTGCGCGATTGGGCCGCCGCGACCGAGTGTTATAACCGCGCTCAGGACATAGCACCGGACTCGGCCTACGCAAGGCTTGGCCTGGCTTACCTCCAGGTCTATCGTGACAACAATCCCACGGCGGCCGGGAAGATCATGCAAAGCGATCCCACCGGAATCGATCCCAATGGCGTGGCGATCGGGGCTCGCTGGGGCCTTGCCATGTTGGCGCGCGATTATCCGACGGCGGAAAAGATTCTGGCGGACTCCCCTTCGGCCACTCTTCCCGGCGCCGAGGACCGGAAATCCTTCTTACAGGGTCGTCTCGCGCGGGCCCGCGGTGACACTGCGTCCGCGCTACGCCATTTCGCCGCCGCCACTCCAGCCTTCGAAGCATCGGCGCGGGCCCGACCTGACGTGGCGTCGCACCATGCCGACCTCGGCCTGCTTTACGCCTATCAAGGCCGGAAGGAGGATGCGCTCCGGGAAAGTCTGCGAGCGGTCGAACTCGAGCCGGAGAATCAGGATGCCTTTCACGGCGCGCTCATGGCGGGGAATCTGGCCGCGACCTATGCGCTCATCGGGGAGACCGACCGCGCGCTCCTATTGATCGAACGGCTCCTCGCGACTCCCGGTCCCGTCGAGACCACGGACTCCCCGGCAAACATCACCCTGGCCGATTTGCGCTTGCGCCCGGAATGGGATGCGTTGCGGAAAGATCCACGGTTCCAGAGAATCCTTTCCAGCCCCGAACCCAGGACGATTTTGCACTGATAGCGCGACGCGGCGCGCACGACCAGATCGAGTTCAAAACGATAGACAACAGCCCGCACGCGGCGGTATCCCCGATTTCCTCCATCACGGCTAAGCAGGTCAAGCCGGGTCGTCACGCTCAGCGCACTAAGCTGACCCGGTATCAGAGTTGCCTTTCCAACCAGGAGATCGGCGTTACTCCGCAGCTCTTCTTCGATTTCCCCGCTGCGTGAGCGCGAACGCTTCGCCGAGCCGGCCGCGCGCCAGCCGGTTCAGTTCTCTACGGGCGGAGTCAGATCCCAGTCCTTCGGTACGGAATCGATCTCCAACCGAGTGGCCGATTCAGCCCTGGCAAATTCCGCCGCTCGCGCGAGACCAACGATCACGATGAAAGTGACGATGAGGCCAAGCAGGAAGATAACGATGACGTAGTCCATCACTTCCCCCGTAGCCGCTTTATATCCGCAGCCAGGAGCACCACACGCACGCCCACCCAAAGTGTGAGAATGCTCGGCACCCAGATGCCTACGAAGAGGCCGTAGTCGCGATTGACCAGGAACCAGAGCGCCACGCTGGCCACAAAACTGGCGAAGGTGGCGAGGAGAAAAGGATAATCGATCTTGCTAAACATACGCGTCATATATGAGTTACGCCTCCCATTCTCCATCGGATGCTTCGAACACTCATTGGGAGCGTTCTGGGGTGATGGAAATGCGGCCATTTAACGGAGGGACTCGAACGGTGATCAGGCTCATGCGCACCAAGCTGGGCTGGTATCAGCGTTGCCTCTACAACCAGGAGATCGCAGAGACCCGCAACTTTCCTTGATCAGGCAGAAAGTGCTTGCCACTTCTTCAGCGGCCGGATAGTTGGAGCGCGAACGGAAGCGTTGCAGTCGCGCCTCCGCAACTCTTCCGACCTATGGTTTACCTGCGTATCGCCCTTCAACTCATCGTCGCGCTCGGCATTCTGAATGTCTGGCTGCTCCGCGCGGAGAAATCGAGCCCATACCGTGGCGGGAACGCGCGCAATCTGCGCGAGGAATTTTCCGCTTACGGAATGCCGCCCACGATGATGTATCTGGTCGGCGCGATCAAGATCCTGCTCGCGCTCGCGCTCATTGCCGGAATTTGGTTTCCCCTCCTCGTTCGTCCCGCCGCCATTGGCATGGGGTTGATGATGCTCGGCGCCGTCGCCACGCACCTGAGGATCAAGGACCCGCTGCAGAAGTCGCTGCCGGCCGCGACCGTCGCCCTGCTCTGCGCGCTGATCGTGTTCCTCTGCGGGCGCGTCTAAAACGCTGCCCAGCAAAGCCAGCCATTCAGGACAAGGTAAAGCAAAGCCTGCGAGGTCTGCAGCAGGCTGTCTTTAATTCGAATCCGCACGCCGACTGCAAGCAGCATCATAAGAGTGAGCCCAGCGGAGGCAGCCCGGCCGATCCACGGCACCTCCAGCCCTAGGAGCAGACCGAACGCCGCGCAAATTTGCAGCACTCCCACCGTCACCCGTTCCCTCGCGAGATGGTAGCGCATAAACTCGCGCTTCAGGTAATCGGAGCAGAAACAAGCCGCTCCGTAAACAACGAAGGAAAGAGCGGAGAACAGGATAAGAGCGATGCGCAGATGCCATCTTAGCATGTCCGTGGACGACGCGCGCGGACGCTGACTGGAAGTCGCCTACCAGCCTGCCGTCAAATCCCCATTTCCCTCGGCACGGCTCAGATCGTGAAGCGGTTCGCCGAAGCCAGAATCCAGACCTACGACGCGAGAAGAAGAGGGGTCAGGAGATTTTCACCACCAACCTTGGGACGCCGACATCTTCTCTGCACGTCGTATTTGATATCCCCTCTCCTCTCCGAAACGGTCCCGAAGCCGGTTTCGGTCTAGCGACGAGCCTCGACGCGGCGGGAGCTGAAGGACCGGGACGGCGCGATCCTAAATTGACCCCGAACAGGGTCGCCTGAAAAGAAATGCGAATACCGTGAAAAGCAGGCTTGACGCCCTGGCGCGGCGGCTGTTTAACAGGAGCGAAAGCGCACGTTGGCAGCGGCGTCGAATAGTTTGACGAGCGAAACCCAGCGGGCAGCCACCTAGTCGATATGAGAACGAACCGTCTGTCAGGCCATTTCCGAGACTTATATTCGTTAGGCGAAGGGATCCACCCTTTTTCGCTCTGCCTCATCCTTGCTGCCGTGGCGCTGGCGCCGGCCGGCGCCGCCACTCTGAAGCAGGCGCGCGTGAGCCAGGTCATCAAGGACGTAAATATTCTCCCGAATCAGGCCGCGCCGCACCCGGCGAAGGTGAGCGATGAGGTGCGCGACGGGACGGCCGTGCGCACTGGGTTGGAGTCGCGCGCGGAGTTGACCTTTACCGATCAAACGATCGCCCGGCTTGGGGCCAACACGATTTTTAGTTTCAACGAAGGCACCCGCAACCTCGATCTGGGTGGCGGAGCCATGCTCCTGCGCGTGCCCAAGAATTCCGGCGGCGCGCAGATCAATACCGCAGCGGTGACGGCCGCGATCACCGGCACCACCGTGATGCTCGAGTTCCATCCGGACAGCTACATCAAGTTTATCATCCTCGAAGGGACGGGAAGGATCTTCCGCAAGGGCCAGACCGGCGAATCGGTCCTCCTCCATGCGGGCCAGATGTTGATCGTGAACCCCAAGGGCAAGGGATTGCCGGAGCCGGTCGATGTCGATGTGAGTCGGATCATGCAGACGTCGCTGCTCATCACCGGCTTCCCGCCTTTGCCCAGCCTCGACCTGATCGCGCGGGAGATCGGCGCGCAAGATGAGAGCAAAAGTGAAGGCGCGTTGGTCCAGACCAATCTCGTCATCTTCGGTGGCGGGACCACGGTCTCGCTCCTCGACCCGACGCAGAGCAACATCGCCAACCAGGCGAATTCGACCGAGTCGCGCCAGGCGATGCTTTCGCCCACGGCGACGCCGGCCGTCACCCCCACGGTCACTCCAACCGCGACTCCAACCGTCACGCCCACAGTGACTCCAACTGTGACTCCAACTGTGACTCCGACCGTCACACCTACCGTGACCCCAACTGTAACTCCCTCGGTGACGCCCACCGCGACACCGAGTAAGTATGGGGCGCTACCAGTTATCACCACGCCGAACCCGTATATCATCACGAACGGCACGACGATTCAGACCGACCCGGCGATCACGACCAATGGCCAGACTGACTACGGCAAGATTTATCGCGGGCCGACTGAGGACGGAGTGGCCTCGGCCTATCTCTTTGGGACGACCTCGGCCTTCGATGCGGCCATCGGGTTCGATGCGAACTTTCAGGATGTTAACCTTCTTCCGCTGGCAGCCTTTAAGTTCAGCGCCCTCGATATCACCGGCGTTCCCACCATCACTATCCCCGCCGGAGCGACGCCGAATCTCGCGCTCATCAGTGTTGGCGACATCACCTCGGGTCCCCCGGGCGGCGTCCTTACTTTCACCGGGCTGAATTCGCTCCTCCTCGCCACGCAGTCTGGCTCGATCACCCTCACCTCCGATCTCTCGTTTGAAAATATCCCGTCGCTCGCCTTCTACGCGCGTGGGACGGGCTCGAATCTCACCCTCGACTCTGCCATCTCCGGCACGACGGATATATTTATCGGCGCGGAGGGAAGCATCCTCTCGGATGGCGCGATCGCGATCACCCAGACGAACAACGGCTTGAGCACCGGCCTCTTCGCCGCCGTCGTGGCGGGTCAAGCGATCACGCTCGGAAATGGTCTCTCGATCGTGAACGACAACTCTGTTGTCGGTAATCTCGTCGCGGGCGGCACTATTACCGTGACCGCGGGCGGAGCGCTCGCCGCCGGCGGCGATCTCACCCTCGAAGTTTTGAATAACGGCGGTGGCCATATCGGAACGGGAGGCAACATCTTCGTCTCCGCCACAGGCGACCTCACGGCGGGGTCGATCTTGGCCTTGGTCAACGATCGGGATGGAGGGACGATCGATTTTGGCGGCAACATCCTCTTCAATCTCGGCGGCGCGTTGAATGCGACCGGCGACGCGGTCTTCGTCACCTCCACCCGGAACGACGGCCTCGGCGGTGGCATGATCGGCTCGGCCGTATTTCTGAACTTGACCGCGGCCAGTATCTCCACCGGTGGCCTCCTCAATCCCGCCATTAGCGCGAATGCGGGCGGAGTGATCCCGAGCGCCTTTCTCAATCTCACGGCGGGAAATGTGGTCGCGACCGGCGGTATCGTCTCGTTGGTGCAGGCCACAGGTTTCAACATGGTCGGCGGGCCATTCATTCAAGGGGGCACGATCAATGGCGACGCCCTTCTTAATCTGAACTTAGGCGACGTCACTTCGGGCGACGTATTCCAAGCCATAATCGCCGACAATGGCGCCGGTCTCATCGGCGGGAATGCGCTCCTGAACGTTGTCACCACCGGCAATCTCAACGTCCAAACCGATCTCGTTAACGACATCATCAATACCGCGGATCTTGATGGGACCACCGGCACGCTCGTGCCGGGGGGCACGATAACGGGCGACGCGAGCAACAACACGGTGGTTACGGGAAACATTGTCGCGGGCGGGGCGGGAAATTTTGCCGTCCTGAACAACGATTATCGCCTCCTGGCTAGCGGCGGCGCGATCGGGGGCAATGCCAGTGTCTTCGTGGAAGCCAATAGTATTTCGACCGGCGCCGCTTTCCAGCTTGTCCTGAATGACCGAAACGGAAGCGTCGGAGGCACCGCCACGATTTCGGTTGTAGCCACCAATGACATCACTGCCGGCACGGGCACCCTCTTCTTCTTGAACAATATTGGTGCCTCCATTGGCGGAGATGCGCTCGTGAGTCTCTCTGCGGGCAACTCAACCAGCACGAACAGCTTTTATTATCAAATTATCAACGACGCCGGGATAATCGGCGGCAACGCCAACTTGCTCGGCACACTCTCCGGCGCGATTACCGCGCCCGACGTTGAATTTTTGCTCACCAACGGGGCCGGGCAAATCAGCGGAAATGTGAGCATGGTCGTGAACGCGGGGAGCATTGCCGCTTCCACCACGGGGCCGTTCTTCCAGATCGTGAATGGTGACGCCGGGAGCATCGGTGGCAGCGCCACGATGGATGTGACGGCGACGAGTATCTCCGGCGATTCGCTCTTCGTCGCCATCCTCAACAGCGTGAACGACGGCAACCCCAACGGCACCATTGGTGGGAATGCTACGGTTAACTTCAACCTTTCCGGCACCAGCACTATTACCACGGATGCGACGTTTCAAATCAACGGCAGTGACTCCGCCGGCAGTGCCGCGATCAATCTTAATGGAGGCACCTATAATGTCGGCGGGACATTCGAAGGATTTATGGATGGCAGTGGTCTCACGGCCTTCACTAACGTCACCATTAATGCCGATACGATTAAGGCGGGCGTGTTCGGCGCCAATGGGACGCTGCGGATCGGCGGCGGCACACTCTCGGCGAATACGGAGCTGAAACTTTACGCGACCGGAAGCAATGGGTTGATTGACTTCGTCTCCAACGTCACCCTCAGCGGCGCGGGCACAAAGACCCTCGCGGGAAATACGATCACGATCGCCAATAACGTCGTGGTCACCATCGGTGGCACCGCACCGGCCGATGTTTACACCGGCTTCATCGGGAGATTTCCGAATGCCAATTACACCGGCTCGGGTGGCAACGGCTCGACGACCGGCACATTTGCGGGTGCCGGGGCGAACGATCCGCAGCCCCTGGCCAACGCCCCGCCCTTTACGAATGGTCCCATCACTGCTCCTACTCTCCCATCGCGCAGCGTCCCCTCCGGCGGCGGCATCATCACCGGGCAGAAGCACGGCACTTTGGTTCGCGTCAGCAGCACGGACCAGTTACTCGCCCTGCTCGACACGGCTCCCGCCGCGAACGGCAAAATCCTGATCCCGCCCGCCCGGAAAACGAGTGATCTGCAAAATTCTCAGCGCACGAATTCCGACGCCCGCCTTAGCGCAAATCGCGGTCCGGTGGAGTTCCGGGCTGATCCTTCATCGCCCCGCCGGGCTTCGCCGCAGTAAAATACTTCAGGCCCGAGGGAAATCATCGAAGATCATCGGGGTCACAGCTCACTGTCGTGAAGCGGCTGGCGAAGCCAGAACTCAGATCTATGCCGCGAGCAGCTTTCGAGGGATGTTACATTTCCGCGGCATGACACGGTCGAGTAGTAATCACTGACGAGCCGGTCCAGGACACTCGCGCGTTCGATTATTCCGTCCACGCGAGTCTCATATGACAACACCGCAGCACGCGCTACAGTTTCGCGTGACATCCACTGGCCTGGTAAGATCTCTGACGGTCTGCTCGCTTCTGCTGGCGTTCCATCCAATCGCCGCCGCACCTGCTTCGCCGGAAAAGATCGGTGTGGCTGTCGGGCAGAAGGCTCCCAGTTTCACGCTCAAAGACCAGGACGATCACGAGGTCTCCCTCGCCGCCCTGCTCAAGAAGGGGCCGGTCGCGCTCGTCTTTTTCCGATCGGCCGATTGGTGACCCTTCTGCCAGCGGCAGTTGGTCCAACTGCAATCAGATCTCGCTAAGATACAGGCCAAGGGCGCGCAGCTGGCGGCTATCAGTTATGACTCCCCGGCCATCCTCCAGCGGTTCGCGGCGAAGAAATCGATCACCTATCCGTTGCTCTCCGATACCGGCAGCAGGACGATCGACGCCTACGGCATTCGGAACAAGGAAGCCACGGGACGCACGAGCGGGATCCCCTATCCCGGCACCTACATCATCGGCACGGACGGCGTGGTCCGGGCCAAGCTCTTCCTCGAAGGCTACGAAGAACGAGCCAGCACCGCGGCGATCCTCCAAGCCTTGCCGGGCGTGCCTTGACGTAAGCTCGTAAGCCCACGGGCTGATCTGTTGCTGCTAACTCAATTCGGCCAAACTCAGAAGACTGCGGAGAAAGGGTTTGGTCTGGGAGCCAGCACAGGACGCTAATCCGCGTCACGCCTACGAGCCCGCGGCCAGTTCCTTCGTTAGGCAGTGGACTGCGAAGTCGATGAAGGCCCGGATGCGCGCAGGGAGGAAGCACGCGCCGGCATAGACGACGTGAACGGGCAGGTCCTCCGCCTTCCATTTCGGCAGTACGCGAACCAGCTCTCCAGAAACCAAATCATCTCGAATCAGCCACTGCGGAAGGACGGCGACGCCCAAGCCCGAGCGCACGGCTTCGCGGATGCTATGGACGCCTTCAGAAATCAGCGCCGGCGAGATGCTAAGCTCTCCGTGGCGCAGTTCCGGCCGATGAGTTTGATCTCCTTGGCGCTCCAGAACTGCGAGCCGCCCAGTGCGATCCACGGCCACGATTTCAGGTCGGCCGGTTTCTTCACCGCTGGACGGTTCTTGACTAGCGATGGCGCGGCCGCCAATCCGAGAGCGATCTTTCCCGCGGGCCGGGCGATGACGCTTTCATCTGTAACCTTCCCCGGCAGGATGCCGACATCGCAACCTTCCTCGATCATGTGCAACGGCCGGCTGCAAGAAGCTGCTGACCAAGCGCGTGACGATCGATTATCCCAGATCCAGGGTCGCAAACAAACGCAAGTGACGCTCAGAGTCGTTTGGTCTTCGCGGAGCCGCTGCTCTGCCTTTTCGACGTGATCGAGCACGGTCTTAGCGTCCGCGAGCAAGCGCTGCCCGGTCTAGGTGAGACTCATTGCATGCGTGTCGCGCCGCAGGAGTGCCGCGCCGGAGTGTTCCTCCAGCACGCGGAGATAACGGCTTAACGTCGGCTGAGGGATCTTTAACCGACGCGCCCCGGCCGAAATGCTGCCGCATTCCACGATGCAAACAAAGGCGCGGAGCAAGGAGAGATCATCGAACGCGCTCATATCCATTTTATGAAAAGCGTATTCGCCGAAGCGAGCTACACGAAACTGCGCGTCCACTCATTCGTGCTGCCGTTATGAAAACCCATTCACTCGGCTACGAACACCGACAGGGAAAAATCGTCTTTATCGGAGGCACCGGCTTTATCGGCACGAAGCTGGTGCGAAGCCTGCGCCAGCGTGGACCCGAAGTGGTGGCAGCCTCGCCCTCGTCTGGCTAACCGTGGCTTTTATAGCCGGAAGCTTAGCGGCGCAAAGCTGGCGGGCTGAACTATCCTTCGATGAGAGCTATTCGGGTCTCCCAACGGCACGTTCGGTGCTGATTGGTGGCATGACCGAACCAGAACGCTTCCGCTCCCAGTCTCTCCGAGCCTTCGCCACCACCCGCCGTCGGTTTCTCCGCAACTCACTCGGCGCGCTTGCTCTCGCCCCGCTCGCCGCGGCTCTTCCGGCGCGGGCTGCGAAAGCGCCGATGGCGAAAACTGGCGACGGCGGGTCGCAGAAGATCCTGGTCTTGGGCGCGGGAATGTCCGGCTTGACGGCCGCTCTTTCTCTCCAACGCTGCGGGCATGACGTGACGGTGATCGAATATCAGGATCGGGTCGGAGGGCGTTTGCTTTCTCTGCCGCTCAAGGGCGGGCAATTCTCCGAGGCCGGCGGCGGTCACTTTCGCTCCAACATGCCCTATGTGCTGAGCTATATTCGCCGCTTTGGGCTCCCGCTCCTTAGTCTGAATGATGGCTTGCCTCGCTACTTATTCGGCGGGAAGACGGCCGATGCGGGGATACTTTCCGGCTGGCCGTGGGAGCTAAACCCCGACGAGCGCAACGTGAGCATCGCCTCCTCGCTCAATCACTATCTATTCCTTAACGGGCTGGATGCAGACACTGTCTTGGCGGCCGGCTGGCCGGACCCGCCGACCATGAATCGCCTCGATAGCCTGACCGTCGGCGACCTCATCAAACGGGTTGGCGGCTCGCCCGCTTTCCTGAAACTACTGGATGCACACGGCGGCACTTTCACCAGCGCCTCGGCCGCTCTCGGAGCAATCCCTGACCTGGCTTATCATTTCGGCGACCAAAATCTCTTCCGCATCCGCGGAGGGAATCAACTCCTGCCCCAGGCCATGGCGAAGGCCCTAGGAAAACGCGTCGTGCTTGGCGCGCCGGTCGTCGCGATCGATCAGAGTGGCGACCAGGTGAAGGTCACGGTGAAGGACGGCCGGGAGTTTAAGGGTGACGCGATCGTCTCGACGATTCCTTTTACCGTCCTGCAGGATGTGACGACGACGCCCCAGTGGTCGCCCAGGAAAAAGGCCATGTTCGAGCAGATGGAATGGGATGAGACGGTCAAAGTCGTCGCCCAGACGAAGACCCCGGCGTGGCTCGCTAAAGGAATCCACGGTTGGCCGATGGCGGGATCTGATCGACCTTGGGAACGGGTGATCGACATTACCGGCAACGAGCCGGGGGGCTTCGGTAACACTTTCTTCTACCTCAACGGCGCCAACGCGCAGGCCATCCTGAAGCGTCCGCGCGAGACGCGCGCACAGGAGGTGATCGATCAATTCCGGGAAGATCTGCCGGGCTTGTTCGACGAGGTGATAACCGTTCAGGATTTCGCGTGGACCGAGCAACCGTGGATTCGCGGGTCGTTCGGCGGACCACCTGTGGGCGGCGCCTGGATGATCGCCGAGTGGACCAAACCCGAAGGGCGCATCCATTTCGCCGGCGACTTCACGACGATGAAGTCGGGTTGGGTGGAAGGTGCGATCGAGTCAGGCCTGCGCGCCGCACGCCAGATCGATCCGAATGCCAAACCCGAAGCCGAGGCCGGACTGCGGCAGGAGATCACGGCCGGATAAGGCATGAGCCGGGTCGGCGATCGTCGTTGGCGCCCAGGTTAATAACTGAATGAATGAATCTCGGTGAGTCCGATACCGCCAAGAACGTAGCCAAGGCGTTTACTAGGATTGAGGACGATAGGCACGTCGAGGAAGTCGAGGCCGTTGATCGATTTGATGAAGTTACCCGCCGCGTCATAGACGTGGACGCTGCTTCCGGTGGGAGAGGTGCTGGAAAACTCCTGGGCGACAAGGAAAAGGCGGTTGACCGCATCAAACTGCACATCCGTTCCGCGGAAGATTTGGTTGTTCGCATTGGGCAAGGGCTGGACGGTGCCGGCATGGGTGGCGAGGTTGTAAAACTCCACGCTGAAGTCGATCTCGGTCACAGTGCAGGCTGTACCCGTGACGGGATCAACCGCGAGCCCGTTGACGTTGCCTAACCCGACGCTGGTAAACTTAGTGAAGACACCGGTAGCGAGGTCGATAGTTGCGATTCGGCCGGGGAGAAACGGGTTCCCTAGCTTCGGCGCGCCGAGCACGGCCTGGTTGGTGGCGCTGTTGTAGCCGAACGCGGGGAGTCCACTATTGAAATCCTGATCGGTGATCGTGGCGACCGGCCCGAAGGTGTTAGCGGCGACGTTAGAGCTAAAGACGATCGGCCGAAACTGGCCCGCGCTGTCCTCAGCGAAGACGGCAACGTTGTCGGTCCCCTGATTGCGGCTAACGCTATTGATGATATGACTGCCATCGAGCGGCGGGGTCCACCGGCCGGTGAACCGGTTGCGGCGCAGCGGATCGATCACGGAGAAAGTGCGCGTGACGTCGAAGAGGCCTTTAGAATGCTCGCGTTCGATTAGCCCGACGGAATCCCCGACCACCCCAAGGACGAGGAAGTCGTCCTGCGATTGGGTTTGCTGGATGACCTTAATGATCGCGCCGGTCGTCTGGTCGAAGGTCTCGACTGCGGCGAGTACTTTGCCGCCCGGGAGCGTCTGCGCTTCGGCGAGAATACCTTCGTTCCCGGCTTGATCGAGGGCGAACCCCGAGATCTGACCGCCGAGCATGCTGCGCACGATAACGGAGTCGTTAGGCGCGGCGGCCGCGCCGGGGATCGCAGCTGTGAGAATGAAAATGGAGACCACCGCGGCGGCCAGCGAACGGCGGGAAGAGCGAAGAGTTCTTTTCATGCGGCGACTGATATCTGTCGTCGAGACGAGATACAAACAGGTCTCCGTAACAGATCAGTTACATTTGCCGAAGTCCTCGGCTGCATCGATCGCGTCAAGAGGTCAAGCGAGCGATGCCCTCCGTGTCTTGAATTTCTCTACTTCCGGCCCGAGCGGGGTTCGGGCGGTTGTTCGTTGCGGGCCACGCGGGCGATCTCCTGGTCGTCGGTTTGTTTCCAGAATTGCGCGAAGCTGATGTTTTTGTTTTTCGCCGCCTTGATGTGGTCCAGCGCACTCGAGAGCCAGGCCGGCGGGGCTTTGGGTTGCCATTGCGGGAGGAAGACGCTGCAGGTGAGCAGGGTCTTCAGAAAGATGAAGGCGCCGAAGAACCGTCGGCCCGCGCCGGTAAACATGACCGCCACCATTCCGCCGATAATGGTGAGATGAATGACGAAGACGCGGGCGAGGGTTCGCTGGCCGAGCCGTTCCAGCCAAACAAAGGGCCGATCTCTCAGCCCGATAAGGTCGAGACAGAAATCGGCGCCTTGAAAAACCGCCAGACCGGTCAGCCCAACGAGTAAAGGTCCGCGCTCGATCCTGGCCTCCGGAGCGAGGTGATTAGCCACCGCCATGAAGCCGAGAGCGGCAAGGAAGATCCCGTGGGCGAAAGTGAAGACAAGCGCGGGGACAAGGAAGGCGAGGAGATAGCTGCTCCGGCCCGGAGTGACCTCTGTTTGCGGCGCCTGATAATTCCAATGTCCCTGGCTCGGGCGCAGTCGCCGATGAATCAGGATGCGAGCAGCCACCAGCAAGGTGCCGAGCAGAGTCTCGAACCAATAGAGAACTAGCGTGGTGCCCGCGGACCAGTCACCAAGGAACCAACCCGCCGCCGGGATGGCGTTAAGGCCGAGCGCGGTCAGGATGGAACGGAGGCGCATCGGAGAGCCGAGGGTAGCGGCCGAATCGCGGCGGAACAGGAGAAACGTCTGCGGCAAGGGCCGCAGTCGCGGCGACGTTTCCCAAAGCCAGCGCGCCTGCACGGGACCGCGTCGAAACATTTTTCTTAGCAGCTTTCCCAGCTCGCCTTCCTCACCCGCCGAACCCGTTGCGCCACCACTGCCTTATTCACCCCGCAAAGATCTCGCCGATCTCGCGCAGACCCAGCCTCTCTACTCTCCACCGACCACCTTATAGATTGTGATCTTTTCGGACTGAAATACCGCTGGAAAAGGCCAGTCTGGAGGAAGAGCCGTGACTTGGAACTCATATCGCTCGGCGGAACTAAAGTAAATATAGGAGACACCATATTTCTCCAGGATCTGTCGTGTCTTGGGGCTGCCATGGTAGACTGCCGTGATATCCGCCAGCCTCGGCTTGATCTCGGCGTCGGTGTAGCCGTGACTCCAAAGCCAGGGAATGAAACCCAGAACCGTCGCCCGCCCCGCCAGGCAGACGATCGGCTGAGTAAAAGTAGGAGCGGCCATGATGACGGCGTGCTGCGGTATCTCGTCCCGGGCGAAATCAGCTGCGGCCATCTCCGCACGGCTAAACATGAGCCACGAGCTAAACCCTCCATGCACATAGGTAAGGAACCCGGTTGCCGTCGAGACCAAAAACAGCAACAAGGCGAGAAGCCGCTGGTGATGCTTCGTCGCCAGTTTATGGAGCCAGCCCGCAATGAGGATACTGGTCAGGGCATACCAATAATAGAAGAGTTTGGTGTTGTTATAAGGATCAGGCGAGATCGAGACGAAAAAGCAGACGACGAAGAGCAGCGCAAACGGGAGGTAGAACATGCGCCAGGTCCGTGGAGCCGTGAACCAGGCAGGGAAGATCAGCAGCAAAGGCAGACCAAAGTTGCGCAGCCAGAAGAGCGGCCAGTTCTTCTCATAATTTCCCATCCAGCCGGCCTGAAGATAAAAGAAATGGCGGTGGGCGACGTGTTGGTGCACATCGATGACCTGTGGCAGAGCCAGCAGGAGAGCTGGCACCCAAAACAGGAACCAGGCAAATCGCGGGCGCAGGATAAAGAATCCGATGCTGACCAGTCCTAGCGCAATGAAGGTGAAAGAATGCACCCGGGGCAGCATTCCGACCAGGACGCCTGCGACGAGTAACTCCAGACCGCCCTCCCAGCGTCCCGCTGGCTTTTCGTCAAACCAGCGCCGCCAGACACCGGCGAAGAGAATCGCGACGAGAAAGGCAATCGCCATTCCGTAAAGACTCGAGCGCTGCGGGAGGATCTGACCTACGATGACGTTATCCCAGTAAAGCGCCAAGTTACCCTCGTGCGCGTAATTAAGGGGCTGGTGGGTCAGGAATTGCCAGAAGCCCATTTGGGTCTTCCGCCAGTCGACCAGGAAATAGTAAAAACCCAGGCCGCCTCCGAGCAGGAAGAGGAAAGTCGCCAACATCGCGGCCGACCAACGCCCGAGTAAGCGCTTGGCCAGGCAGTAAAGCAGACCGGTCAAGGCGATGGCCAAGGGCACGCCGGCCGCAACCAGCGCGGCGTTAATACTTAGCCCGAGCTTCATCAGGACAGCCGCCTGGAAGTCGGGCAGAAAAGGGTAAGTCAAAGGATCGGGTGGGAACAGCCGATAGAGGGGAGGAAAGTTATCGCCGTAGATAAACGCGGTGATCATCGAAAGATGAAACGGCATGTCGGAAAACATGGCCCCGCCGGTGTACAGTCCGATCCGCGTGAGCGGGAAACTCTGCGTGACGAATGAGTAACTATAGAGACAGCCAGTGAAGGTGAGGAGCACGAGGAGAGGCAGATGCGGCTGGAACCGCAGGCCAAAGCTCGGTCCTGAGACCGCCCGGCGAAGAGACAGCCCCCAGAGGATCACCGCGACCAGACAGAGCAGCATCGTCAACCCCGCCATGGAATCGTAGACGAGACCCTTCTGCACGCTTGCCACCAAATATGCGGCCCAGGCCGCCAGGATCCAACCGGCCGCCAGCCCGCCTAAGGCTTGCTCGGGCCATTCCAGACGATCGCCCAAGAAGCGCCGCAGGAGCCAGATCCCGATCGCAGCCGCGGCGAGGAGATGCAGACAGGCAAACATCACAATGCAATCCCCACTAGCGGGCGATTGAAAACGAAACCGGGGCCGCCAAATCAGTCGCCCGACGGTCTGCGATCTCGAGCTTCATAGGAACAGAAATTTGGTCCGCACGTCGCACAAAATGGACTGTTTTGGTTCTTTGATGTCGTTGCTGCCCAGCAACCACGTCCTTGCGGGCTGATTTCCGACCAGTCTATGTCGTCTCATCCCGGTCGAGTCCATTGATTCGAACCTGCCCAAGTTCACAGGCTACGCGCAACGCCACGGCGTTGTCTACATCACAACTTCTGAGAAAATTACCCATTCCGCCTGTAGCCGGCAAAGTCGTCGTCATTCCATCTCCACAGACCAATCTTGTCGGCTCCGGCCAACAAACCCAATTCCTATCCTGACAGCAGCGCGATCTGACGCCTTTACCCGCCCAGCTGGCGACGCAGCTCTCTGACATGGCTGATCGCGTAACAGTCGCGGTCGTTATTGAAGTAGGCCCACACGCGACTTGCGCCGCTGGCTTTAATCCGCCGCGCCCATTCAGCCAATTCAGCGGGCGCGTAATCATGCCGATACCAGCGCTGCGGGCCGTGAAAGCGCACGTAGATTTCGTCGGCGGTTTTCACCAGTTCGTCTGGCAAACGCGGCCCGCTGCCGGAACAAAAGATGATTCCGCGTTCTCGAAACGTCGTGAAGACTGTTTCATTCCACCAGGATGCGTTCCGGAACTCGACGACGTTCCGGCGAGTCGGATCGAGTTGCTCCAGGATCCGGCGAAGCCGCACCGCCGTATAGCGAAAACTGGGTGGCAGCTGAAAAAGAAAGCAGCCCATCCGGTTTCCCAGCAGGTCGGCGATATGACCGAAGTCGCGCTCCAGCGTCTTCGTCCCGGTGAAGCGCTTCACGTGGGTGATCAACTCGCACACCTTCACGGTATAAATAAAGCGCCTGCCTTCGGCCTGTCTCAGCCATCCGCGCACCGTCGCCAGAGTCGGCCACGAGTAGAATGGCGCGTTCAGCTCCACCGTATCAAACTGCTCCGAGTAAAACCGAAACCAGGCAGGGCGCGGCAGATCGGCCGGGTAGAATCCGCCCTGCCAGTGCCAGTAATACCAGCCCGAGCAGCCAATGTGACAGTCGCCTATGGTGGCTTCGTCGCCGGCAGGCCGGAGCTCCGGCGCGCGCTCCCAGGCTAGCCGCGCCTCGTGCATTTTTGCGGCGCGCCCAACATTTTCCACGCGCTGCGCCGCCCGCCGCGCCTCGCGACGCGCTCGCCGCTCAGCCGGCGTCAGCTCAGGTTTTTTACGGGGAGGCATGCTTCACTACCGCGCAGGAGCAGTTCACGCACCCACTCTTGCATCAGGACAGAGTCGCTACCACCCGCCTCACAACCTAATAAGCAATCGGACGAGGATAGGCCCGGAGAGAAGAGCGGCGGTGCGGCGCACGAGCCATTGTCCGCCGCAAAGTTCAGAGGGGATCGTCGCCGACATGGCAGCTTCCACCTTGAACCAATACCTCGCCGAACTCCCCGCGCGTGGCCGCGCCGTTGCTCAGCAACGTGCGCTAAGCGATCAATGAGAACAGAAGGAGGGCTTGAGTCTCCTCAATGTTGACCGCTTAAAGCGGTCGATACAAAATCATGAGACGATGAAGAAGACGCTCTTGCATGGGTTGTTTCCTTTGCTGCGCGCGGAAGTCCTTCGGCTTCTCTTCACGAATGCGCGGGCGGAGTTGTATGTGCGTCAACTCGCTCGCTTGAGCGATCTCTCGCTTTAGACCGTGCAGGACGAGCTGGCCAAGCTGGAAGCGGCTCATCTCATTGCCAGTCGAAGCAACGGCTATCACCGGTTTTACCGGGCCGAATCTAGCACCCGCTTTATGCGAAGCTGCGAAAGCTTGTCGTCCACGCGGCCTCGCACGCAAAACCCCAGCCTCGAGCAAGAGGTCAACGACGAGCAGGACAGCGTTGAAGCCAACTTGAGGTTGACATCTTTATGCGGTCGAGTCATCCAATGCCGTCCGTCGACCCCGCTGTTCCGTAGGAATTAAGATGGCGCGGTGCGGGAGAGCCCCTAGGAAGAGGTCAACGACGAGCGGAGCGGGGTTGAAGCAAGTTCAGCTTGACCGCTTTATGCGGTCGAGTTATCCAGCGCGGTAAAGGACGCAATGATGAGACGAGGGCAGCAGCCCGGCATCGTCTTGAAGAGGGGCCGAACAGCAGGGCGGCGCACGAGGCTTGTCCGCCGCTTAGTTCAGCGGGTATCGTCCCCAACATGGCAGCTTCTACCGTGGCCCAATACCTCGCCGCACTCCCCGCAAATCGCCGCGCCGCGCTCAGTGCCGTGCGCCAGGTGATCAATGAAAACCTGCCGGACGGATATGAGGAGGGCATCCAGTTCGGGATGATCGGCTGGTACGTCCCGCTCTCCTTGTATCCGGCGGGCTATGGCGAGAA
>JBBSED010000054.1:0-21830 GCA_038240025.1 Chthoniobacterales bacterium
CCGGCTGAGGTTGGGGGGCCCCCACCGGGGGTATCTATCCCCGGGCCCGGCCCACCCCCCGCTGTCCCCACCCCCACACGTCTACACCAGCAATACGACCGCGAGGTGTGTAGGTGCCTGAGCTCTTTACTCGATTTTCTTCACGTCCTTGATCGCCCATTTTGTGATCGTTAGGCCCTTCGCGGTGCGGGTGCTGACCGGGACGCGGGTGAGATCGAAATCAAGTTCCCGCACGCGGGCGCCACTGCGGCCGTCGAGCAAGACCTGGAGTGACTGCGGCATCGCTTTTTCCGTGGCCGCGATGTGCAGGTAAACGATGCGGGAGTTATCGGACTTGGCGAGCGGATAGAGCTTGTCGCGGGAAAGCCCGCCGATCTGAAATTTCTTCGCGAAGGCCTTGCCGCCAGCGCCGTCCTGATAAACCAGCGTGTAGAAGTTGGTGTCGCCCTCTTTCGGCCAGAGCGCGAGATGGATGATCTCGCGACCCATGAAGATCTTGTCGCCGACCTTCGACACCTTGAGGGAGCCGTCCTGCATGATCGCGAGGACACTGTCGAGGATGGTGCACTCCGTGACGAATTCGTGCTGGCGCCAGTTGAGCCCGATGAAGCCATCCTTGCGGTTGACGTAGAGGCGCTGATTCGCGGAGACGACGGTGGAGACGTCGATCTGTTCGATCTCATCGAAGCTGGTGCGGCGCTTGATCCCTTTGCCGTATTTCGCCTGCAGCGTTTCAAACCACGCGATCGCGTAGCCGGTGAGGTTCTGGAGGTGAGCCTTGGTTTCCTTGATTCCGGCCTCGATTTTCTTCATGGCCTCGTCGGCCTGGAAGCGATTGTAGGCGGAGATGCGTTTAATCCGGATCTCGGTCAGGCGCACGATGTCGTCGCTGGACACTTCGCGCCGGAGCGAGCGGAGGAACGGCTTCAGCCCCTTGCGAATTTCGTCGAGCACGCTTTCCCACGTCTTGGATTTCTCGATCAGCCGATAGATGCGCTCTTCGATGAAAATGCGTTCGAGCGAGTCCCAGTGCCATTGCTGCTCGAGTTCGCCGAGTTTGATTTCCAGCTCGCGTTTCAGCAGCGCTTTGGTTGCTTCGACGCTGGTCTTGAGGATATCGCGAACACCGAGGAAATGGGGTTTGTCGTCGCCGGTCCTGGGATCGCGCACGATCACGCAGGCGGCGGGGTTGAGCGGCACCTGGCAACTGGTGAAGACGTAGAGCTGCTGGATGATTTTATCCGGCTCGGCGCCCGGCGGGAGATGGACCAGGATCTCGACCCGATCGGCCGTGTTGTCGTCCACGTGGCGGATCTTGATTTTGCCCTTGGCGTTCGCGGCGAGGATCGATTCGATCAGCGAGGTCGTTGTCACGCCGAAGGGCAGCTCCGTGATGGCGAGGAGCGATTTCGAACGCACCTCGATCTTCGCGCGCACCTTCACTTTGCTGCCGCGTTCGCCGTCACGGTATTCGGCGAAGTCGGCGGTTCCGCCGGTATGGAAGTCGGGGAGGATGCGAAACGTTTTGCCCTGGAGGTGATTGATCGCAGCGCGGCAGAGGTCGTTGAAGTTGTGGGGGAGGATCTTGGTGGAGAGGCCGACTGCGATGCCCTCGGCGCCTTCGAGTAGCGCGATCGGAAACTTGGCCGGGAGCGTGACCGGTTCCTGATTGCGGCCGTCATAGCTGAGTTGCCAGGTGGTCGTCTTCGGGTTGAAGAGGACGTCCTTGGCAAAGGCAGTCAGGCGCGCCTCGATGTAACGCGGCGCCGCCGCATCGTCGCCGGTGAGGACGTTGCCGTAATTTCCCTGCGGCTCGATCAGCCACCCGCGCTGGCCGATCGAGACGAGCGCGGCGCCGATGGAAGCGTCGCCGTGGGGGTGAAGTTTCATCGTCGCGCCGACGACGTTGGCGACCTTGTGGAAGCGGCCGTCGTCCATATCCCAAAGGGTGTGGAGGACGCGGCGCTGCACCGGCTTCAAGCCGTCATCAATATGCGGAACGGCTCGATCGAGGATGACGTAGCTGGCGTAATCGAGGAACCAATTGCGATAGCTGACGGCGAGCGGCGACTGTTCGTCTTGGACCTTTTCGCCGGGTCTGCGGGTCGGCGCGAGCGTCTCTGCCTCGGGGTCGACCGCGGGTTCGGGAGTCACCTCGCGCGAGTTCGGCCCGGGCGTGGACGGCGCCTCGGCGTCCCACGCGAGCATCGGCTGATCGTTATCCGGGGCAGGCTTTTTTTTCGCCATCGTCAGGCTTCGATCAGGTCTTTCTCGACCCGCAAATTATCGATGATGAAGTCCTGCCGCTCGGAGGTGTTTTTCCCCATGAAGAAGGAGAGGAGTTCGTCGGAGCTGTAGAGGTGGTGGAGATTGATCGGGTCGAGCCGGATTTTCTCTCCGATGAAATCCTTGAATTCGCCGGCGGATATTTCGCCGAGCCCCTTGAAGCGGGTGATCTCGTGGCTGGCGCCAAGCGCGGCGACCGCGGCCTGTTTCTCCTGCTCCGAGTAGCAATAATTCGTGACCTTTTTGTTCCGGACCCGGAAGAGCGGTGTTTGCAGAATGAAGATGTGGTTGTTCCGGATCAGGTCGGGGAAGAACTGGAGGAAAAACGAGAGCAGGAGCAGGCGGATGTGCATCCCGTCCACGTCGGCATCTGTGGCGATGACGATCTTGTTGTAGCGCAACCCATCGAGACCCTCCTCGATGTTGAGCGCGGATTGCAGGAGGTGGAATTCCTCGTTCTCGTAGATGACTTTCTTCGTTAGGCCGTAGGTGTTAAGCGGCTTGCCTTTCAGCGCGAAGACCGCCTGGGTCTGCACGTCACGCGTCGCGGTGAGCGAGCCGGCGGCGGAGTCGCCTTCGACGATGAAAAGCGTGCTCTCCTCCGCGCGGATGTTCTTGTCGCCGAGGTGGAGGCGGCAGTCGCGCAACTTCCGGTTATGGAGCGAGGCTTTTTTCGCGCGCTCCTTGGCGATGTTGCGGATGCCGGCGAGTTCTTTTCGCTCGTGTTCGCTTTCCTCGATCTTCTTCCGAATGATTTCCGCCGTTTCGCGATGCTTGTGCAGGTAGGTGTCGAGCGCCTGCTGCACGAACTTGCCCACGAACTCCTTCACCGTCGGACCCTTCGGCCCGACGCTGGCAGAGCCGAGTTTCGTCTTCGTCTGCGACTCGAAGACCGGCTCCTGCACCCGGACGACGATCGCCGCGTCGATCGATTGCCGGATGTCGGCCGCGTCGAAGTCCTTCTTGAAATGATTGCGGATCGTCCCGACGAACGCCTCGCGAAACGCGGCCAGGTGGGTGCCGCCCATCGTGGTGTGCTGGCCGTTGACGAACGACCAATATTCCTCGCCGTAATGATTCCCGTGCGTAACCGCGATCTCGATGTCTTCGCCTTCGAGATGGATGATCGGGTAAAGGGGCTCACCGGTCAGCTCCTTGGTCAGAAGATCCTGCAAGCCGTTCTGCGAACGAAATGGTTTGCCGTTCAGGGTGAGGGTGAGCCCGCGATTGAGGAAGGCGTATTTCCAGAGCATGTCCTCGATGAACTCGGTGCGGAATTTGAAGTCCTTGCCGAAGAGCGCCTCATCCGGCGTGAACTCCACCAGCGTGCCATTGCGCTCGCTGGTTTTGAGCACCCGCGACTGGCTCTTGAGCTTGCCCTGCTCGAACTCGACCCCCTTCGAGTTCCCCTCGCGCACCGCTTCGGCGCGGTAGTGAAGGGAGAGCGCATTCACCGCCTTCTGCCCGACGCCGTTGAGACCGACCGCTTTTTGAAACGTCTCGCTGTCGTATTTCGCGCCGGTGTTGATGATCGAGACGCACTCAACCAGCTTCCCGAGCGGGATCCCCCGGCCGTAATCCCGCACCCGCACACTGCGCTCGGTGATTTCGACCTCGATCTTCCGACCCTGGCCCATCATGAATTCATCGACCGAGTTATCGATCGTCTCCTTGAGCAGGACGTAGATGCCGTCCTCCGCATGGGCGCCATTGCCGAGCCGGCCGATATACATGCCCGGGCGGAGGCGGATGTGCTCCAGCGAGCTAAGGGTCTTGATGCTGGCTTCGGTATAGCTGGACGTCATGAGTAAGAACGGACAATGAGTCAGTGGTCGCGAAACTCCTCCACGGCAAATTTCAATCAAACCCCAGACGACCGAGTCCGAACAGGTGCGGCGGCTCGGAAGCAGGAGCCGGGAACACGTGCCGTGTCCGTCTTAGCTCAAGGCTTCCGGCTCTAATTTGTGACACAACCGAATCCCGGTCGCCGGCGCTGACACTCCTTGCGCGCAGTCGCCAGGGGCGTAGCGGGAGTTAGTCGCGCAGGCTCGCGATCACCTCGAAATCCTCTGCGTGCGCACGCATGACGCGGCCGAGCAACTCCGGACCGGTCATGCGGAAAGCAGCGTCGTGGGGGCAGGCCGCCACGCAGGCGGGATGAGGCGAGGAAAAGTTCCCGGCGGCGTCGCAGAGATCGCAGTTCGCGGCTTTAAGTTGACCGACCATTGGCGTGCGTCCCGTTTCTCCCGGCTCCGCAGCCACGATTCGATTTCGCTCGTTCGGAATCATGAAGATGCTGCCGTAGGGACAATTTTCGGCGCACAGGCCGCAGCCGATGCAATGGTCCTCGATCACGATCTGTAAATGTTTGCCGCGATGGATCGAGTCGACCGGGCAACCGGTCATGCAATGCGGGTCGGTGCACGACCGGCAGGAAGTCGCGACCATGTAGTTATCGAGGCGCCGTCCCGCGCGGATCAGGCGCGGGATCAGAATCCCATGCGTCGCGGTGCCGTGTTGATCCACGCAAGCGCGGGTGCAGGCGTCGCAGCGGGTGCAGTTATCGAGGTCGAGCACGAGGATGCTTTGGCCTTCGTAAAGACCTTGCGCGACGTATTCATCGAGCACGCGGTGACCAACGGAGGCGCTGCGCAGGCGGGCGAGCGATTGCTCCACCATGCGACGCCGGAGCACCTCGAACCGGCGCAGCATTTCGAGAAAATCGGCACGGCCCAATTGCGCCAGTTCTAGGTGATTCAGCGCCGAACAAGTTGCGCTGCGGATTCCTGCCGGAAACGCGGCCGTGAGATCGTCGCCCGCATGCTGGAGCCGGGTCTTGAGGGCGCGATCGATTTCATCGATCGACTTCTGCTCGTCCTCCAGGGAGAGCGCGAGTAATCCGATTTCGCCCAAGACCGCTCCCGGACCGCTCGAGACCGTCTTGGCGGCTTTACCATGCAGTTGGACCGTGATCCGCACCTCGCCGAGGCGCACGATGTAGAGGTAATCGGCTGCGTCTCCCTGGCGGAAGAGCGTTTGCCCCGGCTGGACGCGCACGAAGTTCAGTCGCTGCCGCAGGAAATCGACCACCTGGGTGTATTCTTCCCGATCAATCCCGCTAAAGAGATCGGTATTTTGCAGTGCCAGATCGAGCGAACTCTGCCGGTATCTGTTTTCAAACCGATGCCGCTGATTCGGAATACGCATCAGTCGATCAAGCACATTGCGCCGAATCTCCCAGACCTCGCCGCGCTCGAGCGCGGTCACGTCCGCGGCGCGCGGAGATCCGCTGAGGCAAGCCATTTCGCCGATGATCACATCCTCGGCCGTGCGTTCACGTACGATCGGCCGTTCGCGGTAGAAGAACCGCTCACCTCCTCTGGGCAGGTGCGGGTGGATGGTGACTTTGTAGCGGCCGCTGCGAATGATGAACGCCGTATTGCCTGGATCACCCTGGCGACATAAAGTTTGCCCCGCTCGAACGCGCCGGCGAAGGACGAGGCCGCGTTGCCAGAGCAAAAACTTCGGCGGGATCCCCGCAAACATGGGATCAGAGGTCAGTTCGCTCGCGCTTAAAACCTCCGCGGAGCGACGTTTTGCCAGGATTTTTACCTGAGTATTGGGTTTGAAGGTGATCGCACTCGTGGGGCAGGAGACCATGCACTCGCCGCATTTTACGCAGGTCGATTCTCCCATTGGGACGTTTAGATCGAAGCCGATCCCCGCGGTGATGCCCTTTCCGGTGCGGCCGATAACATGATTCTCGCGCACGTCATCGCAGGCGCGCACGCAACGGTCGCAAAGAATGCAGGCGCCGTGATCGACTTGGAAAACGGGCGACGATCCGTCCAACCCGCGGCGTCCGGCACGGGGACGGGCGGGCGGCGGCGGATTCGAAAGCAGGTCCATGCGGAAGCGAGTAGGGTCGGCTCCGCAACGGCGGGTCATCTGCCCGAGTTCGTTGAACTGCGCGAATTCTTTCTCCAGCTCCGGCGGGCTGGCCGGCTTCAGGTGATCGGCGGCCAGTAACTCGGTAACTACTTTCACGGTCTGGCGGACCCGCTGGCCGTCCGCGCCGGGGTCGTTCATGGTGAAGACTTCCATTCCTTCTTTCACCTGGTGCTGACACGCGGGAAGCAGTTTGCGCTCCGCTGCCCGCCGGCCGCGTTTCTGGCCGTAAATCTGGACGATACAAAGGCGGCAGACCGCCACCGGGCGCATGTGCGGCTGATGACACAAGACCGGGATCGGGATTTTCTTCTCGTCCCCGATTTGCTCGACGTAGAGCTTTTGGGCCGCGTCGTAAATGGTGGTGTAGCGCGGCGTGGTGCGTCCGGTCAGGTCAACGACGATGCTGCCGTTGGCGTCGGTGAGCGGCTCCGCCAATGGCAAAGTAACCGGCACCCCGTCGATCTGAAGTGTGACTTGTTTGTGGTAGTCAGCCTCAGTCGGCGTATCCAGCCGGACTAACTGCCCATCGATATCGCGACTGAACAAGCCCTCGTCGTCATCGCGAATGAATAAGCCGGGAACGAAATCAGTTTCAGGCATGGCTAGGTTCGAGCTGGGGTTAGGTTAGGAGTCGTTCCATTTCGAGAGAGGTGCCTGGCCACATCTTCGGGAAAAAAAGTCGCCACTGTCTTGAGCGGCATGGGGACAGAACGGCCGAGGCCGCAGATCGACGCTAACTCTATCGCTTTGCCCAGTTCGTTCACCATGGGTAAGACTTCGTCCTGCCAACGTTGTGCCCCGATTTCGCCGGCGAGTAAGTGTGTTCCAAGTGACACCAGCTTCTGGGACCCGAGCCGGCAGGGCACGCACTTACCGCAGGATTCATTACGGTAGAACTCCATCGAATTCACCGCTTCCTCCACCATGTCGCGCCCTTCTCCATAGACACAGAGCCCCGCACCCAGCGCCTGCGTCGGACTAAGCGCTCGGAAAAGGTTTAGCTCCAGTTCGAGATCGAGCAGATCAAGTTCGGTCGCGGCGGGATCAAAGCCGCGCCGCGCCGCCAGCTCCAGCCAGCTTTTGTTCTTGGTGTGATCACGAGGCAGACCTTTGCCCATCGTGAGTCTGGCCGGCAAAAATCCACCCGAGGGTCCCGAGGGCGCAAAAGCCTTAAGTTTGCGATCATCCTTCATCCCCTGACAGTATTTGTCGCCGTGAATCAGCTCACGCAGAGTCATCCCCATCGGCACTTCGTAAACGCCCGCCCGCTTCACGTCTCCAGAGATAGAAAAAATGCGGCGACCTTTCCAGCCATTGACTCCCTGGTCTGCATAAGTCTTTCCGCCCTTGAGACAGATATAGGGAACCCAGGCGAAGGTCTCGACATTACTGACCAGAGTCGGCAGGTCCTCAAGGCCGTTAGTCTCCAGTTTCGGCGGCATGTTTCTCGGCTCGCCGCGGCGATCGGACATCGCTTCGATGAGTGCGCTCTGTTCCCCACAGATATAACCCCCGGGACTAACGAAGACCGAAACGGGCAGCGAGCGTCCAATCAACATGGCGTATTCGCCGCAGAGCTCGAGCTGCTCCACGCGCCTGATTTCCTGACGGCACGCTTCGATCTGCTCCGGATATTCGTGGCGGATGTAGATGAAGCCCTGCGTCGCCTCGGTCAGCAAACAGGCGAGAATGACTGAGCCGACGATCAAATGCGGCGTGCGCAAAAGCAGCTCGCGATCCTTAAAAGTTCCAGGCTCGCTTTCGTCGGCGTTGACGACGATGAAAGCGCGATCGTCCGATTCCCGCTCCCGCGCCCGCCGGACGGCGTCGCGCACATCGCGCCACTTCTGGACCGCGGGAATGCCCGCGCCGCCCAGGCCACGCAGATCGGCCTCGCGGAGTTCATTGAGAAACACGTCGGACCACCCGCCCAGCTCCGGCCCTTTGGCCCAGCCTTCTTCCCTCTGCCAGCAGCGCACCGCGTCGCGAATGATCGGCGCCAATTCGAAGTCCACTCGGAGCTGTCGCAGAGCAGCGACGCGAAACTCCTCCAACATTTCCAGGGTCCAGCCAGGGAGTTCCGAGAGGACTTTCATTGCTGCGCGCAAGGACGCGTCGCGGGCCGCAATGGCCGCCCGAATCCCATCGTAGTTTGCGGTCTTTCCTTTATAGGGATCGATCTCAGAGCCTTCGCCGAGGAAGCTGAGGTCGGCGTCGTGATCCGGGGTGGGGGGCGCGCCCGCGAGCGTGGCCGCGACGATGCTCGCCAGCTGCGCGCCGGTGCGCCCGAGGTAATACTGCTCGTGCTCGGCGCCGCGGAGGGCGACGCAAGCGGCGGGGGCGCGATCACAGCGGCTCACGCACGACATCCCCTGAACCTCGACTTCTTCACTCGCTAGGCTGGCAAGCTCCTGGAGGAGTTTTGCGGAACCGGCGAGGTGACAGGAAAAGTCGCGGCAGACTTTCAGCACCACCTTTTTGGGCGGCGTGAGCAGAAAGTGCGGAAAGAAACTGGCCACGGCATGAAGCCGATACTGAGGCACGCCGCTCGCCCGCGAGAACTCGGTGAGCGCCTCTGGCTTTAGGTATCCAAACTGATCCTGTATCCGATGCAACGCCGGTAGCAGCATCGGCGCGTAGGAAGCGAGGCGTTCGGTGGCCATGGCGTGCTAGCTGGAAAAGGCGCGCCCGTCCGCAACGCTCGGAGCGCCAGCCCCGCTCGCGATTCTCTTGAATTCGTTAGGCATCAATGACGGCGATGTTATTACGGGGTGCGGTTGATTGTCTTGCCAAAAATCGCGAGATCGCCGGCGAATCTCGCGGGCTGAAATTCCCCGCGCGTCCGCACATCCTCGAAGAGCACTTCCATTCCGGGGGTGACCGCAGCCCCCGGCGGCGGCGGCGCGACCGTGCGCGCGAGTCGATCGAGCGCCAGCACAAGTCGCTTCGCGCGCAGGAAAAGCGGCTCCGCCGAAGTGGCGGGGGCGACGCGAAACTCCGCCTCGCTCCGCGCCAGCGCCCCGAGCAGCGTGGCCGTGAGCTGCTCGTTCCAGGGAATGGTGGATGCACGTCGCGCGAGCAAGTCCGCTTGCGCCTGCGCGCTCGCGAAGTCGGCGTGTGCGGCCGCCGCGCCGGGCGGAGCGATCACCGGAAACAACGGTGAGTGCTGCGCGGTCGCTTTCGCCAAAAGCCAGGTGAGCGCATCCCACCGCGCCAACTCTTCCGGATCGGGTGTGGCCATTTTCGAAAGCCCCCAACTCACCTCCCGGAACGCCACCGCCTGGCCCACCAGCCAGGCGCGCGGACCGCTGGCCGGATCGTCGCGCCAATGTTTCGGCTCGGCGATCGACTGCCCGTCGAGCTCGAAAAAAAGTTCCGGATGACCCGCCGCGAGCAAGTCCGGATCGAGCCGTTGATGGCACGCGACACAGGCATTGGCCCGCCCGTAGAAGCTGCGCGAGTCTCGCATGCCCGCCGCCACGCGATTGGCGTAGCTCCAATCTTTGCGCGTGTGTCCGCGCAGCCAGAGCTCCGCCGCGCCGTGGCAGCTTTCGCAGGAGACGCCTTCGTCCGGCTGAGCGGTATTCGTTAGGCGGGTCGAGGCGACGGCCGCAAGCGGTGAATGGCAGACCGTACAACGGGCGCTGGTTTGCGCGGAGGAAAGCGAGAGCGACTCGGCCATGCGCGCCGAGCGGGCGCTGACTAATACGGCGTACGCGCGCGAATGGAAATCCTGCTGCACCCAAGTGAGATACTGACTGCGCTTTTCGCCCGCTCCGCCATGGCAACTGGAAGATTTGCAACCGGCCGCGCCGACAAAGCGATCCGTTTGGAGCGCGGCGCCGCGGCTCGAAGTGGCCCCGCCTCCGCCGGTCGCCCAGGCGAAAAGCACGACAAATAGAAGTCGACGAATCGCAGGCGCGCTCACGCTTTCAGCTTTAATGAGCACGGCCAAAGAAGGCCAGCGAATTAACCGCAACCCCCGCTTTGCCTAACGAATAGAAAATTCTTCCCACCCCAACCAGGAAGAGTATTCTCGCGCCAATTAGCCTGCTGACGAGGATGAAGGACTTTGCCGAGATGCTGACCCGCGGTTAACCGAGAACGATCGCGCATATGCGAATTCTGAACCGCTCGCACCTTCCCTGGCTTCTCTTGGTGCTTCTCGCCACCGCCGCCGCAGATTGGATTTACCTGGGGAATTTCCTGCCGGCGCGGCTCCCGGCTGGAGCGGCTTTGCCTACCGTACTCATGCAAAAAGTTTCGGAGCATCGCAGCATCGGCGGCACTCCCGTAGGTCTCGCTTTCGGCATCGTGGCCTACGCGATCTTTATCTTCGGCGCGTTGCTCAGCCTGCGAAAACGCTTCGTGCTCTGGCCCATCGGCAGCGTGCAAAGCTGGATGCGCGCGCACATCTGGCTCACGCTTCTCACCATTCCGTTGGTCCTTCTGCACAGCGGCTTTCGCTGGGGCGGGCCGATGACGGTGTTGCTTGTTGCGCTTTATACCGTGGTCATGCTCAGCGGCATCTATGGCCTCATCCTGCAACATCAGCTCCCGGCCATAATGAAAGAGCGCCTGCCGGCGGAGAACGTTTATCAGCAGATCCCTTATGTGCGTTCGCGTCTGGTGCAGGCGGCGAAAAAACTGCACGAGGATTTGCGCTCCCCCACTCCCTCCGTCGCCGTCCCCGTCGTGGCCCATGCGACCGCGGCCGAGGAGCCGGTAGCTTTTCTGGCCGACGCCCCTTCCGAGGCGGCGCTCGCGGAGTTTCTCGAGGAACAAGTGCTGCCTTATCTGCAGGCGCGTCGCGGGGGCGGGTTGCGACTATCCGACCAAGACTACGCCGAGGAGCTCTTCCGTTTCATGAACCTGAGCGTGAGCGAAGGCTACCGCGGGCGCGTCGCCGAGATGCAAGCGTGGTGCGAAGAGCGGCGCCTGCTCGACCTCCAAATTCGTTATCACTATTGGCTCCACGGTTGGCTCTTCGTGCACGTGCCGCTCTCTTTTCTCCTCCTGCTCCTGACCGCATGGCACGCGATCGTGACTGTCTTCTATTACTAAGCCCATGATCTTCCGCCGACGCTCGCAAAAGGAGATCTCCGAGAAATACCAGGGCAACCTCGACCTTTACAAAAGAGCGCAGCCGTTGCGGCTGTCGCGTTTTCTTGCGAGCTTCTTCGCGGTCTCCCTCGGGATCGCCGCGATCATCGCCTTCCAAAAGCGGGGGAACGAAAAGTTTTTCAACCCCGGAAAACTTTCCCGCGCTCACACCGCCCTGGCCGATAACTGCGCGAGCTGTCATGGACACCCGCTCGACCCCGAGCAACTGACTCAGGTTAAATTTCAGAAGACACTCGACGAGCGTTTGCACAACGGCGTGGACTTCGCGCCGATCGACCAGAATTGCGCGGCCTGCCACTTCGAAATGAGCCAGCGCACTTATGCCTTTCATGAGCCGAATGTGGTGACCAACCGCTCGTGTTCCGTCTGCCATCAGGAACATCGTGGTGCAGAAACGATACGGATCGTCGCCAGCGCGCAATGCGCTTCCTGTCATGACGACCGGGCTACGATGACGGCTTCGGCGCAGAAAGGACGGGGACTGGATTTGAAAAATCTCCACCGCCATCCTCATCCGGCGCAACAGATCGTGTTCGATCTGCCGCGGCCGCCGGATGGTTACACCCAGACCTTCGCGGCCTTTTGGGATGGGCATCCACAGTTTCAGCTCAAACGCATGCCGGTGCGCGATCTCGACGGGCTCAAGTTCAATCACCAGCGGCATTTCGAAGCCGACATCCCGCCGGTGGCCGGTCAAAAACTTGCCTGCGCTTTGTGTCATCAACCGGACTCGGAAGGTCGCTATAACAACGCCCGGATAACCTTCGCGGCGCAATGTCAGGTTTGTCATTCCCTTCAGCTCGATCCCAAGAATCCTGAGCTAACTCTGCCGCACGGGAGCACCGTGGCGGTGCACGGTTTTCTTCATGATCTCCCGGCGCGTTATGCCGATCTCGCGCTCCAGAAGGGAATCACTCAGCCTACCGAAATTAGGACTTTTGTGACCCGCCAGATGCTCCAGTTACGCGACCGGGTGCGTTCCGGCGAAGACTTCGAGAACCAGATTTTCTTCGTGACCGATCCCTACAAACTCCGCCCCGGCACCGATTCGCGGGTGCGTGCTTCCTTCTACGGCTGTGCCCTTTGTCATGAGGTGCGGCCGATCGCGAACGGCGCGCCTTCCATCCAGAAACCGGTCTTTGTCGATCGCTGGATGCCGCAGGCGAAGTTCAATCATAGCTCTCACACGATGGTGAAATGCGACAACTGTCATCACGCCACCCGAAGCAGTTCGACCTCCGATGTTCTCATGCCGGGAATCGAGAGCTGTGTCACTTGTCACAGCCCGCAGGGAAAGGTCGTGGCCTCCTGCATCACTTGCCATAGCTATCACGCTCCCAGCTCGTCGGCGGTCGCGCAGAACGAGATCTCCCCGGCTATGCCTACCGGGCAGCCACTCCCGGCGAAGGCGTGGGTGAAGGCGTTGCCGGCGGCGTCGCCGTCGGGAGAAGCTCCCGACCGCTCGCACTAAAGAGCTTCGCTCCGCGCCGAGTTACATTCTCCACCCGGTAAAGTGGTCCGGTGTGCGGCGCCTCCGGATCGTTCGAGTAGATGTGATCGAAGTGCCGCAGGAATGGCAGCATTTCGGAAAGATGGAAAGGCCGCGAGCCGCGCCGCCCGAAGACCACGGTTTGCCCGCCAGTTTCGTCCACCACCCGGTCTCTCTCGAGACCGCGTGAAACACAGATCGCTTCCCCTTTCATCGGATAAGTCGCGATCAAGCGCGGGCTCGGCCGCGGACTAAAGCCAGCCGCGCCCGGCACGGTGTCGGGAGAGATAAGTTGCAGCACGCGCAATCCGTTCTTTCCATCTGCGACGAGCGCAAACTCCGAAGCGGCGACACTGCCGATTTGCACCGCCCGCGTGTCATTCAAGGCGCCTCCGGCATTAAACATCTGCTCCAGGCGCGGCTGCTCCGGATTTTGCACGTCGATGATAGCCAGACCTTCGGGACCGTTCGGAACGTAGGCATAGGTCCGGGCGACATAGAGACGGCCGGCATCCTTTAGCCTAACGAACCCGCTGCGCACCGGGATGGGCCGGTCGGGGTTGGTAATGTCGAGGACCTTCAGGCCATCGTCATCCGTGACAAAAGCATAGCGAAACTGCACGGCGACGCAGCGCGGATTGCGCAAGAAACCGTCGGTCACCTGACCAACAATGCGCGGGTGCGCAGGATCGCGGACGTCGATCACAAAAAGCCCGCGCGGCGTTGTCATGTAAAGTCGATGACCAGCCGCCGCGACAAAGGTCGCACCGGTGAGCGCGCCGTCCGGGTTAAAGCGCGCTGCTTCCTTCACGAAGTTATTATCCGGATCGCCGTCAACCAGGGTCGCGACGTTGACCACGACCAATCCTTCCTCCCGATCGGAGAGATAGACAAAGGCATAGAAGAGATCGATCGGCTGCTCTTCGTTTTCCGGGAAGTGTGTGCGCGCCGGATCGAGCGCGAGGGTGCTGGGGAGCGCGATGCTGGTCGCATCCTTGGTGCGAATGCGCGTCCTTTGTCCCAGAGGAGAAACGGGCGCGCTGATCATCCGTTCGGAGAAGCCTTTCTGGTCGACGTTCGCCACGTCGAAAACTTCAAACCCTCCGTGGCCATTCGCGGTGTAAAGATACTCACCGCGCAGGACCAGATCTTCAATGTCATGGCCGCGATGTTCGTAGGCTTCGCTGAGCACGGAGTTATCTGCGAGATGCTTCTGGTAATCGGCCGGGTAAGCTAATTTTTGCAGATGACTCCCAATTACCGCTTGGGGCTCATCCGGCTCTGTCCAGACCACTGCATGGAAACCTTCCGGCCCCGAACCGACATAGGCGTAACGGCCAAAAAAGTTAACACTGCCGGTGCCGAAACCGAGTAACTGTGCCATCCAGGCGTTGTTGTCATTGGTCTTCGAGAGATGGCAGTCCTCGCAGTTCTTGGTCGTGCCGACTCCGCTGGTGGTGTGCGGAAAGTGTGGGTTAAAAGCCTGACCGCTATAGCCCTCCGCCGACACGGTCTGTTGCTGCGAATAAACCCATTCACGATTCGCGTTTTGCGAACTTACCACCACCGCGCTGGAGGAACGGATCACGGCCATCCGATTCTTCTTAACCGAGCCATCGAGACCGAGCATGAAAACGTCGTCGCGCACCACCTGCGGGTTGTAGGTCGTATAGTTACGATCGGTTACTCCTTCAAATTTATTTTGCGCCACGCGCTGGTTGGCCTTCATCGGCAGATGACAACCGAAGCAACTCGTCGCCCAAGACGTGTGGCAGATCTGGCAATCCATCCTGCTGTTATCATGGGCCAGCCGCCGGCAGCGCTCGTTGGAAGTCACCGGCGCCATTCCCCAGGTGGTGCCGTCCCGCGCGAGAGTCTTAGCGTAGGCCGACTTGGCGTTGTAATGCGAGGAGAGCGGATCAATCGTGTCGATTGTTTGCGGGATTTCCCAGCGAATGTCCGGTGTCATCGCGGATTGCTGGTAGAGCTTCGTGCCCTCCCAGACAAAGCGCGGTCCGAAAGGCGTGTTGCTGTTACGCAGATCAACCGCCCCGGCGTTGCCCGTAGTGATGAGGGTAGGCCGGTCGGAGACAGTCCCATGACAGTCGACGCACCCAATCGAAGTAGCATTCCGTGGTTCACCGTAGAGCTGGCCGTTACCGTGAACGTCATTCAGGAAATGGCAATCGACGCACTGCATTCCCTTGGTGAGATGAATATCCTTAAGGTGAATCGCCTTATTGAACTTATGTGGATCGCTATCCGCGATCGGGTGATCGTCGAGATCGAGCAAGGTTCCCTTGCGATCGTGTTTAAAGACGGCGCGAAAGACCCAGCCATGCCCGTGATAATCGGCGAACTGGGTATGCTGCAGTTTTGGATTCAGCTGCGAAACTCTGGCGACAAAGTCGCGGTCGCCCCAGAGCCCGCGCACCGCCGCGGCCTCGGGGTTGACCTGATTCGCCTCGACCAACTCCGCATCGGTTGGGTTATGCTGCACCTTGGGATACATGAACTCGCCGTCCGTCTCTTGGTCCCACCAGGTATAACCCAGATAGGGATTCACGAACAAGTTTCCCTGGTGCATATGGCAGTTCATGCACTGGCTCGAAGGAATCGAGCGGGTGAACTGATGCACGATCGGGTGGCCGCGCTCATTTTTAGGAATGGTCGGGTCGCCGCTGAAGCTCAGCCCGTCGTGCCCGTACTTACTCCACCAGCCGGAGTTAGAGGGGGAGCGATCGTTCGCGTAAACCACATGACAGGCCGAACAGCCGCTGGAGCGATAGTCGCCCGGGTGATCATTGGACCCAAGGAAACCGAGCAGCGGGTCATGCAAGCGCGTTTTCTGGATGCCAAGCAGGACTGGGTCGGTGCGATTCAAGGTGCCCAGACCGCGCTCCGACAAACGCCGGCTGGGCCGCCCCGGCGGCTCATCGAGAGTTGGGAGACCGAGCTGTAACTGTTTGTTTCCGCCTTTCTCGAAGATGCGGAGGATATTGCCGGGGTTGCCGAGATTAAAGCGCGGAACCGGATCAAGGTAAGGGAGGATCCCGTGAATCTTGGTGTCGTCAGGCGTGACCGGCATGTAATTAAGGAGACGCAGCGGAACTCCATCCGCGCCATATGCCTGGCCGAAGCGGTAGTTCTTATAGGGAACAGCCCCGTTGTTATAGGTGGCCGCGCCCCAGAGCATGGCGCCGTGGTTCATCATGCTGTGATCGACCTGACGCACAATTTCGCCGTGGCAGAGGCCGCAGGCCTGATCAGCCACCCGCAAGTCGCCCGGATTGATGAAGCGGACGTACTCTGGCGACTCGTGGTTGAGCCAGACATCGGAGCGTGGTGGATTCGCGGAGGAGCTCCAGAAACCGGGATCGCGCGGCTGCACGTGTGCTTGTTCCTTCGGGAGGCCGCGCCCAGCATTCCCGCCATGGCAATCGGTGCAGCCAAGGACGACATCAGAAGCAGCGTGCATCGGCTCGACGCCCCGATGACACAGGAGACAGCCATCGCTCTTGGCGTCGGCTTGAGCTTGGGATTGGTCGATCCAGTTGCGCGGCGGTCGCGTACCAGGGTGAATCATAGACTGGTTAGGCGGGAGGGCGGTGGGAGGACCGTAGCCGGTGCCTGGGTCTTGGGCGTGGACGGAGGCGGTGAGGGAGAGGAAACATCCAACGTTCAACGTCCAACGCTTAACGGCCAACTGGACAGGCTGCAAAAGCCATGGAGGGCGGAACTCCTGCGACGCCGCGGTCTCGAAGGTTACCGAATAAACGGGACAGGCGGAAGCGCGTCCCTCCAGACGGACATGCTTCTGCATGTCGAGGATGAACATAGCGCCTCTGCGTGTCATAACTTCAGTTTACACTCACTAATAAGTCAGCGTGACCGTCACGAGTCCGCTATAAAGAAAGTTATCCACATTCCCCGCGGGCGGATTCCCAAAACCGGGCACCGGCCGCGTATTCGCTCGATAAATCTCCTTATAACCTTCACCAGGTAGCAGGAAGCCTATCCCGGCCGTGAAAATGACGTTGTCGGTGAGAAACGGCCGGTACTGAAAGCCAAGGCTGAAATCCCATCCGATGTCGTTGTTGGCGTTCTGGGTAAAGAGGACGCGCTCGGTCACCTCGGTGTGGATGGTCTGGATGTGATTGATATTCACGAACGCTTTCAGCTTCGGAGTGATATCGGCATCGAGCCCGTAGCCGGCGATGAACACTCCCGGATTCACAAAATTGGCCTGGCCTTCGGTCTTACTGGTGCGAAAATCCGGCACCAAGCTGTCGCGTTGTTTGAAGTTCACCGAGGTGCCGGCAAGGTTAAAACCCTGGTGCACATAATAGCTGAAGGGCCCGCCGAAGAGAAAAGGCCGATCCAGCACGGTATCGAAACCCCTGGCAATCCCGTCCTTGGGATTGCCGTCGCCGCTGGCGTAGAAGAAGGAAAGCTTTTGCCGCAGCCAGTCCCGATCGATCGATAACTCGAGCGCCGCCATTTGCGCGTTGATCATGACTCTGCGGCCCGCGATCCCGTTAAACTCATCTTCGCCCAGGACTTCGTAGAAGGCGTGGGTAATGTTCAGCCAGCCGATATGGCCGTCTCCGGTCCAGCCGAGATAGTAGGCGCTGAGGGAGTGATCTTTTACATTCCCGATCGGCGCGGGCCGGACGATGAAACCGTTCTTATCGTAGTGCCGATCGGCGCCGTCCAGGTCGGCGACGAAGTTCAGCTGCGCGGTGTAGCCTTTGGCGAAGAAATCCTGCCGATAGACATTGGCGACCAGGACCCATTGATCGCGCGAGTCAAAGGTGTTGAGGTCGGAGTAAGTGTCCTTCTCCAGCATGTCGAAGGCGGCGATGTTATACTGCCAGCGGTTGTTGTCGTAGTTGCCAAAGATGCGCGCTCCGAGGTTGGAGTCATTAAAGATGAACCCGCGAAAGTCACTCACGAAAGGCTGAATCCCGATGCGCGAAGAGATGAAGTCGTAGTTATTGGAAAGGTCGTGGATGTGGACCTCGGCAAACGCTTCTTGGAGCGCGTAAAAGTCTTTGAAGCGAGTGGTGTTCTCGAGGCGCGGATCAGGATTGAGCACATTGGTCTCCTGCACGTCGGTGTAGTTACTGTTGTAGATGCCGAGAATGCGGAGCGCCCATTCGACCGGCTTAAACGCGGTCTCACCTTTGAAGAGGTCGACCGCGAGCGAGAAGTCATTCGAGAGAGAGAACTGCTCGCTCCGGCCGAAGAATTCGGAGCTCTGTGGCCGCGCGCTGGCGACGGCGCTCGGGGTGGGGAGAGTGCGATACTCGGTCTGGAGGAAATCACTGACGGTGAGATTGAGAAAAATGTCCTGACCGATGATCGGGGCGTCGCCCTTGAGCGTGCTCTGGAGGTAGGGATGCCACAGCCTGAGGCCCCCGCTTTGATAAGGCGTCTCCGGCGAAGGATCGGCGTAGCGTTTCCAACGCCCGAACCCGAGAAACCAGCGGTTCGAAACTGGTTCGGACCCTGGGAGCAGGCCTTCGCCGTTTTCAGCGCTCGGGTAGTCCTCATAGTCAAGTTTGTGCCGGCGCGGGATCACGTCCTCCATGTCCCGCCGCGGTAATGCGAGCGAGCGGGGGAGCGCTTCATCGTGGAATTTCGGCAGCGGCGGAATGACCGGTGGAAACAAGCTGGGCGGTTCGATTGATTCCGGCTCCGTCTCCGCCCCGGGATCGGGATTAAACTGTTCCTGCGGAGGGCTGGCCTCAGCCTTTAGTTTGTCAGGCATGGACTTTGACATCTGAGCGAGCATGACTTGGACGAGCTCCAGCTCTTGGATCTGCACCGCGGCACTCTCGTCTTTCCTTCGAACCTCAGACGTTGAACATTTAGCGTTGGACGTTTCCCTTTTCTTGGGGTCGGGCTTGGGAGCGCTCCAGAGGAAAGAAGTAAAGAGGAGGAGGCTGGGAAGAAGGAGATGTCCAACTCGCAACGTCGAACTGCCAACGTCAATTGCGGGTCTCCAAGCCGCGATCGCTCTCAAGAGGCATGGCACGTGCCGAGGATCGCAAGAATCGGAGTCGGGTGGCAAGCCCGCGTAAATTCTTTTTTTTCTCTTGGCTTTCGCCTTGCTCATCACTATCACCAGTGCAAATGCGACGGTGGGAATTTTGCTTTCTTCTGGCGACCCTCTCATGCGCCTCCTCCGCGCGGGCACAGCTCACCGCTGCGGACGTGCAGTTAATCATCGAACAGGCCGCGACTCGCGCGCAGCAGGTCTCGCCCAACAGCGTCATCGCTGTGCTCGATCGCGAAGGCTTCGTCCTCGGCATTTGGTCTGTAAACGGAACCGAGCCGACGGAGCCGAAGGTGGCGAGCGCGGTTTCCAAAGGGGGCACCGCCGCGTACCTCAGCAGTGACCAGAACGCCTTCACCACGCGCACTGCCGGTTTCATTATCCAGCAACATTTCCCTCCGGGAGTCTTCAACACCCCGACCGGACCGCTCGTCGGGGTGGGTCTGTCGAGTTTGTTTTTTTCCGACATCAATAAATTCAAGGGACCCCTCAGCAAGATTACTTTTAGTGCGACTCCAGGACTCGATTTAGTTCGAGTACCTTTCACTTCGCTCGACGGGACTCCTGGTGGGATGCCGCTTTATAAAGGCGGGCACTTGGTCGGCGGCGTCGGCGTCACCGGCGACGGCACGCCCGGACCGATTGTCGGATTTCGCTCGGAAAATCCTTTCGTCTTTATCGGTGGTTCCGACGTCGATGAGGACGTGGCTCTCGCCGGCGAAACCGGGTTCCGGCCTTCTTCGGAGATCACCGCAGACAATGTCTTCATCAACGGCATCAGCCTCGCGTATACCGCGACCGACATTCCCAGCCTCGGTACGCTGAGTTTGCCCGGAAGTGTTTCCACGAAGTATCCGATCATTGCCGCGCCCACTCCTTTCCCGTACCCAGTCGTCACTCTTGGCGGCGTGCAGGGACAGATTCGCCAGCCCATCATTAGCGACCCGATACCCGGTACGATTAACGGCCAGCCACGCCTGACTGCGGCCGAAGTAACGCAAATTCTCGCCGCCGCGGCCGATCGCGTGCGCACCACGCGCGCCGGCATTCGGCTCCCGATTGGTATCCAGATGGAGGCGTTCATCAGCGTGGTGAACTTCCCCAATCAGGACATGACTCCGCCCATGGTGCTCGGGACCTTCCGGACGGGCGAAGCGACGCTCTTCAGTTGGGATGTGGCGGTGCAGAAGGCGCGCACCGCGATCGCCTTTTCGAACAATAACAACACCATCGCCATGTCCGCGCGCACGGTCGGTTTTCTGGCGCAGAGTCATTTCGCGCCCGGGATCGATGCGAACCACGCCGGCCCTTATTTCGGGCAACAGGAAGCGGTCTCGGGATTGTTAGGCACGCTCGCGAATGTCGTCCCGAACCCGAGTTTCGCGCCCGATCCGAACTTGCCTAACGGCATCACGATTTTCCCCGGCGGCTTCCCGCTCTATCGCAATGGCCAGCTCATCGGCGCGATCGGCGTGAGCGGCGACGGCGTCGATCAGGACGACTTGGTCGCGGCGTCGGGGACGGTGAATTTCCCGACGCCGCTGGAGATCGGCGCCGATGAATTCTTGCTCGAAGGGACGCGGCTGCCTTACGCGAAATTCCCGCGCGACCCCACGGGTACGTTGGGTGCACTCGATTCCACCATCCTCGCCTCGCCGCATGCACTGACACTCTCGGAAGGGCTGGTGAATATCTCGACCCGGATGGAGGTCGGGACCGGTGAGAGTCAGGCCATCGCCGGATTCATCATTTCCGGAAAGGCGGCGAAAACCCTCGTCGTGCGCGGGCTCGGTCCGTCGCTGGCGCAGTTCGGCGTCGGCGGAACGCTGGCGAATCCCTCCTTGGAGATTCACGACCAAGCCGGCGCGGTCATCGCTTCAAATCAGGACTGGCAAAGCACCCAAAAAACAGCGATCAGCCAGAGCGGTCTCGCGCCGGCAAATGACGCCGAAGCCGCGATCGAGATCACGCTGACGCCAGGCAGGTACACCGCGGTGATGTCGGGAGAAAACGGCGGCGTGGGAGTCGGCTTGGTCGAGCTTTACGACCTGAGCCCGGGTTCCGATTCGAAGCTGGCGAACATTAGCACGCGGGGCTTGGTGGGCACCGAGGACGACGCGATGATTGGTGGATTTATCGTCGGCGGCGAGAGCGGGTGTGCAAAAGTCGTCACCCGCGCCCTCGGTCCTTCGCTGAGCACACTCGGCGTGAACGGCGCTCTCGCGGATCCAAACCTGGAGTTGCACGATGCCGACGGAGCGATCGTAATGGCCAACGACAGTTGGGGGGAAACGCAGGCCCCCGATTTGGAAGCCGAAGGCCTGGCGCCGAGCGACCTGCGGGAAGCCGCTACCGTCGGCTGGCTGCCGGTCGGCGCCTACACGGTCGTGGTGCACGGAGCTGCCGGGACGAGCGGCGTGGGATTGATCGAAGCCTACGCGGTGCAGTAGCGGTCAGGCAGCCGTGCGTCTCCGCATTTGACGGGCCATTTCCCTTTCTGCGACCACCTCGACCCGCGAGAACTTCAACATCCTCATGGCGCTCGCTCCTCGACAAACTTGAACAAACATCAACAACCGTTCTTGGAGGTGTTATGCGTTGCCTCGAACTTGCGGAATATAGAGGGACTGTGAGGGAGGGATTCGAACCCCGGGGAGTTAATAAATTCGAGACTTCACAGATCATCGCCGCCCGGTTGCGAGCGAACGTCGGCGAACCTGTTCTTACTACTGTTCCCATCTATCCGTTTTCGGCCGCTAAGTGCGTGAAAATGTTTGAATTGGAGGCGAGGGGAGTTGAACCCCTGTCCTAATCGCTCTCTCCGCCAACATCTACATGTGTAGCCGGTGATTATTTTTAAATGGTCGGACGTTGCACCGGCACACGCCGTCCATCGAGCCACCACGAAATTCCTTCACC
>JBBSED010000055.1:0-21061 GCA_038240025.1 Chthoniobacterales bacterium
GCGCGACCCTGGGCTGGTGCGCGGCCGAGCACGGAAAAATAATTCGAACTCACGACATCGGCGAAAGCGCGTCGGGTGTCGCCTTTTTCGCCGATCCCGATCATGGCGAGGTTGTGCGCGAGGAGGCCGACGAAGACGGTGTTCTGCTCGCGAATGTCGCGATAGGTCGGATAGGAAAAACCGCGGAACGATTTCGGATTTTTGCTGTCCTGCGAGAAGAGCTGCACGATCTCGTGCGGCCGCTCATAGCTGGGCGGCTGGTAGATCATCGTGTGGACGAGGCTGAAGACGGAAGTGTTCACCCCGATCCCGAGGGCGAGGGTGAGAATCGCGATGGCGCTGAAGCCGGGCGATTTGAGGAGCAGTCTGAGGGCGAAGCGGATGTCGTGGAGCATGGTGATGGTTTCTATTCGGCGCGGAGCGCTTCGGTGGGATTCACTTTGGTGGCGCGGCGCGCGGGGATGAGACTGGCGATGAAAGCCGCCGCGCCGAGGAGCGCGACGACCAGGAAATAAGTGGGAAAATCGATCGCGCTCACGCCGTAAAGGAGCGAGCCGAGCAGGTGCGAGCCGCCGAGAGCGCCGAGCACGCCGAGGACGACGCCCCCGAGAACGAGCCCAAAACTTTGCCGCAAGATCAACGCGAGCATATCGCGGCGTTGCGCGCCGAGCGCCATCCGGATGCCGATCTCGCGCGTTCGTTGCGAAGTGATGTAAGCCATGATGCCGTAGAGTCCGACCATCGCGAGGAGCAGGGCCGCGCCCGCGAAAACGCCCAGCATCACCATGCTGAAGCGACGGCTGTCGAGCGACGACGAAACCACCTGTTCGAGCGTCCGAAAGTCTGTCGGCATTTGCGGATCGAGGGCGCGCGCTTCCTGCCGCATCGCCGCGATTAAAGAGGAGGGATCATTTTGGCCGCGCAGAACGATCGAAAATTGCGCCGCCACCCGCGGTCGCTGGACGAGATCCACGTAAACCGTGGGGCGCGGTTCCGCGTCGAGGCCGTTCTCGCGCACGTCGCCGACCACGCCGACGACGTGAAGCAAACGCACATCGCCATCCATGTTCCCAAACTGAATTTGTTTTCCGATCGGGTCCTCGTTAGACCAATAGCGCCGCACCAGCGCCTGGCTAACCAAGGCAACCTGCCGTGAATCCGGCCCGTCCGACGATTCGAAATAACGGCCGCGCACGAGCGGAATGCGCATCGCCGGAAAATAGCCGGCACTGGCCACGCGAAATTCCGCATCGCGCAGCCGGGGCGTTCCAGCCAAGGCGGAGAATTCTTTCCCGAGATCATCTGGTGTTTTCGCGGTCTCGCCGCCGGTCTCGATGATGAAGCTGCCGTTCGCTCCGCTGTCGCTCATCGGCAGCGCGTTAATTCCTCCGACCGCGCTCACACCCGGCAGCTCGCGGAGGTGATCGAAGAGACGCTGATAAAACTGGGCCAACCCGCGCTGCTCCGCCGGCGTCGCCGGATCTGCGCGCGAGACGCTCATCGCCACCGCGCTCTCCGCTTGGAACCCGGGGTCCACCGCGAGCAGTCGCTGAAAGCTTCGGCCTAACAATCCCGCGCCGACCAGCAGCATGAGGGTAAGCGCGACCTGCGAGACGATGAGGGCATTGCGAATGCGGGCGCCGGAACGCCCTTCCGAACTTCCGCGCCCGGCTTCCTGGAGGTCGGCCTGCAAATGGCTGTTCGAGAGGTGGAATGAAGGCACGAGCCCGAGCAGAATCCCAACCAGCAGCGAGATGCCGACGGTGAAAACGAGCACGGTCGAATCGACGCCGATCTCGCCGATGCGCGGAAGATTTCCGTGATAGAGGCCGATGATCAGCGCGACGCCCCAATAGGCGAGGAAAACCCCGAGCGCACCCGCGGCCAACGTGAGGAGGAGCGTCTCCGCGAGGAACTGTCGCGTCAGTTGCCAGCGCGAAGCGCCCAGCGCAGCTCGGAGCGCGATCTCTTTCCGCCGGGAAGTTGCCCTAACGAGAAGCAAATTGGCGACATTCGAGCAGGCGATGACGAGGAGCAGACCGACGGCGCCGCAAAGGACGAGGAGCAGTCCGCGCACATTTTTCACCATCCGTTCGCGCAACGGCGTGAGGCCGAAGCTGCTCGCATCGGTTTGGTTGCCGTAGGTCCGTTTCCATTGCTGGCCGAGCGAGGCAACTTCCGCCTCCGCTTGCTTAATCGCTACGCCCTCCCGCAGGCGCGCGATCACGCTCCAGTTATGCGCCGTGCGCGAAGGGGTCGGCGGGTAAATCGAGGCGGGGAACCAGACGTCCGCGCCCTGCGGAAACTCCACGCCCGGTGGGAGCACGCCGATGATCGAGAAGCTGTGATCTTCCAGCCGCAAGGTCGTTCCTTCGAGACTGGTCCTTCCGCCTAACGAACGTTGCCAGAAGCCATGGCTCACGACCGCGACCTGGCTCTCTTCTCGATGCGAGAACAGGCGACCGAGAGCTGGTTTCACCCCGAGCACGCGAAAGAAATCCGTCGAGGCCGCGCAAGCGATCGTGCGCACCGGTTCGCTCCCGCCCACGACCGCGTCCGATCCGGCGTTATAGCGTGCGATGGCTTCGAAACTACGGCTCTGTTTTTGCAGATCGTCGAAGTTCGGATCTGCCACCGGCATGCCCTTGCCCGTCTCGTCGAGCTCACGCAGCTCGACGATCCGTTCCTGTTGCGGATAAGGCAGCGGTCGGAGGAGAACCGCGTCGACCACACTAAAGATGGCAGTCGAAGCCCCGATCCCGAGGGCAAGTGTGGCAATGGCAACAAAAGTAAATCCCGGCCGCTTCAGGAGCGACCGCGCGGCAAAACGAAGATCGGAGCTCATCTGCAATGAGATGCGGTGACCGCGCCTCTTGGATTCAACTTCATTCCGCCCGCAGCGCTTCCATCGGATTTACTTTGGTGGCGCGGCGCGCGGGCAGGTAATTCGCGAGCAGCGCGACGAGCGCGAGCAAGCCGATCACCCCCGCAAAAGTCACCGGGTCCTTCTGGTCCACTCCGTAAAGCAGGCTCGCGAGAAACCTCGTTAGGCCAAGAGCGCCCAGCAGTCCGAGAGCCAGCCCGATGCCGGCGAGTTTCATTCCGTCGCCCACGACCAGGCGGAAGAGCGCCGCGCGTTGAGCTCCCAGAGCCATGCGAATGCCGAGCTCGCGTGTGCGCTGGGTGACCGCGTAGGAAATGACGCCATACAAACCGAGAGCCGCGAGGGCGAGCGCGATCGCGGCGAGGGTCCCGAGGAGCGCGCCGTTCAACCGTCGATCGGCGACCGATTCCGCGATCACGTTTTGCATGGTCTCGACCCGGAAGAGCGGCAAGCCCGGGTCGATCTCCTGAATAACGTGGCGCACGCTATTCGCGAGCGCCGTCGGCTCGGCCGCGTTCGCCCGCACCACCAGAGTGGCGGTTTGCAGCATGTTGCCGCCCGGATCTTCCGAGCCCGGCGCCTGCGCCAGCGCGAAGTAAATTTCTGGCTGCGGATCGCGGTCGAGACCGCTTTGCCTGACGTCGGCGACCACCCCGACGATGGTGAAAGCGTATTCGCTCCCAATCAGAATTTTGCCGCCCAGAACTCCGTTTTCGCTTTCTCCGAAACGGCGAGCGAGCGCCCGGTTCACCACGATCGAAGGCGGCGCCTTTGCGCCATCGCGCCCATCGGTTAGTCGACCCGCCAGCAGCGGCACGCCCATCGTGCCGAAGTAATCGCCTGCGACCGAACGAAACTCCGCCAGCGGCTCCTGCCCCGGCGGGGAAGGATGGCCTTGGAGTTTGATGTTGCCGTTCATGCCCCATTGCGCGAGCGGCAGAAAATTGATCGCGCCGGCGCTGCGTACCTCCGGCAGACCCTGAACGCCGCCGAGCGCGCGCTGGTAGAAGCCAATCACCTGATCGGCGCGCGCGTAGCGATCGTTAGGCAAAGCGACGCGTGCGGTCAACACCTGCTCCGGTTCGCGCAATCCCGAGTCGGTTTGCCGAAGGGCCGCGAAACTGCGCAGGAGCAACCCCGCGCCGCTTAGGAGGACGACGGCGAGCGCTACCTCCGCGACCACGAGTAGACCGCGCAGTCGGTTTGCCCCGGCGCGTGCAGTCTGGCCGTGCAGCGCCGTTTGCATATCGGCCGCGGAACGTCCCAACATTTGCCGCGCGGGCGCGAGTCCACAGCCGATCCCGACGCCGCAAGCGAGGAGCGCGGTGAAACCCAAAACCGTCCCATCAAGGTGCACCGCGCTCGCGCCGGGAACCTGGTCGCCTAACAATGCCAGGAGCAGATCGATTCCCCAGAACGCGAGGAGGATTCCAGCCGCGCCGCCCAGCGCCGCGAGCAAAAGGCTCTCGACCAGAAACTGCCTAACGAGTCGAGCGCGACTGGCGCCGAGCGCGAGCCTGAGCGCAATTTCGCGCTGGCGCCCGGCGGCGCGAGCGAGGAGAAGGTTGGCGATGTTGGCGGTTGCGATCAGAAGAACGCAGGCCACGCTGCCAAGGAGCACGAGAAGCGAGGCGCGGCTGTTGCGCGTCAGCTGTTCCTGCAACGGAACGAGCGAGATGCTGCGGTCGCCTTGCTCGTCGGGGTATTTTTTCCCGATCGTGAGGGCAACCGCTTCCAGATTGGCCTGCGCCTGGGCCAGCGAGACACCGGGACGCAGCCGACCGACCACCTGTAATCCGTGATCGCCGCGCGCCGCCATCTGCGTCGGAGTCACGACCAGCGGCACCCAAAGCTGCCCGCGTTCGCTTGGAAAACGAAAGCTCGCCGGCATCACTCCGACGACCGTAAAGGGCCGGCCATCGAGCGGAACGGTGAGGCCGACGATTGCGGGATCGGCACCGAATTGCGCGCGCCAGATTCCCTCGCTCAGCACCACCACGTTCCCGCCGCCGTCCCGGTCTTCACCTTGAAGAAACGTCCTTCCCAGCAACGGCTGCGCGCCGAGGATGCGGAAGTAATTTTCCGAAACCGTGACCCCAATAATCCGCTCCGGGCTGCTCTTATCCTGCAACGCGAAGTCCTGGTATTGGTAGGCGGCGATGCCTTGCAGCGTCGTGTTCTGTTCGCGCCAGTCGCGAATATTCGCGGGCGAGCTGGAGCCGAGAAAGCCCGCGGGAAATTTCTTGCTCTCAAACATCTGCACGAGCTGGTCCGGCCGACTGAGCGGCAGCGGACGCAGGAGGACGGCGTTGACGACGCTGAAGATGGCAGTGTTCGCGCCGATCCCGAGGGCGAGCGTGAGGATCGCGATGAGGGTGAACCCGGGCGATTTGAGGAGGAGCCGGCAGGCGTAGCGAAGGTCGTTCATGGTTTTATTTTGGTGAGGGTGGCCGCGAACACCCGTCGCGTGAGGCTTCGATTGGATTCCTATTGGTCGGGCGCTGGGAACTCCGGGGAGGACGGGGTGTCACCCCGTCGTTCGGTGCAGTCTGCGCCGAACCGTGCGCAGAGTAAGCGCTCGGGTGAGGTGGACGCCGCTCGCAGAGGCCTTGGACGAGACTCGTCCAAGCGCGACGGGGTAACACCCCGTCCTCCCCGGAAAGGGAAATAGCAGCGCGCGGGAAGATTACTCACTGCGCAGCGCCTCGATTGGATTCACCCGCGTGGCGCGCTGGGCCGGGAGCAGACAGGCGAAGAGCGCCACTCCGGCAAGCAGGAGCGTGATCGCGCCGAGGGTGAGGGGATCGAACGCGCTCGTCTGATAAAGGATCGAACCCATCGCGCGCGAAGCGATGAGGGTCGCGATGAGGCCGAGGAGCAACCCGAGCCCGACCAACTTTCCACCGCCACCGAGGATGAGCCGGAGCACGTCGCGCGATTGCGCGCCGAGCGCCATGCGGATGCCGATCTCGCCCCGGCGCTGGACGACGCTGTAGGACATGACGCCGTAAATTCCGACCGAGGCGATGACGAGTGCGACGAGCGAGAAGACCGCGACCAGCGTCATGGCAAAACGCTGTTTCGCGATCGTCTCGGCGACGATCTCTTCGAGCGGCTGGATCTTTCCAATCGGCTGATCCTTATCGACGGAGTAGACCGCAGGTCGAAGCGCGCCGGTCAACGCGGCCGGAGATCCGGTCGTGCGCAGGACAACGTTGAGGGAATTGAAAGGGTGCTGCGCGTAGGGCTCGTAGGTCTGGCTCGTCGTGTCTTTGTCGACGCCGTACTGCTTGATGTCGCCCACGATGCCGACGATCTGGCGAAAGGTGTCGGGGCCGTTCGTGACGTTGATCTGCTTGCCGATCGGATCCTCGTTAGGGAAAAATTGCTTGGCGAGGGCTTCGTTGATGATCGCGACGCGCGGCGACTTGGCGTTGTCGCGTTCGTTGAAAAGCCGGCCGCGTTTCAGCGAAATGCCCATGGCGTGGAAGTAACCCGGCGTGACCGCGTAGTAGTTGGTATTGGGCAGGTCGCTCGGCGCGATCGGCGGACGACCCGCGATGTTGAAGCCGAGCACCCAGTCGCCGATCAACGGCATCGTGTGGGTGAGACCGACTTCCTGCACGCCGGGCAGGACGCGCAATTTCTCGAGAAGCGCGTCGACGAACGCCACCTGCTGCTCGTCTTTCTCGTATTTCTTCTCGGGGAGCGAGAGCCGCAGGACGGTGGCATTCGCCGGGTGGAAACCAGGGTCGACATGCGTCAGCCGCATGAAACTACGCGCGAGCAAACCCGCTCCGCCTAACAAGACCAGGGCGAAGGCGACCTCGATGACCACGAGCGCACCACGCAGTCGCCCGCGGGCATCGGTGGAACCGCGCGAGCCTTGCTTGAGCGATTCGTTCATGTCGGTGTGCGCGGCGAGCCAGGCCGGCGCGACGCCGAAAACGACGCCGGTCACGACACTGAGCAGGAAGGAAAAAATCAGGACGCTGGCGTCGAGATGAATTCCGCTCGCGCGCGGCAGATCGGTCGGGGCGAGGGCGAGAAGAGCGTCGAGTCCCCAGCGCGCGATGAGTAACCCAGCTGCGCCGCCGCAGAGCGCGAGAAGGACGCTTTCGGTGAGCAACTGCCTAACGAGTCGAAAACGGTTCGCCCCGAGCGCCGCACGGATCGACAACTCCCGATGACGCCCGGTAGCGCGGGCGAGGAGGAGGTTGGCGATGTTCGCGCAGGCGATGAGGAGGACGCAGCCGACCGCGCCGAGCAAGGTGTAGAGGACGACGCGCACGTCCCGCACGCTGTAGTCGAGCATCGTCGTCACGAAGACGCCCCAGCCTTTGTTCGAGTCGGGATATTGCGTTGCGAGCTGGGCAGCGAGCAGTTTCAATTCGGAGGCCGCCTCAGTCGCGGTCACGCCCGGTTTCAGGCGTCCGGCGACATTTAGATAATGGGCGCCGCGATATTTGTTGTCCTTTTCCTTCGCGCTGAAAGCCATCGGCGACCAGACGTCAACCTTGCTCGCCTGCCCGAACTCGGGCGGCGCGACGCCGATGACGATGTAGGGCTCGCCATTCAACTGCAAGGAGCGGCCAATGACGTTCTTCTCCCCGCCAAAGACGCGCTGCCAAAAGGGATTGCTCAGGACGGCGACGTGGTCTTTTCCGACCGCGTCATCCTCCGCCAGAAAGGTCCGCCCAAGGACGGGCTGGATGCCGTAAACCTTGAAGTAATCGGCGGTCGCTTTTACGCCGATGAGCCGCTGCGGTTCGCCTTCGCCGGTGAGATTGATCTGATCGCCGCTGTAGGCGGCGAGGTAATTGTAGGATTTCGTCTGCTTCTGCCAGTCGAGAAAGTTCGGTGGCGAGACCGAGAACTCCGGGAACTGCGGCAGGTTCGTCTCGCGCATGACGACGATGCGGTCGGGCTGCGGGTAATCGAGCGGGCGGAGAAGGACGCCGTTCACGACCGAAAAGATGGCGGTGCAAGCGCCGATCCCGAGGGCGAGGGTGAGAATGGCGACGGCGGTGAAGCCGGGCGCGGCGAGGAGTTGGCGGAAGGCGTAGCGGAGGTCGTTCATAAGATTTTAGCTATTCGGTAGGCGCGCGAACCTGTGGCTTGGGTAGCGCCCACGTTCCGTGGGCTGGCGACGGCGTTCCGCGGTCGCCAACTTTTCCGGAAGTGACGGTCTTCGGGCGGGGTTGAGTCGAAGGAAAGTTCGTCGCGGTGGAACACCGCGACCGGCCCACGAGACGTGGGCGCTACCCGAAGATGACGCCGATGTCGTTAGGCTGTTCATCATTCGTAATGCAACGCGATCACGGGATTGATTTTCATCGCCCGGCGCGCGGGAATGAGCGCGGCGAGAAATGCGGCGCCCCCAAGCAGCAAGATGACCACGGAGTAGGTGACAAGGTCGGTCGTGCCGACCCCGAAAAGGAGCGCGCTGAGCAGTCGGGTCGCGGCCACCGCGCCGATAATTCCGACGACGATCCCGATCACCGCCATCGTGAGGCTTTGGCGCAGGATCATCGTTAGCATCTGCCGCCGCTGCGCGCCGAGGGCCATGCGAATCCCGATCTCTTTCGTCCGCTGAGTGACGTTGTAAGCGATCACCCCATAGATGCCGATCGCGGCGAGCAGGATCGCGACGGCGGCGAAGGCGCCGAGGAGAATCGTGTTGAAACGCGACTGCGCGAGCGTCCGGCCGAGCAGTTCCGGGAGTGGTATGATCACGGGCACGAACTGCTGCGCGTCGATCTCGTGCACGGCCCGGCGGATCGCGGTGTCGATGTCGTTAGGCGCGGACTCGGTCGTGCGCACGACGAGGTCCATGTAGTTGCCCGGGTCCTGGGTGAAGGGGATATAAAACTCCGGACCCGCCGGGGCCGCGAGGCTGTCGTGTTTCGAACTTGCGACGACGCCGACGATCTCGCGGATCGTCTTGCTGGAGCCGATTTCTATTCGCTGCCCGAGGGGGTTGTCCGGCTCGAGATACGTTTTCGCGAAAGTGTCGTTGACCATGATCACCGGCGGCGACTTCTCCCGGTCGCGCTCGTTGAAAGTCCGTCCGTGGAGGAGCGGGATGCGCATCGCGTGGAAATAATTTCCGTCCGTCGTGAGGTGCGACGCGGAGGGCTGCATCCCGGGTGCGGTCGCGGGCTGGCCGACGACCCCAAAACTTGTGCTCTGGTCGCTGTCGCTGAAGGGCAGCGGCGCAACCATCCCGACATCGGTGACTCCGCGAAGCGACGCGAGCTTCGGCAGGAGCTGGTCGAAAAATTGAATCTGCTGCTTCGCCTCGCCGTAGCGGGATTTGGGCAGGGCTTGCCAGAGGGTGAGGACGCCGCGCGGTTCAAACCCCGGCTGCACGGCGCGCAGGCCGGCGAAACTGCGCATGAGCAAGCCGGTCCCGACCAGGAGCACGAGCGAGAGCGCAAATTGCGAGACGACAAACGCGGAGCGCAGCCGCTGACTCCGCGTGCCGCCGGTTGAGCCGCGCGACGCTTCCTTGAGCGATTGCTCGACCTGCGGGCGCGAGACCTGGAACGCGGGGACCAATCCAAAGATCAAACTCGTGAGCAGGGCGAGGCCGAAAGTGAACGCGACGACGAAACCGTTCACGCGAATTTCTTTCAGCCGCGGCAGCGCCGCGGGCCCGAGCGCGACCAGCGCGTCCGTGCACCACGACGCCAGGAGCAGACCAGCGGCGGCGCCGAGGAGCGCGAGGAGTAATGTTTCGAGCAGAAGTTGCCTAACGATATGAAACCGGCTCGCCCCGAGCGCGGTCCGGATCGCGATCTCGCGTTCGCGGGTCGCCGCGCGCGCGAGGAACAGATTCGCCACATTCGCGCAGGCAATCAGGAGGACGAGCGCGACCGCGGCGCAGAGCACGAGCAAAGCCGGCCGGACGTCGCCGACCACATCCGATTGCAGATCGACCACGCGTTCGCTCCGCCCGGCGTTCGTGTCCGGATAGGCGCGCGCGAGTTGGGTGTTGATCGCCTGCAAGTCCGCCGTGGCCGTAGGCAAACTGGCGCCCGGTTTCAAGCAACCAACGACGCTGAGAAAGTGGGAGCCGCGCCGTTCCAAGCCATTCGGATAAAGCTGGGGGAGCGGCGCGAGGTAATTGATCTGCTCGTCTTGCACCGGAAACTTCCAGCCGCGGGGCATCACGCCGGTGACGGTCGCCGGATGACCCGACATCGTGATTGTTTTCCCGAGCACCTTGGGGTCAGCGGCAAAGTGGCGTTGCCAAAACGCGTAGCTGAGCACGACGACGCGCGCGGCCTCAGGTTTTTCATCCGCGCGGGAAAAGCCGCGACCGAGCAACGGCGGCGTTCCGAGCACGGCAAAAATATCGGAAGTGACGGCGAGCCCGGGGACGTCCTCCGACTCCTCACCTGTGCCCAGGATCATCGAGACATCCGAGTAGGCAGCCATCGCCGCGAAGGTGTGATTCTGCGCGCGGAGATCGAGGTAATCGGGATAGGAATGAACTTGCCGATTCTCGCCCGGATGCTGCGGGGCGGTCTCCCATATCATCGTTAGGCGATCGGCGTTCGGAAACGGGAGTGAACGGAGGAGGACCGTATCGATGACGCTGAAGATGGCGCTGTTCGCTCCAATCCCTAGGGCCAGGGTGAGGATCGCGACGAGGGTGAAAGCGGGTGATTTGAGCAGCTGCCGGAGTGCGTAGCGGAGGTCGTTGAGCATGATTCTTTATTCCGTTCTTAACGCCGCCATGGGGCTGATCCGGGTGGCGCGCCGCGCAGGCAGCCAGGTCGCGAGCAAGGCCGCGAAGGCCAGAAGCGCAGGCGCGAGGGTGAAGGCGAGAGGATCGAGCGGACTGACTTCAAACAAAATACTGCCCACGATTTTTCCCGTGCCGAAAGCAAGCAGGAGCCCGACCGCGAGGCCCGCCAGGACCATCGTTAGGCCCTCGCGCAGGATCATCCACTGCACGGTCTGGCGTCGCGCGCCCAGCGCCATGCGGATGCCGATCTCGCGCGTCCGTCGCGCCACCGAGTAGGCTTTGACTCCGTAGAGACCGACCACGGAGAGCCCGAGCGCGAGCCCGCCGAAGACGGAAAAGAGGGCCGCCCCGGCCCGCACCAACCAGAGCTGCGGATTGTTGTCCATGTGCTTCGCGAAGGTGCGCAGTTCGAAGACGGGCAGAACGGGATCGACGCCTTGCACGGTTCGGCGGAGCAAATCGGTCGTGGCGGTTTCCTGGCCGGCCGGGAGCGAGGCAAATCTTACGAAGAAAAAGACGTTATTCTTAAAGCCGCGCGCGAAGGGTAGATAAAGCGCGCCTTGGAGATCGTGGTCGAGGAGACGATTCTTCACCGCCGGCACGATCCCGATGATCTCGACCGGCGCGCCGCGTTCGATTGCACCGCTTTCTTTCGCGGGTTCAACGGTCGGAATATCGAGCACCGGAAACTGAAGCTGTTGCCCCAGCGCGTTCCCGTTAGGCCACAATTTTTTCGCGAGAACGTCGTCGATCACCGCGACCGCCGGCCCGCCTGGCCGGGTCGCTTCTGCTTCGGTAAAAGCGCGACCGCGCAGCAAAGGCAATCCCACGGTGGCGAAATAATCCGCTCCGACACTGTTCCACCAGGGCGAAAAGGTGCGTCCCTCCTGCGGAGTAGCCGGCTCCGTGCCCGGCGCGGCGTGCGTGCCGGCGCGTTGCACGCTTCGCCGGATCGAAGTGGTTCCAAAGGGGACCGTGGCCGAAATGCTCGCGCTCTCGACGCCCGGGAGGGCGGCAAATTTCTCCCGCAACCTCCGATACAAATCTTCCGCGCGCTGCTGAGTGAAGCCGCCCAGGCTGGCGTCGGTTTCAACCAGGAAAGTATTGTCGGCATGCAGGCCGGAATCGATCGAGGCGGCCTTCGTCGCGCTCCGGATGAAAAGCGCCGCCGCGGTGAGGAGCGCGAGCGAGAAAGCGATCTGCGCGATGATCAACGGATTGCGCGGCAGGAATCGCGAACGCCGCCGACCCACGTCCTCGCCAGCGTTTTGTTTTAAATCGCCGAGGACACTCGTCCGCGAGAGCTTGAGCGCGGGACCGAGCGCAAAGCCGAGCGTGCCGAGCACGCAAAAAGCAAGGGTCGCAACCAGAACCGTGGGATTGGGATCGCCCAGCCAATCGACTTCGAACGGTGCGACCTTGCTGAAGGAAGCGGCCAGCAAATCGATTGACCACAACCCAAGGATCAGTCCGCCCGCGCCGCCGAGAAGCGCGAGAACGAACCCTTCGATGAGCAGTTGCCTAACGATGCGTCCACGGCTGCCGCCGAGCGCGAGACGGATGGCGATCTCTTTGCGCCGCGCGGTGCTGCGGGCGAGAAGCATGTTGGCCAGGTTCAAACAGGCCACGAGCAGGACCACGCCGGCCATGCTCGAGAGGAGAATACCGATGGCGTAAAACGGTCCGGGATCCGAGGGGTCGGTGCTGCTCGAGAAACGATCGAGCGGCGCGGTCATGAACGTCTGGTCCTTTTGTTCGACCGGGAACGCGGTCTCCAGATTGGCCGCGAGGCCTTTTAGCGCCGGCTCCGCGGTCGCGGCCGTCTGTCCCGGTTTCAGCCGGCCAATCACGATCAAGTCTTCCCGGCTCCGATCCGCGAGGGCCGACTGCGCGGGCGCGCGGCGCGAGTCGTTCATAACCTCGTCGTAAACGCCGAGTGGGAGCCAGACTTCCGCGGAGAAAATGCTCTCCGTCTCGGTCAATCCCTGGGGCATGATCCCGACCACGGTGAAGGGCTGACCATTGATCAGAAGCGTGTGGCCGAGGAGCGACGGGTCGCGCGAATATTTCTTCCAATAGCGATAGCTCACGATCGCGACGTGCTCGGCGCGCCCGGGCTTTTCCTCCTCCGCCAAGAAGGTCCGTCCGGAGGCGGGACGAACTCCGAGGACGGAGAAATAATTCGAGCTCACGAGATCGGCGGGCGCGCGGTGCGTATTCCCCTTTTCGCCCAGACCGACGATCGTTTCCGCGTGGGCCATGAGCCCGGAGAAGACGGTGTTCTGCGCCCGAACGTCGGAGAAGGTTGGGTAAGAGAACGCGCGGAAACTCTTCGGATTTTTCTTATCCTGGGAGAAGAGCTGGACGATCTCCGCCGGATTTTTGTAGGGCGGCGGCGAAAAGAGCATCGAGTCGACGAGGCTGAAGATGGCGGTGTTCACCCCGATCCCGAGAGCAAGGACGGTCACGGCGGCGAGGGTGAAGCCCGGGGTTTTCCAGAGCTGGCGAACGGCAAAGCGGAAGTCTTGGATCATGGTGGTTTTATTCGTTAGGCGGTTTACTCATGGCGAAGCGCGATGATGGGGTCGACTCGCATGGCGCGGCGTGCCGGGACGACGCAGGCGATGAGAGCGACGAAAACGAGCAGGGCGGTGAGAGCGATGAAAGTGACGGGATCGGTCGGCGAGATGCCGTAAAGCAATCCGGCCAGAACGCGCGTGGCCGCGAGCGAGAGACAGATACCCGCCACGACGCCGATACCTGAAAGCGTCATGCCCTGGCGCAGCACCAGCCGCATGACATCGCGCGCCTGCGCGCCGAGGGCGACGCGGATGCCGATCTCGCGCGTCCGCTGCGTGACTAAAAATGCGAGCACGCCGTAGAGTCCGACGGCCGCCAGGAGGAGCGCGACGCCGGCGAAGATCGCGAGCAACAAGGTGTTAAAACGTTGCTCGGCAAGCGACACCGCCAGCACTTCCGACATCGGCCGGACACTCGTCACCGGAAGAAGCGGATCGACTTTCCAGATCGCGCCTTTGAGTTGCCTAACGAGCTCGGGCGAAACGGCGCCCGCGGTTTTCACCATCAATTCGCTCCAGCGTTTCCATTCCTGGCCCGACTGGGCGTAGGGCGTGTAGATCGCCGGCTCCTCCGGGCTCGCCAGTCCGAAATGGCGCACGTTCCCGACCACGCCGACGATCGTGATCCAGGACACGCCTTCGTTGCGCGCCCAGCGGATGCGCGTGCCGAGCGGATTCGCGTTCGGGAAATAAGTTTTCGCCATCGCGTCGTTGATTACGCCGACCGCAGGCACGCCGGCGCGATCGTCGCGGGTGAAGGCGCGGCCGCGGAGGAGCGGAATTCCGAGGACCCTGAAGTAGTCTCCGGCGACGCTGCGGTTGTAGAGTTCCGGCTCGTCGCCGGTCGTGAGCGGCGGCCGGCCTTCGATGAGGAAGTTGTGGTTGATCGCGTTCCCGCCGAGCGGCATCTCGCTGATCATCGCGGCCTGCACCCCGGGGAGCGTATTCATGTTTTCCAGCACCTGCTCACGGAAACGCGTCTGCGGTCCGACCTCGCGATAACGCGCCTCCGACAACTCGACGCGCAGGGTCAGGACGTGCGCGGGATTAAAGCCGGGAGCGACACTCGTTAGGCGCCAAAACGTTTTCCCGAGCAAGCCCGCGCCGATGAGGAGGACGAGCGCGAGCGCGAGTTCTGCGACCACGAGGAAGCTGCGAAAAACCGAGCGTCCCGCCGTCGCGGTGCGGCCGCCCGAGCTGAGCACGCTCTGGATTTCCAGGCGCGTCGACTCCCACGCCGGCAGCACGCCGAAGATGATGCCGGTAAGAAGCGCGAGCAGAAAAGTGAAGCCAAGAACCCAGCCGTCGAGATGCACACTTTCGACCCGCGGCAGATCGTCGGGACGCAGGGCGAGGAGCGCATCCACACCCCAGCTCCCGAGGAGCAAACCGGCCGCGCCGCCAACGAGCGCGAGCAGTGTGCTCTCCAGTAACACTTGCGCGATCAGCCGGCCGCGACTGGCCCCGAGCGCGGCGCGCACGGTCATTTCCTGGCGTCGGCCGGCCATCCACGCGAGGAGCAGATTCGCAAAATTGGCGCACGCAATCAGGAGCACGAGCCCGACCGCGCCGAAGAGCACGAGAAGCGCCGGGCGGATATCTCCGACCATTTTCTCCTGGAGCGAAACGAGTTTGCTCTCGCGGTTTTTGTCCTCGTCGGGGTTGGCGGCAGCGAGGCGTTGATCGATCACCCGCATCTCGCTCTGCGCCTGCGCCATCGTTAGGCCGGTTTGCAGGCGCGCGTAAACGCGGAGCAAATGCGCGCCGCGCGACTTCGCCGCGAGCGGGTAGAAAACGTGCGCCGGCACGAACGCGTCGAGAGACCCACGGGGCGAACGGAAAGTGGCCGGGAGCACTCCGACCACGCTGTAACTTTGACCGGCGAGCGTAATGTTTTTGCCGAGCGCGCCGGGATCGCTGGCGAACTGCCGCTGCCAAAGTTCGTGACTCAAGACCACCGCATGCGGACCGCCGAAGCGATCGTCCTCCGCGGTGAGCGCACGCCCGAGCGCCGGGTGCACGCCGAAGACGCGAAAGAAATCACCGGCGACCAGACCGACGTCGAGCTGAATAGGCTCGCCCCCGCCGGCGTAATCCGCCGCCTGCACGCCGACGCCGCCGATGCTCGCGAAGCTTTTGCTTTGCGTCGCGATATCCTCGAGCTCGGGCGAAGATTGCTGCGACTGCAGCGTCACCAGCCGTTCCGGTTGCGGATAGGGCAGCGGTCGCAGGAGCACGCCGTTGACGACGCTGAAGATGGCGGTGTTGGCGCCAATCCCGAGCGCGAGCGTGAGCACCGCGATGAGGGTAAAACCGGGCGACTTACTCAGTCGGCGAAGAGCGTAGCGGAGGTCGTTCATACGTAGGCTGATGGTTGATAGCTGATGGTTGATGACCGGAGGAGAAGCGAGATTTCGCCTAACGACGTGCCATCGGAATTCCGGGGAGCACAGGCCGCTGGCCTGTTGGTTTTGGCGGCTCGCCAAAACGATCTTTTTCGCGCGCTATTCGTGCGACCGAAGCGTTGCGCTATGGGCCACGCCAAGCGTGCGCGCGTGATGCCGGCGAGCCGCCGGCATCGACAGGCCGGCGGCCTATGCTCCCCAGGCTGGGAGGGCAACATCGACGCCATGGGCTTACTCATTGCGCAAAGCCTCGATGGGGTTCACGAGCGTGGCCCGGCGCGCGGGGATGAGACAGGCGCAAAGGCCGACCACGCCAAGAAGCGCGGCCGTGCCGGCGAGATAAAGCGGATTCGCGGCCGAGACTTCGTAGAGCTGTGTCGTGAGCAAACGGCCAAGGGCAAGCACCGCAGCCAGTCCAATCACGAGCCCGATGACCACCGGGCTCATTCCTTGCCTAACGATTAGTCGCAGCACATCCCTGGTTTGCGCACCGAGCGCCATCCGGACTCCGATTTCGCCCGTCCTTTGCGCGACGGTGTAGGCGACCGCGCCGTAGATGCCGACGGTCGCGAGGAGGAGCGCGACCACGGCGAAAAGGCCGAGCAGAATACTCGTTAGGCGCGCCTGCCCGAGCGCCTGCGCGACGACCTCGCTCATCATCTGCGGCTGCGCGATCGCGAGGGTGGGGTCAACGCCGGCCAGGGCCCGCTGCGCGAGCCGCGTAATCTCCGCCGGCGGCAGCGTGCTCTGGATCGCGACCGCGACGAAGGGGAAATTCTCCTGGGCCAGCGGCCGGTAAAATTCCATCTCGTTGCGTTGCGCGACCTTCTCGGAGCGGACGTCGCCGACCACGCCGACGATCTGTGTGGGCACGCTCGCGCTGGTCACGAGCAGAGTTTTTCCGAGCGGATTTTCGTTTCCGAAAACTTTACGCGCCCCGGCCTGGCTGATCAGCATCACGTTTGGCCGGTCACCGAGATCGTGCTCATCGAAGCCGCGGCCGGCGAGCAGGGGAATACCCCACGTTTTCAAGTAGCCCGGCGCGATGTCGTGCGACGGAGCCGCGGCGCGTTCGTTGATCGGGAGGACGTTGCCGTCGGGCCGGGTGTAGAGCGTGCGATTGCCGCCGATGAGCGGCGCGTCACCGCTCACGCTCACGTTTTCGAATCCGGGCACGGCGCGGAGATTCGTCCCGAGCTGCTGTGCGAGCCGGGTGCGCGCATCCATGTCGGGGTAAGGCGCAGCCGGCAAAGTGACGAAACCGACCCAGCGATTCTCCGTCTGGAATCCTAGCTCTTGTTGACTGAGCCGGACGAAACTGGCGATGAGCAGCGCCGCCCCCGCGAGCAAGGTGAGCGAGAGCGCGACCTGCGCGCCTACGAGAATTTTCCGGAAACGTTGCTGGCGCACACTGCCGCTGGAGCCGCGCCCGCCTTCCTTCAAGCCATCGACCAGATCGGCGCGCGAACTTTGCCACGCCGGATAGAGTCCCATTACGACTCCGGTGACGAGCGAGAGCCCGATCGCGAAGAGCAAGACCGGCCAGGAAAGTCCCGCGTCGGTGACGGGATCGAGCGGGAGAAAATTCTCCGCCAGCTTCGGCACGAGCGGGACGAGCTGCCACGCGAGCAGAGCCCCGGCGAGGCCGGCCAACGCACTCACGAGCAGACTTTCGAGCACGAAAAGCCGGAGGACGCTCGCGCGCGAAGCCCCAAGCGCCATGCGCAAGGCGATCTCGCGCCGCCGTCCGCTGAACCTAACGAGAAGCAAATTCGCGACGTTGCTGCAGGCGATGAGCAGAACGAAGCCAACCGCGGCGAGAAGCGTGCCGAAGGCCGGGCGCAAATCGCCACTCACATCTTCGGGGAGCGCCTTCACGAAACCGACCACGTCGGCGTCGATCTTGCCCGGATTCGTTGCGCGATAACTCTGCGCGAGCGGTCCGAGTGCGGCCTGCACCTGCGCTACGGACTGGCCCGGTTTCATCCGCCCGATCACGCGCAGGAAAGCGGTCCCCCGCATCATTCGTTCATGCGAAAAGCCGGGAATAACGAACGGCTTCGTGGTCCAGATTTCGTTGCCGTTCGGGCCGACCCATTGCGCCGGCATATTCGGGATCACGCCCACGATCGTGTGCGCGACGCCATCGAGCGTAAGGCTCCGACCGAGCACGGCGGGATCGCTGCCCAGCCGGGTGCGCCAGAATTTTTCCGAGACGATCGCAACGTCCGCGCCTTCTTCCTCCTGCGGCAAAAAGGTGCGCCCTTTGATCGGTTGCACGCCGAGCACATCGAAGTAATTCGCGGTTGTTCGAAAACCCGGGAGCAGCACCGGTTGCCCGATGCCGGTGAGAGTGAAGCCAGCGAAACTTTCCGCCGCGAAGCCATCGAAGATCTGCTGCCCGTCGCGGTAGTGCAGGAAGCGCGGCCCCGAGAGCGGGTAATCGAAGGTGTCGCCGCCGGGGGGCTTGGTGAAGAGATGAACCACGCGGGCCGGTTCCTTGAAGGGCAGGCCGCGAAGGAAGAGATCGTTGATCAGGCTAAAGATTGCGGCGTTGAGCCCGATCCCGAGCGCGAGGGTGATGATGGCGAGGAGGCTGAAGCCGGGAGACTTGAGCAGTTGGCGAAGAGCGAAGCGGAGGTTGTTCATAGTAATTCAGGCGTCCCGCCTGACGCGCGTAGTGCGGACGTCTCGCCCGCAGGTTGGGTGGAGATCGAGAAAGCGAGACGCCCGCTCGACGGAACAGCCGAGACGGCGGTGTTACTCATAACGAAGCGCCTCCATCGGATCGACGCGCGTGGCCCGGCGCGCGGGCAACCACGCCGCCAGAAAACCGAGCGTCGCGAGCAACAGAACCGTCCCGAAAAACGTCAGCGGATCATAAGCGCCGACGCCGAAAAGCAGGCTGTTGAGCAACCGCGTCGCGGCGAACGCGCCGGCCAAACCGAGCGCCGCGCCGAGCACCACCAGCGTCATCGCCTGCCGCAGGACCAGCCCAAAAATCGACGAGCGCGCCGCGCCCAGCGCCATGCGGATACCGATCTCGCCAGTCCGTTGCGCGATCGTGTAGGACATCATCGCGTAAACCCCGATCCCAGCGAGCAGCAGTGCGAGCCCCGCGAAAATCCCGAGCAGCGTCGTGATCAAGCGCGGCTGCAAAATCGACGCCGAGATGTGCTCCTCGAGCGTTTGCACGCGCGCGATCGGTTGGTCCTTGTCGAGCGCGCGAACGGCGTCGCGCACGACCGCGGCGAGCTGCAGCGGATCGCCCGCGGTGCGCAAGAGCAGGCTCATGCTGTTTAAGGAAAACTGGAGATGCGACATATAGACTTCCGGCTGGGGTTCCTGGCTCAGGCCTTCGTGCCGGATATCGCCGACGACGCCGACGACCGTCCGGCAGAGCGATTGTCCGTCGCAGCCGGCACCGATCTTTTTCCCGATCGGGTTTTCGTTAGGCCAAAATTTTCGCGCCATCGTCGCGTTGATCAACGCGACCTGCGCCCCCTCCGCGGTGTCGCCGGGGTTGAAGACCCGGCCCTGCAGGAGCGGGATTTTCATCGTCGCGAAATAGCCCGGCGTGACCACGCCGAGTGGGATCGGCTTCTGCTTTTCCGGCGCGATCGGCGGCTGACCTTCCACTGGAAATCTTCCCATCATGCTATAACCCGAAAGCGGCAGCTGACTGATCGCGCCCACGGCTTCGACGCCGGGCGCATTCTGCAGACGCTCCAGGAGCCGATCGAAAAAGAGGGTTCGCTGCGCGCCTTGGCCGTAGCGGGAGCGAGGCAGCTCCACCCGCAGGGTGAGCACGTGACGCGGCTCGAAGCCGAGCTTTACGTTGAGTAGCCTAACGAAGCTCCGCGTCATCAAGCCGGCGCCGACCAGGAGCACGAGCGTGAGCGCGATCTGTGCGACGACGAAACTTCCGCGTAAACGCGAGCGCCCGCTCGCGGTTTTCGTCGTCGCCTTGAGCGCCTCGTTCAGATCGAGGCGCGAGGACGAGATCGCCGGCGCGAGTCCAAAAAGAACGCCGGTCAGAACCGAAGCGCCGAAAGTGAAGAGGAGCACACCGCGATCGATCGCGACGTTACTCAGTCCGTAGACCGTCCCGGCGATATCGGCCGGAATGTTCGCGACGAGCAAGTCGACGCCCCAGATCGCGAGGAGCAAACCGAGCGCGCCGCCGGCGAGGGAAAGGAGCAGGCTCTCGCCGAGCAGTTGCCTAACGAGTCGCCCGCGACTGGCGCCGACCGCAGCGCGAATTGCAAATTCCCGCCGCCGCTCCGCCGCACGCGCGAGCATGAGATTGGCCACATTCGCGCAGGCGATGAGGAGCACGAAGCCGACCGCGCCGAGGAGAACCAGGAGCGCGATGCGCACATCCTGCACCAGCGTCTCGTGCAACGGCCGCACCTGCACGCGCTCGGCCGAGCGATCCTCTGGCCCCTGCCAGGTCTCGCGTTGCCAGATCGTGTTCAGCTCCGCCTCGGCGCGCTCGCGCGAAACCTCCGGCCGGATCCGCCCGATGATCTGCACGATCTGAAACTGCTGCCCATGCCGTTCCGCCACCGGATCGAGCGCGAGTGGTTTCCAGATGTCGAACGCGTGCGGAAAACGGAATCCCGCCGGCATGATCCCGACCACGGTGTAGCTGCGATCGTTCAGCGCGATCGTTTTCCCGATAAAGCCCGGATCGCCCCCCGCCCGACGCTGCCAGAACTGCTGACTAACGATGACCTCCGCGTCGTGCCCCGGCTCTTTCTCTTCCGTGCGGAAACTTCTGCCTAACGACGGCTCGACCCGGAGCAAGGGAAAGAGCGATGGCGACACTTCCGCGCAGAGCACGCGCTCCGGCTCGCTTCCGCCGGTGAGCGTGTATTCGTCTTCGCTATAGGCGGCGAAGCTTTGGAAGACCTTGCTCTGCTCGCGAAAATCGAAATACGAACCCGCGACCAGTCCGCCGAGCCCCTCTTGCGTCTGGACCTTGTCGATGGCCATGATCGCGCCCGGATTTTTGTAAGGCAGCGCGCGCAGGAGGACGGCGTTGGTCACGCTGAAGATGGCGGTGTTCGCGCCGATCCCGAGGGCGAGCGCAAGCACCGCGACGAGGGTGACGCCCGGTTGCCTAACGAATTGACGAAAAGCGAAGCGCAGGTTGTTCATAAGTTAGTGGCGGCAGTGGGGGGGGGGGGGGGGGGGGGGGGGGGGGGGGGGGGTGGGGGGTTGGGGGGCGGGGGGGAGGGCGCGCCGCCCCCCCGGGGGGGGGGGGGGGCCCGTGAACAAGCCCCCGCCCACAGGCGCGCGGCGGGGGCGGGGTGCCCGGCGTTGGGCTGGTTGGCTTCGGGCTAGCCAACCCCTCAGACCCCCCCCACCCCCCCAGCCCCGCTCGGCTCGGGCCAAACGAACCAGACCAGCAACACAACCCGCCGCGCCGGCC
>JBBSED010000056.1:0-20926 GCA_038240025.1 Chthoniobacterales bacterium
CACGTCGGCCGCATCGGCGAGATCGAGCTTGCCGTTCGCGCCGCCAATCCGGAGCAGTTTCGAGCCGCCGGAAAAAAACTCCGGCGCGCCGCATTCATCGGTCTCGATGTGCGAGTGCTCGTGGCAGAGCACGCTTTGAAATGGCCGGCAGAGGTGCGCGAGGGCGAGGGAGTTAGCGGCGGTGCCGTTGAAGACGAAGAAGATCTCGCAATCGGTCTCGAAAATCTCGCGGACCTGTGCGCAGACTTTTTTCGTCCAATGATCGTCGAAACCGCGGCCCGCTCATTGGCCTCGGCGAGGGCGGCCCAGGCCTCGGGACAGATGGCGGCCGTGTTATCGCTGGCAAATTCGTAGCGGTCGCGGATCGGCATCGCCCCAAGTCGTAGCCGTGCTCCGCGGCCCGGGCAACCGCCTAACGAAAAGAGAACGCCTGGCCGGGAGCGAGCCTGACTTAACCTCTCAGGATGCCCCTGCCAGGCGACTCACCTCTTTCTGCCAAAAATTCTAGGTGCAACCGCGGAGTAAAAAGATCACGAGCAGGATCGGAATCGGAATCCCGAGGAGCCAGAGGAGCATGTAGCCGAGGGCGCCCTTTTCTTTGATTTTCTGAGTTAGTTTCATAGCGGGTTGGTGTCACTTTTGAATCGTGGGAAAACTTTTCCGCGAGTGTGCTTTTTTTGCGGCGACCCTCACTTTGCCGAAAGCGGCGCCCCGCCTTATCCTCGGCCCATGAGTGCTCTCCAAGCCGACGTCGAACGCCGCGGCGAACAAATTTTTGAGTTAGTCGATCGCCACCCCGAATCGCTCTTCAGCAAGGCCGGTTTCTATCAGAAGATGATGGCCTTCTCGATGCGCGACGAGAAGTTCAAGGTGCAGATGTTTCGCTTCGTCGACGTCCTCGCGTCGCTCCGCCGCTCCGGCGATATCGTGACGCATTTGCGGGAATATTTTGCCGGGATGGACAACAGCTTCATCCCGATGATGAAGACCGGCCTGAAAGCGGCCGGCATTTTCCCCTGGCTCACGGCCACGATCCTGCGCCGCAACGTCGCCGGGATGGCGCGGCAATTCATCGCCGGCCGCGATGGCCAGGACGTGATGAAAACGCTGCGCGCGAAACGGAAGGAGCAAATCGGGTTCACCGTCGACTTGTTAGGCGAAGCGGTCGTGAGCGAAAAGGAGGCGGACGAGTATGCGGCCCGCGCGATGGAGTTGCTCGACACCCTGTCGCGGGAGACCGGAAGCTGGACCGATTCGTTAGGCAAAAACTCCGAACTCTTCCCGGTGGTGAATCTGTCGGTGAAAATTTCCGCCTTCTATTCGCAGATGAATCCGGCCGACCCGGATGAAGCGGTCGAGCATCTCGCGCCGAAGCTCCGGCCTATCCTGCGCCGCGCGCAAAAGGTCGGCGCGTTCGTCAATTTCGACATGGAGAGTTACGCGCACAAGAACGCGACGCTCCAGCTCTTCAAGAGCCTTTTCCTGGAAGAGGAATTCCGCAACTGGCCGCACGCCGGGATCGTGATCCAGGCCTATCTGCGCGACTCCGAGAGAGATCTACGGGCGCTGATCGAATGGGGCCGGGAGCGGGGGACGCGCTTCGCCGTGCGTCTCGTGAAAGGCGCCTACTGGGACTACGAAAAGATCGTCGCGGCGCAGAACGGCTGGGTCTGCCCGGTCTATCTGCAGAAGCCGGAGAGTGACGCGAATTTCGAGGCCTGCACCTGCGTGCTGCTCGATAACGAGTCTGTCGTCACGGCCGCGTTTGGTTCGCACAACGTGCGCTCGATCGCGCATGCGATGGCTTACGCGGATTCGTTAGGCATCGACCAGAGCCGGTTCGAGTTTCAGCTCCTCTATGGAATGGCCGGCCCGATCAAGCGCGCGCTGGTCGAGATGGGTTACCGGGTGCGCGAATACTCTCCGGTCGGCGAGCTGCTTCCGGGCATGTCGTATCTCGTGAGGCGCTTGCTGGAGAACACTTCGAACGAGGGTTTCCTCAAGGCGAAATTTTCCGACCAGCTCTCGACCGCGCAGCTGCTGCGCGATCCGAACGATTTGATCACGAGCGAAGCGCGCGCGCTCCCGCCGCTCGAGCTGGATGGCGACCTCGAGACGCCGCCGGGCGACAGCTACGAGAACGCGCCGCTGGTCAATTTCGTCCATCACCAGACCCAGGAACAAATGCAGACCGCGCTCCGCGAAGCGCGCAGCCGTTTTGGCCGGGAATATCCCCTAACGATTAAAGGAGAACACGTCACCACCGGGAAGTGGCTGTCGTCGGTCAACCCAAGCCAGCCTAACGAGATCGTGGGCCAGGTCGCGGACGCCGGCATTCCCGAAGCCGAGCGGGCGGTGAGGGCGGCGCGGGAGGCCTTCGACCATTGGTCGCGGACCTCGGTCGAGCATCGCGCGCAGTTGCTCGAGCGCGTCGCGGCGATCATGGAGCGACGTCGTTTCGAGCTCTCCGCCGTTGAAGTTTACGAAGTCGGCAAACCGTGGGCGGAAGCCGACGGCGACATTCGCGAGGCGATGGATTTCCTTCTCTTCTACGCGCAGCAGATGCGGATCCTCGGCCGTCCGCAGCTCACCCAACACGTCCCCGGCGAAGAGAACTATCAGCATTACTGGGCGCGCGGGGTCGCGCTTGTGATTGCGCCTTGGAATTTCCCGATCGCGATCCTTTGCGGGATGGCGTCGGCGGCACTGGTCACCGGCAACACCGTGATCATGAAACCAGCGGAGCAATCCGCGATCTGCGGCGCGCTCCTCATGGAGATGTTTGAGGAAGCGGGCGTTCCGCCGGGCGTGCTGAATTTCCTCAACGGCGACGGGGCCGTGATCGGCGCGCACCTCGTCGATCATCCGGAGGTGGACCTGATCGCGTTTACGGGCTCGCGCGAGGTGGGCCTAAAGATCTGGGAAGCGGGCGGCAAGACGCGGCCCGGTCAGCGCGAACTCAAGCGCGTGATCTGCGAGATGGGCGGGAAGAACGCGGTCATCGTCGATTCCGATGCGGATCTCGACGAAGCGATCATCGAGTCGATCTATTCGGCCTTCGGTTATCAGGGCCAGAAATGTTCCGCGCTCTCGCGGCTCATCGTGATGGAAGAAAATTACGATCGCGTGATGGAACGTCTGCTGGCGGCCGCGGCCAGTCTGCGCGTCGGAAATCCGGAAGACCCCGGGATCAAAGTCGGCCCGGTCATCGATGACGTGGCGCAAAAGCGCATCCTTGAAACGATTGAACGCGCGAAGGGCGAGGCGACGCTCGCGTTCCAGGCAAAGAATGTGCCTAACGAGGGCTACTTCGTGCCGCCGACGATTTTCACCGACGTGAAGCCGAACGCGCGGATCGCGCAGGAGGAAATTTTCGGTCCGGTCCTGAGCGTGATCAAAGTGAAGGACCTCGACGAAGCGCTCGAAGTGGCCAACGGCACCGACTACGCGCTCACTGGCGGCTTTTTCTCACGGAGCCCGGCGAATATCGAAAGGGTCAAAGGCGAGCTGGTCGCGGGCAATGTCTACATCAATCGCAGCTGCACCGGCGCGGTCGTGGGGCGGCACCCGTTTGGCGGTTTCAAGATGAGCGGCGGCGGGACGAAAGCCGGCAGCGGCGATTACCTGCTGCAATTCCTCCTTCCGCGCATCGTCACCGAAAACATCATGCGCCACGGCTTCGCGCCGGAAGCGACCCCGCGTTATCGCGACGAATTTCTCGTTAGGCGACCGGGCACGACCGTGGTGGAGGCAAAGGCTGGCCGTAACGGAAGTCGTTAGGCGGAAGATGCGCGTTGCCGCGGCCCAGATCGATTGCGAGCTGGGCGAGGTCGCGGCCAACCTTCGGAAAATCGACGCCTTCGCAGAGCGCGCGAAAGCCGGCGGCGCTGAACTGGTGGTCTTCCCGGAGCTGGCGGATACGGGCTACGAGATGGCGACAATCGGCGCCGCCGCCCAGACTTGGAACGAGGGCGCGGTGCCCGAGCTGCAGGCGATAGCGCGCCGTCTATCGCTCGCGATCATTTGCGGAGTCTCCGAGCGGACCGAGAAGGGGATTTATAACTCGCAGGTCATGGTCGCGGCGAATGGAACGATTGCGGGCAAGTATCGCAAGGCCCACCTTTTTTGCGCGGGCCCAACGAATGAAGAAGAGTGCTTCACCGCCGGGGAGAGCTTAAGCAGCGCGAGCCTGGCCGGTTTTCAACTCGGCCTCAGCATTTGTTACGACCTCCGGTTCCCGGAAGTTTACCGGACGCTGGCGATCGAACATCAAGCCAACGCGTTCGTCGTTTCGTCGGCTTGGCCTTACCCGAGACTGGAACATCTGCGGCTGCTGGCGACGGCGCGCGCGATCGAAAACCAGAGTTATCTCGTGCTGGCGAACCGGGTGGGGACCGACGCCGCGCCCACCTTTTGCGGCTCATCCATGATCATCGACCCGGCGGGCACGATCCTCGCCGCGGCTTCGCCCGAGGGCGAAGAATTGATCACGGCCGAGATGTCGCCGGACCTGCTGCGCGCGACGCGGGAACGGATGGCGATTTTTGCGCACCGCCGGCCCGAGCTTTATCGCAAGGCCCGACCGGAGCGAGACCCTGCTGGCGGTTGAGCAGGCGGGTGCCGGCGGCGGCGATCTTTTGCAGGATGCGCAGGCGCGCGGGGTCCGCGCTCTCGTGCCAGGCGGGTTTTTGCTGCATCGTTAGGCAGCCGCTTTTTTCCACCAGCAGACCCCAGCCGAGCGGCGTCTCCGCGGCCCGCAGGAATTCGTTAGGCACGACGAGGAAGAAGAGATTCGCGCAGGCGTAGCGACTAAGTTTTTCAAATTTCCGGCCATCGCGGAGCTGGTTCTGCAGGGCGGTTAGTTCACGAGTGACGCGACGGTAGCCGCGGTGCTCGATCGCGGCGAAATCGTGCGTTTCCCATTCCGGGAAAAGCGTGTCGCCGCTGCGGAGCGTCGGGTAGTGAATGCGCAGGTGTTTCTCCAGTACCTGGCGGCGTCGGTAACAGGACTCGAGCCGGGCGAGGGTCTGCGGGCTGCGGCAATCGTCGCGGCGGAAATCGGCGTTCGATTGTTTGCACTCGAAGACCGCCGTGATCCCAATCGCGCCGCTCCGCTCCGGTCGATAGGCGGCGACATCGGCGCGGTAATGGCATTTCGGCAGCGACACTTCGAGGGCGGCGATCGGGTAACCGTTTTCCTGCGCCCAGACGAGCGCGAGGCGCTTGAGCTCGAGATGGGCCGCGGTTTCGCCAGGCTTCCTCGTAATCGTGCTCGTGCTCATGCTCGTGATCGTTTCTTCAAAACGGGCTGATCGAGCACGAGCACGAGAACGAGCACGATTGTGGGAAGTGCCTAACGACGCGTCCACTCGGCCAGCTCCCGGGCCCAGTAGGTGATGATGAGATCAGCGCCGGCGCGCTTGATGCCGGTCATGATCTCAAGAACGGCGGCGCGTTCGTCGAGCGCGCCGGCGGCGGCGGCGGCCTTGACCATCGCGTATTCGCCGCTGACGTGATACGCCGCCGTCGTGAGGCCAAAACGCTCGCGCACCCGCCAGAGAATATCGAGGTAGGCGAGCGCCGGTTTCACGAGCAGGATGTCGGCGCCTTCGGCGACATCGAGCGCGGCTTCCCGGAGCGCTTCCCGGGCGTTGGCGGGATCCATCTGGTAGCCGCGCCGGTCGCCAAATTGGGGCGGGCTTTCCGCAGCTTCACGAAAGGGGCCGTAAAAGGCGGAGGCGAATTTCGCGGCGTAACTCATGATCCCGGTTTGGTCGAAACCTGCGGCATCGAGCGCTTCGCGGATCGCGCCGATCCGGCCGTCCATCATGTCGCTCGGCGCGACCAAATCGGCGCCCGCCTCAGCGTGGGAGAGCGCGGCCCGAACAAGGATTTCGACGCTCTCGTCGTTCAGGACATGGAAATGATCGCCATCTTGCCTCACGACGCCGCAATGGCCGTGGCTCATGTATTCGCAAAGGCAGACGTCGGTGATGACGAGCAGGTCCGGCGTCTGCGCCTTGATCGCGCGGACGGCCTGTTGGACGACGCCGTCAGCGGCGAAGGCGCCAGAGGCCTCTTCGTCCTTTTCGTTAGGGATGCCGAAAAGCAGGACGGCGCGGAGACCGAGTTCGGCCGCCCGCGCGGCTTCGGCGGCGACTTCGCTCGGCGCGAGCTGGTCGACGCCCGGCATGCTCGCGATCGCGCGGCGGCGGGAGATCTTCTCACTGACGAAGAGCGGCAAAATAAAATCGTTAGGCGTGAGCATCGTTTCCCGGACAAGGTCGCGCAGGCCCGCGGTGCGGCGAAGACGGCGTGGGCGGTGAACCAGTTTTCTCACGCGCCGAGACTACGCGGAAAAGTTGTGTCCGACAACGCGGCGGTGTTTGCTGGCGGTCTTCATGCCGGCGCGCGCTGATTACCTGCTCATCGATGTGAGCAACTCATTCACGAAGCTGGCTTTTGCTTCGACGAAAAAACTCGGCGCGACGGAGCGTCTGCCCACGCCGTCGTTAGGCGTTAGCGCGCTGGAAAAGATCATCCGGAAACGCGCGGTTGCGCGGATCGTCGTCTGCTCGGTGGTGCCGAAAAAAGACGCGGTCATCCGGAAGGCCGCGGGGAAAACACCGGTGACTTTTGTCACCGCCAAAAGTGCGCTCGGCGTCGGCGTGGATTATCCCGAACCGCGCACGATCGGCGCCGACCGGCTCGCGAACGCGGCCGCGGTCGCGGCGCTCTACGGTTGCCCGGCGGTGGTGGTGGATTTCGGGACCGCGGTGACTTTCGATGTCGTCTCCGCCGAGCGGTGCTACATCGGCGGCGTGATTGCGCCCGGGCTCGAGGCGATGACCAGTTATCTTTACAAGCGCACGGCGCTGCTTCCGCAGCTCACGCTCGCGGAGCCGCGCGCGGCGGTCGGCAAGTCGACCCGTGCCGCGATGATGTCCGGCGCCGTTTTTGGCTACCGCGGTCTGGTCAAAGAAATCCTCGCGAAGATCGCGAACGAAGCCTTCGGCAAACGCCGGGCGCAGGTGGTCGCGACCGGCGGCTATGCGCGTCTGATCGCGGAGAAAATGCCGGAGATCGACGCCGTCCATCCGCACTTAACCTTGGAGGGTTTGCGCATTGTGGGTAATCTCGAATCCGTTAGGCAAACTGCGCATGAACAAAAAAGCGATCGGGATTGATTTCGGCGGGACGAGCGTGAAACCCGGCGTGGTGGCGGACGGGAAGATCGTCGAGCTGGCCGAGCGGATCTCGACGCGGAGCCACCAGGGCGCGGAGGCCTTGCTCGCCGCGGTCGTGCGAGCGGTGGAGGAATTGCGCGCCAGGCACCCGGAGGTAGCGGCGCTGGGCGCGGGTCTGCCCGGAATGGTCGACAGTAGAAATGGCCGGGTGCACGAGCTCTCGAACGTGCCCGGTTGGAAGGACGTCGGCCTAACGAAATTGCTCGAGGAGCGGACCGGCCTGCCGGTGGCGATCGACAACGACGCGAACGCCGCGACCTACGCAGAATGGCTTTACGGCGCGGGCCGCGACGGCGTGAACGTGATCATGGTGACGCTCGGGACCGGAGTCGGCGGCGGGCTGATTCTCGATGGCAAACTGTATCGCGGGAGCCAGCTCGGGGCGGGGGAGATCGGTCAGATGACGCTCGATCCGCAGGGCGTCCCGGGCCATTACGGGAACTTCGGCGCGCTCGAAAAATATGTCGGGAACCACCAGATCGCGGAGCGGGCCGGGCAGCTCTACCGCGAGGCGGGCCTAACGAGAAGTGCGGAAGCCTGCACCCCGCTCGCGTTACAGAATGCGGCCGACGGCGGCGACGAGATCGCGCGCCGAGTGTGGGAGGAGATTGGCTTTCACCTCGGGATCACACTTTGCGACATCGTCTGGCTCTTGAATCCTGATCGGATCGTGATCGGCGGCGGGGTGGCGAAGGCGGGCGAGTATGTCTTCGGCCCGATCCGGAAAACGATCGCGGAGCGGACGATGAAAATCTTCCACGAGAAACTCGAGATCGTCCCGGCCGCGCTGGGGAACGATGCCGGGATCATCGGCAGCGCCGCGCTCGCGCTGGCGCGGATTGCTTAGCTTCGGAAACTTTAGACTTACACCTACACCTACACTTACACCCAGCCGACTTCGGGGGGAGGTGTAAGTGTAGGTGTAGGTGTAAGATTAAAGGGGGGAAGAAGGCGGCTGGACGATAATCTCGCGGCTGAGGAGCTTCTCGCCGTCGAACTCGAAGAAGCCGGCAAACTTGTCGCCGCCCAGCAGTAGCGGAAGCCAGTAGCGATCGTCGGCCCACATCTCGTCGTAGGGAATCGCGTCGAATGGAGTCCAAAGTGGCACGGCTTCCTCCGTCTCGTGCGCCTCACCCTCGAACTTCCGCGCGAGGAAAACCGCGCACTGCAGGCTGAAGCCGTCGCTGAACTGGAAGTGCAGTTCCCCGCGCAACTCCGCGTCGAGCGGGCGCACGCCGAGTTCTTCCTCGGTCTCGCGGAGCGCGGACTCGAGCGGCGTCTCGCCCGGGTCTACCTTGCCGCCGGGGCCATTGATTTTCCCCGCGCCGAAGCCGCGCTTTTTGCGAATGAGCAAAATCTCATCGCCCCGCAGGATGAAGAGAAGGTTGGCGCGTTGCTGCGGTTTCCAGGTTTTCCAGTCGATCATCCGAACTAACTAATCGGTTTTGGCGGCGAGCGCTCGTGGTCGCTCGCGTGCGGGCGGATGACCCGCGGTCGAGTCAGGTTTCGAAGGCTTAGCACTTGTCATCGAGTAAGTCGGGCGCTTGTTGTTGGTATGAGATGGGAAAGAGCCGCCGCTGGTTTAGTTATCGCTCTGGGCTGCGTGGCGGCGACCGAGGTTGCGCCTTCGAAGGCTGAACTGGCGGCTCTTTATCAGAAGGCGGAGAAGGAACTGGGCGCCGGCCATCACGCTGCCGCCCTGAAAGAACTCGAGGCGATCGACGCCCGCCAGCCGGGGCTCGCTGCGGTGCAAAATTTCCGCGCCGTCATCCTGATGCGGCAGGGGGAGTACGACCGGGCGGAGACCGCGTTGCAGGAGGCGCTCGCGATCGATCCGCAGCTTTGGTCGGCCCGGTTCAACCTGGCGGACATCCCTTTCCTGCGAAAGGATTGGGCGGAGGCCGGGAATCGATTTGCCGCTTTGCGGAAGGCCGTGCCGAGCGCACAAGTGGAATCGATCGCTCCCCTCCTTGATTACAAAATTTTACTCACGGTTTTGTTTGCGAAGGAGGACGAGAAGGTTGGGGCACTCCTCAGCAAACTGAAGAGCGAAGAGAAAAGTCCGGCGTTTGACTACGCGGAAGCGGCGATCGCTTTTCATCGGGGCAAACGCGACGAGAGCAAGGACTGGATCGCGACGGCCGAGAAGGCTTTCCCGGCGCATGACAACAAACTCTTCCGCGAATCCTTCTACGAAGTGGGCTGGTTGCCGAGACCGGCCGGCGAACCGCCTCTTCTCGCCAGTTTGACTGGCCCCGGGGAAAGAGCGACGGGCACACCGGCCGCGGCGCTGGGGAATCTTGAGCAGGCGAAACACGCCTACGAGGCTCGCGATCTCGAGACCGCGCTGAAGTTCCTCGACGCGGCGGAGCAGAGCGCTCCCGCGGATGCGGCTGCGATCCGTTTGCGCGCCACGGTTTTGCTCGAGCAGGGGAAGTTCGATGAAGCCGAAGCGGCGCTGAACAAACTCGCCAGCGCGGATCAGGCGGCGTGGAAAACCAAATATATCCGCGCCCGGATTTCGCTGGGGAATAAGGACGCCGCCGCCGCGCACGCGCAATTACAGGCACTGCTGAAGGGAAGGTCCGGTATTCTTCGACCTGAGACGGCGCAACTGATTCGCTACCAGCTCTTCCTCGCCCTGCTCCAAGAGGGCGAAGAGAGCGCGGCCCAGCAAACGATGGATCAGTTTAAGTTTACCGACCAAACGCCGGCTCTCTACTACGCCGAGGCGGCCTGGAACTTTCAGCATGGTAATTCAAAGCAGGCCAGGCAGTGGGTCGATTCGGCGAAGAAGCTTTTTTCCGAAGAAGCGAACTCAGAATTTGCCCAAACCCTGCTCAACCTAAGTTCGTTAGGTAAAGAGACACCCGGGGTGATCGCGGCGGCCTCGCCGTCGCCGTCAGTTCTACCAAGCCCGGCGAAGTCACCTTCGCCGGAGATGGTCGCAGAAAAGGAAAGTAAAGTAACTCCCGCACCCAAGCAGGTTGCGTCGGCCCACGAGGCTTCACCGGCTCCTTCTTCTTCCCCAAACGCCGAGAAGGTCGCGAAGAGCGAGGGGAAGAAGCAAAAGCGCGCACCTGCGCAGAAGAAGACATCCAAGGTCGCGAAATCGAAGCCTCGTCGAACCGCTTCTTCCGCAGCGGAGCCGCCGCCCATCGCCACGCCCGTTCCAGTCTCCAGCCTGGCCCCGACACCGCGGCCGCCTTTCCTTAACCGGCTGGCGCGAACGCTGCTTCATACCTTCAAACAGCCAGGTCCCAAAACCGAAGGAAGTGAGTCAAATTCGTCGGCTGGGACTGAGCCAGCGAAGCCGACACCGACGCCTGCCGGACGGCGTCGCCCGGAGAATTAAAGACTTGTCTTGTCCTATGCGCTCGCGTTTGCTGCCACTGTCATGAAAATCCCTCGTCTCGTCGCTATTTCACTGTTGGTTTTTGGCTCCTTTGCGGCCACGGGTGTGACGCCGACCAAAACCGAACTCGAGACGATGTATGACAAGGCGTTTCGCGAGTTCGACGCCAACCATTACGACGAGGCACTGAAGGCGCTCGACGCGATCGATGCGCGCCAGCCAGACCTGGCGGAATCGCAGAATCTCCGCGGCGTCGTGCTACTGCGGAAAGGCGACCAGGAAAAAGCGGATCCGGCCTTGAGCAAGGCTTATTTCGACAAAGCGGAAAAGGCGCTGCACAAGGCGCTCGAGCTCGAGCCGAAATTCTGGAACGCGCAGTTCAATCTCTCGGAGATCCCGTTTTTGAAAAAGGACTGGACGGAAGCGCGCAATCGTTTCGAGGCGCTGATCGCCGGGAATAGCGACGAGATGAAGGGCGAAACCAGCCTTCTCATCCAATACAAAATCCTCCTCACCTTCGTGCTCCAGGGCAAAGAGAACATGGTCGACTGGATCCTGAACAAGTTCGAAGGCGAGAAGGACAGCCCGGCCCTCTATTACTCGAACGCTGCGATCGCGCTGCAGAAGAATAACCAGAAGGAAGCGGACGACTGGATGAAGGCTGCGCAGAAGCATTATCCCGCTTCGCTGAACAAGCTCTTCGCGGAATCTTTCTACGAAGTCGGCTGGATGACGAAGCCCGAAGGTGAGACGCGCGCGGCGATCGAGATCACTTCCACGTCCGAACGCGCGGCGCGAATGAAGGCGGATTCGCAGGCGAATTTCGAGCGGGCCGAGCGCTCTTTCCGCCAGCGTGATTTCCCGGCCGCGGTCAAGTTCCTGGATCTCGCAGATGAAGGCGCGCCGAACCAGGCGCCTTCCTTGAATCTCCGGGGCGAGATTGCGATGGAGGACCAGAAGTTCGACGAAGCGGAAGAGGCGTTCCGGCAGGCGAACGTGGCCAACCCAAAGTTCCGCGAGGCGCAATACAATCTCGCGCAAATTCCTTTCAAGAAAAAGGACTACGCGAAATCGCGGGAGCGGCTGGAGAAACTCTTCGCCGATACGCCGGGCGGAGAAAAGAACCAGGCGGCGCAGCTCATCAAATACAAAATATTCATGACCCTGCTGCTCGAGGGGAATGACGCCCAGGCGCAGCAGATGATGGATCAATTCAAATTTACCGGCGACACGCCGGCGCTCTATTACGCGCAGGCCGCGTGGTCCTTTAAGCACGACAACCGCGACCAGGGGAATGACTGGATCAAATCGGCGCGGAAGATTTATTCGCCGGCGCTGAACATCATCTTCGCGGACACCTTCTACGATCTCGGCTGGCTCGAGCGCGCGCCGGAGACGGCGCCGACCACGACCGCGCTTGCGCAGGCGAATGCGGCACCGGCCGGGCCCAAGCCCGCAATGCGATTTGGCGAATCCGAATCTCTGCCTGCGCCCGTGCCCCTGACCGAGCAACCCGCGACCACGCCTGCGATCACTGTCGCCTCCGCGGCCACGAGTCCGGCGGCGGTCCAAACCGCCGCGGGCCCGGTTGCGATCGATACCGCTGCGGCGACAGCGGCTTCTTCGCCGGCGCCTGTCCTAGCCAAGTCCACCCCGGCTCCGGCGGTGGCTTCTTCGCCCGCGACCGTGGTGGCAAAGTCGACTCCCGCCCCGGTTATCGCTTCGTCGCCGATCGTGGTGGCGAAAGCGTTGCCCGTGCCTGCGCGCACGGTGGCGCAGGCGCCGATTTCAACTCCTGCGCGTGTGACCGCGAGCGCGGCCCTGACGCCGGCGGCCACCGCGCTCGCTCCGGCGCGAATTCGCGAATGGTCGCAACCCACCTTCGCCGAGATGATGGATCGCGCGGCGGATCCGCGCACTCTTCTCTTTGGCGGTCTACTCCTCGGGGGCCTGGTCATTCTCGGCTGGCTAATCGTGCAGCAACTGCGTCGCGGTGTCGCCGGTGGCGCTCCGATTTATGAATCGTCCATGCCTTTGACCGAGCCGCGTTTCCGCGGAGCCGGTGGCTCCTCGAATGACGAGCGCCGGGTAGGCCGCGAGAATCTTGACGCCTCCCCGCCGAAGCTCTCGCTGCAATTGAAAGGGAGCGAGCCGGCCGTGCGCAAAGCCGTGCTGCCCTCAGGCGCGGTCGGCACCCGGGCCGCCACTTCGGATCTCGCCGGCCAAGGCACGGTGCCGCCTAACGAACGGTCCAAGACCGTTTCGGAAGTCCGGCCCGCAGTCGCGAAAGCATCCGAGCCAATCGCGGCCAAGCCTAACGAATCGAAGACGCCGCCGCCGGTGACGAAGACTCCCGAGCCCGCCCTCGCGAAAACGAACGAGCCCAAGACTCCACCGCCCGTCACCCCGAAGACTTCGGTCGAGCCGCCCAAGGCTCCCTTGCGCGACGACCGCGAAGTCTCGGTCGCGGCCAAGCCGAAGCCTTCGTTCTTGCCTTGGGCGGTGCCGGCGAAAGCCGCCGCCACTCCGCGGCCGGCGATTGTTTCCGAGCCGAGAGCGCCTGTCGCCGAGCCGAAAAAAGTCCCGGTCGTCGCCGAGGTGAAACCGCCGGTCGCGCCCCCCGCGCAGCCGCCGGTTCGCCGCGAAGAGCCGATCGGACAAGGTCAACCGGTGCCATCACTTCAATCCGCGCCACCGGTTCCGCCCCTCGCCGCTCCGGTCGTCGCAGCGCAGTCGATCGCGCCCGCAAGCAAACCCGCTCCCGCGCCGGTCGCCAAGATCGAGCCCGCGAAAGTCGAGCCGCCGAAAACGGAGCTGCCGAAAACGGACGTGATCAGCAAACCGGACGAGCAACGCCCCGTTCGGATCGAGCCGGAAGCGGCGGCCATTGCCGCGATCGCGGGGACCCGCGCCAAGCCGCAGTCTTCCGTTGAAACTCCCTCGATTGCTTCTAAGATCCTCCTCAGAAAATTAACTACACCACCGTCAACTACACCTGCCATTATGCCTGAACCGACTCCCATCACCGCCATTAATGAACCTCGTCCGACTCCCGCTGCCGGAGGGGCTGAGGGCGCTCCGATGCCCGTCGCGCAACCGGGCGGCGCACTCCAGACCGCAGTGCAGTTGACCTTCTCGCTCGAGATCGCCTCACTCCAGTTGACCCCGAACTTCAAGATGGGCTCGCTTCAGTTGAAGCCGATCTCGAAGATCGTTTCGATGCGCCTCGCGCCCTCCTCGCAGCCGCAACCGGCGATGAATTTGCAGGTCACTTTCGAGCTCTCCAGCGTGCAGGGCGCTGCGGGCTCCGGGTTCGGCACCGTTCGCCTCACGCCCTCTTCGGCGCAGCGGCCGACGCCGCTCACCACGCCGTCGTTTGAGATCTCCGGGTTGCAGCTCGTCTCCGGCTCCGCCGCTTCGCCGGTGCAGTTGACCCCGACGGCGCAAGGCGCGGCTTCGGTGCTCATGACCGCCTCCTTCCAGATCGCAACGGTGGAGTTCTCGCCCTCGTTTGAGATCGCGTCGGTGGTGCTGAACGGCACCTCGAAAAACGTCGCCGTGCAACTCCCGGGCGCCGGTCCGAGCTCCATCGAAGGCGCCCCGGTCTTCGAGATCGACAATGTGCAGTTGAGCGGGAATAACGAGATCGGATTGATCCAGCTCAACCCGCTCGGCGGGGCGGGCCGCCGCTAGTTTGCGTCATCCTTTCGCCTAACGAGCGGCGCCCAAGCGGGCGCCGCTTTTTAGCGTCCTGAGACGAGGGCGCCGCTCGCCTAACGAAAATTCTTCCAGTTGAGCGAGCGCAAGGTCTTGGGCAGAAACTCGCCGTCCTTGCGCACCAGCTCGCCATCGAACCAGACTTCCCCGCCGCCATATTCCTTCCGTTGAATACAGACCATGTCCCAATGGACCTGGCTCCGGTTGCCGTTGTCGGCCTCCTGGTAGGCTTGACCGGGCGTGAAGTGGAACGAGCCCGCGATCTTCTCGTCGAAGAGAATGTCGCGCATCGGCTCGCGGATGTAGGGATTGCAGCCTAACGAGAACTCGCCGATGTAGCGCGCCCCGGCGTCGGAATCGAGCACCTCGTTTAGTTTCTTCGTCTGGTTGCTCGTTGCTTCGATGATTTTCCCGTCCCGGAAATCGAGCCGGATGTGATCGAACCCGATGCTCTGATAAATGCTCGGCGCGTTGAAGGTGACGTGGCCCTGGACCGAGTCTTTCACCGGGCAGCTGAAAACTTCGCCGTCGGGAATGTTCCGGTCGCCGCCGCAGATGATCGAGGAAATTCCTTTGATACTGAAACGCAGATCCGTCCCCGGCCCCTTGATCTGCACCTGGTCGGTTTTTTCCATCAGCGACTTCAGGGCCTTCATCCCGGGCTGCAACTTGCGGTAGTCGAGCGTGCAGACTTTGAAAAAGAAATCTTCAAACGCTTCGGTGCTCATCCCGGCGAGCTGGGCCATCGCGGGCGTCGGCCAGCGGAGCACGACCCATTTGGTTTTCTGGACGCGCTGGTCCTGCACCGGGCGCATTTTTTTCGTTACCAGCTTCAGTCGGTCGATCGGCACGTCTGCGAGCTCGCTGATGTTATTGCTCCCGCGGACGGCGATGTAGGCGTCCATCTTTTTCATTCGGGCCAATTCATGGGCGGCGGCGAGATCCATTTGTTTCTCGTCCGCGCCAAGCGCGAGCTCGCGGCTGATCTGCGCCCGCTGGATTTGGGAGAACGGAATCGCGCCGGCTTTTCGCGCCGCGCGGATGAGCGCGATGGTCATGTCCTCCGGGCAATCGAAGGACTCGATCAGCACCTTTTCACCGCGCTGCAGGTCGGTGGAATAGTTCACCAAGAGGGAAGCGAGCTTATCGAAACGGGCGTCTTGCATAGGCGATTATCATTCCACCGGGAGGGGGCGATGCAAACGCGCTCCGGCCTCTAGTCATCGTGCTCGTACTCGTGCTCGAACAGTCGGGGGACGATCACGAGCAAGAGCACGAGCACGATTCCGAAGGTTCAAGCCGCGCGGCGTAGGCGCCGTCGCTTTGGTCGCGGAACGGAAGGTTGCTTAACGAGTTCGTTAGGCGAAACGCCGGATGTTCCGCGAGAAATCCCGCGACCACCTGCTCGTTTTCTTCCGGCTCTAGGCTGCACGTGCTGTAGACGAGGGCGCCGCCGGGTTTCAGCAGGGGCGCGACCTGGCGGAGAATCGCAAGTTGCTGCGTCTGCTTCCGGACGAAATCATCCGGGCGCAACCGCCAGCGGACATCGACCCGGCGGCGCATCACCCCGGTGTTGCTGCAGGGCGCGTCGACCAAAATCTTGTGAAAGGCCTGCGGCTGAAACGCGGCCAGGCGCACCGAGTCAGGGTCGAGCCAGTTGCAGCGGACGATGGTGGCGATGGAAACGCCGAGCCGGCGGAGATTTTCCCGCAACCGGTCGAGCCGTGCTTCGTCTCGATCGGCGGAAACAAGCAGGCCGGTATTTTGCATCAAGCCGGCGAGGTAGACGGATTTGCCACCCGGGGCGGCGCAGGCGTCGAGCACGGATTCGTTAGGCGCGGGCGCGAGCAGCTCGCCGGCGAGCGCGGTGCTTGGATCCTGAATGTAGCAGTCGCCGGCGGCCAAGGCGGCCGAAGGGTCCGGCAAATCAACGAACCCCGGAGACTCGCCTAACGAAACGCTCTCCGGATATTTCTGCGCAAAGTCCGCGGGGCTAATTTGCAACGGGTTGATCCGGGCATGCACACGCGCCGGCTGATTGTTCCAGCGGCAGAGTTCCGCAGCCGCTTCCGCGCCGAATTGGTTAGTCCATTTTGCGATCAGAAATTCCGGCTCGGAGCAGCGAACCGCGAGCGATTGCTCCGCCGCCGCACTCGTGAGGCCGGCTCGTTCGCGGAGCGCGCGGCGGAGGAGCGCATTGACCAGGCCGCGCGCGCGCGGCGGCGCGAGCGCCACGGTCTCAAAGACGGCCGCGTGCGCGGCGGTGTCGAGGAGCAGGATTTGATAAAGCCCGAGTCGGAGAAGATCGCGCGAGTTGAGGTCGACCGGTGCGGACCGCAACTGCGCGATCCAAAAATCGAGCAGGGAAAGATTGCGCAGCGCGCCGTAAAAGAGCTCGAGCGCAAACGCCCGGTCGGCGCTCCCGAGCCCGCTGCGGCCGAAGAGTTGCGCGACGATCTGATCGGTAAAATCGCGGCCTTCGCGCCAGTGTCGCAGAGCGACCAGCGCGAGCGACCGAGCGGATTTTTCCACCGCTATTGCGCGCGGGGCCGGCCGATCGAGGTGTAGTGGAAGCCGAGCTTCCGCATCGTCTCGGGATCGTAAAGGTTACGGCCGTCAAAAATCATCGGCGTGTGCATTTTCTCCTTAACCGCGGCGAGATCGACGTTGGCAAATTCCCCCCATTCGGTCGCGATGATCAACGCCTCGGCGTCCTCCAGCGCTTCCATTGCGGTGTTCGTTAGGCGCGCGCCTTCGATCGCTTTGACCTCGCGCGCCTTATCCATTCCCTTCGGGTCGTAGGCGGAAACTTTCGCGCCTTCCTTCAGCATCTCGGCGACGAGCTCGATCGCAACCGAAGAGCGGATGTCGTCGGTATCCGGTTTGAAAGTGAGACCCCAGACCGCAATCTTTTTATCACGCAAAACCCAAAGGGCATCGCGGACCGTTTTCAGAAAACGATCCTTCTGCCCAACGTTGATTCGCTGCACTTCCTTGAGCAGGTTGAACGGCACTCCGAGCTGCTCGCTGATCGTGATGAAGGCGGCGATGTCCTTCGGAAAACAGGAGCCGCCATAGCCGATCCCGGCGTTGAGGAAGTTACGCCCGATCCGCCGATCCATCCCGATGCCGTCGGCGACCTTCTCGATATCGGCGCCGCTCGCTTCGCAGATCGCGGAGACGGCGTTGATGTAGGAAATCTTGAGCGCGAGGAAAGAGTTCGCGGCGTGTTTGATGAGCTCGGCGCTGTTGATGTCCGTGACCAAGATCGGCGCCATAAACGGCTCATAGACCTTCTTCATCAGGTCGATCGCGCGTTCGCTTTGTGCGCCGATAACGATGCGATCGGGCTTCATCAGGTCGGCCACGGCGCAGCCTTCGCGGAGAAATTCCGGATTGCTCACGACGTCGAATTCCGCGCCCTGCTTGTTATAGCGCTTGATCGATTCCGCGACCTTCTCCCCGGTCTTCACCGGCACGGTGCTCTTGTCCACGATCACGCGGTAATCGCTCAGGACCCCGGCGATTTCGCGCGCGACCTTCTCGATGAAACTCAGGTCGACGCTGCCGTCGGCATCCTGCGGCGTGGGTACGGCGATGAAAACGACCTGCGCGCCATCGACGCCTTCCTTGATGCTGCCGGTGAAGCGCAAGCGCTGCGCGGAAACGTTGCGATGAATGATCTCCTCGAGGCCGGGCTCGTAAATCGGCACCTTGCCCTGCCTGAGCGATTCGATTTTGCGCGGGTCGTTATCGACGCAGATGACGTTGTGGCCGACGTCGGCAAAACAGGCGCCGGTGACGAGGCCGACGTAACCGGAGCCGATGATTGAGAGGTCCATTTTTTTGAAAAGCTGAAATCAGAAACGCTGAAAGCTGAAACGCCCCGCGTCGTTAGGGGTTGGTTTGATTGGTCCCGGCGGGGTCGAAGTTTAAATCGAAACTGAACTTCGGAAAGGCCTTGAGGGTGAAGGTGAGGAGGACGCCATATTCCTTGACCCCGCCGTTGTTCCGAATGATCCCGCCGACCGACGCGACCCAGCTCGTAAGGTCGCGAAACACTTCGTAACGCTGCTGCTCGAGGAGGTTGGTCGTCGCTTCGTATTGCTCGAACGCGGCGACCGACCAGTTGTCGTTGATCCGGTAATAGCCGCTGATCGTGTAGAGGCTGCTGTTGAGGAAAAATGGATTGTCGCTCAGGTAACGGTGGCCAATCGAGAGTTGGCTGTTCGCAGTCGGCTGGAAGCGGAAGCTCGTATCCACTTCGTTGAAGCCCTTGTCGAGGAGCGGGAACTGCGAATCGATCACCAGGGTCGCCCATGGGACCGGGGTAATCGTGAGCTTGTTGAAGACGTTGGAGAATTGCGTGCGATCAAACGGGTTGTCGATGTTGACGTCGAAATAAGTGTCGAGCTCGAGCCAGCTGACGGTGGAATCATCGCGCCGGGTTTGCAGCCGGTTGCGCACGCCGACGCGCTCGATCGTCCAGTTATCGAGCGAATCGATCGAAGTGTATTGCGGGAAATCGATCGGCTTGAGCTTGGTCGACGGCTGGAAGCGATCGAACTGCAGGATCGAGAGCGGATTCGCGGTCGGGTTCGAGACGTAGGAAAAATTGCTGTAGGGCTGAATGATGTGGCGGAGGCCATCGAGCCCGAGCGCGCGTGACTGCACCCCTTCCCATGTGCGCGAGATCTTGAAGGAAGTCTCAAGCCCCGCGTTGAAGACCGAGCGGAGAGTGTCCCCGCCCAGGATTAGCGGGTTCACGCTCGTGTCGCCGATCGTCGGGTTCGGGAGCGGATATTCCGGCGCGAGCGGATCGGGCGCGCCGGTCGGGAAGAAGGTCTTCCCGAGGTCGCGCGTCTGGCTGTAGTAGGTCTCACGGAAGCCGACCCGGGGCACGATCGAGAGCCAGCCCAGGTAAGTCTTCGGATAGGTGAGCTGATGGAAGGAATCGACCCGGAAGACGCTGTAGTCCTCGAAGATCGTGCCGGTCGGGAAGTTGCGGTTCAGTTCCGCAGCGCTGGTTTCCCCCTCGTAGAAAACGCCGCTGTTCCAAAGCGGCTGCCGTTTCAGGTCGAGGTCGACCTCCGGGAGGCGTTCGGTGGTTTCGAAAAAGGCGTTGAGCTGATAGCGCGCGTAACCGGTGAGCGCGTAATTCTCGCCCGTGAGGGTGAGCGCGACGTTGTTATCCGGCTTCGGGTCGACCCGGAATTCTGACGGGAAAAAATCCTGGAGAAGGAAGGCGTCGCTCAGCTTGTTGATGTCCGCGGTGGCTTCCAGGTTCTCTGTAATGTGGGCGCGGTTCTGAATCGTGAACCGGTAGCGGCTGCCGGGGATCCCTCCGCGCGGCACCGCCGTCCGATTCACGAGCGGGTTCTGATCCTGTAGATAATAACTGCTGAGCTTGAGCTGGCTCTTGTCCTTCTTCCCGTAGTGCACATCGGAATCGAACCCGATCGCCTCGCCGCGGCGCGTGCGGTAATCGAGCCGAATGGTCGAGCTGATTTTCTCCCCGATCGGGAAGGTGATTTTGCCTAACAATGACGGGCCCCACGAGCTGAGGTAGGCCGGCGCGATCGCGTAGCTGAAGGATTGATCGAGCGGCTGATAAAGGTAGGGCCACCAGAAGATCGGCACTTTTCCGACATAGAAGGTGACGTTGCGAAAAATCACCCGGTCGTCCGGGTAAATCCGCACCCCGCTCGCCTTCAGTTGGAAATCGGGCTGCTCCCGGTCATCGGTGGTAAAGGTGCCGTGGGTGATTTTGTATTCCCCGTCCGACGCGCTGTCGATCGTCTCGCCGGAGACGAGATAGGGATAAGTGCTGGAGCGCATCTCATGTGCCCGGATCGCCTTGGAATCGACGTCGTAGGTGGCCTCGTCGCCTAGATAAAGCGAGACCCCGCGATAGATCCGGACGTTCCCGCGGAGGAGGAGTTCGCGCTTCGACGAGTCGTATTGCGCGAAGTCGGAATAGATATCGGTGTCGCCAAAATGAATCGCGACGTTATCGCGCGCGGTGGCGAGACCGTTCTCGTAGGTGGTCTGGCCGGTGGAATTGATCTCGATCGGGAGGGCGCCAGGGCCTTCGAGGCTGGCGGCCGGGGCGAGACGCGCAGCGAGCAGGAGTGAGAGCAGGAAAACCAGCTTACGCATCTCGGGGGGCGAAGTTAATGGCGTGAGCAAGGGTTGCAAAGGGATTAAACCTCCTCTCCCTCGTATTCATAATCGTCCTCGTCCTCGGGCGGGCGGATTCGAGGACGAGGACGAGGACGATCACGAGCGGAAGCACGCGAGCGCGGCTACCTGCTGGTTCATCCCGCAGATCGTGACCACGGCGCGGCGTAATTTCGCGTCGCCGCCTTGCGGCAGCTCCTGCCGGCGCAGCGCCAGGGCGGCGCAAATCACCTGCCAGATCCCGCCCGCGGCCACGCTCTCGCCTAACGACGCTTTCGGCGCGTAAATCGCCGCGTCCGGGAAATATTGCGCCGCCACCGTCGCTTCCGCGGCGTCGATGAACGTGCCGTTCGCGCTCGCCACCAGCAGATCGGTCCGCTCTTTTCTGGCCAGGCGCGCGCCAATCTTTCCGAGTTGCCTAACGAGA
>JBBSED010000057.1:0-18606 GCA_038240025.1 Chthoniobacterales bacterium
ACCGTCTTCACTGTCATCAGCAACACCGCGGCGACCGCGATCAGCGGCACCTTCGCCAACCTGCCCGATGGCGCCACCCTCACCGCCGGGCGCAACAAGTTGCTCGTGAGTTACACCGGCGGCGACGGGAATGATCTGACGCTGACGGTGGTGCCTTAGCCGGTTGTCTCTTTCCATCCTGCGCAGCACGAGGCGGAGAGATAGGCTTTACTTTCGACGCGCTTTGCTGGTAGAACCGGCGCATGAAGCTTCTATCTCTTCTCCGGACTCTCAGTACCACGGCCCTCGGGCTTTCCCTCAGCCTCGCGGCCGCTCAGGCCGGCAGCGCGACGTGGAATCTTAACCCGGTCAGTGGGAATTGGCGCAACGCCGGGAACTGGACCCCGGCGACCGTACCGAACAGTTTGACGGATGTAGCCACCTTTGGCGTATCGAACACCACCGACATCGAGCTCAAGCCGCGCAATCTGTTGGTCGCTGAGATCGATTTCCAGCCCGGGGCCAGCGCCTACACCTTCAGTCTCGATAAGCAGACTATCTGGAGCGTCGCCGGGGCTGGGATCGTGAATAACTCGGGGATTATCCAAAACTTCGTCAACACTGCTCCCACCACGCCCTCGGAAGTGACGCTGCTGCAATTCGGCGGATCCGCGAGCGCGGGCAGCCAGACCGCTTTTACGGTTGAAGGAGGTTCAGGGTCCGGAGCTCCAGGACAGATTTCCTTTATCGATCAAGCAAATGCCGGCAACGCCGTTTTCGTGTGCAAAGGTTCGACCGGTCCAACGTTCACCTATGGTGGCGAGGTCAGCTTTGGAGGTAGCGCAACGGCCGCTAGTGCCACTCTTATGCTCGAAGGTGGTGCTGGCGCGGGCGGTGCCGGCGGAAGCTTATCTTTTGGGGGGAATTTTGCGACTCCGACCGCCGCCAACGCGAATATCACCGCGGAAGGAAGCTCGGTCGCGAACGCCTCGGGAAGTTTCGTAAATTTTCTCACCTCAGCCACCGCCGGTTCCGCCACGATGGTCGCCAACGGCGGCCAAGCCGAGGGACCATTTGGAGGGGCCTCCATCATATTCACCGGTCTTTGCTCCGCAGAGAACGCGACTTTCACGATCAACGGAGCGCTGGTGGAGGGCGCTACGGGGGCGAAACTCATATTCCAAAACGGTGCGAATGCTGCCAATGGGACCTGCATTATCAATGGCGGAGCCGGAAACCTGGCGGGCGGCCAGTTGACCTTTGCCGATAACGGCGGCGGGGGCACGTCCCGGTTCGAGGTCTTCGGGAACGGTAGCGTGAATCTCAGTAGCCACTCAGCACCAGGTCTCACCATCGGCTCCCTCGAAGGAGATGGCCTTGTCTTACTCGGGAAAAACAATCTCACAATCGGTGGCACTAACTTGAGCACCACCTTTGCCGGCACTCTGCAGGGAGATGCGGGAAGCTCCTTCACCAAGGCAGGCACCGGCACCCTCACTTTTAACGGGTCGAGCACTATTCCCGGCGTTACGACGGTGGCCGCGGGCACGCTCGGCGGCAATGGAACCTTCACGGGAGCGCTCACGATCGGGACGGGAAGCGGTGGCGGCGCCGTTCTGGCTCCGGCGGCGGGCGGTCCCATGCCGATGACTCTGATCACGCAGAGCGCCCTGACCTTCAAGGCGGACGGTAGCTACACCTGCACCCTGAGCACGAAGAGGGCGCAGGCTGATCAAGTCGGCGCGCTCGGGGTGACGATCGACAGCGCGGCGCAATTCAAGCTCCAGACGCTGGCGAAAAAGCGCCTGGCGATGGGGCAAACATTTGTCGTGCTCAACAACACCGCGGCCACTCCGATCCAGGGAACGTTCTCGAATCTGGCGGACGGGACGACGCTAAACAGTGGAAACAATAAGTTCCAAGCCAGCTACGAGGGCGGCGACGGCAACGACCTGACGTTGACCGTGCAGTGAGACGACGCGGTCCTAGCGTCGCACGACTAACGAGTAAAGGGGTCCGGCGGGATTGAGCAGCTCGTGTTTGTGCTGGGTAACGGCCAGATAGACCTGCAGACTCCAGAGCAGGAAGAGACCCGCCAAGACCCCGCTGAGAGAGCGCCGGGTCAGGTGCAGTCGCGGAAGTCGGATGAGGAGGTTGCGGCCAGAGACCACTTCTGCGAGCAGAAGAAGGAAGAGCGCGCCCAGGGCCGCGACGGCGGGAAAGGCCAGCCAGTTGAAGTAGAGCGCCCGGGCAAACTCACCTTGGAAGAGGAGATGCAGCGCCCGGGTCATGCCGCAAAAGATGCAGGGCAGCCCGGTGATTTCGCCACAGGACGTGGCGAAGGGGATCCAGGCCGGGAGACCTTCCGCCGGCATGGCGCGCAGCAGGAGCGCGCTGCCGGGCAGCAGCGCCAGCGCGAGCCACCGACTCCTACTTTGGTTAGGCGAAAGCATCCTCACGCGGGCGGGAGAATTTCCTGGACGGGCGGCACTTGCGGCGGAGGCGGCTCGGTGGGCGGCGGCAAAACGGCCCAGACGTCGTAGGCGTCCCCGAATTGCCGGATGAAACAGAGCGGGAACGCAAAGAGCACCATCACCACCGGCAAGAGGATCACGGTCCCCAGATAAGGGAGCGCGGCGAGGCAGCAGGTCACGCAACCGGCGATACAGGCGACAGCGAGCGCGGCGAGCCAGAGCACAAAATAGAAAAGCAGGAAGAGCAGGAAGACACCGAGGTTCGCCCCGATGAGTGCCCAGACAGCGCGGAAGGCCTCCGTCGCTCCGCAACGCCGGCGATACATCACTGGCACCATGAAGCGGGCGACGAGGCTGAAGAGAAGAGCCAGGATGAACCAGCCGATGGCCAGCATCGCCAGGAGAACCGTGGGCATGACCGGATGCGACCAATACCAGGTGAGCGCAAAGAGAAGGGCGAGGGCGCCGAATCCCACCATGGCGCAGAGCGCGACCACGAGTTGGAAAACAAACAGGCTGTTCGCCTCGGTCCGGTAAGCGCGCCACGGCTCGACGATGGCGCCGCGGTTCCGCACGATGCAGTCGGTGAACATGAAGCGGCCGCGTGCGTTCAGCCACAGAATGAGTGCGATGAACGCGAGCAGGCACAAGAGGCCGACGAGGAAAACCGGAATCACCCAGGGGGCGGTGTTGTGCCAGGTAAAGGGCGCGCCCTGATTTTGCGCGTGCCATTGCCAGTCGCCTTGCCCGAGTTTTTTGCGCCAACTGTATCCGCCGCCGCCGCTGAAGAAGGTGGCGAGCCAGGCCGCGAAGCCGATGACGAACCACTTCCCGAGGTCAAACGGTTGAAAGCAAATCTTCTTGGTGAGATCGAAGGCCTGCCCGAACGGGGCGAAGACTTCGATGCGGCGGTCGCTCGAGTTCATGCTGAATTCCAAGCAGGTCTGGGCCGCGGGAGCAAGTCTTGGTTCGCCGGCTAAGTGCCGAAATAGCGGTCGCCGGCGTCCCCGAGCCCGGGCACGATGTAGCCTTTGTCGTTCAATTCCGGATCGACCGCGCCCGCGACGATCGGCACAGCCGGGTGCGCGCGCTGCAACTCGGCGAGTCCGGGCGGGCAGGCGAGCACACAGATGAATTGCAACCGCTGCGCGCCCGCCTTTTTTACCATCGTGACCGCTTCTACTGCGCTGTTCCCGGTCGCGAGCATCGGGTCGAGCACGAGGACCTGCGCCTCGGCGAGGTGCGCCGGGAACCGGCTGTAATATGCCACCGGCCGCAACGTTCCCGGATCGCGATAAAGCCCGACGTGGCCCGTGCTCGCGTGCGGCACGAGCGGTAACATGCCTTCCTGTAAACCGAGCCCCGCGCGCAGGATCGGCACCAGCACCACCGGCCGCGACAACACCGTCCCGGCGAATGAGCCTAACGGACTCATCATCTCCACGTTCTCGTTTTCCCAGGTGCGCGCCGCTTCCATGAGCAGGAGGAGCGCGAGCTGATGGAGCGCGGCGCGGAACTCCATCGGCGGCGTCGCCGTGGCGCGCAGGCGCGAGAGCTGCGCGGCGCCGAGCGGATGGTCGAGAATATGCAGCACGGGCGGAGCATGCCGTGGCCACGGCCCGAGGTCATCTGCAAAAGTGGCTTCGCCCGCCGCGGTCCGCGCCGCCGACTTGACCGCCTAACCGACGAACCGCAAGCTGCCGCCCTGATGCGCTACCAAACGCTCTTCGAAGCTCGCTGGATTTTCGCCGTGCTGCTCGTCCTCGCGCTCATCGCCTTTTTCATCAAGCCATGGCTGGTGCTTATCGTCCTCCTCTTCATCGGTTACACCTTCGCGTTTTTTCGCGATCCGGAGCGGGTCGCGCCTAACGATCCTGCGCTCGTGGTCGCGGCCGCGGACGGCATGGTCGCGGACATCGGGGAACGCGAGGAACCGGAAGTGGTGAAAACAAAGATGTGCCGGGTCGGTATTTTCCTCTCCGTCTTCGACGTACATACGAACAGGGCGCCGATCGAGGGCAAAATCATCTATCGCGAGCATCACGAAGGGCTCTGCCTCGACGCACGGGATCCGGCCTGCGCGGAAAAGAATGAGGCGATGACCTGGGCGTTTGAAAATCAGCGGGCGACCCTGGTCGTTAGGCAACTGACCGGCGCGATCGCGCGGCGGATCGTCGGCTGGTCGCACGTCGGCGATCACCTCGCAAAGGGTGAGCGTTTCGGGATGATCCGCTTCGGCTCACGCACGGAAGTTTACCTCCCGCTCGACGCCGAGGTCTTGGTGAAAAAAGGTGACCGCGTGGTCGGCGGAGCGACCGTGATCGCGCGTCTTCCCTGAGCCATGAACGACGATCGCAGCCCGCGGATTTATTTCCTGCCGAACCTGATGACGGCGGGGAACCTCTTCTGCGGGTTCGCCTCGGTCCTGCGCATCTACGACGGCGCGCGGGAGAGCGATTTCCTGGCGGCGGCGGCGGATTTTCACGACGCGATCTGGTTCATCCTCGCAGCCTGCATTTTCGACCTGCTCGACGGGCGGCTGGCGCGGCTCGGCGGACACGAGAGCGCGTTTGGCCGCGAGTTCGATTCGCTCGCCGATATCGTCTCCTTCGGGATGGCGCCGGCTCTGCTCGTTTACCAGATCGTGCTCGGCGAATTCCGAAATCTCGGCTGGATGATCGCCTTTGTGTATCTCGTCTGCGGCGCGCTCCGCCTGGCGCGGTTCAATTGCGTCGCGGCGGCCGGCCCGTCCTCGAATCCAGATAAAAATTTTACCGGCTTTCCGATTCCGGCGGCGGCGGGCGTAATCGCTTCCCTGACGCTTTTCATGCTCTGGCTCGACGAGGGCCAGCGCACGATCGGCCGTTGGAAATACGCCCTCCCGGCCCTCATGCTTTTCCTGTCGTTCATGATGTTCAGCAAGTTCCGCTACCCGAGTTTCAAGGCGGTGAACTGGCGGACGACGCAATCGATCCCGCGTTTCCTCTTCGTCATCGCGCTCCTCGCGCTGACGGTGAAGTTCTATCAGTGGATGGCTGCGGTGTTGTTCCTCACCTACCTGCTCTACGGCTTTCTCCGGCCCTTCCTCTCGCCGAAAAACCGGCGCGTGATCGAGGAGGAAATCGGCGAAGAGCTTCCGGAATCGGAAAGCGGCGAACTCTAGCGGCCGCGGCTAGCTGATGAATGACTTTCCGGCTCCCGAAGGTCCGAGTGAGAATGTGTGCATACCCTCACCGGTCCCGCTAGCGTTCCCGCCAGTCGTGGTATTGTCGCGGCGCTGGTTCAGGGTGTAGCCGGGCGCGTCGCTGGGTGATCCTTTCCGCGAGCCACTCCACCCATTCATTGAATTTAGGATTGTTCGTGGATTTCCGGTACTCATCGGTCCATCCCCGGGCGCGCGACCAAACCACCATCGAAACCCCGCCAATCAGATCGTCTACCGTCTTCAGCGTGACGAGGCGGGAGAAAATCATGTAGCCTACCGGTTCCAATCGAATGCTTAATTCAAAGAGCGCGCGTTCCATCACGTCACCTTGGTCGCGGACGTATTCCGCGGTGGCATTTTCGGGCAGGGTCGAGACGAGGTTGAGCGACTCAGTCCAACGCGCGTCTTGCGTCGTCTGGATGATCACGATCGCGGCTTGATCTCGCCGGGCATTGCTTGCGGCCCGCACCTGCAAGGCAGTGAACACCAACGCGGCGACGATAGCCGCAGTCGAAACCAGATTTAACACCGCGGTAAAGTCCAGAGAGGTCATTGCAGCTTACCAAAATTCCGCACCTCAATCATTCGGGATTCAGTTCTTAGAGCGATCGCCCGGTCCTGACAAGAAACTCGTGGCGCCGGTGGTTCCTCGCGCTTCAGCGCTCATTCACCGGGCGAGACACCCAGTAGCCCGACAGGCGAGACGTCTGTGCTACCGCGGCCTAGCGCCGCTTCACCCTCGTCGCCTTGCGCGCCGGTATCGGCGCCGCCGATTCCGCAGGATACTTCTTCGTCGAGGGCCAGATGATCCGCCACGGCTGCGTGCGCAGCGTCGCGGTGAAATCCTTCGTGTTGCTGATCGTCGCCTCGAGGTCGGGGCCCACGGAATTCAGCGTCACCTTCACGCGGTCGAGGGTGGACTTGAGCTCTTCGGACGACTTGCGGAAATTCGCCAGGGTCACTTCGAGGTTGTTGTCCTTCTTTAATTGCTCGCTGATCTCCCGAATGTTGTTGAGCGATTTCTGGAGCGAACTGTCGGTGCCGGTGATCTCGTTCAGATGTTCGCCGAAGGTTTTGAACTCGCCGAGCGCGAGCGTGAGCTTCGAGTTTTCATCGGTGATCTTGCTCAGGTTGGCCGCGGTGGTCTGCAATTCCTTCATCGTCTTGCTCGCTTCCGTCGCGACCGGCCCGACGATCCCGAGCAGCTTCGAGATCGCCTCGGAAAAATCGGGCACGCGATTGCCGACGAAGACCTGGCCGGGCTCGGCTTTCTGTGCGTGGTCATTCCCGCCCGAGATGTCGATCGCGGTCTCGCCTAACAATCCCAGGGTCATGAGGCGGACGTTGGAATTTTTGTAAACCAGCGCCGAGCGATCGACCTCGATATCGATCCGCACTTCGTAGCGGGGCAGGGGAGCGGTGCCGGCCCCGTCGCTCTCGGAGACGCTCCCGAGATTGCCCGCGGCTTCCACGGCGTGCGCGGCTTCCTCGCGCGAGACCGGTGAGTTGAGCGATTTCACCTGGCCGACTTTGCGGCCGGCGAGGAGGACGGGCGCGCCGAGCTTGATGGCCGCGGCGTTATCAAAGTAGAGCCGGTAGGTCACAAGCGGCCGGAACAAGCCCGGGGCCCCGAGCATAATCAGGATGAAGGTGAGCACGGCGACCGTGGCGAGCACGAGCACGCCGGTCATCACTTCATTTCGTCGCAACTGCATCTTTGCTTCCTTCCAGGATGGGACCCTCCGTGCTGCCGCTGAGGAATTGCCTAACGACGGGATGATCCGACTTCTTGAACTGCTCCGGGGAGGCGTCCGCGATCACCTTGCCTTGGTAGAGCATAGCCATTCTCGTGCCGATGCGGAACGCGCTGTCCATTTCATGGGTGACGATGATCGAGGTCACCTGCGAGCGCTCGCTCAGGCTGATAATGAGCTCGTCGATCACCGAACTGATCACGGGATCGAGGCCCGCGGAGGGTTCGTCGAACAGGATCAGCTCCGGATCCATGACCAAAGCGCGGGCGAGGCTGACGCGTTTGCGCATGCCGCCGCTCAGCTCCGATGGCATCTGCAATTTCGAGTCGAGCATGCCGACCAGTTCCAGTTTTTCGTCGACGATCCGGTCGATCTCCGCGTTCGTTTTCGTGGTCAATTCTTCCAGCGGGAGCGCGATGTTATCGCGCACGTTTCGCGAGCTAAGAAGCGCGGAATATTGATAGACCATGCCGATGTGCGTGCGCACCTGTTGCAGCTTGCGCCGTTGCAGGCGCGTGATCTCGAATTGCTTAAAGAAGATCTGGCCGTCGGTCGGCTGGAGGATGCCGAGGATCAACCGCAGGATCGTGCTCTTGCCACTGCCGCTCTGGCCCATGATGACGAGCCGATCGAGCGGTTCGACTTTCAGGGAGACGCCGTCGAGCACGGTCTTCTGCGGAAATTCCAGCCGCACCTCGCGCAGCTCGACCACATGGTTAGGCGGTTCGCCGCTCACGGGAAAAACACGATGTAGACGACGTTGAAAAGCGTGTCGAAACCGATCACCACCGTGATCGCCGTGACCACGCTCGAAGTAGTAGAGGTGCCTACGCCGGCCGCGCCACCCTTGACCGTGAGCCCGCGATAACAGGCGATCGCCCCAATCAAAAGACCGAACATGAAGCTCTTCAAAACCCCGGTGATGATGTCGCGAATGAGGAGCGAGTGGAGCACGAGATCCTGGAAATAGACGAGTGAGATATTGAAGTAAGCGCGCGAGATCAGCGCGGTGGCGAAGATCGCGGCCACACTCGAGATCACGCTTAGGCAGGGCATGAGGGCGAAAAGCGCGAGCATCCGCGGCGCGACCAGAAAACGCAGCGGCCCGATCCCCATCGCTTCGATCGCTTCCACTTCCTCGGAGACCTGCATCGTGCCGAGCTCCGCGGTGAATGACGCCCCGATCCGCGCCGCGAGCATGATCCCGGTGAGCAGCGGCCCGAGCTCGCGGGTGAAGGCGATCGCGACCAGGCCCGGCACCAGCCGCTCCGTCCCAAAACGTTGTAATTGATAGCCGGTTAAAAGCGCCATCGTTAGGCCAAGGAAAAACGAGACCATCGCGACCAACGGCACCGAGCCGACGCCGGCCCGCTCGGTGTAGCGAAAAAAACTCGCGGCCCGAAACGGCACCCGCCCGCGCCGGATCCGGTCGAAGGTCTCGCCCACGGTATTGATCGTGAACCAGAAGACGCTGCCGACTTCCTGGAGCACGTCCCGGCTTTTCGCCCCCACGCCCGCGACGACATCGACGGGCGCGTTGACCAGGCTGTCGTTAGGCCCGGGATGGATCTGGTCGTTCGTCGGCATGGGAAAGGGGAAGTTGCCTCAGTTCGTTTAGCCGGCAAGGCGGCTGGAGGGGGGCTATCTCCCGTATGCTCGCACGATGATTCCTCATTTTCGTTTCGTGGTCGCGAGCGGCGCGCTCTTCTTGCCGGAACGCTCGGCGCGGCGGACTCGACGCGGTCGAGGCGGCGATTCGGGTGCTCGAGGACAACCCGCTCTTTGACGCGGGCAAAGGCGCCGTCTTCACCCTCGCGATGCCGTTCAACACTTCCGGCATGTATCGCAGAACCGTCGACGCCGACGGCAAGATCACCGTCGGGATTTATCGTTAGGCGGAAGGTCCGCTTTTCCTTCTCCTGCTCTTGCTCTTAATCCTGCTCCCTTCTTAAAAGCGGGATTAGGAGCAAGAGCAGGAGCAGGATTAGGAATGGGCTACTCGATGATATCGAGCGTCACCTTCTGCCCGTGGCGCGCGGCGGCGCTGGAAAGCAGCGCGCGAATCGCCCGGATCGTCTGGCCATTGCGGCCAATGACGCGGCCGACGTCGGTCTGGCGCATCTGCAAACGGAAGATAGTAAGATCGTCGTGCGGCACCTCCGAGAGCATTACCTCTTCGGGGAACTCCACGAGATGCCGAATGATGAACTCGAGGAATTGTCTCACGCGTCCGACCCTAGCGGGCGGCGAAAGAGTTGTCCAATTGGACGAAGAAACCGGGGACTATTCCGCGGCTGGCTCGGACGCAGGAGCTTCAACAGGAACCGCTTCCGGCGCGGTCGCTTCCGGAGCTTCGGCGGGTGCCGTAGCTTCGGTCGGTGCAGCGGCTTCGGCGGGCGCAGCGGCTTCCACTGGAGCGCTCGCAGCCTCCGCCTTTTTGGCGGCGGCTTTCTTCGCGGCTGCCTTCATCCGCATCGGAGGCGGCGTGGCCGGCGCACCTTCTTCAGGCGTAACCGCAGCAGCCCGCGCTTTGTTTTTCTGCAACAAACTGCGCACGGTGTCGGAGGGCTGCGCGCCACGCGAGAGCCAATGCTCGGCCCGGTCCAGTTTCAACGTGCTGTTTTCGCCGTGCACCTTCGGGTCATAGGTCCCGATGATCTCGATGAACTTGCCGTCGCGCGGACTGCGGCTATCGGCCACGACTACTTTGTAGTAGGGGCGGTTCTTGGTGCCTTCGCGGCGTAAGCGGATGGAGACGGACATGCGGAAATGAAGAGTTTAAGGCTGCGGATTGGGAGCTCCGGGGGAGGGAACGAATAGAGTAAATCTCCGATTTCGCAAGTCAGCTCTTCATGCGCTGCATTTGCCCCATCATCTTTTTCATCTTGCCGACGTTCTTCATCATCTTGCGCATCTGGTTGAAGCGCTGGAGCAAGTCGTTCACATCGGTCACGGTGCAGCCGCTGCCCGCGGCAATCCGCTGACGCCGCCGCGCGTTCAGGATATCGGGCTTGCGGCGTTCCTCATCGGTCATCGAGAGCACGATCGCTTCGGTCCGCTTGACCTGTTTTTCGTCCACCTTCAGGTCCTTCATCTGGCTCATCCCGGGAATCATCCCGAGAATATTCTCGAGCGGGCCGAGCTTCCGCATCATCTTGAACTGGGCGAGGAAGTCGTTGAAATCGAACGATGCCGTCCGGAGTTTCTTCTCCATCCGCGCGGCTTCCTCTTCGTCGATCGCCTCCGCGGCTTTCTCGACCAGGCCGACGATGTCGCCCATGCCGAGAATCCGTCCCGCCAGTCGACCCGGCACGAAGGGCTCGAATTGATCGAGCTTCTCACCCACGCCGCCGAACTTGATCGGCCGCTGCGTTACTTCGCGCATGGAAAGCGCCGCGCCGCCGCGGGCGTCGCCATCGAGTTTCGTCAGGATGATGCCGGTGATCCCGAGCGCCTCGTGGAAATGCGTCGCCACGCTTACGGCCTGCTGGCCGGTGGCGGCGTCGGCCACGAGGAGTACTTCCTGCGGCTGGAGGAATTCCTTGAGTTGCCTGATCTCCTCGATCAGCACCGCGTCGATTTCCTGGCGGCCGGCGGTATCGAAGATCTGCACATTGCCGCCCTGTTCCGCGGCCCAAGCCAAGCTGGCCTTCGCGACCCGTTTTACGTCCTTCTCGTTAGGCGCAGGAGTATAAACCGGGACTTCGACCTGTTTGCCTAACGTCGCCAGTTGCTCGATCGCCGCTGGCCGGTGGAGATCGCAGGCGATCAAGAGCGGGGTCCGGCCCTGCTTTTTCAGCCAGCGCGCGAGCTTCGCCGAGGAGGTGGTTTTGCCCGCGCCGTTCAGCCCGACCATGAGAATGCGCGCGGGCTTTTGCAGGTTCAGTTCCTCCGCGTTGCCGCCGAGCAACGTGGTCAGCTCGTCGTGGAAAATTTTCACGATCTGCTGGCCCGGCGTGACGCTGCGCAGCACCTCTTCGCCGAGCGCTTTCTCCTTCACCCGGGCGACGAAATTCTTCGCGACCTGGTAATCGACGTCCGCCTCGAGGAGCGCGAGCCGCACCTGGCGCATGGCGTCGCTCACGTTCGCCTCACTGATCGAGCCGTGGCCGCGCAGGTCCTTGAAAATGTCCTGAAGTTTGTCGCCGAGGAGTGAAAACATGATTCGTTAGGCGCGACTCTGCGCCGGGGCGTTTCTGTAACACGAGGCGCTCGCGCGTGCCAACGATTCGCCAAAACCGCCGGCCCGCTTCATCTTGGTCGCGATGACTTTTGCCCGATGAATAACTCCGTGTTCCTCCACATCGTCGAACGGCTTGAGGCCTTCCTCCACAAGCTCCCGGAATCGATGCAGAAACCGATCCTGCACGAGCTCACCCCGCTGAAGGAGCTCTTCCTCCAGCAGCGGGCGCCGCGCTTCGTCCTCACCGGTTCGCATCCGATGCCGCTGCTCGAATTCGCCGCCGCCACCTTCGCCGATGACGGCGCGACCGAGCCGTCGCGCGAAACGCTGACGGGTCTCTTTCGCTGGCAATCGGTCACCATCGGTCATCACGGTGCCGTCCAACTCCTCGACGCCCGCGGCGCGGACGACGCGGCCCTCGCGCTCATTCGAGAAGAGTTGAAAGCTGAGCACGCCGATCTGTTTTTTTTCCTCCCGGCCGAGCGGGCGGCCAAAGTCGCTACCCGCCGGGAAATCGAACGGCTGGAGAAGCTGCTCGCCTGGAACGGCGAAGCAGGTGCGCGGTCGAAGTTGATCGAACTGCGTTCGGAGAAGGCTGATCCTCTAGAGACGACCGCGCTGCAGGAAGCGGCGACCTCGGAAGCGCGCGAGATTCGCGTGAGCCTCGTCGGCAGTTATGCGCTTGATGCCACGCTCCGCCGGATGCTCGCGGCGGAATTGCCTAACGAGGCCCGGGTCGAGATGGTCCGCCTAGGGGGCGACCGCGCCGCGAAGCACGAGATCGCCGAGATGCTGGTGAAATCGACCAGTGCGATTTGCACCGCGATCGGCGCGCAGCCGATCCCGCTCGCCGATTTGCCGATCCTGACCACGCTCCAGCTCGTGATGGTGACCGGGATCATGTATGTGAGCGGCCGCGAGCGGAGCATGCGGGCGGCGACGGAATTTGCCGGCGCTCTCGGTGCGAATGTCGGCCTCGGCATGATCCTGCGTGAGGGCACTCGGGCAGCGCTGAAATTTTTCCCGGGTTGGGGGAACGTCGTCGGCGGGATGGTCGCGGGCGCGGGCACCTACGCGATCGGACGCGCCGCGATCGTCTATTTTATCGACGGGGCGACGCTCCACGATGCGCGCCGGACTTTCCTGAAGAGCCGGAAAAAGCGACACTTGGCAGCTTCGGGGAAAGCAAAGCAGCTGCGCGACGCGAAACCAAATCGTGAGCGCGCGTTGTAGCCGCTTCGCTGTGCGAAGCGTGGGGGAGGACGTGGAGGGCAATTTCGGCCAGCTCCCGCGTCGCCCACAGGGCGACGGCTACACGCTCGAATAACTTGTGAATAATCATCTGCCCGCCGCCGCAAATTGTTCACAGGACTTTGTGAACAAGGGAGCGCGCTTCGCCTTTCGCCGACTGTTTTCCCCGGCCCGCCGATGACCCTTTCCGAGATCAACCGGACGTTGCGCGAAATCCGCGTTACACCGGTCAAAACGATGGGGCAGAATTTTCTCCATGACCAGAATCTGGCCCAATGGATCGTGCAGCAGGCTGGTCTCTCCGCGGGGGATCAGGTGGTCGAGGTCGGTCCTGGTTTAGGCGCGTTGACGGCGCCGATTTTGGAGACCGGGGCGCAAGTCTTGGCGATTGAAAAGGATGCGCGCCTCGCCAATTACCTGCGCGAAAATTTTGCGAATCCGCAACTGGAAGTCCTCCACGAAGATGCGTTGGAATTCGATCTGCGAAGTCTCTTCCCTCGAGGCCCGACTCAACTGGTTGGCAATCTGCCTTACTCCGTAGCGACCCCCGTCTTGTTACGTTTCCTAGGAAAAACCACACCGATTACATCGGCGTTGTTGATGTTACAGATGGAGGTTGCCGCGCGTCTTTCAGCTGCGCCGCGTTCGAAAGCCTACGGAATTCTCTCGCTCCTCGTTCAGGCGAAATGCCGGGTGGAACTCCTCCGCGCGGTCCCGCCGAATGTATTCCTGCCTGAGCCAGAGATCGAATCGGCGGTCGTCCGATTGACCAAACGAGCCCCCGGCGAATTGCCGGAACACGACTTTGAAACGCTGAGTCTTCTGGTTCGTCACGGTTTTTCCCAACGTCGCAAACAGGTGGCAAAATTGCTCAAGCCATGGCTGCCGGATTGGTCCGCTTCCTCGGCGGCGATCGACGTTTCGGTGTCGGCCCGGGCCGAAGAATTGTCCCTCGGACAATGGATTGCCCTGGCGAATCTCGTGCATCCGCCAGGGAACCCCAAGGCAGGCACCGACCCCGCAGAAATCTTCCCGGTCGTGGACGAGAACGACCACGTCATCGGCACCGCCTCGCGGGCGGAAGTGCATGGGAATAACTTGCGGCATCGGGCGGTGCACCTCTTCATTTTCAACCGCACCGGCGATCTCCTGCTTCAGAAGCGCTCCCGCTGGAAAGACCGGCATCCGAACGCCTGGGACTCCAGCGCGGCAGGTCACGTCGACGCGAGCGAGGAAGGCTACGACGAAACCGCGGCGCGCGAATTACGGGAGGAACTGGGCATCAGCAGCCAGCTGACCCGCGTGGCGAAAATCCCGGCCTCGGCGCGTACCGGCGAGGAATTTATCTGGCTCTACCGGGGAGAATATGAGGGAAAACTGGAACTGGCGCGGGCCGAGATCGAATGCGTGGAATATTTCCCGCCCGCGCTGGTGGCCGATTGGCTGGCGGCCCGGCCGGGCGACTTCGCTCCCGGCTTTATCGAATGCTGGCAGGCCTGGCGCCGCTCTGGCGCCCCTGCCTAACGAGTTTCTGGCCTAACGACTGCCTAACGTTTGCGCTTGGCTGGCGCCGCCTTCTTGGCTGCGGGCTTTTTCGCCGCCGCCGCCGCGGGCTTCGCCTGCTTGCTCGCCTTCGCCGCGCGGGCCTGGGTGAGGGTGGTGCGCGGTGGGAGATCCCCCATCACTTCGCGGCGATATTTGCGCGCGGCCTTGCGGGACTGCTCTTTGCCACCATGGACGGCGTCGCTGAACATCCGCGTGCCAGTCGAAGAGCCGCGCACGAAGTGCACCTGGAAGCCATGCGTTTGTTTTTTCGCATTCTTCTTCGTGTCGATGCGTTTGATGTTCTGCTCCGAATCGGGATTGGATCGTTTCCTCATAATGTTTTTGGCCTAACGAGTGGAGCGTAAGGGAAACTTTTCGCAGATGCAAACTAGGCGCTCACGTTTTTTCGAAAAATGTTAACGCGCCGGTGGCGGGAGCGCGGGCGGCGGCAGGTTCCACGCCCGTGCTTTCTCCGCGTAGGCGGTCCGGGGCAGGAGCGCGTAGCAGGGCTGGCGGGCGGCGCGCAGCCAAGTGATCAGGCGCACCAGATTCTCCTCCGCCATCGTGGTGCAGCCCGCCGTCGGCCGGGCCTCGCCGCGCCGGATGTGGAAGAAGATCGCGCTCCCGGCGTTAGGCACGGGCGGGTCGGAATTGTGTCGGATCTCGACCAGCCAGCGATAGGCGAAATCGTGATGCCGCATTTTCGCTTTCGCGAACCACGTCGGCGGATGCGCCGGGTCGTCGATCGTGACGAAGCGGTTGTAATCCGGGCTCGTGACGTCGTCGACCCAAGCGTCGCTCGTCGTCACCTGATGAAACGGAAAGTCCGCACCAGGCGGGAGCGCGTCGTCATAGGTGTAGATCGTGCCGAGCCGGAAAATTCCCGCGGGCGCGCGGCCGTCGCGCTCTTTTTTGTGCCGACCCTGCTCCTCCTGGCCGGCGAGTCCGCGCCCCCAGGCGAGCCCGTTTTTGCCAAAGAGCACCGGCATGGCGTCGCCCGATTTCTGCCACGGCCCGCCCGCCTGCCGTTCGTAGCGTTGCAACTGGCCGCGCATGCTGTTCCAGTCCGGCGCGAGGGCGACGATGAGCTGGGTGCACTCGTTAGGCACGCCGGCGGCATGGGCGCTGCTCGCGAGGAGCACGACCGCCAGGAGGAGACGCAGCGCGATTGACATTTGCCAACCTAGACGCGCAATCAATCTCCTCTTCAATCGATTTCCCGGATGAATAAAAAAATTGCGCCGGCCATCCTCGTGCTCTTCGGGCTCGCGGTTTACGCGCCGGTTTTGCGCGCCGGTTTCGTCTGGGATGATCGCGCGCTCGTGCTCGCCGACCCGCTCATCCGCAGCTGGCGGCTCCTCTGGGAAGGCTTTCAGCATTTCCTTTTTACCGATGCGGGCGGCTCGGATTTTTACCGGCCGATGCAACGGCTGACTTACCTGGTCGACTACACGGCCTTTGTCTTCGCGCCGGGCGGTTATCATTTGGTAAGCGTTCTCTGGCACGCGACGGCGGCGGTCGCGTTGTTCTTTCTCGGCGACGAACTGCTCGGTTTCTGCGGAGTGGAAACGCGGAGCCGGACGTGGATCGCATTTCTCGCGGCGGTCGCCTGGCTGGTGCATCCGCTGCAAAGTGCGGCCGTCGCCTACATCTCCGGCCGCGCGGATCCGCTCGCGGCGACGTTCGGTTTCACCGCGCTCTTCCTCGGCCTGCGGATGCTGCGGGCGACGGGTGCGCGCAAGTGGTGGCTCGGATTCGGCACGGCCTTTTGCCTGCTCGCGAGCGCGTTGAGCAAGGAAATGGGGCTGCTTTTTCTCCTCCTCTGGCTCGTCCTCGTCCTCGCGCAGAAACGCCGCGGCGAAATTCTCGGTGCCCTCGGCATCGTGCTCGCGGTGCTCGTGATTTACCTGAGCCTGCGGCTGCCGGCCGAACACCCGCCCGCTCCGGCCGAGCGCCACCCGGCGCCGCTTCTCGTTAGGCCAATCGTGGTCGCCCGCGCGGCGGCAGAGTATGCGGGACTGCTCGTTTTTCCCCGACATTTGCACATGGATCGGGACGTGGAAACGCGGCCCTCGGGCTTCGTCGACGCGAGCCTGGAGCGGGCGGCATGGCGGGAACTCCAGACCCTGCTTGGCCTGCTGCTGATCGCGGGCGCGCTCTTCGGGCTCTGGCGCGAGCGCGGACGCCCGGCGATTTTCCTGCCTCTCCTCCTCGCGGTGCTCAGCTACTTGCCGATTACCGGGCTCGTTAGGCTGAATGCCACCGTCGCCGAACATTGGCTTTATCTACCCAGCGCCTTTCTTTTTCTCGGCCTCGCTGCGACCCTGGACTCGTTAGGCGGAGCGAGCCGCCGTGTGCTCGGGATTTGCCTCGCACTCTGGCTCATCTTCCTGCCGGTCCGCACTTTCTTGCGCTGCTTCGACTGGCACGATCAGCGCACCTTTCTCACCCGGACGGTCGCGGACGGCGGCGACTCCGCCCGGATGTGGATCAATCTCGGCAACCTCGAAATGAGCGAGGGGCACCTGCTCGCAGCGGAGCAGGCCTTGGCGCGGGCGAGCACGAAGGAGCCGGAGAACCCGCTCGCCTTGCTCGGCCTCGGAGCGGTGGCGATAAAGCAACGGGATTACTCACGCGCGCGCTCTCTCCTGCAGAAAATCACCGAGCCCCCGGATGTCGCGGCGCGGGCGCTGGAGAGTCTGGCGGTGCTCGAGAATCGCGAGACCGGTCAGGTGAACCTCCTGCGCTTGCGACTGGCCGCGCGCACCGGCGCGGCGAACTGGTCGATCGAGAAGCGTTACATCAAGGCGCTCGCGGATGCGGGTTATCCGGATCGCGCGATCACGGAATTAAAGACCTGCCTCGGGGTCGCGCCGTATCGCGCGGAGAGCTGGCTGATGATGAGCGAGCTGCTCCAGCGAATCCACCGGCCTAACGAATCTGCGCGCGCGCTCGCCGAGGCGGAGGCGAACGACATCCATCTCCACCAGCACGATTGAGCGGCGGCCGCTACATCCGCGCTGCGGGCGGTTCCCGATGCTCAAGGGATGAAGATTTTCTCGATCCTTGCTTCCCTGGTCGTCGGCGCGGCGACCCTGTGCGCGCAATCGCCTAACGACGAGGTGAGCCCGCTGCCGAGCCCGAGCATTCCCGCGGGTCCGCGACCGACCGCCACCATCAGTCAGGTGACCGCGTCGCCGCAGCCGACCGTCGCGGTCACTCCGCTCCCGAGCGCCTCGCCCGCCGGCACGCAGCCGATCATCGCAAACACCGTCGCGCCGTCGCCCACTCCGACCCCCTAACGAGTCGCAGTTTTCACGCGGTCGTCACGATGCCTTCGACCCGTTCGGTATCGGCTCCGAGCGTCTTCATCCCCACGAGCCAGAGGACACCCGAGACCAGCATCATTCCGGAGATCGCGAGGAACCCGATATTCATGTTGGAGTGGCCGGCGATGAAGCCAATTGTCGGGAAAGCCGCGGCGTCGCCGAGCGCGTGGATGACGAGAATATTCAAGGCGAACGCAGTCGCGCGGACCGCGGGCAAAGCGACGTTCGCGAGCGCGGTGTTCGAGGGGCCGGTATTCAGAAAGCCAAAAAAAACCGCGCCGAAAAGCAGGAACCACGCGGCCGGAAAAGGCGTGAACAGCATTGCGACGAAGAGCGGCCCGGCGACCAGCATCCCGATGCCCGAAACCAAAAAATACGAGCCCGAATAACGTCGCTGCAAACGATCCGCGACCACGCCCCCGATGATGGTCGAGATCAGACCCGCAACCGCGGTGATGCCGCCGAAGGTGGCGGTGCCAGATGCGGATGGGAGCTGCCGATATTGCAAATAAGCCGGCATCCAAAACGCGAGCCCGCCGAAGGCGAACGTCATCGCGGTTTGCGCGAAGCAGTTGATGACATACGAGCGCGTCCGAAAGAGCGTCAGGTAATCGCTCCACTGCGCGCGTTCGCTTTTCGGTCGATCGACGCCGCGGCCGCGAGGGTCCGGTAGGAAGAGGCAGATGAAACCGAGGAGCAGACCCGGCGGCGTGACGACATAAAACGCCCAGCGCCAGCCCCAATGGCTCGCGATTAGCCCGCCGATCACATAACCGAGCGCGCCGCCGACCGGGATCGCCGCGCAAAAGGTCGAGAGCACGCGCCCACGAATCGCGATCGGAAAAAGGTCCGCTAAAATCGTCGGTGCGGCCGGCCCGTAGCCGCC
>JBBSED010000058.1:0-16240 GCA_038240025.1 Chthoniobacterales bacterium
GCCTAACGATCGCCTCGGCCGGCACCCATCCCTTTTCTCACTGGAGAGATCAGTTGATCACAGCCGACGAACGCTACGCCACCGTCGTCAAGGATCTGCAGCAGATTGCGCGCGCCAATCTCATCTTCGGGCTGCATGTCCACGTCGGCATTCCCGATCGCGAAATTGCCATCCGGGTCATGAATCAGGCGCGCTATTTTCTCCCGCACCTCTATGCGCTTTCGGTCAACTCACCCTTTTGGTTAGGCGAAAACACCGGCTTCAAATCCTATCGCCTGCAAATCTTCCAGCGCTTTCCGCGCACCGGCATTCCCGACGCGTTCGACAGTTTGTCCGAGTATGAAGATTACTTGAAACTGCTCGTCGCCACCGGCTGCATCGATAACGCGAAAAAGATCTGGTGGGACATTCGGCTCCATCCTTTTTTCGATACTCTCGAATTCCGGATTTGTGATGCGCAATCGCGGGTGGACGACACGATTGCGCTCGCGGCGCTGATGCAAGCTGTCGTCGTGAAGCTGCACAAACTCCTGCAGCAAAACACCACCTTCCGAATTTATCCGCGCCGCCTGCTCGAAGAAAATCGCTGGCGCGCGGCGCGCTACGGCCTCGGCGGGAAGTTGATCGATTTCGGCCGCGGCTGCGAACTGGAGACGCGCAGTTTAATCCACGAGATCCTCGAATTCGTCGCGCCGGAAGTGGAAGAGCTCGGCAGCCAGCGCGAGATGACGCACATCGAGCGCATCTTGCGCGAAGGGACCGGCGCCGATCGTCAATTGATGGTCTGGGAACGCACCCAAGACACCAAAGCCGTCGTCGACCAGATCGTGGCCGAAACATATGAAGGCCTCGATTTGGAGCAGACGCGATTCCCTCTTGCCCAATCCCAAGACTGATTCCGGGATCGGTCCCAGCGATGAAACGCGCGCGAGTTGCCGAACCTCATTTCCCGCGCCAATCTTATCGACCTTTCCCGTTGCGAAATGCCTGATCGTCCCATCATCGACGCCGTTGCCGTTGACCCGGAGCTTCTCCCGGGCGCGCGTAATGCCATCCGAATCTGCCTTCGGCTGAAACCAGAGGAGCGCATCACCATCATCACCGACGAAGCCACTGCTGATGTTGCCGCCGCACTGGAAGCGGAGATCGTCGAGGTCGGCTCGGATTTCAGCGTCTTCGTGCTCGAACATCACGCGCGGCGGCCGCTTAAAGCGATGCCCGAGACCATTTTGGAAGATCTGGCGCGCTCGCAGGTCTCGATCTTCGCGGCACAGACGCAGACGGGCGAGCTCGGATCGCGCATTCAGATGACCGCGGTCGTGAACAAACATGGCATTCGCCATGGCCACATGGTGAATATCAATCGCCAAATCATGCTCGAAGGCATGCGCGCCGACTTTCTGGCGGTCGACGCGCTCAGCCAGCGGCTCGTCTCGCGCGCGCGCATGGCCAGCCGCATCTCCTGCAAGACACCCGGCGGCACTGATTTCGAGGCTGAACTTTCACCCAACCTGAAGTGGCTAAAAACCAGCGGGCTGATTACCAAAGAAAAATGGGGCAACCTGCCGGGCGGCGAAATTTTCACCTCACCGCTCAACACCAACGGCCTTTTCGTCGTGGACGGAGTGGTCGGCGATTATCTCTGCCAGCGCTATGGAGATTTACGGGACAGTCCGCTCATCATCGAGGTGGAGAACAATCGCATCCGCTCACTCCAATCCGTCAACAAGGATTTGCGCGACGACTTTCGGCTTTACACCAACACCGACGAAAACAGCAACCGGGTCGGTGAGTTCGCCGTCGGCACGAACACTGCCTGCAAGAACATCATCGGCAACATCCTCCAGGACGAAAAAATCCCCGGCATCCATATCGCCTTTGGCCATCCCTACGCGGAACACACCGGCCAGAACTGGATCTCCAAAACGCACATCGACTGCGTCGGGCGCGACTTCGACATCTGGTTCGACGACGAACAGGTCATGGAGCGCGGGAAGTTTGTCGTTTAGGCGGGGCATCTTCTTCCGCAGATTTCGCAGATGGCCGCGGATTTTCGGCTCGGCCCCGCTCGCGAGTCCTTGCGACGATAAATTGTCGGGCAGGCGCACCGCCTACCATGAAGGGACGGCGCCGCCCGTCTGAGCGTCGCCCCTCTGCATCCGAGTGTTGCCGACCCAGCCTCCCGCCAGTTTACTGATCCAATGGACCCTACTGAGCGCGCGCGTTTCAACGAGAACTTTACTGCGGAAAAATACGAGACCCTCGTCCGGATGGTGAACGAGACCGAGATCTGGCCGGCGGAATTCCGGATCTCTGAGACACCGATCTTCCTCACCCCGGATTTTACCGCGGAAATCACCGCGGCCGCGCGCGAACTGCTCGCGCAGGTGCAGCGTCCGGAGTTCCGCGCGCATGCGCGGGACGCGATCCCGCCGAAGCTGGTGGTGCCTAACGAGAACCCGCATCCGCTTTTCGTGCAGGTCGATTTCGCCATTTGTGAAGGAGAGAACGGCCGGCTGACCCCGCGGCTGATCGAGCTCCAGGGCTTCCCCAGTCTTTACTCCTACCAGCTCTTCTTTTACCGCTGCCTGCGCGCGACCTTTCCCGACATCCCGGCGGGTTGGACACCGTTTTTTAGCGGGCTTGAGGAAGAGTCCTATCTCGCCCTCCTCCGCAGTGTGATCGTGGGCGACGCCGACCCGGAGAATGTCATCCTGCTTGAGATCGAGCCGGAACGGCAGAAAACGCGGATCGATTTTGCGGCCTCGGAAAGCGAACTCGGGGTTCACCCAGTCTGCCTAACGAGCATAAGAAAGCGCGGGAAGCAGCTCTTCTACGAGCACAAAGGCCGAGAAATCCGGATCGAGCGGATTTATAACCGGGTCATCTTCGACGAGCTCCTGCGCCGGCCCGAGCTGCGACCCGGGTTCGATTTTCGCGACGAACTCGACGTGCAGTGGGTCGGCCATCCGAACTGGTATTTCCGGATCAGCAAACATTCGCTCCCGTTTCTGAACACGGCGCACACTTCGCCGGCCTATTTCGCGGATGAATTCCCGCCCGACGAATCCCTCAGCGACTACGTTTTGAAACCTCTCTACTCCTTTGCCGGGCTCGGCGTGGAGATGGATCCGACGCCGGAAAAGCTGGGCGCCCTCAGCGAGCATCATGACTACATCCTGCAACGCAAGGTGCACTACGCGGACTTCATCCCGACGACCGACGGCCACCGTTCGAAGGCCGAGATCCGCATGATGTTCCTCTGGCCGGAAGAAGGCGACCCTGTGCTCGTGAACAACCTCCTGCGCATGAGTCAGGGCAAAATGATGGGTGTCGATTTCAACAAGGAAAAGACGTGGGTCGGCTCCAGCATTGCCTTGCACGAGCGCAAGTCAGGTTGAAGCAAACTGCCGGACGCGCAGAGCGCGCAGCGCCAAATCGTTAGGCTCCGTTAGTCGTTAGGCGACGTGGATCGACATCCACATCTCCACCTTTTCGGCTGAGCAGCAGGAGACGATCGCGCGCGACAGCGTCACCATCAAAGTGAACGCGGTCTTGTGGTACAAAATCGCCGATCCGGCGAAGTCGGTCATCGCCGTCGCCAAGGCGCAGGCCGCTGTCTATCAACTGGCGTTGTCGAGCCTGCGCAACATCATCGGCCAGCACGACCTCGATGAAGTGCTCCAGCAGCGCGATAAGATCAATGATTTGCTCCGCGCCGGGATTGCCTCGTCGACCATCCGGTGGGGACTCGAGGTGGAGCGTTTTGAAATGAAGGATGTCGAGTTGCCGGAAGCGATGCAGGCCGAGGCGATCCGCGAGAAACGCGCGCGCATCATCAAGGCCGAGGCGGAGCTGGAGGCGTCGCGGAAGCCGTCGCAGGCGGCCGAGCAAATGGCCGGTAACCCCGCGGCGCTGGAATTGCGGCGGATGCAAATGCTCTCGGAGATTGGCGCGGAGAATAACAGCACGACGGTGCTGATGATTCCTTCCGATCTCGTGATGCTGGCGAAGAGCCTCAGCGCTTATTTAAGCGAGCACGAGAAGACGAGCTAGAGCTGATGCCTGGACCACCGCCTGCTTTTTGTCGCAGGCCTCAAAGACTGGGCCGAACTTACCTTCCCCTCGTAGATCGGGTGTCCCAGAATGGCGATATTTGCGTGTTCTTGATCTAGCACCTGCGAGAAGAAGCTCGCAAAGCGGAGCGCTGAAACACCTCGCATAAAGGCTCGTTCGCCGATGAGTTGGCACTCGTCATGTCGCGAGGACCGCATTACTTGTCGAAGAAACACCGCAGGACTGGCCCACGGCGTTTCCTCTCCTGCGTGATGAGGCGGGTCGACTAGATCTAGAGTCCGTAAGTCAAGAGCGTCTCCAACGTGGCGATGCAAATCTCGTCATCTATCCTGCACCGGCTTTCGTGGATGCAAGTCTCGACATCGAAGCCTCCATACAACATCGGCGTTGCTCCTGGCGAAAACCGTGATGGAGCGCAGAGTGCCGGCGGCGGAGAGTCGTACGCGTGTTCGTCGGCTGCGTTCGCTGGGTTCTTTCGTATGCGGTAAAAGCGCGTTCCTTTCGGGAGCGTAAGCACTGGGCACCGGCCGATTACCCGATCGACGACCTCGAGCAATTCCGGCGATAAAGACTCAATGCGTACGTATCTGGCTGTTGAATTTCCAAATGCAATCTGACAACGCTTCGCCATCTACCCATGCGTCACAATGCCGTGCCGCCGTCGCTGCGCAAGACAGGCTGACACTGCTGTTCACTGAAACGTAAAATCGCACGCTTCGGCGATTAGCTCGTTACCTCGTCGGCTGTAAACTCCCTTCGTGCGAGCCCTTCGGTATTCCATCAACGTCACACTGGACGGCTGCTGCGATCATCGTGCCGGCATCCCGGACGAAGAGTTGCATCGTCACGCGGTCGAGAACCTCAGCCAGGCCGATGCCCTCCTCTTTGGCCGCGTGACCTACGAAATGATGGAGGCGGCGTTCCGGCGGCCCTCGCCGGCAGGAGGGAGGCCTGATTCGCTGGAGCCCTTCGCGCGGACGATCGACGCGGCGAAGAAGTACGTCGTGTCGAGCACCCTGGACCGCGTCGATTGGAACGCGGAGCTCCTCCGCGGGGATCTGGGGAAGGCGGTTCAGGAGCTGAAGCAGATGCCGGGTAAGGGACTGTTCGTGGGAGGCGTGACGCTCCCGCTGGCGCTGGCGGAGCTGGGATTGATCGATGAATACGAGTTCGTGGTCCACCCCAGGCTCGCGGGGCACGGGCCGACGTTGTTCGCAGGCCTATCGAAGCATGTCGACTTAAAGCTCGTCAGCCGGCTGGAGTTCGGCTCGGGGGCGGTCGCGCTGCGGTATGAGCCGAGAAGATAGCCATTGGGCTGCTACCCGACGAGTTCTGCGTTCGTTTCGGCGAAGGCGTTGACGGCGAACTCCAGCTCTGCGCGCGAGTGGGCGGCGCTGACCTGGGTGCGCACCCGCGCAGTCCCGTGCGGCACCACCGGATAGAAGAAGCCGACCACGTAAACGCCTTTCTCGAGCATGCGCGTGGCGAACTTCTGCGAGAGCGCGGCGTCACCGAGCATGATCGGGACGATCGGGTGGGTGCCGGGTCTGATCGTAAGGCCGCGTTCGGTCAGCGCGGCGCGGAGGTATTTGGTGTTCTCCTCCAGCTTGTCGCGCAACGCGGTCGAGTTGGTCAGCATTTCCAACGTCTTGAGCGAAGCCGCCACGATCGGGGGCGCGATGGTGTTCGAGAAAAGGTAAGGCCGCGAACGCTGGCGGAGGAGCGCGACGATTTCCTGGCGGCCCGTGGTGAAGCCGCCGCTCGCGCCACCGAGCGCTTTCCCCAGGGTGCTGGTGAGGATGTCGATCCGGCCCTGCACGCCACAATGTTCCGGCGTCCCGCGCCCGGTTTTGCCGATGAAGCCCGAGGCGTGGCAGTCATCGACCATGACCATCGCTTCGTATTTTTCGGCCAGGTCGCAGATGCCTTTGAGGTTGGCGATCGTGCCATCCATCGAGAAAACGCCGTCGGTCGCGATCAGGCGAAAGCGCGCCTCTTTCGCGGCTTGGAGCTGCGCCTCGAGGTCGGCCATGTCGCTGTTTTTGTAGCGGTAACGCTTCGCCTTACATAGCCGGACGCCGTCGATGATGCTGGCGTGGTTCAACTCGTCGGAGATAACCGCGTCTTCTGCGCCTAACAAGGTCTCGAACAAGCCGCCGTTGGCGTCGAAGCACGACGGATAAAGAATCGTGTCCTCGGTCCCGAGGAAGTTCGTGAGGGCGCCTTCCAGTTCCTTGTGAATGTCCTGCGTGCCGCAAATGAAACGCACGCTCGCCATCCCGAAACCGTGGCTGTCCAGCGCCTCCTTCGCTGCGGTGATGAGCGCGGGATGATCGGCGAGGCCGAGATAGTTGTTCGCGCAGAGATTGATCACCCGCCGGCCGTCGGCGATCGGGATCTCGGCGTTCTGCGGGCCGGTGATGATGCGCTCGGTTTTGAAAAGCCCCTGCGCTTTGATGTCGTCGAGGGTTTGGGAAACGTGATCGGCAAATTTTGCGAGCATCGCGCAGTTTCGGGCATCGGTGGCGGAGACGCAAAACTGTAGACGCTTCGCTGCGCGAAGCGCGCGGGCGACGAGGGCCGCGAGCTCAACCCCCGCGTCCCACAGGGTGGCGGCTACACGGGAGGCGTCGACACGGAGAGGCGTCTAGAAGGGAGGCGTCCGCAGTTGTCGCGCTTGTGAATAACTGTTAATAACTCCGCGACTGATCCTGCATGAAGCTTCATCCCGCCTTTCTCGCCGTCGCGGCTGGCTTGTCGTTAGGCGGCTGCGGCACTTCGCGCAATCTGCCCGCGTATGAACGCCCGCTCGCGAAAACGGATTTCCAACAGGTTCGGACCACGGCTTACACCCACACCGAGGCCGATCATCGGCAATATGGCAACCTGACCGCGCTCGGGACCGAGCTGCACGCCGCGGCGCTGCCGAGGGTGCCGCGCGCCGTGCCGGTCGCGGAGGCGGACGGCGCAGAAGGCTATCAACCGGTCGCCTACGTCACGCGTTCGCAGCCCTTCGCGATGGATAATTATTCGAGCCAGATCTACGGGAGCGCCGCGGCGGATTGGTCGCGCTGGCCCGCGGGCACGATTTTTCGCATCGTCGCCACCGGGCAGCTTTACCGGGTGGAAGATTACGGCTGGGCGCTGGCCGGGCGGAACACGATCGATCTCTATATGGCGAATGCGCGCGACATGAACGGCTGGGGCGTGCGCGCGGAAGCGATCGAAATCGTGCAATGGGGCGACCCGCAGGCGAGTCTGCGCAAGCTCGCGTCGCACCAAAAATATCGGCACATCAAACGGATGGTGCTGGAGCTGGAAGGACACAACCGCGCGGCCGCCCGGCTGCGCTAAACGCGGCGCGTTAACTCGCCTGTCCGGGGAGGACGGGGAACCCCGTCGCGCTTCGGCAAGTCCACGCGCAGCTTCTCGTTAGGCGAGGCCACGCGAGCAGTTCGGCGGAGACTCCGCCGAACGACGGGAACACCCGTCCTCCCCAGAAGGAACTTCGCGAATCCATCCCGGTCATTTGCCCACGCCACGCAGCCCGCGATCTTTCCCACACGATGGGGCTCGCGATCAATCTGGTGGTGCCCGATCTCTGGCAACAGGAAGCCGTCCGCGCGCTTCAGGCCGGGCAGGATGTGGTCGTGCACGCCCCGACCGGGGCGGGAAAAACCTACATCTTCGAGCTGCTCTATCCGTCGCTCAAAGGGCAGGCCGTCTTCACGGTGCCGACCCGCGCGCTCGCGAACGACAAGCTCGCGGAATGGCGCGCGCGCGGCTGGGACGTCGGCATCGCGACCGGCGATCTCGCGTTGAATCTCGACGCTAAAGTCGTGGTCGCGACGCTCGAGACGCAGCGCGCGCGGTTTCTGCGGCGGCAGGGTCCGCGGCTACTCGTGGTCGATGAATACCAACTCATCGCCGACCCGGTGCGCGGGGTGCATTACGAGCTCTCGCTGGCGCTCGCCCCGCCGACCACGCAGCTCCTTTTGCTCAGCGGGAGCGTCAACAATCCGCAGGACGTAGTCGAATGGCTGCGACGGAACGGGCGCGACGCTGTGCTCGTGAGGCACGAGCAACGTCCGGTGCCGCAACACGAAGTCGATCTGCGGAATTTACCGGAGGCGGGCTTTGCGAAAACGCGGGAATTTTGGCCGCGGATGATCGCCAAAGCGCTGCACAACGGGCTCGCGCCGATTTTGGTTTTTGCGCCGCGGCGCAACGCCACCGAAGACCTCGCGCTCGCGATCGCGAGCGCGGTACCGGTGCGCGATCCGCTTCCGCTGTCGCCGGCGCAGGAACAGCTCGCGGGCAAGCGCCTGACGAAATTGTTGCAGAGCCGGGTCGCGTACCATCACAGCGGGCTCAGCTACGCGGTCCGCGCCGGCTTGATCGAGCCGCTCGCGAAAACGGGGCAGCTCAACGTCGTCGTCGCGACGATGGGGCTGGCGGCCGGGATTAACTTTTCCATGCGCTCGGTCCTGATCACCGACACGCGTTATCTCTCGGGAAATTTCGAGCGACAGGTGCAGCCGGATGAGCTGTTGCAGATGTTCGGCCGCGCCGGCCGCCGCGGGCTCGACGATGTCGGGTTCGTTCTCTTTACGCCAGATCAGCCACGGCTGAGCTTCGGGCGTCCGCGGCAGTTGAAACGCGCCACGCAGGTCGACTGGCCGAGCCTGATCAGCGTGATGGCGAATGTGGGTGGGGCGGTTCCCTTCGGTGCAGCGGTCGAATTGAGCCATTCGCTTTTCAGCGTGCAGAAGGTGCCGCTGGGGGTGGAGCATTCCCTCGCAACCGGCGCGAAGCCGTGCGGTCTCTGGGTAGATGACGAGCGCGCCCGTTTCGTCAGGCGGCCGATCACGGAGATGTTGGACAGCGCCGGCAACTGGGAACCACGCGGCGTGGAAGTCGAGACCACGCTCGGTCAGCTCTTCGTTAGGGCAAAAGAGCGTTGGCTCCCGGCGCTGAGCCAGCCGGCCACGCTCGATCCGTTTCCCTTCGGCAACCTCTGCCGGTTCGCCGAGCGGAAAATTTACGGGCGCGAAATACCGCTCGCAACCGGCGAGGGCACGCTCCAACTGGTGAAGCCACTGCGAAAATTAACCGGCTCAAAGAGCCTGCCGGAAGCGCAACTCAGAGCGCTCGCGCAGAGCCTGCTGCCGGAATGGAGCAAGGGCGGCGCGCTTTCCGAGATCGTTAGGCGCGGCCCCACCCTCTATGCCCGGGTTGATTTCTCCAGCGTGAAAACAAGTGCCGTCCGAGACTCGTTAGGCCGCGACCTTCTCGACCCGCCAACGCGGCCAGCGATCCCGCTCGTTTGCCGGAGCTGCCCCGAGCTGGAGCACGACCAAACCGTCGAGATCGTCGCCTCGCCCGCCTATGCCTGGCGCCGACTCGGACTGGTAGAGTCCGACGGCACCCCGACCCGGCGCGGCGTGATCTTCGGCTTCTTCCAAGGCGGCGAAGGGCTCGCCATCGCCGCCGCGCTCGAGGATGAAAAATTCCAAGTCGACGACTTGGTTTTCGATCTCGCCAACATCCGGGCCGGTCCGCGCTTCGCCGGCGAAGACGCGCCGTTAGGCGGCCGGCTCGGCGCGCTCTGCCAGACGGTTTACGAGCGCGCCGATCATCCCGGTTATCTCGAGATGGGCGTGCCAATTCACTACGGCTCGGGCGCTTCGGAGGTGGTCCGCGAAGTGGTGAGCAATCCGGGCGGCCGCTATAAAATCAGCTCCGAGCTGCTTCGCTACGGCGACATCGAACGCGCGCTGATGGAATGGCGCAGCCTCCTGCGGCACATCGCCGCCGCGCCGGGTTTGGATTGGGCGCGCTGGCGTGCGCTCCAGGCCGCCGCGCAGAGTCTGCTCGAGCGCAGCGCTTCGCCCGCGTTCTTCGATTTCCCACCGCTCCTCGCGGCCCAGCAACGACGCGTCTAGCGGAGCGTCGAGAGTCCGCCGTCGACGCCGATAACTTGCCCGGTGATGAACCCCGCGGCATCGCTCAAAAGGAAGCGCACGAGTTGCGCCGTCTCCGCCGGATCGCCGATGCGCCTGAGCGGATGCCGCTCGCGGCTCGCCTGTGATTTCGCGTCACTATTCAGGAGGTTAGCGGCTAGCGGCGTGTCGGTGAGCGAGGGGGCGAGGCAGTTCACCCGCACCTTCGGCGCGAGCTCGGCGGCCAGGCTGCGCGCGAACGCTTCGACCGCGCCTTTCGCCGCCGCGATGCTGGCGTGGAACGGCATCCCGGTTTGCACCGCGACGGTGGAAAACAAAACAATCGCGGCTTGCTCCGACTTTTGCAGCGCGGGCAACGCCGCCCGGATGAAGCGGACGGCGCCGAAAAAATTCACCTCCAGGTCGCGGCGGAAATCGTCATCTTTCAGCGCGCGAAAGGATTTCAGGGTAATCGTACCGGGGAAGTAGACGAGCCCGTCGAGCATCTCGGGCAGCGCGAGCTCGACGGTCGTGTTCGTGGCGTCGAATTCGAGGGTCTCCACCTCTTTGAGATTCTCACTGTTCCGCACGGCCGCGATCACTCGATGGCCTTCCGCGCGCAAGAGTTCCGCGGTGGCGAGGCCGATGCCAGAATTGCCTCCGGCGAGCAGATAAGTTTTTGCGTCCATGAGTGTGGAAAAGTTTTACGCCGCGCGCAGGCTTTTGGTTTCCCCTTGTGCTATCGCTTCGGGATGGAGAACGAGACGCCCGCCGCCCTTGGTTATCGGATGCCGGCCGAGTGGGAGCCGCATGCGGCGACCTGGCTTTCGTGGCCGCGGCGCGAGGGGATCAGTTTTCCGGATTCCTACGATCGCGTGCTGCCGACGCTGCGCGCGATGGTGGCGGCCCTGCTCGACTCAGAGCCGGTGAACATCAACGTCTCCAATGGCGCGCATGAAGCGGAAGCGCGCGCGGCGCTGGACGGTTTGCCTAACGAGCGCCTGACCTTTCACGAAATTCCGACGAACGAGCCGTGGTGCCGCGATCATGGACCGATCTTCCTCATCCGCGTCGCGGAGCCACGGCTGGCAGTGGTCGATTGGGATTACAACGCCTGGGGCGGGAAGTATCCGCCGCACGATCTCGATGATGTCGTGCCCACCCGCGTGGCCGCGGAACTGGAGCTGCCGGTATTTTATCCGCGCATGATCCTCGAAGGCGGGTCGATCGAAGTGAACGGCGCCGGCGCGCTGCTCACTTCTGAGAGTTGCCTGCTCAATCCGAACCGGAATCCGCAGCTCAACTGGGAGCAGATCGAGCAACGGCTGCGTGACTTTCTCGGAGTGCGCGAGATTCTCTGGCTCGGCGACGGGATCGAAGGCGACGACACGGATGGGCACATCGACGATCTCACCCGCTTCGTGAGCGCGCGGACGGTCGTGACAGTGGTGGAAACGAACGAGGCGGATCCGAACTTTTCTCCGCTCCAGGAAAACCTAAAGCGACTGCGCAGCCTAACGATAAGTGGCGAGCCGCTGGAAATTCTTGAGCTTCCGATGCCGGCGCGGATTGAGCGCGAAGGACTACGGCTGCCGGCGAGTTACGCGAATTTTTATATCGCGAATACGAGCGTGCTCCTGCCGACGTTTGTCGATCCGAATGACGAGGTCGCCGCGGAAGTTTTGCGAGGCGCGTTCCCGGGCCGTCGCATCGTCCCGATTGATGGTCGGGAATTGATCTGGGGTCTGGGCGCGTTCCACTGCCTTACCCAGCAGCAGCCGGCAGTTTGAGGTTCCGTGTAGCCGCCTCCCTGCGGAAGGCACAGCGAAGCGTCTACATCGCTATTCGACGATCGTCGGCGCGGGTTTGTAGCCGCTCTTTAGGATGGCGTCGTGGATTTCCGGCGCGTGGGTTTTGCGGGCGTCGAATGTCACCCAGACGTTTTCGCTTTTTGGGTCGGCCGTCACTTCGGTCACACCGGCGATTTTCAGCAGCGGCTCGCGCAAAGCGCGCACGCACTCGTCGCAATCCTGGCCGCCGGTCGCGATGTCGATCCGCTCGAGGACAGGTTGATCGGCGGTGTCGTGGAGATTGTGCGGGTCGGCTGGATCCATGCCTTAACTTCGCGGTTCGGCCACCGCGCGGTTGCGTAAGACGCGCTCCAGCACCGGCCAGACGTTGGCCGCGAGAATCTTCTGCCCGCTCGCGTTCGGATGGATCATGTCGTTCTGATTCAGCGCCTGATCTCCCGCCACGCCCTCGAGCAGGAAGGGCACGATCTCGGCGCCGTTGCGCCGCGCCAGTTCGCCGAAGATCGCGCCAAATTTCGCCAGATAATTTTCCCCCGCCGCCTGCGGTAACTGCATCCCGGCAATCACCACCCGCGCCTGCGGGTAGCGCATCCTGGTCAGATCGATGATCCCCTGCAGGTTGGACTCGATTTGCACCACCGGCACTCCGCGGAAGGCGTCGTTAATCCCGAGCTCGAGCACGAGGACGTCGACGTGATGATGAAGCAATTCCGGCAACCGGCGCAGTCCGCCCGCGGTGGTATCGCCGCTCACCCCGGCGTTCATGACCACGAGATCGAAGCCCGCGGCTTCGGCTTTTCCCGAGAGCAACGCCGGATACGCGGCCGATCTTTTTAATCCATAACCGGCCGAAAGGCTGTCGCCGAGCACCAGCACCGTTGGCGTTTTCGCGAGCACCGTGGTCACGGTGAGCCCGAGACAGAGAAAGGGAAGGAGCGGATGCATGAAGGTGTCGTTCGACGCCGCGAGACCGCGAAATGTTCATTCGCTTGCCTCGGCTTTGCCTGCGTTCTACAGATAACTCCCGGCCACTTCTGGCCTGCTCTCAACTCTCAACCAAAAGCTCTCAACTTCTTTTATGGCAAACTTCGGCATCAACGGCTTCGGCCGCATCGGGCGCAACGTCTTGCGCGCCATGTCCCAGGAACAGGTCGCGCAGGTCAAGGCGATCAACGATCTCACTGACACCCACACCCTCGCGCACCTGCTCAAGTGGGATTCGGTCCATGGAAAGTTCGACGGCGAGATCGGTTACGACGACGAGAACATCATCGTTCGCGGCCAGAAGATCCGGATCCTGAAAGAACGCGACCCGGCGAAGCTCCCGTGGCGCGATCTCGGCGTGGATGTGGTCCTCGAGTCGACCGGCTTTTTCACCAGCCGGGAAAAAGCGGAGCTCCATTTTGCGGGCGGCGCGAAGAAGGTCCTGATCAGCGCCCCGGCGAAGAATCCCGACGCGACGATCTGCCTCGGGATCAACGACGACATCTACGACGGCGCGAAGATGAACATCATCTCCAACGCGAGCTGCACCACGAACTGCCTCGCGCCGCTGGCCAAGGTTCTGAATGACAATTTCACAATCCTGAACGGTTTCATGACCACGATCCACAGCTACACGAACGACCAGCGGATTCTCGATCTGCCGCATGAAGATTTGCGGCGGGCGCGGGCCGCGGCGGTGAGCATCATCCCGTCGAGCACGGGCGCGGCGAAAGCGATCGGCGAAGTGCTCCCAGCGTTGAAGGGGAAGCTGAACGGCGGCGCCTTTCGGGTGCCGACCCCGGACGGTTCGGTGACCGATTTTACCGTCATCCTCGAGCGGGAAACGACGGTGGAAGCGATCAACGCGGCATTCAAAAAAGCGGCCAGCGACGCGAGCTACAAAGGCGTGCTCGAGTACAGCGACGAGCCGCTGGTCTCGCGCGACATCGTGGGGAATCCGCATTCGTGTATTTTCGATAGCGGGCTGACGATGGCGCAGGGGAAATTTGTGAAGGTGGTCGGGTGGTACGACAACGAATGGGGCTACAGCAATCGCTGCGTGCAGATGTTGGAGATGATCGCGGGGTAATCGCAATCGTGCTCGTGCTCCTGCTCGTGATCGAAACGCCATGAAAACCTACTTCGACCACGAGAAACTAGACGTTTACCGCGAAGCGATCGCCTTCTGCGGCTGGACGGGCGAACTTCTCCCCACGATCACGTCACGCGCTGCAGTCAAGGATCAGCTCGATCGCGCGTCCACCAGCGTCCCGCTTAATATTGCAGAAGGTAACGGTAAATTTTCCAGTCGGGATCGTGCCCGGTTTTTGGAAATTGCGCGTGGTTCGGCTCTGGAGTGCGCGGCTTGTCTGGATGTAATGGTCGTGCGGAACTTGGCGACGGAAGAGCAGGTCGAAAGCCGGAAAGAACAGCTCAGCCGGATCGTGCAGATGCTTATGGGGATGCTGCGGAAGTTTTCTGGGCACGCGAATTTTCTTCGTGAAGACGATGGGGATTATATCGGAGGGATCCACGAGCAGGAGCACGAGCACGATTACGAAGGAGAGCCTATTAATGAGTAAACTCTCCCTTCGCGATCTCGATGTGCGCGGGAAACGCGTGCTCGTGCGGGTCGATTTCAACGTCCCGACCGAAGAACGCGACGGGGAGATCGTCATCACCGACGACACGCGGATCCAGGAGAGTTTGCCGACGATCAAGTATCTCCGCGAACAAGGTGCGCGGACGATTTTGATGGCGCACTTCGGCCGGCCGAAAGGAAAACCGGTCGAGAAATTCTCGCTCCGGCCAGTCGGCATGGCGTTGCATAATCTGATCGATCATCCGGTGGCGTTCAGCCACGACTGCATCGGCGCCGATGCGGAAGCGATCGTGAAGGACATGAAAGACGGCGACGTCACCCTGCTCGAGAACGTGCGCTTTTACGCCGGCGAGGAAGCGAACGACGCGATGTTTGCCGAGTCGCTCGCTCAACTCGGCGACGGGATTTACGTGAACGACGCTTTCGGCGCGGCGCATCGCGCGCACGCTTCGACCGCGGGGATCACGGAATTCGTGAAGCAGGCCGCGATGGGTTTCCTGATGGAGAAGGAACTAAAATATCTCCACGAAGAACTCGCGCAGCCGGCGAAGCCGTTTCTCGTCATCATGGGCGGCGGCAAAGTTTCCGATAAGATCGGGGTGATCAAAGCGCTCATGGAAAAAGCCGACACGTTTCTGATCTGCGGCGCGATGGCGAACACGTTTTTCAAGGCGGAGAACATTCCCGTCGGCGCGAGTCGCGTGGAAGCTGACAAGCTCGACCTCGCGCGTGAGCTCCTCGATCTCGCCCAGCAAAAAGGGGTAAAGCTCATCTTGCCGGTCGACGCGCTGGAGACCGATGAAATCAAACCCGGCGCGAATACGCACCTGACCGGCCACCTCTCGCCTAACGAAGGCATCCGCGACGGCTGGCAGGCGGTCGATCTCGGGCCGGAGTCGATCAAACTTTTCGAGGCAGAAATCGCGAAGGCGAAAACGATTTTGTGGAACGGTCCGCCCGGAATTTTTGAGATCGAAGATTTCGCCGCGGGCACGACCGCGATCGCGAAAGCGATGGCGAGGTCCAAGGCAGTGACCATCATCGGCGGCGGCGATTCTGTGACCGCAGTGAAGCAGGCCGGGCTCGCGGCGAAGATGACTTTTATCTCCACGGGGGGCGGCGCTTCGCTCGAATTGATCGAAGGCAAAGAGCTGCCCGGCGTGGCGGCGCTCTCCGAAAAAAAGTAGCGCCGAAACCGGGCGCCCATTCCGTGGCGAAACGCTTTTTCAACTGCGCGGTCGCATTGGCTGCGTTGGCTGCGACGTGTGTATTTTTCCACGCGCTCCTCCCGGCACCCGCCGTGAACGAAGTGACGCCGAAGCTGCGGTTCTTCGCCGCGCACCAAGACGAGTTCGACACCGTCTTTCTCGGCACCAGCCATTTTCATTATCAGGTTTCACCGAAAATTTTCGACGCCGCGACGCGGGCGCGCGGTACGGCGACGCACACTTTCAACTTCGGGATCGACGGGATGCATCCGCCCGAAAGTTTTTATATGATCGAACAATTCCTGAAGCTGAAACCGCCGCGGCTGCGCTGGGTTTTCTTGGAATTGGAGGACACGCAGCTGAAGTGGGTGACGGAAAAGCGCGGCACGCGGCGGGTGGTTTATTGGCACGATTGGAAGCGGACCGCCTTGGCGTTGCAGAAGAGTTTGAATCCGGAAGGCCATTCGCCTTTTTCCCGACAGCTCGCTCGCATCTGGCTCGCGCGGAACTCGCTGGTTTTGCATCTCGGGCTTTTTCTGCAGCGATTTGGGAACGTCGGAACCGTATCCGATCTGCTCGGTGTCGGGAGTCAGGATAACGTCGCGGAGCTGGGAC
>JBBSED010000059.1:0-16026 GCA_038240025.1 Chthoniobacterales bacterium
GCATCCACCCCTAACCAACGTCGGTAACGCGGCGCTTCCGCCCCGACTCGGCGGGCAGCCAACCGGGCGAAGGTGAACATCTGGCCGTTGTGTGTGCCGAGCTCGAGGATATCGAGCGGCCGCCCGACGCGCCGATACTCGGCGGCAAGCAGGTGATAGGTAAACCAGTAACGCAACATCCGCACCGGGAAGCGCACGGTCATCGCCGCCTCCGAAATCCCGAAACGTCGGCCGCGCAGCAGTTCGGGCGTGCTGAGAAAATCAACCTCCCAGCGGTTCGTTTCATAGGAGCCGGGCAATTCGTTAGGCAAAGCGGCCCCGCCGAGGTCGGGCTCGAATGCGAGGGCCTTGGAACTGCTCATCTCCCTAAATACGTGCAAGGTCGGGCGCTTTGCTGGAAAAATTGCGCTGGCCTCGGGGCGGGCTTTATCCACTGGATGCCATTCGCTGCCTGCCGCATGCTCGCGTCCGATGCATTGGTCGTTTGTCTGGATTGGCTACCTCCTCACCTGGGCGACGATTCCGCACATCCTGCTCCGGAACAAACCGCCGGCCTCCACCCTGGCCTGGATCTGGGCGGTGCTGCTTTTTCCCTATGGCGGTCCGATCTTTTATTTTGTCTTCGGCACCGATCGACTCGTTAGGCAGCGGCTCCGCGCGACGCGCGAGATGGACGCCTCCGGTGCCCGCGAAGAGCGCCGAGTGAGCTCCGATACCCGGGCTGCGGTCGCGCATCTGCCCGAGGCCGAGCAGCGCCGGGTCGAGCTGCTTTCGCAGATTAACGACTACGCGATTACGAGCGCCGCCTCGACGCAGCTGCACGTGGATGGCGCGGATTTCTTCGCCGCCCTCGGCCAGCGGATCGATGAGGCCGAGCACCATGTGCACGTCGAGTTTTACATCTGGCAAAAAGACGCGCGGGCCGACGCCATGCTCGACCGGTTGGTGGCCGCGGCCAGCCGCGGAGTCGAGGTGCGCCTGTTGCTCGACCCGATCGGTTGTTTCGGCAGGCGGCGCCGCCACTTCGCCCGGCTGCTCGAAGCGGGCGGGAAGTTCGCCTGGTTCCGGACGGCGCATCCGCTGCGCAATCAGTGGACCTTTACCCTGCGAAATCATCGTAAACTCCAAGTCATCGATGGCCGCTGCTGCTTCGTCGGCGGCATGAATATGGGCCGCGAATACGCTGGCGAAGATCCCGCGGTCGGTCCGTGGCGCGACATCCAGATCGAGATCGTCGGTGGCGGTACCCGGAAGTTTCAGATGATCTTCGCCGATGACTGGTTCTTCGCGACGCAGGAGAAACTCCTCGCGCCGGTTTATTATCCGAGCCCGCATGAAGAGCAGACCCTGCTCGTGCAACCGATGACGGACGGACCGGACGGGCCGGACGACCCGATCGAGATGTCGCTCGTCTCGATGTTAAACAACGCGCGGCGCCGCGTTTGGCTCACCGCCGGTTATTTCGGGCCTAACGAGCCTTTGCTCACCGCCCTCCAGCTCACCGCGCACCGCGGAGTGGACGTGCGCATGCTCGTCGCCGGGAAGAGCGATCACCCGATGCTGGTGAATATCGGGCGCTCCTATTACAGCGAACTGCTCCGGCACGGAGTGAAGATTTTCGAGTATGAAACCGGGATCAACCACGCCAAAGTCGCGCTGGTGGACGAGGAATGGCTCATGGTCGGCTCCGCGAATCTCGACGTGCGCTCGATGCGTTTGAACTTCGAGTTGAACGCCCTGGTGCGAGATCCGGCCACGGCAGCGCATCTGGAGCGCGTTCTCGACGAAGACTTCGCTGCTTCGCGCGAGATCGATGCCGGGGAATTCGCGGAGCGCTCGCGCTTCCAGCGCCTGAAAGAGAGTCTGGTGCGACCGCTGGCGCCTCTGATATAGAGCGGGAGTTTCGTTTTTCCGATGAAAGACCTCACCCAGGGTTCCGTGCTCAAACATCTCATCCAGATGGCGGCCTTCCTCGCCGTCAGCATGGGCGTGCAGACTTTGTATCTCTTGGCCGATCTCTATTGGGTAGCGCGTCTCGGGAAGGAAGCGATCGCGGCCGTCAGCGTGGCCGGTAACCTCAACCTGATCGTGCTCGCGCTCACCCAAATGCTCGGGGTCGGCACCACCACACTGATCGCGCAGGCCGCCGGCCGGAAGGATCAACCGCGCGCCGAGCTGGTCTTTAACCAGTCGTTTATCATGTCCCTCCTGGTGATGGTCGTTCTGGGCTTGATCGGCTTTGTCGTCCGCGTGCCTTATGCCAGCTCCTTGAGCGCGGATGCGCCGACGGCGGCTCTGGCTCGGAGTTATCTGCTCTGGTTTATTCCTGCACTTCTCTTGCAGTTCCCGCTCGTAACCCTCGGCTCGGCCTTGCGCGCGACCGGTATCATCAAACCGGCGGTCGGCTTTCAGATTCTCAGCGTCTTCCTGAACATGGTGCTCGCGCCCTTACTGGTTTTCGGGTTGATGGGTCTCCCGCGTCTGGGTGTGACCGGCGCAGCGATTGCGACTTTTATCTCTATCCTTGTCGCCGATGTCCTGATGATCACCTATTTCGTCCGGAAATATGACTATCTCCGCTTCCGCAAAGTCTTATGGAAACCGCAGGTGCAAACCTGGTGGGCCCTGTTGCGCATCGGGCTGCCCGCAGGCGCGGAGTTCGCGCTGCTCTTTGTTTTTATTCTGATCGTTTACGGGATCATTCGCGACTTCGGGCCGGCCGCCCAGGCGGGCTTTGGCATTGGCTCCAGGGTCATGCAGGCGATGTTCCTGCCGGTCGTGGCCTTGAGCTTTGCGGTCAGTCCGGTGGTCGGACAAAATTTTGGCGGCCGCAAGGGTGACCGCGTGCGCCAATCGGTCTATGCCGCGATCGGTCTCGCGACGGCGATCATGGCCCTGCTGGCGCTGGTGGCGCATTATTTTCCGGGGCTCTTGCTCCGGCCTTTTTCGAAAGATCCGCGCGTGCTCGCGGTTGGGAGCGAGTATCTGCAAATCGTCGCGTTGAACTTCGTGGCCGCGGGCATTGTCTTCTCGAGTTCCAGCGCGTTCCAGGGACTGGGACATACGGTCCCGCCGCTCCTGAGCTCGATGATGCGGTTGTTATTCTTCGCTCTGCCGGCGGTGCTGCTCGCGCGGCACCCGGGCTTTCAACTGCGCACGCTTTGGTATCTCTCCGTCGCCTCGCAACTCCTGCAAGCCGGCGTAAACCTTCTCCTGCTGCGCCGGGAATTGCGCCGCAAGCTGGTCTTCCCGGAAACGGCCGGACTCGCGGCCGGCGAACCACTTGCTTCCTAGAAGGCTATGACGTTCCGCAAAACCACTGAGACTTACACCGCGGGCGCGCAGACTTTGCCGCAGCGCTACTTCGTCGCGCCAGATCTTTTCGCGGCGGAGCGCGAGCGGATTTTCGCGCGGGAATGGATTTGTGTGGGGCACCAGAGTCGCTTGCCGAAGCCAGGTGATTACTTCGTGCAGGAAGTCTCGGGCGAAAGCTTGATTATCGTGCGGGACAAGCAGGGCGGCATTCACGGCTTCTACAATGTCTGCCGCCATCGCGGCACGCGGATCTGCGAGGAAGCGGAGGGATCGTGCTCGGCGTTGCAATGCCCCTATCACGCCTGGACTTACGCGCTCGACGGCCGGTTGCTTGGCGCGCCCTCGATGGAGGCGGTCCCGGGCTTCACGCCCGCGGATTTCTCGTTGCATCGGGTCGGACTGGAACTTTGGGAAGGTCTTATCTTCGTTAGTCTGGCGAACGCACCCTTGCCGCTGGCCGAGTTCATGGCCCCGCTCGCGGGGAAGTTTTCTCATTGGAGTCTTCCGACGCTGCGTTCCGCCCGGCGGGTCACTTACGACGTAGCGGCGAACTGGAAACTGATCTTCGAGAATTACTCAGAGTGTTATCACTGCTCCCTGGTCCATCCGGCGCTGAGCCGGTTGTCACCTGCGAATTCGGCGGAGAACGATCTCGTGGAAGGACCTTTCCTCGGCGGCTTCATGGCAATCGCGAAAGGGGAAAGCCTGACCATGAGTGGAAAGGCCTGTGCCATTCCCGTAGGCGACATCGCGGATTCGGATCACGCGCGGGTTTTTTACTACTCAATTTTCCCCAACCTGCTTCTCAGTCTGCATCCGGATTACGTGATGACGCATCTGATCTGGCCGCTCTCTCCCGGGAGAAGCCTGATCCATTGCGATTGGTTCTTCCATCCCGCCTCGGCCGGGGCGAATTACCACCCGGAGGACGCGATCGATTTCTGGGACCTGACGAACCGGCAGGACTGGCATGTCTGCGAGCTCAGTCAGTGCGGGATTGCTTCGCGGGCCTACCAGCCCGGTCCTTACTCCCCGCGAGAAAGCATTCCCGCCGCCTGGGACCGCGAATACCTGCGCCGGCTGGGCTAGAGCGTGTCATGCACTTTGGCGCCGCCGCGTGAGGGAAGACAGGCATCTTTGCCTGTCCTGGAAGACAGCCTTCCAGCCTGTCGCTTCAAAGCGCGCGGCGCACCCGACAGGCTAGAAGCCCGTCGGCCGAGTCAGGCTGGAAGCCTGACTTCCTTTGCCGCGTGGGAGTGCATGACAGGCTCTAAGGCCCCTTTCACCCGCCAGCCATCGCGCCGATGATGCAGAAGGGCTCAGCGCCCTGGGCGACCGGTTCCGGCAAAGGCGCGTCGGGCACTTCGTGGGAAACATCCTCGCCGCAGGCAAAGAACCTAACGAGTGGCCGGCGCTTCCCCGTCGTTTGGTCGCGTATCGTGCCGCGGAGCACCGGGTAGCGCGCTTCCAGCGCATCGAGAACGGAGCGCACGCTGACCACGCCTGCGATCGCCAGCGGCACCTCGTCGGAAACCCGCGCGAGGTTGCGGAGGTGGACCGGGAGCACCACTCGGATCATGGCAGGGTCTGCACTTCGACCGATAAGACGGCGGGAAGATCGCGCGCCACTGCTTTCCAGCTGTCGCCCGCGTCGGCCGAGGCGTAGACTTGGCCGCCGGTGGTGCCGAAATAAATGCCACACTCATCCAGTGAGTCCACCGCCATCGCGTCGCGCAGGACGTTCACGTAGCAATCCTCTTGCGGGAGACCCTTGGTCAACGCTTCCCACTGGTTACCGCCGGTCCGGCTGCGATAGACCCGGAGCTTTCCATCCGGCGGGAAATGTTCTGAGTCACTCTTGATCGGGACGACATAGATCGTCTCCGGTTCGTGCGCATGCACATCGATCGGGAAGCCGAAATCGGACGGCAGGTTGTCACTCACTTCGGTCCATAAGTCGCCCGCGTTATCGCTTCGCATCACGTCCCAGTGTTTCTGCATGTAAAGCACTTCCGGCCGCGAGGGATGCAGCGCGATCCGGTGCACGCAATGACCGACCTCGGCATCCGGATCGGGTAACTCATACGGTGACTTCAAGCCGCGGTTGATCGGACGAAAAGTCTGCCCGCCATCATCGCTGCGGAATGCGCCCGCGGCCGAGATCGCGACGAAGATTCGCTCCGGGTTCACCGGATCGAGCAGGATGGTGTGCAGACACATCCCGCCGGCGCCGGGCTGCCAGAGCTTTCCCTTCGCACTCCGCAAGCCGGGCAGCTCCTGCCAACTTTTTGCGCCGTCAGTTGTGCGGAAAAGCCCTGCGTCCTCCACGCCAGCATAGACCGTATCGGGATCCGTGAGCGACGGCTCGAGGTGCCAGACGCGCTTGAATTCCCAGGGATGCTGCGTGCCGTCGTACCATTGGTGCGTGCCGGGCGTTCCTTCGTAGACGAAATCCTTCCCCATCGGCTCCCAAGTTTTGCCGCCATCCTCGGAGCGCTGGATCAGTTGCCCAAACCAACCGGTCGATTGCGAGGCGTAGATTCGATCCGGATTTACCGGCGAGCCTTTCAGATGGTAAATCTCCCAGCCGGCAAAGTGCGGCCCGCTGATTTCCCACTGCGAGCGCTTCCCATCCGCGGTGAGAATGAAGGCGCCTTTGCGTGTTCCGACGAGCAAACGTATTCCACTCATGGGACGAATCTTTACCGATCCCCCCGGCTCGAGGCAACTCCCGAAATCGCCGCGCGTTCGGGCGGCTGCGTCCGTGGTTTTGCTTCTCGGTGAACCGGGCTAAAATGACCGGCGCATGAGTGCAGACCTCTACGACGTAGCCATCATCGGCGGCGGGCCGGCCGGCAGCACGGCCGCGGCTCTGCTGGCCGCGGCGGGGCGTCGGGTGGTCGTGCTCGAGCGGGAAAAATTCCCGCGCTTTCACATTGGCGAGTCGCTCCTTCCTTCCCTCGCGGGGGTCTTCGACCGGCTCGGCGTGCGCGCCCAGCTCGACCGCCGCTTCATGCCGAAGTATGGCGGCGAAGTGGTCGCCGGCTGCGGCACCCGCGAAGTGCGGTTCTATTTCAAGGACGGATTCCGCTCCCAAAACGAACGCGCCTATCAGGTGACGCGTGCGGAGTTCGATACCCTGCTGCTCGATAACTCCCGCGAGAAAGGCGCGGAAGTGCGCGAAGAGACCACTGTGCAAAAGATCGAAGTCACCAGCGATCGCGTGCGCCTGGAATTAGCGGGCTCTGAAGGGCAGGCGGCGAAGGTCGAAGCCCGTTATCTGCTCGATTGCAGCGGGCGCCAGACCGTGGTCGGCAACTTTTTCAAACTCAAGCGGTCGTATGAGAACCTGCAGAAGTTCTCGATCTTCGCGCATTACGAAAACGTCGACCGGCCGGAAGGAATTGATGGGACGCTGATTCGGATGGTGCGCGGGCTGGATCGCTGGATCTGGATGATCCCGCTCACTCCTACCCGCATGAGTATAGGCGTGGTTATGGATACCGCGGTCTTTCGCGCGTTGCAGCTCACGCCGGAAGCGGTGCTCGAGAAATGCATCGAGGAACAACCGCTCGTCTCCGACCGGATGACTCGCGCAGAAAGAGTCACGCAGGTTTACTCCGCCGGGGATTACTCCTACCGGAACGTGCGCCTACAAGGCGAGCGCTGGCTCTTGGCCGGCGATGCCGCGGGTTTTATTGATCCGGTCTTCAGCAGCGGAGTCTATCTCGCGATGATGTCGGCCGAGAAAGCGGCGGATACGCTGGCAGCGGTCCTGGCGGAGCCGGGTAAACGGAAGAGACTCTTCCGGACTTATGAGCGGCGGGTTAACTCGGTGATGGCGATCTATCTCCGCTTCGTCAACGCCTGGTACGGCGGCCGGGAATTCATGGAAGTCTTCATGAACCCGACCGAGATCCTACAGCTCGCGCCCGCGGTGAACTCGTTGCTTGCGGGCAGCGACCGCCAGAGCTTTGCGGTGCGCTGGCGGATGTGGCTCTTCTACTTTTTCGTGAGTGCGCAGCGCTACATTCCTTTCTCGCCGCGACTCACGTTGGTGCCGGCGGCTAAGGCGGAAACGATGGCGCCAGAACCGGCGCCTTTCCCAGCGTGACCGGGCCGAATCACTCCGACTACGACGTGGTCGTGATCGGCGGCTCCATGTCGGGCGCGGCCACCGCGACCCTACTCGTGCGCGAGGATCCCGGCCTTCGCGTGCTCATCGTCGAGAAGTCGGCGCAGTTCTCGCGCCGGGTAGGGGAAGCGACGGTGGAAGTGAGCGCTTACTTCATGGGACGAGTGCTGGGTCTTACGCAGTATCTCAATGAGCATCATCTGGTGAAGCAGGGCCTGCGTTTCTGGTTTGAGAATGAGCAGGTCACGAATCTGGGCGAAGCGAGTGAGCTCGGCGGCCGCTACCAGGTGCGGCTGCCTTCCTATCAACTCGATCGTGCCACCTTTGACGAAGAAGTGCTGCGTCGCGCCGCGCTAGCCGGCGCCGAAGTGCTCCGACCTGCGACCATCAGCGAGGTCGAGCTTTCTCCGGGCGGGCAACAAACGATAACCCTCAAGGAAGGCGCAGAGTCACAAACAATTCGCGCGCGCTGGGTGGTGGACGCGTCTGGCGTCGCCGCGCTCCTCGCACGAAAGAACGGTTGGTTCACTCCGAATGACGAACACCCGACCGCCGCCGCGTGGGCGCGTTGGAGCGGGGTGAAAGACTGGGACAGCCAGGAACTGATCGCGAAATATCCCGAGTGGGCCCAAGCCGTCTATGGCATCCGCGGCACCGCGACGAATCACGTGGTCGGCGACGGCTGGTGGAGTTGGTGGATTCCGCTCCGCGGCGGGGATGTCAGTATCGGCGTGGTTTTTGACCAGCGGCTCGTGGACTGGCCGCAGGAAGGCCGGGTCGGGGATAGACTCAAGGAGTTTCTCCTCCGGCATCCGGTAGGACGTGAGATGCTGGCAGGCGCGGATTACGATCCGGGTGATGTGCACTGGCGGAAGAACCTTTCCTATTCCAGTAGCCTGATGGCGGGAGACGGGTTTGTCCTGGTCGGTGACGCGGCGGGTTTCCTCGACCCGTTCTACAGCCCGGGCATGGATTGGATCGCTTTCACGAGCACGGCCGCGGCGGATCTCATCAGCCGGGAGCGAAAGGGAGAGCCGATCGCGGATGGAGTCGAGCGGCACAATCGCGTTTACAGTGGAAGTTATAAGTCATGGTTCGAGGCGATCTACCGCGGCAAGTATGAGTACCTCGGTGAGTTCGACCTCATGAGTATGGCGTTGACTCTCGATCTCGGTCTCTACTATCTCGGGATCGCTTCCCAGCCTTATAAGCTGGGACCCAAAGCGCTCCTGGTCCCGCCTTTTTCCGAAACGGTCTCGCAACCGTTTTTCCATCTCATTCGGAGTTATAATCAGCGCTTCGCCGAGATCGCGCGGCGGCGGCGCCGGCTTGGTCTGCTCGGGAAGAAGAACCGCGGCCGCCGTTGCCTGATCGGCGGTTTTACCCTCAAACCGACCGATGTCACGCTCATCCTGCGCGCCCTCTGGTCGTGGCTCTGGCTGGAGTTGGTGGAAGGTTGGCGGAGCTGGCCCGCTTTCTCGTCGGAAGTTACTCCAGCCGGAGAAACTCCTGGCAGGTCCGAGCCAGAAGTTGCGCTCGCACCTGCGGTGAGAGATCTGCCATCCCTTCGATAAGTGAACCGGCCTTTTCTTCGCCTAACGGAAAGGGGTAATCGGAGCCGAGGGCGATTCGTTCCGCGCCGAAGAGCCTGATGAGATAGCGCAAGGCCTCGGGATCGTGGACGAGGGAGTCGACATAGAAACGTGCCGGAACCGTGCCGTGCGCAAGATAACTCTGCGGATGAGTCTTAGTCTCGACCGCGCAGAGGTCCGGCCGGACGGCGAAGCCATGTTCCACCCGGCCGGCGGTGAAGGGGAAGGCGCCGCCGCCATGAGCGAAGGCGACGCGGAGTTGCGGAAAGCGATCGAAGACGCCGCCGAACATCATCGAACAGATGGCGAGCGAAGTTTCCGCCGGCATCCCGACCAGCCACGGCAGCCAATATTTTGGCATCCGCTCTTTGCCGGCCATGTCCCACGGGTGCACGAAAATGCCGGCGTCGGTTTGCTCAGCCGCGCTCCAGACCGGGTCGAGCGCGCGGTCGTCGAGATTCGTCGTCGCTCGGCCGAGATGCGTGTTCGCGTCTACGTGGGTGCCGATTTCCACCCCGCGCAATCCAAGTTCTTCCACGCAGCGGCGTAACTCCTCCGCGGCAAGGTCCGGGTCCTGCAATGGGATCGTGCCGAGCCCACTAAAACGCCCAGGGTTCGCTCTCACTATCTCGGCGATGTGATCGTTCAAGCGCCGGGAAAGATCGAGCGCGTCGGCCGGCTTGGCCCAGTAGCTGAACATCACCGGCACAGTCGAGAGCACCTGCATGGTCACTCTGGCCTGGTCGCATTCCTCGATTCGGCGGCCTGGGTCCCAGACATTGTCGCCGATCTCGCGAAAGAACCGGTCGCCGATCATCATCCGAGCGCAGCAGGGCTGGTGATGTTCGAGCCTAACGAATCCAGGATATCCGTAGCGAGCATCCAGGTCCGGCCATTCCCGCGGCAGGATGTGAGTGTGCAGATCGATCTTCATGCCGCGCGCCGGAGCGAATTTAAAACGGCTTCACTGGTTCCGGTTGCGGCACTTTGGTCCCACATTGCGGGCAGGTGCGGCGCTGGTCGTCGTTCCAGAAGTCGAGCATCGCCTGGCTGAAATGCTGGACGATGTCGCCGCAATCGAAATCGATATCCTCCACCAGCGCGCCGCAGTTTTCGCAGTAGAAAATCACGTGCTCGTGCTCGCCGGCTGGGCGCCGCTTCTCGACTACCACGCCGAGGGTATCGGGCGGCCGGACTGGTGCATGCGGGACGTTAGGCGGAATGAAGAAGGTTTCTCCTTCGCGCACCAGGTGATCGACGATCTTGTCGCCCTCGCGGGTGCGGATTTTGATGTCGCCCTTGAGTTGGTAGAAGTACTCCTCCGAATCGACCAGGTGGAAATCATTCCGCGCATTCGGGCCGGCGATGACCATGACAAAGAAATCGCGGCCGTCGTAGAGATACTGGTTGCTGACGGGGGGCTTGAAGCCCGCGCGATGGGTTTCTATCCAGTTTTCGAGGTTGATCGCTTCCTGCACTTTGGTTTCCATAAGCTTGAGCCGGCGGTGTCATTCTCTCTAAACTTCCCCTCCGAGGAGCACAACGATTTCCGCCGAACTTTCATCCCACGCCGCCAGCCCCAACAGCGGCCCCGGCCTAACGAACAGCTGGCTGCGCGGCGCGGTCGTGGCGCTGGTACTCGGGCTTTGGTCGGTGACGAATCTACCGTGGACGCTGGATGATTACGACCAGGCGAAGCAGGCCTACACTTCCTTCGAGATGGTGGGGCAGGGGCACTGGCTTTACCAGCACACGCCGAACGAAGGCGTGGCGACCAAGCCGCCGCTCGTCGGCTGGATTTCGGCCGAGCTGTTTGCGGTGACGCGGTGGTGGGAAGGGGCGTGGCGGATTCCCTCTTTCGCCGCGGCCGTGGTGTTGCTGTGGTTGATCGGGCGCTGGGCGACGGTTGCTTACGGCGCGACCGCAGGCTTGCTCGCGCTGAGCGCGTTTGGTCTGAACCTGCTGGCGCCGCGACTCGCGACGCTCGTGCGCACCGATATGCCGCTGGCGTTGGCGATCTTTCTGATTGGTGCGCAGATTTGGAGGAAAATTAAGCGCGGCGAGCAGTGGAACGCGCGCGATCGCGCCGTCGCTTGCGCGCTGCTTACGATCGCGCTCTGGATCAAGGGCCCGATCGTTTACGCGTTTATCTTACCGGGGCTGCTGGCCTACCAATCTCTCCGGCGCAGGCCCGGCGCGCCGAGTGCCTGGGGCGGCTGGTGGCCGTGGATCCTGTCGTTGGCGATTTTTCTCGCCTGGGCGATTGGCGGCATCGTTAGGCAACCGGGCTTCTATGAAAGTGTGGTGCTGAAGGAGTTTGCCGGGCGCTTCACCGAGACGGTGCATAAACCGCAGCCGCTCTACTTTTACCTGCCGCACCTGCTCCATAAATTCGCGCCTTGGAGCGTGCTACTCATCGGACTGGCGATCGTGTTGTGGCGGCGGAAAACGGCCCCGCGGCTGCAGCCGGCGACCCTTTGGCTGGTCTGCTGGAGTGTCGGCGGCTTGCTTCTCATGTCGGTCATCCCGTCGAAGCGGGTCGACCGGATTTTTCCGGTGATCCCGCCGCTTTGCTTATTGTTAGGCGCGCAGGTCTCCGCGCTGCAGGGCGAGGCGAAATTTCGGTCGTGGTGGAGCGGCGCTCTGATTTTTGCGGTCCTCTTCACCGGTGGCTACGCGGCCTGGAAGCTGGGGAGCGCCAAGCACGAAAACGCGGATGCGCTCGTCCGCTTCTCCAGAGATGTCCGCGCGCTGGCGGAGAAAAGCCACTGGCGTTATGAAGTGGTCGGTGGTCGCGAAGAGGGAATGCTCCTCTATCTGCAGCGCGATCATTTTCTTTCGGCTCACGATGCGGTGGAGCGATGGAATGCCGGCTCCGTCGACGCGCTCGTGATGCCCGACCGGCCATCGTCGCCCGTGCTTCCGGGCGCGGAGCCGGTCCTGGTCTCGGAAAGATCGGCCGCCGCCCCGCGGTATTCGCTCTTCGTGCACGCCGCAAAACCGCCTCGACACGAAACGTTCCGCCGCTAGGCTGACGCAGCTTTTTTTCGGTCTGCCTAACGACACATGGAATTTCCCAAAGCCGAAATCGAGACCCTCTGGTGCCCCTGGCGGGTGGAGTATTTCGAGGAGGAAGCGCGCGATCCGGATTTCCTCACCCACGCGGCGCAGGCGAGCGACGACGCGGCCCATCTCGTGGTCGCGCGGCGCAAGAATGCCTTCCTGATGATGAACCGTTATCCGTATTCGGTTGGTCATCTCATGGCCGTGCCCTACCGGAAGACCGCCGACCTTTCGTCGTTAGGCGAAAACGAAGTCCTCGAGCTTTGGGCGCTGACGGTGCATGCGCAGGCGTTGCTGCGCGCGACGATGAAGGCGCAAGGTTTTAACATCGGACTCAACCTCGGCCCCGGCGCGGGCGCGGGCGTGCCCGACCATTTGCACCTGCACATTGTGCCCCGCTGGCAGGGGGACACGAACTTCATGCCCATCCTCGGCGGGACGCGGCTGCTTTCCGAAGGGTTGCAGGCGTTGTATGGAAAGCTCATGAGCGCGCAGGAAAAAATCCCGGCCTAACGACATGGCAAAAACACCGGGAAATTGGATCGAGCCACCGCCGCAAAAGCCGACCGGGATGGGTTGCGCGGCCAAGGGGGTGATCGCCCTGATCGTGCTCACGCTGCTCCTCGTCGTTGGCATTTATTTTTTCATCTCGCACGGCGTGGTCGCCTCCGCGCCGATGGCGTTGCCGGTGGCGGCACTGCCGCCGGAACAACTGAGCGCGCTGCAGCAGCGGATCGATGAGTTTCAAAGCGCGCCAGCTTCGCCGGCGGTCGTGCCAGCGCCGGCGGAGGCGGTCGCCCCCGACGCCACGCCCGTCCCGGAGTCGACGGGCAAACAAATGATCCTGAGCGCCGCGGAAATCAACGGGCTCATCGCCGCGAATCGGAAGTCGCGCGGGCACGCCTTCGTCTCGCTCAGCGGCAACACCGCGAATGTGCAGATCAGCGTGCCGACGGACAAGGTGCCTGGATTTCCCCGTGGCTATCTAAACGGTGGATTCGCGATCACGACTGACGGTCCGACTCCGCTCGGCGCGCTCAACGTCTCAAAAATCCGCGCCAACGGGCTGCCGGTGCCGTCGGGCATTCTCTCGATGTCTTATCGCGGGCAATCCATTCTCAGCTACGCCCTCGCCGGCGCGGCGCCCTACAACGTCAGCTCGGCGGAGATCCAGAACGGCAACGTCATCCTGCACTGAGTTGTTAGGCAACGCTCATGGCCGGATGATTTCGCGCACAAAAACGTTGAGCTGCCCATCGGATTGCTTCCGCACTTCCGTCACTTCGTAGGGGCGCTGCGCATCGCGATCGAGGGTGGAGCCGGGCTCGGGCAGCGGCGCGCCAGCCGGGTAATCAACGATGATGCGGGCGTTGCGCGAGAAGCCACCACGGCCCGTCGTTGGGCGGAGAACGGCGCGATTGCCGTCGGCGAAATTGACCACGAATTGCCCGCGCAGGTAGACGCGCTCGCCTCGGGTCCCGTTGTTCGCGATCTCGCGCAGGCCGGTCGGGTCAACCAGTCGGCCGATCGGCATGCGGCCCGGATTAAAAGTTTTCCAGGTCGCGCCGGTGGTGGAAGCAATCGCGACCGCGGGCGTTGGTGAAGTCGCGTCCACGGGGAGCGCGCGCAGCACCCGCGGAGTCGCGGAGGCGGAAGTAGCTACCGCCACGGCGCTCGCTTCTGGCAACGCCAAACCGGTGCCGGTCGTGCTCGGCGAGGCGGCTGCGGCGACGGCTTGCGCAGGGGTGGCGGAGTCGAGTCGGCGATTTCTGAACGCGACTGTCGGCGGCGGTGGAGACTCGTTGTCCAGCGCCACCGCCGCCTCCACCCGCACGAGTGCGTCCTCGGTGGGGACGGTCGTTTTCGATGAAGGGAGGCCGACAATCGGCAACGAGCTCGTCGCCGGCGCGAGTTTTTCGCGATAGCTATCGTAGCGGACCTCGGCGGTATGGCGGGCCTCGCCTTTGAAAACGGGCCAGCCAGCCGCGAGGTTCAGATCGGTTGGTGGCTGGAGGCTGAAAGTGCCGGTGCCCTTCGTCGCCGCATAGCTGCCGTAGAGCAATGGGATGGCGGTGATCTGGATCCGGCCATCGGGCAGGCGCTCAGCATGGACCACCGCCGAGAGGTCGTGGCTGCGTTCAAAGTTTACGTCCAAACCGAGCGCGAGCCGCGGCGTGAGGAGCTGCGCGTCGTGTTCATCCGCGGTCGTGAAAACGTGCTCCATGAGCAGTTCCGGTTGGTCGACCGCCCGGGCGAGGACGATCGCGCCAGGATAAAAAACATCCGTCGGCGCGAGTTCGCGTGCGGCCATGATGTTAAAACGTCCGACTACATAAGTCACCAGCCCGTGGACCTGCTGGTAATTGCGTATGTAGTTCCGCGTCAGCTCCGCGTCCTTCCGCGCCAGCTCCGCCGGACCCATCGCGGTGTAGCGCGCATAGAGCTGCTTCGGCGTGAGAAATTCACCGGACGGCGCCGCGGTGAGCGCGAACCGCTTCGGCGTCTCGACCTTGTGCAGTTTCTTCAGGAGCCGGTAACTCTCGGGCCGCTCCGGTTGTCCCAGCACGTAGAAACTCCCGAGCCAGGCCGCAAATACGAGCCCGATAAGGAAGAGGATCAGGATCGTCCAGGCGAAGTAGTTCGTCCGCTTGCGCTGGAAACCGTGCGGATCGTCGAAGCGAAAAAGATCGGGTTCCATGTGAGGAGCCGCGCGCTTCCTCCGCCGTCGTTAGGCGGAAGGAACGGGCTCGAAGGACGTGCCGCAACCGCAGGTGCGCGCGGCGTTCGGATTTACAATGCGAAAGCCGGCACCGGTCAGGCCATCCTCGAAATCCAGGGTGGCATCGCGCAGGAAAACCGCGCTCTCGGGATCAACGAAAAACGCCACGTCCTCACGCGCCACCACCGCGTCGTTAGGCTGTTTCTGGTCGAGCGACATCTCGTATTGCATGCCAGAGCAGCCGCCCTTCGCCACCTGCACGCGCAGGCCCTTACCGTCGGCGGTCGGGTGCTCCGCGAGGAGGGTGCGCAGATGCTGGACGGCGCTGTCGGTAACGAGAATCATCGGGGAAAAAGCTATCGCGCAGCGCGGGCAAGTCAACCGATCGTCCTCGCGAATTCGTTAGGCGAAAAGGGGCGCGGCTTACAAAATTCCCGCGCCCGCGAGTTTTTCCATCTCTGTCACCACCCGGTCGAGCTCGTTGATCAACTCACTCGGACCGTGCTGGCGAAAGGCGGTGACGAGCGCGCGGTAATACCAGAGCGCGCCTTGCTTGCCGGTCTTGAAGCGGTTCCAGACCGAGTCGCCGTCTTCGCGGAGGCTGTGCACGATCGCCCGCGCGTTATGCAATTTATCCGCGGCCGAGACCAGACGGGTCGACGGCGACGCGGTCGCCAGATGAGCGATGTAACGTTCCTTCCGCTCGCGCCACGGCGGCTTTGGGGTTTGGTCGCTGTCGGTGCAGCCGTCCACGATTGCGCCGACCTCCTTCCCAAAACGTTTCTCGATCTGCTTCTGTCGTTCCGGCCCGCCGCCGTCCTCGACGGCGTCGTGCAGGAGCGCGCCGATCGCCTCGATCTCGTTCGCGCCATATTCCAAAGCAATCGCGGTCACTCCGAGCAGGTGACCAATATACGGGACCTGAGTTTTCTTGCGCAACTGTCCGCCATGAATGCGCGTAGTATAGACGAGGGCATCTTCAAAAGCGGGCGACAGTTTCATTCGTGTAAAAAGTCAGCGTCCACGCCTGTTTCCTGCTCTGCAAGAGGTCATTTAACTTTACGAACCAGTCATTTTGTTGTCTTATCGACACTCCATATAATTATGAAAACTGAAGTACTTATCATTGGCGGTGGCCCCGGCGGATCGGCGGCGGCGATGTTCCTGCTCAAGGAGGGGATCAAGCCGATTATCCTCGAACA
>JBBSED010000060.1:0-16017 GCA_038240025.1 Chthoniobacterales bacterium
AGTGAACGGCCGCGCCGAAGACCTCACCTGGGAAATCTTCCGCGACACCCTCATCGAGCAGGCCGAGCAAGGCGTCGATTACTTCACCATCCACGCCGGCGTCCTCCTCCGCTTCGTCCACATGACCGCGCGGCGCATGACCGGCATCGTCAGCCGCGGCGGCTCCATCATGGCGAAATGGTGCCTCACCCATCACAAGGAAAGCTTCTTGTATGAACATTGGGACGACATCTGCCACATCATGGCCGCCTACGACGTCAGCTTCTCGATCGGCGACGGCCTAAGACCCGGTAGTATCGCCGACGCCAACGACGAAGCCCAATTCGCCGAGCTCAAAGTGCAGGGCGACCTCACCACCCGCGCCTGGGCGAAAGGCGTCCAAGTCATGAACGAAGGCCCCGGCCACGTCCCCATGCATCTGATTAAAGAGAACATGGAAAAACAAATCGAGTGGTGCCACGAAGCGCCCTTCTACACGCTCGGCCCGCTTACCACCGACATCGCCCCGGGCTACGACCACATCACCAGCGGCATCGGTGCCGCCATGATCGGCTGGTATGGCTGCGCCATGCTCTGCTACGTCACCCCGAAGGAACACCTGGGGTTACCCAACAAAGACGACGTCAAAACCGGAGTCATCACCTACAAACTAGCCGCCCACGCCGCCGACCTGGCCAAAGGCCACCCCGGCGCCCAGTACCGCGACAACGCGGTGAGCAAAGCCAGGTTTGAGTTCCGTTGGGAAGACCAGTTCAACTTGTCACTCGATCCTGAAACGGCGCGTGAGTTTCATGACGAAACGCTGCCGCAAGAGGGCGCCAAGACCGCGCATTTCTGCAGCATGTGCGGTCCTCATTTTTGTTCCATGAAAATAACCGAGGACGTAAGGAAATACGCCGCCGAGCAGGAGATTTCCGAAGGCGAAGCACTGCGCGCCGGCATGGCACAAAAGGCTCACGAGTTCGCCGAAGCCGGAGCCGAGATTTACTCAAAGGCGTAAGGCTGATACCGTCGTCTGATGAAAGCTGCATTCGCCGAACCCGAGATCGTCACGAAAAAGGGTAAGCCCGTCTCGGTGATTCTGCCGATCAAGCAGTATCAGGAGATCCTCGAGCGGCTTGAGGACGCGGAAGACGTCGCCTGGTTGAAAAGGGCGCGTCGCAAAAAGCTTCACTACCGGCCATTGGAAGATGTCCTTGCCGATCTCGCGAAGAACTGAGGGATGTATCAGGTCGTCGTCGAACGCTCGGCCGAAAAAGACCTGAAGCGCCTGTCTGCCGTGGTTCAATCTCGAGTTGCGATCGCCTTGAGATCTCTGGCGGAGAATCCACGGCCGGCCGGCAGCCGTAAACTCGCGGGAACGAAGCACGACTGGCGCGTTCGTGTTGGCGATCACCGCATCATCTACGAGATCGCCGATGTGATTCGGGTTGTGCGAGTGCAGCGAATCCGTCATCGTCGCGAGGTTTACCGCTAACCAATGATGATTTCCGTCCCTGTTTCTCTCTCAAAAGCGCGCTTCGAATGGAGCCGCTGGGAAGCGAGCGACATAGACGGTCAGGTCCGCCAGGGTAGCGGGCGAAGTCTGTGGGAACAGACGAGTCAATTCCGCTGGGAAGATCAATTCAACCTTTCGTTAGACCCGGAGACCGCGCGCGAGTTTCACGACGAGACCCTGCCGCAGGAAGGCGCGAAAACCGCGCACTTCTGCAGCATGTGCGGCCCTCATTTTTGCAGCATGAAAATCACCGAAGACGTCCGCAAGTATGCTGCCGAACAGGGTATGCCCGACGACGAGACGCTAAAAAAGGGAATGGAACAGAAGGCGCGGGAGTTCGTCAGCGGCGGCGCTGAAATTTATTCAAAGACCTAACAGTGACGCAGGACGACTTAGACGAGCAGAGCGTCACACAGCTCCACGACGTCGTTGTTGAGCTAAGCAAGAACTGCTTCGAGCTAAAGAAGCTCTGCGCAACCGTCCTCGGCGCGTCGATGACACTCGTCGCTGTAATGACGGTCCATAGGGTCGACCCGGCATTCTTCGGCGGCGCAGCAATCATCGTCGTGTTCTTTTGGATCGCTGATGCCCAGAGCTACTTTTACCAAGAAAAGATCCGAATTCGAATGAAGCAGCTGCAGCAGGGCTTAATCCGCCGCAGCAACACGAACCTGATTGTAGACGGAGTCGGCATGCCTGTGTCGGCTGAGCGGGAGGATCGCAGCAAGTTCAAGCGCGTCGTTCATTCAGTGTTCAACGGATCAATGACATTTTACTACGGGCTTCTCCTTATCGATGTCCTGCTGTTCATCGCGTATCGCTTCACCTTGCTACACTCCACGCCGTGAACGTGTTCGTAAGCTACAGTGTTCGAGATGGTCGTGTTAACCGCGACCGGTTGCGTCGGCTTGCGGCGGCCCTTGAAAGTATGTGTGCTCCATATATCGACCTTTTGGAGCATAAGTGTGGTGGGCATCAGCCAAGCGTATGGAAGGCGTTGGGCCGTATGGACGCGTTCTTGCTGTGCGGGACTCCGTCAGTTTCACGCTCGCCATGGGTAGCGGCTGAATATGCCGCTGCGGTTCGGTTGGGCGTGCCGATCTACACGCTTAACTGGGACCGCTTCCTTGATGATGCCGTAGTTCCGAAAGCCGACGTAGCAGTGCAGCTCCAGAATTGCTTGTGTGCGTCTTCACAGGCTCGATTGAACGTCTCAGACCATGAGACCGCCGGCGAGTGGAGCCGCTGGGAAGCGAGCGACATAGACGGTCAAGTCCGCGAGGGCAGCGGGCGAAGGCTGTGGGAACAGACGAGTCAATTTCACGACGAGACCTTGCCGCAGGAAGGCGCGAAGACGGCGCACTTCTGCTCGACGAAGATAACGGAGGATGTAAGAAAGTACGCGGCCGAGCAGAACATCGCCGAAGATGAAGCGGTCGAAGCGGGGTTGAACCAAAAAGCGCGTGAGTTCACTGCCGCTGGAGCGGATGTTTATGCGCCTAAATCGAAGCGCGGCCAGTCGATAAAGCCAGCATGACCAATTTGCGCATTCGAGACATCCTAGACTTGGTAGCGTCAAAGGTGCCGGAGCCCGAAGCGCGGCTAGAAAAGGTCTTTGAATGCGCACACACCCGGCACTTAGAATTTGTGAAGTGGCTGCTAGCGCTCGCAGCAGCTTTATATGCGGCGATCGCGGTAGCTTTGTTCAAACCAGATGGAGTTGCTAAAGCTGCCACCGCGCTCGCCGCGGCGAGCGATCAGGGGACACATAACTCGCCCCTGTGGATCGTTGTTGCTGTTTCACTGGCGAGCGCGGTCGCGCTCGCCGGCGTAATCATGCTTGTGCGTGGCAAGCGGATGTACGTCCAGTATTTGGCTGCTCAGGCGCTATTAGGAGAAATTAGTAAGATTGCGCCATTCATCGAACGCTATCGCGGCGAGATACCAAACTAAGCGAGATGCTTTTATCCGTTCTTTGGCCGAGTTTGTGGCTGGTCGCTTTGTCTAGCGCGGCAGCGACCAACCTGCTTGTATTTGGAGTTCGCAAGTCCGTAGGTTTGTATCGCAAGCGCGAGCAGCTGAGAGTTGCCGACGAGCAGCGTTTTAAGGCGGCGCTAGATTCGGATTCACTTCGGGAGCTGGGGTCATACTTGGACAGAGCGCTTGGGAAGTTTTCGATTCGCGACTATGCTGAGGACGCAGAGGTCCGAACACGTGTAACGACGTTCTTGGATCGTTTGGAGGAGTTCGTTGGCAGGTCCACCGAAATTGTCCAAAAGCCCACCGCGCCGCCGGTCGAGACGCAACCGCCGGCACCTCGGCTGCCCGGCCTCGCACGTATCGAAACGAGAATGGAAGCCGGCGAAATCTGGGATGGTTTGGCTGCGTTACGGCGCCTTGTCGAGGCGCGGTTGCTTGACTACGCGCGAAATCGACAGGTTGAACTGCCCAAGCGGCCGGGTGCCGGACGGATGGTGCAGATTCTTCAACAGAAGCGCCAAATCCCTCCTGAAACAGCCGAGAGGCTACAGTTCGTCATTGATGTTGCCAATCGGGGCGTGCATGGGCTTCAAGTTACGACGCAAGAGGCGCTGAAAGCGCTAGCGGAGACGCAGATTGCGTTTGTAGACTTGGACCTGATGGGTTCGTGAAGCCTGCACGACTGTAGTAGCCGCGTTGCGCCTCACAATTGACGTTTTGCGCGGTGCCCAAATTGGCTTCGAACGGCGTCAGCGAACCGTAACGCGGAACTCAGCGGGTAATTTGTTACGGTTGTGCCGCGATCCGGATCGAGACGCGGACAAGACATTGGATGCTTCGGACCAAAAGATCGCGATTCATATACGTCAGACCGCTGACTTGCCATCGGCCGTCACCGAACTGAATAGCACTGGGCAACAGCGCGATATGCGAATAGTCCTCCATTCGTAGGCGTAGCAGCCCAGCTAACGCTGCTTGCCGAATTCGTTCTAAGTATAAGGTTAGGTACTTAAACAGCTCAACGCCTCGTACGTTGGGCAAGTTGTTGATGATTGCATCACCGTGACGAAGATCAGCTGACACTGCGGGCACAATACGCTCGAGTTGTCTGAAAACGAGTGCTTTTGCGATGCTAGCTTCACGCATAGCCAGTTCCATGTCATTGCTCGCTACGGCCTTTTCGGCAGACTTCAGATGCTCGCGCAGCTCGTCGATGCTGACGAGGTCCGTAAGGGATAAGTCGTCGTATGACTCGCCGAAGTGCGTCGACATCGAGGAACGCAGAAAATCACCGACATACTGTTGAAATTTACTAGCCTCTTCGGCTGCGGGTAAGTTTCCGTAGTGCTTAAAGCCAACGCGCGCCTTATTTAGTTCCAGAAGGCGCGCCTTGTGCGGCAGGTTAATATTCGCCTTTTCCAGCAGCTCGAGATTTTTGGCAAATGAAGACTGGTCCTGAACCGGTAGTCCAATGTGTTTGAGGAGGGTCCAAATCAGCAGCTCCACGCAATCCTGAAACATAGAAATGGCAATTCCACACGAGACTGCGTCTTCAGAGTCCGCATATCCACTAGCCTCCTCGAAAAACCTTTTACAAAGTAGTAGCTGCCTCGTCTCCATTGCCGCACAACGTGGCACATTTCTAGAGATGCCGCACTGCGACTCAGCTCCAACGGCGCCTCGAGGTAAGAGTCCTCGCTTATTCGATCGCACCAACTTCGTGGGCGGCATGGAGGCTGTGCGCTGGCAGGGCCAGCACGCACGCGAATGTTCCGGCGCTCACCGCAATCATCAACAACAGGCCCAGGCGAAATCCGCCTACAGTCGCGGCTAAGACGAACGCGCTGACGCCGAGTGCAGCACCGACCTGGCGGATGAATTGCTGGCTGGTCGTGGCGCTGCCCATCCGCGCGACGGGCACGCTGTTTTGCACCACCACGGTCAGGGCAGGCGAGATCAGTCCCATGCCGGCGCCGGCGACTAACGACGCGGCGATGACCCAGCCGAGTCCATGTTCAAATGCCACTATGAAAAGGAGAAGTCCGAGGATGTGCACCACGATTCCGATCACACTCGGAAGCCGTTCTCCGATTCGATGCACCAATCTTCCCGTGACAAACGACAACCCGCTCCATGCGATGGTGAACGAGCCCACCACCAAACCGACGACGGCGCGGTTTCCATGAAATGCGGCATTGGTCGCGAGCGGCAGATAAGAGCCCAGGCCGAAGCCGCTGAAGAAGGCGAGGAACGACGAAGAGATTGACGACGAGTAGCCAGCGTGGCGAAAGAAGCTCAACGGCAGAATCGGATGCGGCGTCCGCCCTTCATGCCAAACGAAGACGGCGAGCAGAATAATCCCGACGGCCACGAGCGCGGCCTGCACGAGCCCGATCTTTCCCTCTCCGAGATCTACAAATGCCCACATCAGGCAACTGCCGCCGGCGCCGGCGAGAAGGGCGCCGGCATAATCGAAGCGGCCGACGCTCCGCCCGACGCTCTCGTGCATCCCGACGATGACGAGACCCGCGGCAACGAGCGCAATCGGCACATTGATCAGAAATGCCTAGCGCCATGAAACGTGCGTCACGATCAGTGTTCCGAGGAGTGGTCCGGCCACACTCGCGACGGCCCATGCGCTACTGGCCGCGCCGAGCGCCCGGCCGCGTTTGTGTGGCGGATAAACAACTCCGAGCAGAACAAACGGAAGAGTCGCAACGGCTCCCGCTCCGATCCCCTGGATGGCACGAGCGCCGATGAACTCCACCATTGTGCGCGCGACCGCGCAGAGCCCGCTTCCCACTGTGAACACGACAATCCCGACGAGATAAGTGCGCCGGCGTCCCCATCGATCCGACCCCGGCCCCCAGATCGGCATTGATACCGCCGCGGCCAGCATGTAGGCCGCAAACGTCCAAGCGTATAAGGGCGCGCCGCCCAGCTCCGGCAACGCCACCGGCATCACCGTGCTGACGATGGTGTTGTCGAGACCAGCCAGGATGATCGTGAACAAGACTCCCAGCAGCACCAGCATGCCGCTCTGTTGTCCGGAGGAATCCCGCGATCGCATCGCTCACTTTGCGTGTGACGGGGCGCACTGCAAAGCACTGGCGCAACCCACGGATTGCGAGTTCCGTAGCGCAACAATGCCCGCCGCCAAACCTGTAATTTACCTCATCGGCGGCTGCAACGGTGCGGGCAAGACCACCTTCGCGCGAGAGTTTTTGCCGAGCGTCAGTGTTCGGCGTTTTCTGAACGCGGACGAGATCGCGCGCGGTTTGTCTCCGCTTGATCCGCAGGCATTGCGGCTCCGAGCTGGGCGTCTCTTGCTCGACGAATTGCGCGCCTTGATTGCTCGCGGAGAGAGCTTTGGACTTGAGTCGACCCTCAGCGGCCGGACCTACGTCCATCTCTTCAAAGAGGCGAAGAAGCGTGGCCATGCCATCGAGCTGCACTTCCTCTGGCTGCCGGACCCGCGGGAGGCGATTCGCCGCGTGCGGCAACGAGTGCGCGAGGGAGGACATGATGTGCCAGTGGCGGATATCAGGCGCCGCTTCACTCGCGGGATTGAGCACCTGGCGAAGCACTACGCTCCTTTGGCCAATGACTGGTTTATCTGGGACAACTCAAATCCGCCGGCGAAGCTTTTGGCGCAATCTGCAACTCAAACTATCATTGAGCTGGGAAAGCTGGTTACACCCGATGAGTAAAGGCCATATTTTTCGACCAATCCCCGAGCGGCAGATGGCGCCAGCAGCCCAGATCGCTCTGCGTGCCCATCGCGCTGCAACGCGGAGAAAGCGAGCCGAGTTGCGGCGCCTTAATTTGCCCGTGATCATCTGGAAGGGCGGCAAAGTTCACGCCGTTCCAGCGTAGGGAATCTCTGATCTTTCCGCGGCGCGGCGACCTTCGTGAAGTGTGCCCTAACTTTACCAGCTTTCGAATTGGCGCGATTGATCGATGTCAGCGATGAGATCGGGGTGGTCGGTTGCCAGCCGAGCTGGGCGCGCGTCCGGGCGCTGCTGGCGGGGCAATCGATGGCGGCGAAGTTGGCGAACCATCCGAAATGCTCGCTCGCTTCCGCCGGCGTTTTGCTGACCACGGCACGTTCAGGCGACCCCCGATCGAAGGCAGATGAGTTGTCTCACTCGACGACCTTTCGCCCAATATTCCACCGTGGGGTCGTTTCGAGCTCGACCGCATAAAGCGGTCGAGAAACAATTGCCTGGAATTACGTCTTAGTCGTCGCTCCCGGCAGGGGGTGCGGCTCCTGATCTCGCAGGTCGCGAGCCTTTGCGCGCCTGACCGTTACCTTGCACGCAGGAATTCATCGCTCTGGACAACTCGACCGCATAAAGCGGTCGATATGATTGACCTCATCGCTGTCCGCCTCGACGTTCACCTCTTGCTCGATGCTGCGGTTTTGCATGCGAGGCCGCGCGGACGACAAGCTTGCGCATCGTGGCATAGAGCGGGTGCTTCGCGTTGGCGCGGTAAAAGCGATGGTAGCCATTGCTCCGGCTGGCGATGAGATGAGCTGCTTCCAGTTTGGCCAGCTCATCCTGCACGGTCTGGAGCGAAAGATCGCTCGAGCGAGCGAGTTGACGCACAAACAACTCCGCCCGCGCATTCGTGAAGAGGAGCCGAAGGATTTCCGCGCGCACCAGAGGGAACAATCCATGCAAAAGCGTCTTCTTCATTATCGAAATTATTCTATATTGACCGCTTTAAGCGGTCAATACAATGAGTGTCGAGCCCTTCGGTGGCGGCTTTCTTTCGGGATCCATTCTTCATCGGTGCGCGGATGCCGGGGCGTGCACCCTGTTCAGCACGAACTCATCGGGCTCGCCGGCGAAGGCGCCGCTTCTGAGCTCGCGGGCCAGCATCTTTCAGCCTGCTCGGCAAACCTGATGAGATTCATCGCGCTGGATGACTCGACCGCATTAAGCGGTCAACCTTAAACGCCGTCCTACTCGTCCTGGCCGCTCCTTCACCCGCATTACGGCCCTTGCCTTTTGAAAAGCTAAAAAGGGGACGACACTGAGCGCGCCGCGCGGCGATCTGCGGGAAGTGCGCCCCACTTTATCAGCCTTCGAGGTAGTATGGTTGATCAATGTCAGCGATGAGATCGGGGTCTTGCAGGGGTCAGTCCTCACTTTCGACACAAATGGAAGCGACGGAGGTGCCCCGAGCAGTCGGGCTCGCCAGAAAACGGGGCAGCCTCTTCGGAATGGCGAAGCTCGTCGGGTTGACGGCCGCATGTGCTTGCGCCCAGTTCTTGGCTTTTCGCTGAAGGCAGTTGCCAGGGTCACTTCTTTGGTTTCGCCTTCTTCACCGCGGACTTCCTAGCGCCCTTCTTTGCGCTGCTCTTGGAAAGCCCGGCCGCTCCTTCACCCGCGTTACGGCCCTTGCCTTTTGAAAGCTGAAATTCTGAAAGGCTGAAAGGCGCACGGCGCTGAGGGCGGCGTGGCGACCCGCGGGAAGTGCGCCCCACTTTATCAGCCTTCGAAGTAGTACGGTTGATCAATATCAGCGATGAGATCGGGCAGGGTCGGTTGCCAGTCGAGCTGTGCGCGCGTTTGGGCGCTGCTGGCGGGGCAATCGATGTCGGCGAAGTTGGCGAACCATCCGAAATGCTCGCTCGCTTCCGCCGGCGTCTTGCGCGCCACGGGCACGTTCAGGCGACGCCCGATCACTTCCGCGATCTCGCGGGACGGCACGCCTTCTTCCGCGACGCCGTGGTAGAAAATAGTTTTTCCGATTGGGACCTCGACCGCATAAAGCGGTCAAAAAGATTTGGGAGGGCGCGTCTTACTCATCGCAGCCAGCGACAGTGTTGCTCCTGATCTCACAGGGCAGAGGCTAATCCCCCTCGATCGGCGCCAGACTGCTAAATTCATCGCACTAGCGAACTCGACCGCTTTAAGCGGTCAACCGAGAACTGACTGCAACGCGCTCCGTTTTACAGGGCCAGGCGATAGAGCCGGACCGCATCGATCCGCCGCACCGCATGCCAGCGATTCATCCCGTCGACGGTTTAGGTCGAGACTCCTTCCCAAAAATTCAACCGGGGGCGTGTTGGAACCCGACCGCCTAAAGCGGTCAAGCTAGAGGTTCCCCGATTCTTTCGCGCACGCGGTTTTTAAGAGGATTGGCGGTCGTTCCGAGGCGGTTGCTGGTGGAAGGTTGGGAACCCAATGAAACCGCAGCTGCCCCAATCAAAGGTATAAGAGTTGTATCACCCGATCTTCCTCTCCTCGAATTTTCAATCGGGTGTTTTGAACGCGACCGCATAAAGCGGTCGAGAAAAATCGCATGAAATGACGTCCTTATCGTTGCCGTTGGCGAGGGGTGCGGCTCCTGATCTCGCCGGCCACGAGCTATCAGCCGAGATCGTTGCCCTGCACGAAGGAATTCATCGCTCCGGACAACTCGACCGCATAAAGCGGTCACCCTAGAGTTTCCCAAATCTTTTTTCGCGCCGACTTCCAGATCGAGTTGGCTTCACGACCGTAGTGCTCGGCGTTGGCCTCTTGCTGGAGGCTGGGGTTTTGCGTGCGAGGCTGCGCGAACGACTAGCTTGCGCAGCGTGGCATAGAGCGGGTGCTTCGAGGCGGCGCGGTAAAAGCGGTGGTAGCCGTTACTCCGACTGGCAATAAGATGAGCCGCCTCTAGCTTGGCCATCTCATCCTGCACAGTCTGAAGCGAGAGATCGCTCAAGCGAGCGAGTTGACGCACGTACAACTCCGTTCGCGCATTCGTGAACAGAAGCCGAAAGATTTCGGCGCGCACCAGTGGGAACAATCCATGCAAGAGCGTCTTCTTCATCTTCGCATGAGTTTGACTCGACCGCTTTAAGCGGTCAAGACGGAAACAACCCGGGCCCTCGACGTGCTCGCTCGCCCCAGGCACGTTCAGGCGACGATGCCCGATCACTTCCGCGATCTTCCGGAACGGTACGCCTTCTTCCGCGACGCCGTGGTTGAAACCCGCCGCCACTCCTTTTTCCAGCGCCAGGCGATAAAGCCGGGCCGCATCGAGCCGAACCGCAGGCCAGCGATTCATCCCGTCGCCGACGTAGGCCGGATCCCTTAGCTTACCTTCATTGGCGCGACGAACTTCTTTTGGCCTGCTGAAGCAGACTGGCCGCAGCAACGCGTGCGACGCGAGCCGGTTTGGTGCTGCCGGTGGCGTGTGCCGCGACGAGGGCGCCGTCGATCAGCAGTCTTAGAGCATCAGCGAGTGCGCCCGGATCTTTCGCGCCGGCTTCCGCGGCCAGACGCATCAGCATCTTTCTCACCGATTGCTTGTGGCTCCATGCCGCCCGATGGACGCGATGCGTAGGCTCGGGAAACTCGCTCAAGGCTCGGATGAAAGCGCAGCCGTTGAAATCAGCGCTGCCGAACAAGACCTGGAGCCAGTCGAACACAGCCAGCAGACGCCGCTCCGGAGAACGCCCGGCTGCATCTACGGCTTCGGCCAGCCCGGCCAGCACTTCTTCACTGCGTTTCCTGATGACCGCGACAATCAGATCATCCTTCGAGGAGAAATGATTGTAGAGGGTCATCTTCGCGAGGTCGGCCTCAGCCAGAAGGGTATCGATGCCAACCGGGCGATAGCCGTCGCGGTAAAACAATCGCCAGGCGGTCGCCAGAAGATGCTGACGTTTCGCGGACTTGGGCGCGGCGGATTGACGAGAGGCCATGCCGACACTGTCCGACGAGGGAACGCGGCCGGCAAACAGAAAATAGACAACTTTGTCTATTTTCTGCTTGACGGGCAGTAGACAGGGCTGTCTATTCGGGCGGCGCGGCACTCGTTGGCCAACCAGGCAGAAACAAAAACGCAGCAACAAGAAACAAAACAAAAATGAAAATCATCATCCAATCCATCGCAGCCTTGGTGCTGCTCTCATCCTCCGTCTTTGCCAGCGATCTGGTGAACGTCTCCGGCGCGAGCAACGCGGCCTTGAGCGGCTTCGATCCGGTCGCCTTCTTCGCCGATGCCAAACCGGTGAACGGATCACCCTTCATCTCCGCTGAGCATCAGGGAGCGACTTATTTCTTCGCCAGCGAGGACCATAAGAAGCTCTTCACGGCGACTCCCGCAAAGTACGCACCGCAGTTTGGCGGGTTTTGTGCCTTCGGAGTGGCGCTCGATAAGCTCTTTCCGGTGGACATCAGCACCTGGCAGGTGAGAGATGGGAAGCTCTATCTGAACCTTAACTCCGACATCTTTAAGAAATTCAACGCGGACTTTGCCGGTAACGTCGCCACGGCAAATAAGAACTGGCCCGGCCTGGTGAATCAGAACGGGAAGTAAGCAAACGGCGGCGTGGCTGAAGATGGCTTCGCGGCGCCGCCAATCTTTTCGAGACCCTTATGGCTGAACGATTCCTTGAGACACTGACCACTCCGGCGGTTCGTCGCGCCCAGGCGCACTACTATGGACGGGAGCGAGCGTCGCACCACGCCGCCGCGCGCGACCCGCTGGGCGACGACGAACGCGCTTTCATCGAAGCACGTGACTCTTTTTACATGGCCACGGTAAGCGAAGATGGCTGGCCCTACGTCCAGCATCGCGGCGGCCCGCGCGGCTTTTTGCGTGTGACCAATCCGGAGCAGCTCGCATTTGCCGATTATAAAGGCAATCGCCAGCTCCTGACCACCGGTAATCTCGCCGTGAACGATCGCGTGACCCTCTTTCTGATGGACTATCCGAATCGTACGCGCCTCAAGATCATTGGTCACGCGCGGAGCGAGGATGCTCGAGAGCATCCCGAACCGTTTGCGACGCTGGCCGATTCCGAACCAGCGCGGGCGGTGGAGCGTTTCGTCTTCGTCGACGTCATATCCTTCGATTGGAACTGCCCGCAATACATCACGCCACGCTATACGCTCGCTGAGATGGAAGCGCTGATCGCGCCACTCAAGGAACGGATCGCGAAGCTCGAAGGACGAGTGTCGATATCGGCAGAGAAGGATTAGCGTTCGCTCAGAACGATTACGAAGTTCTTACCGCGAGAGGTCGCCTCCAATTCAACGTGCATGAACGTTCAAGGATGGAGCAGTGCTTCTCTTCGGATCGCCTTGGGCGGCGTTCGAGACCGCCTCCCACGTCTCCCACGTGTCAAGCCGCTTAGCATATGCGGCGCGTGCGTTCGCCAGCCCGCCGGTGCCGAGGATAAATCGCAGCGGCGGGTTCTCCGCATCCACAATCTTGAGGATGGCTTCTGCGGTCGCTTGCGGATCGCCGCGTTCCTGATTGACCAACTTCGCGATGAATTGCTTCCGGAACTCGGCATAAGCTTCCATGCCGTCCGCCCGCTGCGCAGACTTCCCGAATCCCGTCGCGTACGCATCGGGTTCAATCAGCGTCACCTTGAGTCCGAACGCCTTCACCTCTCGTGCCATGCTTTCGTGGAGCGCTTCTACCGCGGCTTTAGTGGCAGCGTAGAAGCCGATGAGCGGCATCGGCACGATCCCAAGGCTGCTGGAGACGCCGAGGATATGCCCGTTGCCCTGTTGCCGCAGGAGAGGCAGCGCTGCTCGGAGCACTCGGACCATGCCGAAGAAGTTCGCGTCAAATAAGGCCTGGAGCTGATCGTCGGTCGCTTCTTCGACCGTTGCGATTAAACTGCTCCCGGCATTGTTGACCAAAACGTCCAGCTTACCGAAATGCTCGTACGCCTGTCGAACCACCTGCGGCACCTGTGCGGCGTCGGTGACGTCCAGCGCCAAGGGAAGCACGGCGTGGCCAAAGCGTTCCGTGAGATCGCCAACGTCTGCCAAATTGCGGGCGGTTGCGGTAACTTGATCGCCGCGGGTAAGGGCGGCTTCGGCCCAGATGCGACCGAAGCCGCGTGATGCGCCAGTGATGAACCATGTCTTTTTCATTTTAACCTTTCCATGTTGATTGAGTTGACTGAGCTGGGAGAATGCCCCTCAATCTAAACGCCGTCAAGATATATTTAAACACTGTTAAGATTTGGATCGATAATGCCTCGTAAGAGATCGAAATACCATCACGGCGACTTGCGCGCCGCGCTCATCAGAGCGGCCGATGACCTCATCACCGAGGGAGGAATCGAGACCTTCTCGCTCCGCGCCGCCGCTCAGCGCGCAGGCGTCTCTCCAGCGGCGCCGGCCCACCACTTCGGGAGCGCAAAAGGGCTTCTAACCGAGGTGGCGCTATTGGCGTACGAAAGGGTCGCGCAGTATCTCGCGGAGGTTGGGGGGTCCGCCGACCCCGTCGCAGACATACGCGCCCTCAGCCTCGCGTTTGTCACCTTTGCCTTGGACCATCCCGGTCACTTCCGGTTGATGTTTCGGAATGACCTCGTGAACCGCGACGATCCCCGCTACCCGGAGATCGCCATAAAGCCGGGGGAGCGGCTCGCACTCGCGCTCGCTGCATATCAGGGCAAGTCCGGCATGGACCTCGACCGGTTTGAGGATGCTGCCGACATCTTCTGCGCTTTGTCCACGTTGCACGGGCTCGCTGATATGGTGCTGGCGGAGAAGGCAGCCCCTTTCTTTCGGAAGGCGACGTCCCGAAGCTTCGTGAAGAAGCAACTGCCGAAGGTGCTCGAGCGCTTATATCCGCGCAAAAAGCGGACCAGAATTTGATTTCATAGGTGGCCACCCGCGCCCGAGCCTGGTATTCGCAATCCGCCACTTCGCTCACGCAAAGACTCGATGCGTCGGCGCGGCTGATGAAGCCAGCGTGGACTCAGCTTAGCTGGGAGGGGAAATGAATGGGGGTCAGAGGGGAAATCTGCACAGATTGCCTGGTAAAGGCGACCCAAGCGTCTGAAGGCAGTCGCCAAGGTCACTTCTTTGGTTTCGCCTTCTTCACCGCGGACTTCTTCGCGTCCTCCTTTGCGCCTCTCGTTCCCTTGCCTATGAGCGCCCTCGCCGCGTGGTAACTGGCTATGTGCAGTGGAGAAGTAGAAGGCTAAAGTCTAAAGTAGAGTGGAGTGACCGGGGTGAGCGACGTAGACGGGAAGCCGCGAGGGTAGCGGAAGCAAGCGGCGCGAGCGCATCAAAGATCGACGAACGTTTGCCCAGCGTTGGGGCGGATGAGGCAACAGCCGATCATCCCGACCTGTATGTCCTCCTCCTCATATCCGTCCGGCAGGTTCTCATTGATCACCTTGCGCACGGCGCTGAGCGCGGCGCGGCGATCCGCGGGAAGCGCGGCGAGGTATTTAGCCACGGTGGAAGCTGTCATGCGGTTAGGATATCCGGGGAACTATACGGCGGACAAGCCTCAGCCTCCGCACCGCGCACGACCAAGATAAAGACCGCCAATAGCGCGACGCGCTACTGGCGGCCCCTTTTAAATCTATCGGCGCCCTAGTCTTTGGGCAGCGGATCCGCCGCGAAGTTTGCGTGGACCAAGACCCATTTGTTGTCCTTTTTCACAAAAACGCGCGTGGATTTTGCACGGCTCGGGGTCGTTTTTCCCTCCTTGTCGATAGTCAGGCCGGCATAGTTGTAAGTCAGAATGGCAACGTCGCCGTTGTAGACCTGGACCTTGGGATTGAGCATTTCCGCCGCGATCCGCTTTGCGGAGCCCTTAGCTGCTCCCTCCGCCAGACGCGAATTCGTCGCCTTCCCATCGACCCGCGTGGCATACTGGCCGTTTAGTTCCGTGTAGTCTTCCGACTGGTCCCTCGACTGTTCAGCAATGTTTGCCGGATTTTTGATGTCCGCCGCCCATTGCGCTTTGACCGAGGCCATCACAGCATCGGCGATTTCCTGGTCGGCTTGTTGAGCCGACGCGTTCAACGTGAACGCCGCCGACAAGCTTGCCGCCATGCAGACCAACGTTAGTCTTTTTATTTTCATGGCTAAGTGCATCGCGCAGCGAATTTTTCGTCAACGCTCTTTATCCAGTAAAAAGTGCGGGACGGAAGAGGTGTTCGCGGACGCAAGCGAAGTAGGAGGCCTTTCCTTAAGCGAAGGAGGAAAAGGCGCAGAGCTTGCTGTTCGACACTTCGCCGAGCTGCTATTTAGCTGGCTGCGCTTGTCTGACCGTAGCGTCTCAGCAAAATCGGGTCGAGAATCGGGGGTCGCGTCTATACATTTGACATTCGGGAGACGAACGAGGTTCGCGGGCGCAGCTGCTTTTAGCGAAGCGCGCTGAGCGCGGCGCGGCGATCCGCGGGGAGTGCGGCGAGGTAGTGGGCCACGGTGGAAGCTGCCATATTGGCGACGGTATCCGCTTCGGTTCGCGGGTGCGACCCTTACGGCAGCGTTGGCCGGGAGCCATAGACTTGATCGGCGGGTGCGGCCCCCGGGACACGTCAAATCGACAGTTTTACGTCGCCCTCGATCACGTGCTGTTGCAGCTTCGGGCGTTCGTCTGCGCTCCACCGCTCGGCGCGGTGCGTGACGCGGTAGCGGAGCGGGCCTCCATCGGGCGTCGTCGCGCGCGCGATCGGGCGGGGGATGCAGACGAACTCGCTTTCGACTGCCTGCGGTCCGGCGGTGACGACGGCGTAGCCGTGGCCGCCCATGTCGACAAATTCGAGG
>JBBSED010000061.1:0-15999 GCA_038240025.1 Chthoniobacterales bacterium
ATGTGCACGAGGACGTTCCCATCCTGGGCGAGGACGGCGTCGTAGAAGTTGTCTTTCGTGAGCCGGCGCGAAAGGGTTTCGCTGACGAGCGCGCCGAGCATGAGCGCCGGCACGAGCGCGAATTGGTGGGTCATTTCGAAGACGATCAGGATCGAGGTGAAGGGCGCCCTGACAACGGCGCTGAGACACGCACTCATCCCGATGACCGCGAGGAGGGTCTGATCATCGACCGTGAGCGGGACGGCGAAGCTGACCAGCCCGCCGAGACTTGCTCCCGCGGTCGCGCCGAGGAAAAGCAGCGGCGCGAAAATGCCGCCGCAGCCGCCCCAGCCGTAGCAGGCGACGGTGGAAATCCATTTCGCCACGAGGAGCGCGAGGATGAGCGGCCAGATGATCTGTCCGTGGAGGAGCGCGGTGAGATCGTCATAACCGAGGCCGAAGACGCCGAGGTGCCCGGACCAGATGAAAATACCGACGCCGAGCAACCAGACGGTGAGTCCGCCGAGGAGCGGATGCATCCACCGCGGGAGCGTGTTCCAATTTTTCGAGAAGAGACGGAGCCGCAGGGTGGCGCGTTGGAAGCCGATTCCGACGAGCGAGGCAAAGGCGGAAGCAAACGGAACGCAGAGGTAAACTTGCCAGGAGGTGGCGTCGATCTGGGGGAGGACGAAGGCCGGGTTCTTCCCGACGATCGCGTGCACGGTGAAAGCGCCGAGCACGGAAGCGAGGATAATGCTGCCGATCAGCGGGCTGTTCAGGTCCTGCACGATTTCCTCCAGGACAAAGGTGATCGCGGCGAGCGGGGTGTTAAACGCGGCGGCGAGCCCGGCCGCGGCGCCGGCGGCGACCGGCCGGCGCCGGCGCTGCTTTGGCACGCCCAGCCAACTGCTGAGCTGCGAGGCGACCCCGCCCGCGATATGAATCGACGGACCTTCCCGGCCGAGACTCATGCCCCCGCCGACGTGGAGCAGGCCGGCGAGGAACTTCACGAGCACGGTTTTAAGCCTAACGAATCCGAAATCCTGCCAGAAGGCGAACTTGAGCTGCGGGATGCCGCTGCCGGCGGCGCTCTGGTCGACCCGCTGCATGAGAAAGCCGCCGCCTAACGAACAGACGACGACGACCGCGAGAGTGCCGAGGAGAAAAACCGTCAGGGTTCGGTGCGAGAGCGCGACGAAGGTCGAGAGGTAGATCCAGTTGATCCCGAGCTCGAAGAGAACCGCGGCCAGTCCGCCCGCCAGCCCGTAGATGCTGGTGAGGAGAATCGACCGGCTGGATTCCGGGAGGCGCTGAAATTGCCGGGCGAGAAGTGACACGAGTGGGTGTCACTTAAACGCGAGGCGGGCTTCCGCGCACGCGGTTTTCCCGCGGGATGAGATGAGCGGGCCGCCCGCCCACGTCTCGCGCAGCGAAACGGCTACAACGCGTTCGAGTCGGCGCTCGTGATCAGCATCGTGCCGGCTTCGTCGGCCGTGAGTTCCTCAGCGACCGCCGCTGATTTTGGTTCGGGTTCGGGCCATTGCACGTTCCAGGCAAGGTGCAGTTTCTCGAGCGTCCAGATGGTGTAGCGCGTGAGATCGAACTCCCACCATTTCAAACCGTGCGCAGCACAACGTGGCTTGGCGTGGTGATTGTTGTGGTAGCCTTCGCCGAAGGCACCGAGGCCGATCCAGAAGTTGTTTTTGCTCTCGTCGGAGGTCTCGTAGGTCCGGTAACCGAACTGCTTCATGTGGCAGATGGAGTTCACCGCCCAGGTGAAGTTGTAGACCACCAGGATCGGCACGTAGAGACACCAGAGCATGCCGGCGAGACCGAGGGTGAAATAAAGCAGCGCCGCGAGCGCAAGGTGCGGAAGCACATAGAGCGCAGAGTTTTCCCAGAGTTTGCAGTACCAGATTTTGCGCACATCGGCGGCGTAACGGAGCGAACGCTCGCGAAACGACGGGGGCTTCCGGATCAGCCACATCATGTGCGCGTAGGGAAAGCCATGACGCGGGCTGTGGATGTCTTCCTCGGTGTCGGATTTAAGATGGTGATAACGATGGTCCCCCACCCAGGTGACGGGATCACCCGAGAGCCCGATCGCCGAACCGCTCGCGAAGAGAAACAAAAGCCAACCCGGCATCTCGAATCCGCGATGCGTGAGATAGCGATGCAGATACAGCGTCGTGCCGAGCCCGATCCAGAAATAGATCACCAGCATGATGGGCAGGAAGGCAAGCTGGAAGCGGGTCCAGATCGCGACCACCCCGAGCACCTGAAGCAGGACCAGGATACTGAAAATACCGATATTAAATTTTTCGTTTTTGAACATATGAGGACAAACTGAGAGAGGGCTGGAGCAGATTGCTGGCCGGGGGCGGAAGAAGGCCAACTGTTCCTCGGGAATTGGACCAGGGCAAGCGCTTTCTCCCTCGCGTGGAGCGAGATCTCCTAGGGAATTTCCTTCCCCGGTCGCCAACCGGTGCTCCCCCGTCGGCGCCGGGCGGGGGCGCAGCGCGACGATATCTTGATTGACGCTTAAATGTTGCCGACATAAAACATTTACGTGAAAATCATCGCAACCCTTCTCTTGCTGATTACAGGCCTAGGCAGGATCTCGGGCGCTCCCGCGCCGAAGCGGCCGCGGACGGTCGCCGATATTCCCGGACTCTCGTTGGCGGTGCTGAAACGAACGCTCAGCCCGACGATTTTCAAGCACGTTGCGGTCTCTCCCATTGAAGCCTGGGTGTCGGTACGCGGCCAGCTCAACGGGACTCGTCTCTATGGCATCAAGGTGATTCATTCGGAGGAAAACGGCGCCTATGACAAATACGCCCTGCAGTTAGCGCGCGACTGGCGCATCACTGGTCACTTCGGTTTGGGGAAGTTGACTACCACCACTCCGGTAGTGCTGAACGTGCTGATTTATGAAATCGCCGATGGCACCATGGCGCTTTCCTTCCCGATCTTCGAGGAAGCCGGGGGCAGCCAATTGGAATATTACGGCGCGACCAAGCTGGCCGTGCAACGACCCGACGGCAACTGGAAGGACCTCGCCCTCCCTCAAGGGATTCTGAAAGGAGTTTGGGTAGTGCGCGCTGGCAGCGCGAATAACTTGGAACTCACCCGTAAGCTGGAGGCGAGCACCGATTATCAGTGATTTAAAACTGCCTCGTTAGGTTGAGCTTGCCGCCGGTCTCGGAGAAAAGCGGTGGCGGGCGGGATCTTGAAGTGCCAGACGCCTCTGCTCACGGTGCATGTCCGGGACGACGGCTGTCGAAATGACCTGGCAGCTGCCGGGCGTGAGGCTGCATCTAACGATAAGTGAAGCAGGGCTGGTTCTTTGGCGTCAGATCTCTAATCGCGTTGCTGGACTTGTTTCCCGGAAGCGCTGCGCACTGCAACGGTGCTCAGTCGGACCTTGAGCGACTCGGTAAACCAGATCCTGAATTCGTGAGGCGGTTGCTCCAAGACCGCGCGATCCTCGGCTCGGAGCGATGGGCGGAGTGGGCGCGGGCCGAGTTAAATTTGCGGACGACCGTGATTTCTGGAGGGCATGGTAAAGATCGCGCTGATCGTTGCCCGGGGTATAGCTTAGCTTGGCAGAGCGGTCGCCGCGGCGACAGGTCGCTGGCCCCCGCACCAAAGTTCACATGCGCTGCTCCCTCTTCCGTGTTACAGGCAGTGGTTTACGGGGTGTAGCTTAGCTTGGTAGAGCGCCTGGTTTGGGACCAGGAGGTCGCAGGTTCGAATCCTGTCACCCCGATTCTCCGTCAATGTTTCGCACCGCGGCTCCTGGGCCTTGATTTACGAAGAGCAATTTCCGACTCGCGCTGAGGGGATTTCTCGTGAACGCTATTTTTAAGAAGGACGCGGAGCTGATGAATATTCCTATCTGGTTGAGAGCGGTCGCCGCGGCGACAGGTCATAGGTGCGAATCCTGTCACCCAGAGCGGTCTTTCGATTTTCAGAACTGAGATGAATTTTAGCCTGCGACTAAGCCTAGGGATTGCGACGGTGCTCACGGCCGGGAGCGCGCTGGGGCAGACGCCCGCCAGCCCCGATAACACTTCCGCCCAAGCGGCCGCCGCGACGGAAGCCGCGGAGATTCCCGTCGCCTCCCCGACGATCGCCCCGATCGAACCGCCCTCGATCATTCCCCCAAATACTTTGCCCGGTCCGGAGGCGGCTTCCCTGCCCCAGGTGCCGGCCTCCCCGGAGCTTGAGCTGTTGAGCACCCTCTTCAAGCAATCCTCCCTCGGCAAAGCAGCCGATGCACATCGCCTCCTCGTGCAGGTGGCCGAGCTGGAGACCGGCGTTCGGAATGATGAGGGATTGCACGCGTTGAAGCGAGCGGCCGACGAAGCGCCGACCGATCTCGAGCGACGCCACCGACTGCGCGATTATTACCAGGCCTATTTCCAGAAACTAAGGGCGCGCGCGGCGACGCCGGCTCTGCGCGACTATCTCACCGCCCAGCGGGCGAGCCACGAACGGACTTTGCTCCAGCCGCGGGTGCGCCACGAAACCGACGAAGCCGAAGCCGCGCGCCTCGCGACACAGCAGGCCGGCATCACGGCCGCTCCCCTTCCCACCCCAGCGCAGGCGAAGGTCAGCGACGTTTTAAAGCCCTAACGAGGGCACGGGCAAACCCGGAGTTGCCCGGCCGAGCGAGTGCGACTAAGATCGGCCACCCCCGCCCTGGCGCGTTCGTCTAGTGGTTAGGACACAGCCCTCTCAAGGCTGGTGCACGGGTTCGACTCCCGTACGCGCTGCCATTGCACTCGAATTAGGTAAATATCTTCTGGATGGGATCTCCGTTCGTCGGTAGTCATTTATCCTCAGCTGTTTACGCGGTCATCACACTTCGTGGATTGAGGCCCCATCACGTGATTTTCGAGGAAAATTTGCTGTCTACAGGTCTGAAACCCGTAGTTTACCCGTAGACAAACCCGTACTCAGTCGCACGATTTTCGGCCGAAAAACTACGAAACGGAGGGTGCTGATGGGGTCGGCTGATCGTCATTTGTACGGTTCTGAGGGAATTGTCGGCCGTTTTTCAGAAGGAATTTCAAATTATTCTCGTCCCTCGCGTCGTGCTTGCTTCGATAAAGGTGGTTTGCTGGCTCTATGATCTGAACCGGGCTGACTTAAAGCGAGGTCTCTGGCAGGCGGATTCGACCGCGTTCTGGAACATGACCGTCAACGACCAGCGACCGTATACATGAACTTTGGCGGACGCGGCAGGCCTGCCAAGGTTGTGGGTTGGGCGAGATTCTGAGCCGAGGCCGTAGTGGCCTAGGAGAGCTCGTCCCGCCTGCTTTAGGGAATCACACTACAGCCCGAATGCGTAGAGTTTGTTGTCTCAGGCGCCCACGTAAACCCGTCCGTTGACGACCATCGGCGCCCCATAGATGTCGCCGCGGATCTTGGAACCGCTCGACCAGAGGTTCGTTCCGGTTGCCGCGTCGAAGGCAATGACCTGATGCCTGGCCCGTCACCGTAAAAGACGAAGCCTCCAGTGATGTTGGCGGCGAGACTGACGCCTTGTCTAGTCCCCGCGGTCGTCTGCCAGGCGAGGTTGAGTTGGCAATCTGCGTCGACCGAAAAGGCCACTACGCGTCCCAAGTCAAAGCCGTAGTCGGCCCGCACGTTTCGGCCGAAAACTCCGAAACAGTTGGCCCTGATGGGGGGCAGCGGACCGTTATCTGGGCGGTTCCGAGACAATATTCGGTCCATTTAGAGGAGAAATCTCAAACCATTCCCGTCCTTCTCTGCCGTCGGCAAGCTCTCGGTAGTTGGTCATGAGCTTCTGCGGGCTGTTTCCCATTTCCAGCGCAACCCGGGCCGCATCCGCGGTCATCGCCAACCGATAAGTGGCATAGCTGTGACGCAGGGCATTGCTAGGCCATTCCACGTGGCAGTTCTTGGCGAAAGCGATGGCCCGTCCGGCATCTCGCGGCGTTTTGAACACGGCTCCGACGTGATGGCGGTGAGGAGCCAGCCAGCGCATTAAGTTTGGCTGAATTGGCACCAAACGCCTTGTCGCGGTCTTCGCCTTTTCCGGAGAGACGGTGATGAAGGAACGTTCGAAATTTACGTCCTTCCATTCAAGGCGCAAAACCTCGCTCGAGCGCATGCCGGTGAAGGCGCCAAGGGCAAGGAACAACCGGACCCGTTCGGGAGCTCGCTGCAGCATCAACGCCAGTTCGGGCGGACGGAGGATGCCAATCCGGCCACCGCGGTCCTTGGCCCGGGCGATATCATCCGCTTCAGTTGGTTGTCCTTTGGGGAGATGACCGTGCTTCCGGGCGAAATGAAACAGCGTAATGATGGAGCCACGGAGATTGTTGCGAGCCCGCGGTCCGATGTTTTGCGCTCGCAGCCACCCATCGATCTGCGGCGCCGTGATGAGGCTGAGCTCGGTCGGAAAGGCGGCGGCGAAACGCAGCAGATGACTGCGCACAGTCTCGATGTAGCGCTTACTCAAGCCGTCCTTTTGTTTGGAGGCCAGCAGCTCACCGACAATCGCATCGATTTTCTCGGGTGACGGAACCAGAGCCGAACTAGTGCCGAGGGTTGTCCTCCAGATCGAAGTGTCTCCCGATTGTAAGCGCGCCGCCACACAACGATCGATGGCGTGATACAAGAGGATTCCGATCGGCCGCAAGATTTCTAATCCGAGATCGTCGAGTCTCTGCAGCGGGTCCAGCGACGGGCGCTGAGCGCCGGGTGACGAGCTTGAAGCTTGAGAAGGAAGCGAAGGTACTTTGTTCATTTATGGCGGTGCCGTGGTGATGGCTTTTGCGTTTGTCTCCACCTCGGCCGCACCCGGAGCAGGTGGCCTAAGAGATTTTGCACGGCGCCGTGCCCTACTTGCGCCTTGTCCCCCCACTCCTTTAGCGGCCCTCCTTCCAGCCGCGGGCGAATTCCAACTGGTTTTCCGTTTCGGGCGCGGGCGCGAAGAGCCCGGTCTCGAATCTTTTGCGGGCGACGAAGTTCAGCGCGGCTTGGCCGGTGGCCATTTTTCGCCGCGCGACCAAGCAGGCCGCGACCAACCCGGAACGACCTCGTCCGCCCCAGCAGTGGAGGAGCACGACCTCATTTCTCGACACCCGCTCTTCGATGACATTGAGGATAAGCCGCATCACCGGCTTCGTCGGCGTTCCCCCATCGGAAATCGGAAAAACATGATGCTCAAAATTTTCGAACCACCCCTCATTTTCTTCCTCGCAGGACCAGAAGAGTTCATCCCGACTTAAGAGACTGACCACGCACCGAACACTTAGCGCGTGTAAAGCTTTGAACCGATGCTCGGTCGCCTCACGATCAGCGCAAAGAGGATTCGGGCCGACGACGAGGCCGTGCAGCAACCCATAACAACCGCGGTAGGGAGCTGCGTTTACCTTGTGCAAGTCGACCTGCAACTCCGAGAGAGTTTCCTGGCCTTGATCGTCCACCAGCACCTCAAAGACATCACCAGGCAAATCTTCCGAGACGCTGACGGCTTCGGCGAGCGAGACAAATCGCCGGGCCGCTTCCAAGTTCTGGTCATCTGCGGCCTCTCCGGCGATTTCGGGAAGCAACCAATTGTAACCATCCTGACGATGACCAACCACGTAATGCTCTCTCGGTTTTTGACTGCTAGGCGTTTTCTTCATTGGAGGAGTCGAAATTGGCTGCTGCGTTTAGGTAAATGCTGGAGCTTTGGGTTTGACGAAACTCAAAGGCGATAGGTGAACCGAATGGTCCTAACGATGGATAAGATCGCCGGCGGAAAGTCGCGGCTTTGACCACGGCCAGTTGCGCCGCGAGCGGCAAGAAAGTGATAGCTTCCGGCAGGATCACAACCAGGAACCAAGCATAGTCCACCGGCAGGATCGACGTCGGTCGGTCCTGCCGGTGGTGCACCCTGACGTGAGGTCGAAACGCTAGCATGCTTATGGGGAACCGCGGACTCGCTTTCGTCGGCCAAGTTGGCCCCACGTTAGTCCCGTCCTCGCCTGCTGAAGTTGATGGTGCACAACCAGGTTGCGCGAACGGACGGGGAACATTCTGGCAATGCCTTCATCCCCTTGGTTACCCAGACAAAGGGCTCTGCAGGTAACTTGATCCCCGCGGAAAAGCGGACCGTCTGGAAAAGACGCAACCGGCGCAGACCACAAAAACAGCGAAAGGTGCAAAGGATAGGTTCCAGAGCACCAAGAGCGCGAGAGACAAAGCCGTTCTCGCATCAGAGCGAAACGGATAAAGTCCCCGGAGATTTTGTTCGGAAGTCCTACCTCCGCACATCAGAGCTCCGCGCTCTGCTACACCGTGGCTTCTCCAGCCCGGTTGTATGCTTAACTAATCATAGTCAAGTGTTACTTTTGGTGCTCGCCTAAGATAGCACGTCCAGGCGTATGTGTCAAATCTCTCCCCCCTCCAGAACGCGCGGGCCAGGCCCGAGTTAGTTACCCCTGACGGGTTCCAAGCGGAGCACAGAGTTGGCGTCAGCCCCCGCCTGAAGTTACTCCGGCGGGGGCTGCGCTCAGTTCTATCTATGTTACTCGGGAATGGGTTCGCGTTGGGACGAGCGGTGGCGCTCAGCTCTGACCGGTGTGCCGAACCTCGAGGAGGCAGTTATCGAAGGTCATCAGAAAGGCCTTGGGCCCTGGAGCGTCCGAGCTGAAGGGATCCAAGACATCGGTGTTACACAGCGCTTTTTTGACCGTTTCCGAAGTCGACCCGCAGCTTGTGAGGCGAACAAAAAGCGGCTCCCCACTTGCCAGCCTGAGAACAAGGTACAAGTCCGCGTCCCCATCTTTAGGGGCGGGCTGCAACTTCTTTGCAAGTTTTCTTGCCGCTGAACCCTGCGCGGAAGACTTCTGGGTGTGGAAGTGTCCGGCGCGGTCGATCAGTCCTGCTTCCTCGATCGCCGTCGCGGCGATGGCCGTCGCGCCTGTCATACTCGTGCTCCAGATATGGAAAACCAGCCTGGCGCCTGAAGTATTCCAGTAACTCAGGTATTCTTGCGGGTCGCCCGTTTGAACAACCCGACCTTGGTTAATGTTTTTGTTGGTTGCCCGGCGAACCTCAGGGAGGCCGCCGCTGTCGCGATTGAGGGATTCAATCTTCATGTAATCGAAGAACAAAACTCCGCCCGAGGAACCGCCTTTTTTTACTAGCATGTTTTTGAACCAGTCGGACGCTCTGACCCAACGCCGCATGACACCGCCTTCGGGGTGGATCCCCGTAGGCGGGCGGCGTTTTGCCTTTCGGGAACATGGCCGAACGGCAAAACGCAAATTCTTCGACTGCGCCGACCTAGATATGGTGAATGACCACACCTCTTTTCGCTTGCCTCCAAACCAGGGGCGGTTCCGAAAAAAACTTCCCGGGCTCGGCGCGGGCCAGAATCGACTTGTTGGTCGCGCTAGGCGGCGAGATTTCCGGAGAATCATTTGCGCCGCTGGAAGCGGCGGCTTTCCTTCTGGGCCGTCGTGAACTGGCTGGCCGAATTCTCCGCAAAGTTTGGTTGCGGGAACAGGTGGAGAGAACCGGTGTCCTTGCTCTGAGCTACCGCCCCGCCGAGCAGAATCTGCCGGCGCTCACCCGCCCGGTGCCGGTCCTGAGCAAACTCAACCGCAGCCCGGTTTTTCCACCGCTGGTGCTGCCCGAAGCCACTCTGCCCAGTGTCCAGTTGGCCGGGATTCTCCAGATCGTTCGCCAGGCCCACGCGGAGGGCGAATCGTGGCCGCGCTTGTTAGACGTCCTTGTCACTTCGTCGGGTTTTAGCTGGAGGACCGGAGCTGGCATGTTGGAAGAGATCATTGGCTGCAGCGTGCCCGAGGAAGCGATCGCGATCGTGGAGGGAGCGCGACAATTTTGGCGACACTACGCTGCGGGCCGCGCGCGGGTGGCGGCACTGCAGACGGTCCAAGAGTTACCTGCCTGGCCGGGTGACTGGGCTCATTTCGATCGAGAGCAATTCGCCGGGTTGTTGCCGGGCGCCGTTCTTCCCGATCATTTCGAGCGGCACGAATTTCTTGCCCACTATCTCCATGACGGAGAGCCGGGCCTTGATTGCTATAGCATCACCGGCCGACCGCTTTTCCGACACCCCTTCACCCCGCGTTTTCGGGCGCTGACGTCGGCGAGTCGGACGGCTTGCTTTGATCTTCCCCGCCCGGCTTTGGGTTAGGTTGAGTGTTATGTGAACTGGTCACCCCAATTAGTTGCAGCCTCTCCAAGAGCCCGATCACTCTACGTTGCCCTTGTGGCGTCAATTTCCCTATCATTGACTGATGTTTTCTCCGTATCTCCGCTTCTTTTCGACTTAGCGCTTTGGGGTAGTCAAGCTGATGGAAACTGGCAGGAAGTCCTGGGCCGAGTAGTCCTAGTTTGCAGAAGAGTGCCATCTCCTCCGCGGTGGGCTTCACGCCCTCCATCTCAAGAGTAATAATAAAATCCGCCAACCTACCGCCCAATCCCAGAGAAATCATGTCAGAGTTCGACTTACCCGCAGACTTCATATTGTAATTATCGACAGCCTCCGTACCCGACCGGGATGTCGAAAACACATAGGCCAACCCGTTCCATCCATGCTCGCACGCCGTAATCAGCCACCGGGATGCGCCCTTTTCCAACACTGTCATGCGGCTCGGAAAAAAACAAAGTGCCTTGATCCAGGGCCGCAGTTCGAGGTAGCGCCGGACATCGAAAAATATTTTCTCGAACGCAATCACATTTGCGCGGGTGGTTCCGATTTCTTCCGCGATGTCGCGCGGACTTTGACCGGCTATGACCATGGCCGAGATCGTCGTCGCGGTCAGATTTTCGTTCCGCGAACGATAGCATCGCAGCGCATACTCGATCGGACGGGATTTGCCCGAGCCTCCCTCCCATTGGAAAGCTAGGAGCTTCCTGAGGAAAGGGTCTTTCTCCTTGAACAAAATTTGGCTGCGCGCGGTCGACGCGTCCGGAGCCAAGTTAGTTTCGCGCAGTATTTTTTCGCAGATGAGGAACCGCCAATGGGGGAGATAATCCGCGCCCTCCTTTAAGCTGCGGACGATGGAGTCTGGGCTGGAGGAGGTTTTGGCTAGTGTGAATACAGTTTCCATCCTGATAACTACTTTGCGAGAATCGCGCACTATGATTTTTTGTTTTCGCCACCCCGAAACCTGAGAGTTCCGGGGGCGTGCCAGGTGCCAAAACATGGAGTCTGACGTGCGCGCACACTTTGTCTGGATCCCGCAAGTGCCAATGTTCTGATGTTCCTCGGAGACTGGGCGGTCAATTTTCCCGAGGAAAAAGCAGCAACTTCCGAGCAGGAACCTGACTCCACTTGGGTGGCTTATTTTCAACAATGACGGTCAGGTTGACTTCCCCGGTCCAATCGCATCGACGTGACTTTTCGATCGTGCTTGGCAATTGCTACGGGACGTCGAGATCTACGAGAACGATTAATCAAACGAAGACGCGACACCCTGAAATTGCCTTTCCGTTCACTCCGAACACCCAGGGAGATTCTTGTGGTGCACCCTCGAAGGCGAAGGGGACAAAGCCTGATTGCCCCTGCATCTGCACCGGCGCGAAGAGCCGGGTGAAGCCGGTTTGGGTCGCGAAATCTGGAACGCGAACTCCGGTCCGCCACGCGCGCTCTCCTGTAGGATCGGCGCGCCGGTCGGGCGCATGGCCAAGACGGTTTCGCCATCTTCGTTGAAACCGGCGATGTGAGCGAAGGCGGCCCTGACCGGCTCCAGCTGATCGAAGCCGCGGTCGCTCGCTTTCGTGACCTTAAGCTTCGCGTCGGTCGCCGCCTGCCTGACCTTGATCTCCGGCTTCACCCGGATCAGTTCGAACCGGTATCCCTCGGCTTTGGCGGTGAGTTGGTTTTCCGGTTTGTCACCGGCTCGGTCTCGTCGGTGCCTTTGGGCTTCTGTGCGATCGTAGTCCTGCAACCGGGCGGCGGCGGCCGCAAGGATGGCGCGCGGGACTCGCTTTGCCTCAAGTGCGGCATGCCGCTCGACCCCAGCGTGCTCAATATTGAGGGCGATGAATTTGTCGTTGCTTGGCTGTCGGAGAACAGATGTAACTCTCATTCATCAGCTCCGTCTGCGCTGCCGACGGCGGCCTCATTTCGCACCGCCTTGCCTTTGACGCGGGGTCTGATCTCAGCGGCCATTCATCATGTGACGATGTACGGTTCGCCGTGCCGGCAGAATCGATTCGGTCATGTCGGGCAACGGCGCTGGACTTTCATGACGTAGTTTTTGTTGTATCGTTCGTTAGGGGCATTTCTGACATGGTCCAGTCGGAGGGCCACGCCGGAAAGGTTACATCGCGTTTACTTTGCAAGTAGGCCCCGACTTGACGCCGGGGCCTTCGCTTCCCCACCCTTACTCCCAGCCTGGACCGCTGGAAGTTCTAATGGCCGGTGGCACGGATGATCTTGAAGGCTTGGCCGCCGGTGCCCGAGGGCCCGATGTTGGTGTCCGCCAGGACATAAATTTCCCCGGCATCGTCCCGTCCAAACCCTTTCAGAAACGATCCTTCCAGCGGGTTTTGCCCGCCCGGCTTGAACTCGAGGATGGTGCCGTCAGTCAGGTCGCTGTAGAACAAACGCGCCGAACCCGTCGACCCAAAGAGATCGCCAAAGACATACTTACCGGCCAAGGCCGGCGCGAGTGCTCCCCGGTAGAGATAACCGCCGATGACCGCGATCCCATCGATGTGACTATACTCGGCCACGGGATTGGTGAGCCGCGGATCGGGGTTGCCGTCGGGCAGGATAGTGCCGTCGTCGGGATTGAAGAGGAAGGTGCCTTCCTTCTTATTCCAGCCGTAGTTCTTTCCGGAAACACCGAGGTCGATTTCCTCGATGTTGTTTTGGCCCACATCTCCGATGATGAGTTGATCGAGATTCGGGTCGAAGCCGAAGCGGAACGGATTGCGCAAGCCGAAGATGAAGATTTCGGCGACGGTCTTGGGCTGGCCGACAAAGGGGTTGGTGGCGGGGACGCGATATTTGCCGTTCGCGCTGATCGGGTCGGGGCTGCCGGTGGTGAGGGCCGGGTCGAGCGGATCGATTCGAAGCATTTTGCCCAGCACGGTGGAAAGGTCCTGGCCGTTGCCCTTGTTCGGATTGTGCCCGTCGCCGACGTCGTTGGCATTCCCGCCATCGCCAAACGAGACATAGAGGTAGCGATCGCTTGGGCGGAAGGCGAGCTGGCCGCCGTTGTGATTGAATTGCGGCTCATCGATCCGCACCACTTCGCGACGCGAAGCGGGATCGATCCGGTCGGGATTGTTGTTCGAGACTTTCCACTCCGCGATCACGCTCTGGTGATCGAAGGGATTGGGATTGGGCACGGTAAAGTCGGCCGGGCCGGAAACCGGTTCGCTGGTGTAGGTATAGATCTTGTGGAAGCCCGGCGCGGAAGCGTTGTTGAAGTCGGGATGGAAAGCGAAGCCGAGCAAACCGCGCTCATCGTACGCAGGCATCAGGGTCACGAGGCGGCTCAACAGGTCGAGGAAGGGCTCCGCCACAATGCGCCTGCCCTTGAGGATGCGGATCTGACCGGTTTGCTGCACGATGAAGAGACGGCCGCTGCCGTCGGCCGGTGAACTGATTTCGATCGGGGCCGTCAAGCCCGAGGCGACGGGCTGGAGTTTCAACTGGATCCCGCCCTGCTGGATGGGAGGCAGCGGCGGGGTCGGCGTCGGCGTGGGGGTCGGAGCGTTGACGGTGACGCTGCCGATCATGCCGCAACAACTCCCGTGCGGTGAGCAGAAGTAATTAAAGTTACCGGCGCTGCTAAACACCTGACTGAAGGTCGCTCCTTGGTTCAAGATGCCGGAATCCCATATCCCATCGGGAGCGCCCGGGACGCCGGAAGTGGAGCTATGACCGTTGCCGGCCCAATTCCACTGCACGGTGTCGCCGACCTGGATGGTCACCGCCTGCGGCGTGAACTTAAGCCCGCCGGCGCCGACCTGGACCTGAATAATGGCGGCCGAGAGGGGCGTTGCGGCGAGGAGGAAGGTCAGAACCACGGCTGAGGCGAGCGCAGCAAACCCGACCTTGCCGATGAGGGGTTGTCCCGAGAAGAAACCTGTCCTGTCATATTTACGCTGAAGTTGCATTTTCGATCTCCTTTGGTTGAGCTGAGTTGTTGCCCCGGAGAGGACTGGCCTTGGAGAGCCAAGGGAGTTTCCTCGGGGCAGGCTAACTAGCAAACAATCGTTGCGTAACAGTTTGGTTACGTTCGCCGCTCGAATAAGGGCGGCGAAAGAAATCAGACGTGCTCTTCGGCTTGATCTGAAGTGTGCGAGGACTCCTCGGTTTTTCGGGGTTATTCTTCAGATACCTGAGAAACTGTGATCGGCCGGGTTGCGAGCAAGTTCAGGTCCACCAACGTCTTCATAAAAACACCGTTGAGAGCGGACGAATATATCTTTTGCGCAGACGCTACCCAACTCTTTCCTTGATCGACCTCTCCATGTTTGAACGCCAAAGCTGCCTGGCAATAGTAGAGTGCGGGGGTCTCGCTGGTAAAGTTAAAATGTTCCATCACCACCTGTGCCTCCTTCTCCTTCTCTTCTAGGAGCAAGGCTAAAAAAATCTGAAACTTTACTACCTGCAAATTCTCCCTTGGCTCGTCGATGGGGATTTCGGCGTAAAGCGCTTCCATCTGATCTCGTGCTCTGCGATAATCTTTCTTCCTAAAGGCCACCTGAGCCAAAGCATACTTCGCCTCATATGAGTTAGGGTTAAGGACGACTGCCTGCTGAAGCGCCGTCTCTGCTCGATCGAATTGCTTTAACTCCAGCAAGATCGAACCCAGGAGGAAGGCGTCGGTCACGCTCGACGAGCACAGCCCCATTTTGTCGAGGCATCGCAGGGCCGAGTTGGGGTCGCCATTTTCGAGAGCACTTTTGGCCTCCTCCAAGGTCGACAAAACCTCCGTTCCGTTTCGATTGGCACCTTCGTTTTGAGGGCCGATCACGAACCTTGCGCGCGCTTCCTCAGCGGGTCTTTTCTCCCAGCCGACTTCAATGAAAGACTCCGCATAGAGCTTATTCAGGGATAGAGGAAAGCGCTCCTTCGCTTTCGTCGTCCATTCGGCAGCGTCCGGCTCTTTCAGGTGCCGTGCTATCGCAGCGTGTGCGTAATAAGCAGCCGGCCCGCTACTGGAGCGTTCAAGCTCGCTACCTGTCTGGACCGCTTCCGTCTCATTGCCTTCCAGAAGGTGGGTCAGAAGAATCTTGAATTGTACCAGCTCGCAGGTTTCTTCCTCAAGCTGATTATTGGGCCCCGTTAGGAGCGTTTCGAATCGTCGCCTGGCCTCTCCCCAGTTCTTTGAGATGAACGAAATCTCGCCTAGGTTGAAACGGGGATTCCACGAATCAGGCGCTGCCTCCGTTGCTTTCGCAAAAGCGACCTGCGCTTGTTTATAATCATGCTTCCGCATGAAAATAATGCCGCGAAGGTTAAACCCCTCCGCGCGATCGCTGGGACTCCTTGCAAGTGAGTCAAACAACGCTAAATGGCGAAGAGAGTTGGCGTAATGGTTTGCGGTGAACTCCTGATATGCTTGTTCGTAAACATCGCGCAGTCCTGGCGGAGGCGTCGCAAAAATGCCACCGCAAATCCAAAGCAGCATGGTGGTTGCGAATGACAGACCTTTCATAACGTTAGCACGTACACCTCAGCTCCTTTCCTCTAGTAAAATCGCGGCCGGCGGCCCCAGTCGGCGCACTGTTAACTCCGAATGAAGGACTCGACGTTGATTCTAAGATCGCCACTGGGAAGCGGATGCGGGTGACGATACCGAGGGGATCTAGCAGGAAGCATACCAGCGTCTGAATAGGCTCCGCTCCTCAACGTGAAATCGGGCTGCGTTCAGATACCGGGCCGGGTGACACGTGACGAATGCCGCCGCATCTCGCTTTCGCCACCGATTACGCGAATCCGCACTGGATCACCTCGCATCTCTGGTCGCTCGCGGTGGAGGAACAATTGTATCTGCTCTG
>JBBSED010000062.1:0-15278 GCA_038240025.1 Chthoniobacterales bacterium
AGCGCTTCCCAGACATACTTGTCCGGCTCGAACAATTTCGAATGCGCAGTGTGGCCGAGCTCGAAGAATTCCGCGGGAGAAAACATCGTCGTTAGGCTCCAGCGCGCGGGGTCACAACCTGGCCGTCCTTGGTGTCGCGCACGTCCCAGCCAAGCGCCTGCAGCGCATCGCGCAGTTCGTCGCTCTTCTTCCAGTCCTTCGCCATCCGCGCCTCCACCCGGTCGTTCGCCATTTGCACGACCTCCTCGGTCGGTTCGGCCGCGGACGCCACGAGCGCGAGCGCGGCATTGATCCGGCCCCACCATTCCAGCCAGGACAGCGCGCGGGCCGAGTCGATTCCTTCGTCGAGCTCGCGATTGCTCACGCGGATCTGCTCGAAGAGGTGCCCCAGGGCTGCGGAAATATTCAAGTCGTCATCGAGGGCGACGGCAAATTTATCGTCGTCATCGATCGTCTTTGGCCGGTTCGCCTGCAGCTTGCCGTCGCCCGCCGCCTCCCAGAGCCGGCGCAACCATTCATCGATCCGGGCGAGCGATTGCCGCGCCTCTTCCATGCCTTCGAGGGTGAAATTCAAAGGTGCGCGGTAATGCACCCGGAGCAGCGCATAACGGATCTCACGGCCGCTGTAGCCTTTCGCGAAGAGATCCGGCAGGACATAAAAATTGCCTAACGACTTCGACATCTTCTGCCCCTCCACCAGGAGATGCGCACAATGCAGCCAGTAACGAACGAATGGCGCCTTCTCGCTGCAGCCTTCCGATTGCGCGATCTCCGCTTCGTGATGCGGAAAAATATTGTCCACCCCGCCGCAATGAATGTCGATCTGCTCGCCTAACAAGGCCGTCGCCATCGCGCTGCACTCAATGTGCCAGCCGGGCCGGCCGCGGCCCCACGGGCTCTCCCACCCGACGTCGCCGTCCACTTCGTCCCACGCTTTCCAGAGCGCGAAATCGCCCACGTGTTCTTTGTCGTATTCATCGCTCTTCACCCGGCCAGTCGGTCGCAGCTCCGTGAGATCGAAATGCGCCAGCGCCCCGTATTTCGGGAAGCGGTTGATCCGAAAATAGAGCGACTTGTCCTCCGCCTGATAAGCCAGTCCGCGCTCGAGCAGTTTGCTGATCATCCCGATCATCGCCTGGATGTAACGTTCCTCCGTCGCCGCCGGATACGCGCCCGCTCGCCCGATCTCGAGCGCGTCGAGATCCTGAAAAAACGCCTCCTTGAACGGCGCGGTAAATTCCGCCAGCGGGAGATTCTCCGCGCGACTGCCGCGGATCGTCTTGTCGTCGACATCGGTGAGGTTCATCACCCGATGCACGTGGAAGCCGCGCAGTTCGAGATGACGCTGGAGCAGATCCTCGAAAATGTAAGCGCGAAAATTCCCGATGTGCGCGCGGGCGTAAACCGTCGGCCCGCAGGTATACATCTTCACGATCTTCCCCTCGGGATCGAGCGGCTGAAAATTCTCGAGCTCGCGCGAGTAGGTGTTGAAAAATTTAAGCGCCATCTTTTTTCGTTAGGCGCGGTCGTGCGTTTTCGCCACGCTCGCCACCGCCATCGCCGACATTCCTTCCTCGCGTCCGATCGCGCCCATCCCTTCGTTCGTCGTGGCTTTCAGGCCGACGCAGGTTGCTTCGATTTTCAAGGCGGCCGCGATCTGCCCGCGCATGGCCTCGAGATGCGGTCCGATCTTCGGCGCCTCCGCGATCAGCGTCGCGTCGATGTTCTCCACCCGGTAATCTTGCGCGCTCAAAATCTCCCCGACCCGCCGCAAAATCTCCAGGCTGCTGATCCCGCGAATCGCTTCATCGGTGTTCGGAAAATGATGCCCAATGTCGCGCTCGCCGATCGCGCCTAACAATGCATCCGCGATCGCGTGACTGAGCACATCCGCGTCGGAATGGCCGTCGAGCCCGCGCGCGTGCGGGATCTCCACCCCGCCGAGAACGAGTTTCCGTCCGGCCTTGAAGCGATGGGCGTCATACCCGATTCCCGCGCGCGACATTTCGTTAGGCTAATTGGAGAGGTCGAGCAGGCCGTTCGAAGCCACGATGCTGAATTTATCCGGGAAATCTTCCCGCGGCTTCATCTCGATACGTCCGCCCGCAGCTTCCACCAGGAGCCAGCCGGCCGCGATATCCCAGAGGCTGATGCCCTGTTCGATGTAGGCGTCGAGTCGCCCGCATGCGACATACGCGAGATCGAGCGCGGCGCTCCCGAGCATCCGGCATTTCCGCACGCGGTGGACCATCTGTTGCAACATCGGCAGGCCGGCATTAATCGTCGCGCCGGTCTTCGAGAGCCCGACGGAGATGATCGACTCGGCCAGCACCGTGCGTTGGCTGACGCGAAATTCTTTCCCGTTGAACTTCGGCGCTTCCCCTTTGACGCCGCTCCACATTTCTTCGCGCAGCGGATCGTAGATCACGCCCACGATGATCTCGCCGCGGCAGCGCAGCGCGATCGAAGTGCAGAAATGGGGGAGCCCGTAGAAATAATTCACCGTCCCATCGAGCGGATCGACGACCCACTGGTATTCGCTCGACTGGTCGCCGACCAGGCCCTCTTCCCCATAGAGCGCGTGCTCCGGATGCTGCCGCAGCAGAATCTCGGTGATCAGATTTTGCGTCAGCACATCGACCTGGAGCTTGATGTCGTGCGCGGTCGCGGCATTGACCGTCAGCGGTTTTTCGAAATGGGCGCGGAGGAGGCCGCCGGCAGCGCGGGCCGCCTCTTCCGCGACTTCGAGATAAGCAATCACGCACGCAACCTAACCGATGCGGCGGCGCCGCCGCCAAGTTTTTCGCGCAGAAAAAAACCGGGAGAAGAAACTGAATCCTTCTCCCGGGTTGAAGCTAATTTTGATGAAGAACGGTTAAAGATCCGCCCTTCTGTGGATCGCTCGGTTTACCGTTTGGATTTCTTGGCGGCTTTTTTCGAGCTTTTTTTGCTAGCCATTTTTTTCTTAGCAGGCGCTTTTTTGGCCGTTGCTTTTTTGGCTGACTTTTTCTTCATTGCCATAGGGAATCCCCCCTTTCAATCCGCAGAAGCGGTCTGTGAACAGTATGTGAATAACTTCACTGCACGAGTCACTAAGCGTCACGTTTTCTTTGTCAAACATTTTTCGCGCGCATTCAAAATTATTTTCAAAAGTTCACGCGCGAGCGCGGTTTTTTTTCCGCGCGAAAGTTTTTTCGGTTCGTCGTTAGGCGAGAAAATCAGGAGCTCGTTCTCGTCCGCCTCCATCCCGAGGTCGGAGCGGCTGACGTCGTTCGCCACCAGGAGATCGCATTTTTTTTCCACCAGCTTGCGTTGGGCGTTGGTCGTTAGGCTCTGCGTTTCGGCGGCGAAGCCGACCACGAAACAGCGATGCGGCAGACTCGTTAGGCTGACGAGGAGATCGCGCGTCGGCTCGAGGGCGAGGGTGAAGGGCGCGCGCTCCTTCGGCCGCTTTTGCCTCCAGACCTGCACCGGTTTGTAATCGCACACCGCCGCGCACATCACGAAGACATCACAGTCGGCAAGCCGCGCGGCGAGGGCGGTGAACATCTCTTCGCCCGTGATCACCGGCACGAACTCCGCGCCCGCCGGCGGCGCGATCGCGACTGGCCCAGAGACGAGCACGACCTCATGTTTTTCCTCGAGAGCCGCGGCTGCGATCGCGTAGCCCATTTTGCCCGACGACCGGTTGCTCAGATAACGCACCGGATCGAGCGGCTCGCGCGTCGGCCCGGCCGTGATGAGGAACTTCACGCGATCAGGTTGTCGCCGCGCGCGAGGAGGAACTCCGCGCGGAACGCGATCTCGTCGACCTTCCAGAGGCGACCGATGCCTTCGTAGCCGCAGGCGAGCATCCCGGCTTCCGGCCCGATGAATTCCACCCCGCGCGCGCCTAACGATTTCACATTCTCGACTGTCGCCGGGTGTTCCCACATTTTGCCGTTCATCGCCGGCGCGAGCAAAATCGGAGCACGCGTTGCGAGCGCGATCGCGGTAAGCGGATGACCGGCGAGCCCGTGGGCGAGTTCCGCAATCACGTTCGCGGTCGCGGGCGCGATCAGGAGCAGGTCGGCGCGATCGGCGAGCGCGATGTGGCCCGGATGCCAGCTCTGTTTTTCATCGTAGAAACTGGTCGTAACCGGATTCTTCGAGAGGGTCTGCAAGGTCAGCGGGGTGATGAATTCCGCCGCGTCCTTCGTCATCACGACGAAGACCTCGTGCCCCTGCTTCACGAGCAGGCTGGCCAGCTCGGCCGACTTGTAGGCGGCGATCGACCCGGTGACGCCGAGCACGACAGATCGCTTTTTTTTGCTCATCGTTAGGCCAGGACCATTCGGCTGCTCAGGTAACGCTCCGCGCCCATGATGTGGCGGAATTTCAGCAGGTCTTCCTCCACCGAGCGACTGATGATGGTGTAACGATAATCGCGCCAAAGCTCCATCTCGCGCGCGGCCGTGACCAAGCGCACTTCGATTTGCTCCGGCGTCTCTGTTCCTCTTTTCGTTAGGCGACGGCGCAGCTCCTCGAGATCGGGCGGCATAATGAAAACATCGGCCAGCGCCTGGCGCACGAAGGCGTCGTCAAAGGCGCGGATCGCGGCCGCGCCCTGGGTGTCGATGTCGATTAAAACATCCACGCCCTTGTGCAGGTTGGTCAGAATCGGATCGCGCAGCGTGCCGTAGAACTTCCCGTGCACGTTCGCGTGCTCGAGGAAATCGCCGGCGGTGAGGCGCTCGGCAAACTCCGCTTCGGAGAGAAAATGGTAATCGTCGCCATCAATCTCCCCTGCGCGGGGCGGGCGCGTCGTGCAGGAGACCGAATAAACAAAATCAGGCGTCTGCCGGAGCGCATCGCAGAGGGTCGACTTCCCCGCGCCCGAGGGCGCGGAGACGACGAAGAGAATTCCGTAGCGGCTAAATTGCTTACTCAAGGTTCTGGATTTGTTCGCGAATCTTCTCCACCTCCGACTTGCAGGCCACGACGTGTTGCGAAATTTCCGGGTCGCTTGCTTTCGCGCCTAACGTATTCAGTTCGCGCGAAATTTCCTGGGTGATGAATTCGAGGGTGCGCCCGACTGGCTCCTCCTTGCGCAGATGGTGCGCGAACTGGGTGAGATGACTCTCGAGCCGGGTCAGCTCTTCCGAGACGTCGGAGCGATCGGCAAAAAGGGCGACTTCCTTGAGCAGCCGCTCGTCGTTAGGCGCAAAATCCACCCCGGCGAGCTTGATCCGCTCGAGGAGCGCGGCGCGATGTTTCTCCGCGACCGCGGGATGGAGCCGGCGCACTTCGTTGAGCGCCTGGCGCACGACCTTCAGGCGATGAATCAAATCCTTCGCGAGATGTTTGCCTTCGCGCGTGCGCATTTTGACCAACTCGTCGAGCGCGCGGCCGAGCGCTTCCTCCAGCGCCGGCCAGGTCTCGTTAGGCTCGATGCTATCCTCTGAAAACCGCATCACCCCCGGCGCCTGCAAAATCATCCCGATGGTGATCTCACCGCTGACCGCGAGCTCGCCCTGGAGCGTGCGCATCGCCTCGTGATAGGAGCGTGCGAGGGTCCGATCGAGCGCGAGGTTGCGGACCGCGCTTTCGCTTGGCGCAGAGGCCACGGAAACGTTGGTGCGTCCGCGCGCGACACGCTCGCCTACGGCCTGCCGCACTCGCGGCTCGAGCGCGCTCAGTTCGCGCGGGAGGTTGATCACGATGTCGCTCTGGCGGCGATTCACCGAGTTGATCTCGACGCTGATCTTCGCTCCGCCGCGTTCGCTTTCGCCGCGGCCATATCCGGTCATGCTCCGCATCAGGCCATTTGCGCGGCGACCTGCTGCACATCCTTGTCGCCGCGGCCGGAGCAGTTCACGATCATGATGTCGTTAGGCGAAAGCGTTGGCGCGAGCTTGATCGCGTGCGCGATCGCATGGGCAGTCTCGAGCGCGGGAATGATCCCCTCGGTTTCCGAAAGGGTGTGGAACGCAGCGAGCGCTTCGACATCGGTCGCGTAGTCGTATTCCACTCGTCCCGCATCGCGGAGGTAGCTGTGCTCCGGTCCGATCGCGGCGTAATCGAGCCCAGCGGAAACCGAATGGGTGAGCTCGATCTGCCCGTCTTCGTTCGCGAGCAGAAAAGTTTTTGTGCCCTGCAACACGCCGAGCCGGCCCCCTTGAAAACGCGCCGCGTGCCGGCCCGTGCGAATCCCTTCGCCGCCCGCTTCCACGCCGATCATGCGCACGCCCGCGTCGTCGAGGAACGGATGGAAAAGCCCGATCGCGTTGCTCCCGCCGCCCACGCAGGCGATGAGCACGTCCGGCAAACGCTCTTCGCGTTCCAGTATTTGCCGACGCGTCTCGAGCCCGATCACGCGATGAAAATCACGCACCATCATGGGATACGGATGCGAACCGAGCGCGGAGCCGAGGATGTAATGCGTCGTGCGCACGTTCGTGACCCAGTCGCGCATCGCTTCGTTGATCGCTTCCTTAAGCGTCGCCTGGCCGGCGGTGACGGCGACGACTTTGGCGCCGAGCAAACGCATCCGGGTCACATTTAGCGCCTGCCGCTCCATGTCGACCGCGCCCATGTAGATGATGCACTCGCAGCCGAAATGCGCGGCCACGGTGGCGGTCGCGACCCCGTGCTGGCCCGCGCCAGTCTCGGCGATGATCCGCTTTTTTCCCATGCGGCGCGCGAGCAGGATCTGGCCGAGCGCGTTGTTGATCTTGTGTGCGCCGGTGTGGAGGAGGTCTTCGCGCTTCAGGTAAATTTTCGCGCCGCCGAGTCTATTCGTTAGGCGTTCCGCCCAATAAAGAGGCGTCGGGCGTCCGGCAAAATCGCGGAGCAGGTGATCGAGTTCCGCCTGGAAAGCCGGATCCGCCTTAGCGCTCGCGTATTCCGCGGTCAGCTCCTCGAGCGCGGTCATGAGCGTTTCCGGCACGAACATTCCGCCGTAAGGGCCGAAATGCCCGCGAGCGTCGGGCAGAGTGGCGAGCGGAGTCATCGGGACGGGGAAGTTAGGCGCGGGAAAAAGTGCTGCAAAGTTTTTGTCAGGGCAGGAGCTGGTCGAGCGCGCGGCGATGAGGCGAGGGCAGCGGCAGATGGTCGATTTGCGCGCGGGAGAACCAGCGCAGGTTCTCGTTAGGCAAAACCGGCACGGCCGCGGCGAAGACCGAGAGCGTGACCCGATGATGGGTGAAGGGGAAGTCGAGTCGAAGCAGCGGCGCGTGCGCGGGCGCGGCGGCGAGCCGCGGGAGAATCCACATCCCGCGCCAGCGTGCGCGCGATTGCTCGAGGAGGATGCGATTGCGGTGGCAGGCGAAAACGTGGGGCTCCTGAAGCCGGACTTGGCGCGGTTTTGGTTTTTTGCGCGGGAGCTCGGCGGGGTTGGTCGCGGCGCAAAATTCCCGCACGGGACATTGCGCGCAGAGGGGACGCCGGGGGAGACAGACGAGCGCGCCGAGTTCCATCAGCGCGGAGTTGTGCAAGCGGCCGCCGCGTTTGGGCAGCAGCGCGGTGGCGGTCTGCCAGAGATGCGCGCAGCCCGCGGCGGTGTCGATCGGTTCCTGCCAGTTCGTGAGGCGCGCGAGCACCCGGGCGATGTTGGCGTCGACGATCGGTGTGGGCTGATCGAAGGCGAAGCTGGCGACCGCGCCCGCGGTATAGCGACCGACGCCGGGCAGCGTGGCGATTTCCACGGCGGTCGTCGGCATGAGGCCGTGGAAATTTTCCCGCACCACCCGAGCGGCGGCGTGCAGGTTGCGCGCCCGCGCGTAGTAGCCGAGGCCCTGCCAGGCGTGCAGCACGTCGGATTCCTCTGCGCGCGCGAGCGTGACGAAATCCGGAAAGCGCGCGAGCCAGCGTTCATAATAAGGAAGCGCAGTCGCGACCTGGGTCTGCTGGAGCATCAGCTCGGAGACGAGAATGGCGTAAGGATCGCGTGTCCGACGCCAAGGCAGATCGCGCCCACGGCGACGGAACCAGGCGGCGAGCTGGCGGCGGAAGTGCGGGGCATTTTCGAGCGGAGACATCGGCCACAGATAGACACGGATGAAACACGGATAAAGAGAGAAAAAGTTTCCCCTATCCGTGTTTCATCCGTGTCCAAATACTCTTCTGGAATGTTTTTTTGAACATATATTGGGCGCGTGTCATCTTCCAACATGGCGGCCGGGAAAATCGTCGATTTACGCAAGCTGCTCGCGGAACGTTTTCCGCAGGAGCCACTCCCGGCGGCCACTCGTCTCGCGACCGGTCTGCCAGGTTTTGAGCAAGCGCTGGCCGGCGGCCTGGCGAAAGGTGCGATCACGGAATTGAGCGGCACCTCGCCGCAGGCGGGGAGCGCGACGCTCTTCGCGGCCCTGCTGGAGCGCGCGCGGCGCGAACGTTATTTCATCGCGCTGATCGATGGGCGCGATTCGTTTGATCCGGCGGCGGTGAGCGGCGCGGCTTTGCGGCATTTGCTCTGGGTGCGCTGTCAGCAGGCAAGCGAGGCGCTCCAGGCGGCGGACCTGCTCTTGCGGGATGGAAATTTTCCGCTCGTCGTGCTCGATCTCGTGCTCAACCCGGCGCTCGAGTTGCGCCGGATCCCGCAGAATAATTGGTATCGGCTCCAGCGGCTGGTCGAGCCCGCCCCGACGGCGTTTGTGGTCTTCACCGCGCAGCCGATGATTAGCAGCGCGCAGTGGAAGCTGGCGCTGGAGAATCGCTGGGCGCTGCCCCAACTCGAGGAGCCGGCGGCGGATCTGGTGGCGGGGTTGCGCTTTCGCGCGCGCCGGCTTCAGCCTAACGAGTCGCGGGATGACGGGGCGCTCAGCCAAGCGGGATGACGATGTTTGTCGCGCTTTATTTGCCGGGCTTCGCGCTGCAGGCGGCTTTGCGGCAGACGCCGGCACTGCATCGGCAACCGGTCGCGCTGCTCGACGACGAGCAGGCCCGCGCGACGATCCTACAGGTGACGCCGTCGGCCGCGGCCGCCGGCGTGGAGGCCGGGATGAGCGCGAGCCAGGCGCTGGCGCGGTGCCTTAGCCTAACGATCAAGTCGCGAGTGCGCGAGCAGGAGAAAATCGCGCGCGAAATTTTGCTCCAGCACGCGGCGGCGCTTTCGCCGGAGATCGAAGCGACTGCGCCGGGCGTTTGCACCCTGCGGCTGACTTCGCGGCGAAACGATCGCGAAAAGGTGGAGCGCGTCGTGCGGCAACTGGCGGAGCTGGAGCTGACCGCGCAGGCCGGGTTGGCGGGGACGCCGGATTTGAGTTTTCTCGCGGCCTGTCTGGCGCGGCCGGTTTTGGAGGTGGGCGAGGCGAAGACATTTTTGGGGCCGTTGCCGATTGCGACGCTGCGTGTTTTGGAAGTTAGTCATTCTGACTGACTCGGCGGGCAGCCTTTCAGCCTGCCCGGGAAAAGCCGACGGGCGAGACGGCCGCCGGCCGAGTCAGGCGAGACGCCTGACTTCCTACCCGCCGGCGAAGTCGGGGTATTTCTGGTGGAGCTGGGCGCGGGCTTTTTCGGCTTCGTCGGATTTTCCGGCGCGCTGATACGCGCGGGAGGCCTTGGCCAGCGCCTGCGGCGTGATCTCGGGATCGTCGTAGAGCAGGGCGACGCTCATGAAGCCTTTGCCGGCATCCTCGAAATGGCCGCGCTCCATCTCGACGTCGCCAGCGAGGAGACGCGCCTGCGCGTTGACCCGACCTTCTGGCTGCAGGGTCATGATTTCCTCGGCGATCTTCTGCGCGTCATCCGGTTTGTGCGCGCCGATCTTGGCTTCGCCGAGGGCGAGGAGCGCTTTGGCTTTCACCGCGGGATCGGTCGCGGTCCCGAGAAATTTCGTCAGCGCGGCCTCGGCCTCGTTAGGCTGATGCAATTTCATCTCGGCGTCGCCGAGGTAAAACCAGAAGTCCGACGGCACGGTCGCGGCGTTCGCGCTCCTGCTCAGCGCGCCGAGATATTTCGCGGCCGCGGCATAATCCTGCGCGTTGTAAAATTCCAGCCCGAGCCATTGCAGCAGCTCGGCCGGCACCTGGCCGTCAGGCGATTTGGCGAAGAATTTGTCGACCTCCTGCGCGAGCTCCGCGCGCTGCTTGAGGTAGAAATAGGAGGACATGATCCGGAGCGTCGCGGGGGTCGCATACTGGTCGGGTTTCTGTTCCCGCGCGGTCTTCAGTTCCTTCAGCGCGGTCTCGTAGTCCTTCCCGTCGAAAGCGGCTTTGCCGATGTAGTAATGCGCCTGCGCGGTGACGCCGCTCTTGGGATATTCCTTCAGCAACTGCTGGAAAGTCTCACCCATTTCCTTCTCGTGATCGGTCTGACCGAGGAGCAGCGCTTCCTGCTGGAGCGCGGCTTCCCGCTCGCGCGCCTTCGGGAAGCGGCGGAGCAACGTTTTCAAATCCTCGAGCGCCGGTTCGTACTGCTTCTTTTCCTGGTAGGCGAGGGCGCGCTGGGCGAGCGCGGAGGCGGTCTGATCGTCATCGGGAAAGGCCTGCAGGAAGTAGGTGAAGGCATCGATCGCGGACGCGGGATTCTTTACCTGCACGTAGCACCAGCCGAGTTTGAAGGCCGCTTCCCCGCGCAACTTCACCGGCAGGCTGGCGTCGTGCAGGCCTTCGTAAACCGTGGCCGCGCCGGCGAAATCTTTCGCCTTGTAAAGCGTCTCGGCTTTGAGCAAACGCGCCTGGTCGTAGCGTTCGCCGCTCGGGTTGCTCTTGATGAAATCGTCGAGCTCGTCGCGGAGAGCCGGATCGTTCGCGTTGTAGAGACCGATCAGGCGCTGATACTGCGCGTCCTTCGCTTCCTCGTGCGCCGGATATTTCTGCATGATTTGGCGGTAGAGCGCCTGCGCTTCCTTGTAATGGCCGAGCTGCCGCTGGCTGTTGGCCGCGAGCAGCATCATCTCGGGGCGCGCTTCTTCCGGCACCTGGCCGACGCTCTTTTCGTAATCGGCGACCGCCTGCGCGTATTGCCCGCCCTGGTAGTCGAGCCGCAAGAGTCCGACCGCGGCGATCCCGCTCCAGCGTCCGGCGTCGGAGAGCGCGCGGCCTTTCTGTAACAATGACTTTGCTTTCGCCGTCATCGTCTTGTTCGCCTGCCCTTTTTCCGGCACCGCGAGATCGAGCGCGAGGATGCCGGCGCGGACGGTCGCCTCGGCCTTGAGCGCAGGCTTGTCGGTCTCACTCGCGAGCGCTTCGAACTGCTCGAGCGCGTCCGCCTTGCGGCCTTTCTCGAGAAGGATCCCGCCGATCGCGAGCCGCGCATCGTCACGATACGGATTCGGCGCGGGGACAGTCACGACCTGCTGGTAGATGTCGCGCGCTTCGTCTTTGCGCTTGAGGCTCTCGAGACAGCGCGCCTCGAAATAACGAGCCGAAAGCGCGAGCGCGGAGGCTTTCACCTTCGCGGCCGCGCGATGGAAAAGCGGGCGCGCCGCATCGTAGTCCTTGGCGTTGAAAAGAATTTCCGCGAGCCCGTAGGAGGCCGGGCCAGCCAGCTCGCTCTCGGGGAAATCATTGACCACGACCTGGAAACTCGAGCGCGCCGCGGCGGTGCGCCCGAGCGCGCGGTACGCTTCGCCGAGGTAGAAATTTGCGGTCACGCGATCGGCCGAGGTCGGGTAAAGCCCGAGGAATTTTTCGTATTCCGGCACGGAGAGATCGTAGAGTTTGCGACCGAAAAGTCCGTTCGCGTAATCCAGTTGTTGCTTCTCCGCGGACTCGACGTGTTCGGTCGGCGGAGCCTCGTTAGGCGCGGCGCTCGCGGCGGGTTTCGGCGCCGGTGTCGGTGGAATCGTTTCCGGCTCTTCCGGCACGGGCAAGGCGCGCCGGATCGTTGGGGTCGCGGCCGGTTCGGCGATCGAAGGTTCCACCGGGATGGCGCGCGCGACCGGCGGCTCGTGGACGGGGAGCGCGCGGCGGATCGGCGGCTCGTTCTGCGCGACGGCAAGCGGAACGGCGAGGAGCAGCGCCGCGCATCCGGCCAGCCCCTTCATTTTGCGGTGGCGAAAGCGACGTTGGTGATGCCGGCTTCGCTGCAAATATTGAGGACGTTGACGATGTTTTTGTAGGCGCCCGCTTCATCGCCGCGGATCACCACGGCCTGGTCGGCATTCAATTTAACTAAGCCCTGGAGCAGCGTCGTGAGATCGGGACTGGAGAGCGTGCGCCGGTTCACGACCACGTTGCCGTCGGCTTTCACGTTCACGATCACGTCGCCAATCGGGGCGGATCGTTCCTTCGCCGCGCTCGCCTTCGGCACCTTTACGTCGAGCTCGTTCTCGTTCCGGGCCGCGTTCCAGGTCATGAGGAAAAAAATCAGCAGCAACAGCAGCACGTCGACCAGCGGCGCCAGCTGAAGGCCGGGATGTTGCGGGACGGTGCGGCTGCGGAAATTCATCGAACGAAGCTGCGCCTGGGGAGGACCGGAAAGTTTTGCCGCCTAACGACGCTCAAAATTCATCTTCCAACAAAACCGGCGCGCGTTCCCGGCGGCGGGTCTGCTGGAGCGAGAGGAGCGCGATGATGTGCGTGGAGGCGGATTCGAGATCGGAAATGAGACGCTGCGCGCGCCCGCGGAAGAAGGCGTAGAAAATCATCGCGGTGATGCCGATGCCGAGTCCGCCGCAGGTGTTGATGAGCGCTTCGCTGATCCCTTTCGAGAGCAGGGTATAGCGGGTCGGTCCGAGATCGGAGCCGAGCGCGCCGAAGGAATGGATGATCCCGAGGACGGTGCCGAAGAGACCGACGAGCGGTCCAATCGTCGCGATGTCGGCGAGATAGGTGACCTTGTTATGCAGGTTGGTCGCGACGCGGGTGCCTTCCGTTTCCGCGATCTCGCGGGCCTGGGCGAAATCGGCCTGCGGATTTTTCGTCATGAAATCAAGGGTCTTCTGGACGACGCGCGCGATCGCTTCGCCGTGGCGATTGGAAACCGCGAGGAGGCCGAGATAATCGCGTTTGCGCAGGAGCGCGTCGGCCGTGGCCATGTAGCCGCTGCTCACGATCGCGCCGCGGCGAATCGTGAAAAGGTAAACCACGATCATCGCGACCGATACGATGGAGAGGAGGAAAAGGAGGATGATCACCGGCCCGGCGGACATCATCGCGTCGAGGATATTGGTGGTGCGCGGGAGGATCGGTTGCTCGGGCGGCGCGGCCTGCGCGAGAGCGGAACCGGCGGTCGCGAGGAGAGTGAGCAGTGAGAGAACGCGTTTCATGCTCAGGTGCGGATTAGCATAGGCGCGAGGGATAGCGATGCAAACTCACCCGACTTGAGACAACGAGGGGGTTAAATGTGTTCACCTCTTGATCGTTTCGCTCTTCCTCCTACTCCTGCTCTTGCACCTAATCCTAATCTTCCCCGTTTCCGTCGGGAGCAGGATTAGGAGCAGGAGCAGGATTAGGATTTAGAGCCGCCGCACGCGGAAGATATGAGCGGGTTGCACACTCGGATGGAGCGCAATGTAGTTGCGCCGGCCGTGCCAGCGGTAGCGATCGCCGGTGAGCAGGTCTTCCACCTCGTAGGCGTCGCCGTGGATTTCGCCGAAATCTTCCATCGGCGCATGCACGAACGCCGACTGCATGTGCTCCGGATCGAGATTCACGGCCACGAGAATGATGCTGTCCCGCGCCGGCGTCATCTTGCTGTAAAACAGAATCTGGTCGTTCTCCGCGAAGTGGAAACGCAGGTTGTCGTAAAGCTGGAGCGCGCGGTGCTCGCGGCGGATTCGGTTCAGTTTCGTGAGCAACTCCTTGATGTTTCCGGGCGCGTTCCAGTCGCGCTCCTTGAGCTGATATTTCTCCGAGTCGAGATACTCCTCGCGGCCGGGGAGCGCGGCGTTTTCGCAGAGCTCGAACCCGCTGTAGATCCCGTAAACGCTCGACAAGGTCGAGGCGAGGACCGCGCGGATCGCGAACATCGCGCGCCCGCCGGTTTGGAGATGGAACGGCAAAATGTCCGGAGTGTTCGGAAAAAGATTGCCGCGAAAATATTCGCGCATCTCCGTCTGCGTGAGCTCGCTGAAATATTCGGCGAGCTCCTGCTTCGCGGTCCGCCAGGTGAAGTAGGTGTAGCTCTGGGTAAAGCCGGCCTTCGCCAGCGCTTTCATCATCTTCGGTTTGGTGAAGGCTTCCGCGAGGAAGATCACATCGGGAAATTTCTCGCGCACGCCGCTGATCAGATATTCCCAGAAGGCCACCGGCTTGGTATGCGGGTTATCGACTCGGATGATGCGCACGCCTTTTTCCGCCCAGAACAGGATGATGCTTTTCATCTCCTCCCAGAGCGACGCCCAATCGTCGCACCGGAAGTTGAGCGGATAGATGTCCTCGTATTTTTTCGGCGGATTCTCGGCGTACTTGATCGTGCCGTCGGGGCGTTTGTAGAACCAATCCGGATGCTGCGCGACGTAGGGATGATCGGGCGAACAGTTGATCGCGAAATCGAGCGCGATCTCCAGCCCCCGGGCTTTGATTTCCTTCTCCAGCCAGACGAAATCGGCCATCGTGCCTAACGACGGCTCGATGTCCTTGTGCCCGCCGCCATTCGGCAGCTTGAGGTGGCGGTTGCCGATCGCATAGGGGACGCCAGGCTCGCCGGGTTGGCAGGTGACGGAGTTGTTCGCGCCCTTGCGGTTGGCGAGGCCGATCGGATGGATCGGCGGGAAATAAATCACGTCGAAGCCCATCGCCTTCGCGTCGTCGACGCGGTCGAGGCAATCGCGGAAGGTCGAGCCGCGCTCCGCGGAGCCCTCGGACGACCGGGGGAAAAATTCATACCAGGCCGCGGTCCGCGCTTTCACCCGGTCGACGATCACCCGCGGGGCCGGCATGTATTGAGTGGCGCCGGAACGGGGCGCGTAAGTCGCCATCAGAACTTCGAGCTCGCCGGAGTGCGCCGCCATGTTCACGTCCGCGTTCTCCCCCGTCCGCATCCGCTCGGCGAATTCCTGCAACCGCGTGGCGTCGTCGCCGCGCGCATATTTGGCGGCGAGCGCGAGGAGCGCGGCGCCTTCGAGTTTCTCGCTCTGCAGGTCGGGGAGGCCGGCCTCGAATTTCGCGCTGAACTCATGCTGCCAGCCGGCGAAGACATCAGTCCAAGCCTCGACCGTATATTCGTAGGTGGCGTTCTCGTAGAGGGAACAGACGCCGCGCCAGCGGTCGTTAGCGAGCGGGCGCATCGCTGTCTCGTGCCAGTCCGGCTCGCCGACGATCCGCCATTTCAGGACCGCCGCCACGATGTCGTGGCCATCCTTGAAAACATCCGCTTCCACCACCACATCCTCGCCCACCACCCGCTTGATC
>JBBSED010000063.1:0-14622 GCA_038240025.1 Chthoniobacterales bacterium
ACCGTCTTCACTGTCATCAGCAACACCGCGGCGACCGCGATCAGCGGCACCTTCGCCAACCTGCCCGATGGCGCCACCCTCACCGCCGGGCGCAACAAGTTGCTCGTGAGTTACACCGGCGGCGACGGGAATGATCTGACGTTGACAGTGCAGTAGGCAGAGTTAGCCGGGCGTTTTGGCTGGACGGGTGCAGAGTAGGGGTCAGTCTGGTAATCTCGGCGGAAGCAGCCCAGCAGGTGATACACTGCGCCTGCTGCTCCACAGGCCCTTGCGCGCCATGCCTCGTGGGACGAACTGTTCGCTAAGCTTTAAGCGTTGCGTCATTCATTGCAGACGCAAAATTGCAATCCCCGCCCGGATGAACCAGTGCTCGTTGATACGAACGCGTTCGCCATCGATAACGATCTGCTTCGCGATATCGAACAGCCGAGGCAGACATCGATTTCGATCCGTTTGCGGGGACTGCCACCTCGATGCTCGCCGCGTTGAAAACAACCGCAACAGCATCGGCGTAGAGATCGACTCGCACTATTGCGGATTGGGGTTGAGTCGCCTGCACGAGACAGAGAGCCTTTTCGGAAGTCCGCAAATCGAGTTCCGCGACGGTGCGCTTCCGAACCGTAACGGCACCGACAAATCAAAGCCTCGGAAACGTGCCCCGATCTCGAAAAAACTCGTGTCCCTTGAGTAGACCCTCTCTTTCTACTTCCGATTTCGTTGCGACTCGGAACGATGACGCCGTCCGTGAGCCTCGGCAGTAAGGAGAGCGTCTTTAGGCTCCACGACATGCCCAGACTTCCACGAAATTAGAGTCATTATTGTGACTTTCATTGTGATAATTTGCGGAACCCGGCGCGATCACGACGGAAGCGGTGAGGGAGGGATCCGAACCCTCGGCTGCCCCTCCTGCCGACCCGCTCAAACGTCACACTTGCAGCTCAAGGTGACGTTATTTTTGCCACTCCCAGCGGCCGCCCGGCTTGCCCGGGGAGGGGCTTTTAAGGAGACGATCGGCTCCGGCGTCAGGGTGAATCTGCTTGCCGGTCTTTTCGGGGAGATCCAGAATTTGGCCCGCGCCGCCGCACTAAGGATAACGGGTTCAATCTCCGACAACGCATCGCAGAAGGGAAACAGTGCCTGGGAAGTCAGTTATACTTTATGTTACTCTTAAAAAGTTGCTTGAGATCAGAGCAGACTGTTCGCGAACCCACCTCAGAACAAGACTAATTTCCTTAGGCCGCGAGGATCGCAGCCTCCACCGCCGCAGCGTCGAAGGACAAATATCTGATCGTGGAACCGATCTGGGAGTGGCGCAGCGCGACGCCGGTCGCGATCAGGTCGTGGTCCAGCGCGCGATAAACTTTTTGAGCATAGGTTTTGCGCAGCGAATGGACGCCGGTGTTTCCGTGCACCCCGGCCGCCCGATAGGCAGCTTTCAGGCGCCTCCAGGCACTGCTCCTGTCCAAAGGGCGGTCCCTGCCTCCCGGACCCCGTTTTGCGCTCCGAAAAAGCGGCGCGGAGGAGGGGAGCGAGGCGCCGCCCTGCCCGAGATAGTCCTTCAGTGCACCCGCGGCCGCTTGATGGAGGGGAAGGGAAAAGCCGGATCTTTTTCCCTTGGTGATAGCTCGGCGTACCTGCACCCGCTCGAGCACCTGCCCCTGCCAGAGATCTCCGACCCGCAACCCCAGCAGTTCCTGGCAGCGCAGGCCTGTTTTCAGACCGACGAGAAAAAAGGCGCGGTCGCGACGGGCGTGACGACCCCCGAATCGGTCGCTGACCCGGGCAATTTCCTCGTCGGTGAGAGGTCGGCAGCCGCGCATTTGCCCTAGATCAGGTCTCCTCCCGGCAGCTTAGGCAATGGATAAGTGCGCGGTCCGATCTAACTCTGGCCGCGGCGCCCACGACCTTGGCGGCTTCCGACCTCACCGACTCGATTTGCCCCTTCCTGCGGGCTGGGGCTGGGGTGGGTGCGTCGGAAACTTTTCGACGGCCCCGGCCCGCCCTGGCCTCGCTTTTCTTTGGGGCGCAAACTTGTTCAACCAACTTTGTCGTTGCTTCTCCCCAGATCGTGTCGTTGGGCAGCAAAACCGGCACGGTCATTGTCTGCGCTCAGGGGCTCGCGCGAATTGGCGTGGTTGTAAATCTCCGCCAGAGAGTAGCTCTCCTGAGGCGCAAGCTTGATCCCACTCCTTTCTGCGATCCGCTCTGCTTCCAGCGGGCGAAGGCGGCGGAACTCCCGCGACGCGATCAGCCGCCCCGGCCGGATGATCGCGGGATCGAGTTTCGCGCTCGGGGCGTTGACCGTGCAGATGACCTGAAGCTTCAAACAATCCCCCAGAAATCCGTCCGCGAGGTTGAGCAAATTGGAAAGGACCTCCTGATTGTCGGGCCCGCGGCGGAGGAGCAGACTTTCCGCGTCTTCAATCACCACAATCTTCTCAAAATCCTTGTATTGCTCGTGCTCGCCGAGCCAGAAATCGACGCACGCTGGCGAGGTCAGGAGCGGATAGGAAGTGATCGGGAAAAAGTAACAGCGGTGCGTGCGCCGCAATTCGCACATCAAGTGACGCAAGTAGGAAGTTTTACCTGTCCCGGGGAGGCCTTGAAGGATGGCCAGTCCACTGGATTTGGTTTTCAGTTGGCGGAGAAAATGAAGATGCCACGCCAGGAAGTCTTCCCCATAATGAAGCTGGAGTTCGTTGGCCGTCTGCAGCTTGGGCGTGACCCGGACCACTCGCACCAAGGGTTCACCCATCCGGACCGTCAAAACGTAAAACTCCGCTTGGTCCGGCTGATCGTCCCGCGGCCGTGCGCGAAAGTATTTAGCGCGTAGTTTCCGAAACTCCGCATCGGCGATTTCCGGAGAATGAGCCCAGACCCGCAGCAAACTATACTCGGGGTAGGTTTGGCCGATGGCGATGAAAAGATGCTCCTGAGGCGCCCACACGATTGTTTGCCACTCCTTAGCCGATGTTTGAGTGCTGGACCGGCCGCACCAATGCGAATGGACGAGCGCCTTGCGCAGAGCGTCGCAAATGGCTGGCACATCCCACCAACCTCCTTCTTCCGCGCAGTGCCAGCCAGTGACGGCGTCAATTTCGTAGGGATCCAAGGCAGGTCCGTCGGGCCATTTGGCGATAGTTCGAGTCTCGATGATCCCCGGCTGCACCCGTGCGGGTGAGGTAGCTGCGGACTGGCGGCCTTTCTTCGCTGGCGATGTGACTGGCATATTTCGGTGACAACTCACACCAAGTAGCGCCGGGAATGAAAATGCCGTCCGGCGGTAAGTGCTAAAACGGCTTTTCAGTCACAAGGAGTTTGCGGTTCGCGAGCGATTTCTCCCGCCGCGCACATCCGGACCGAATTGGTCGATCCGAAGGCACCGTGAGTCTCCAGCTCCGGTTGCCGACCGGCCTTCACGCCGGTTCTCTTGATGCTGGGCTACTATAGCACACCAAGGGGGTATATGCAACTAGCGGTTGGATGCCTTGACGGGGGCGGAACATCCGGTCGACATAGTGACGAAACTCTTTGTAACAGATTCGGTAGTCTGTTTTGTGCGCAAGCTCTCCTTCCACACCTGAATCTCCTCGATGACTTGGGGGGATCGATCGTAGGCGAACGGCGTGCTCGGTGATGCAACTCCGGAATGGCGGCGTTCGCTTGGGCATGCATCAGGCGTCGGTCTGCGTTAAAGTGTCCGATCTTAGGAGCTCTTCGTTAAGGAAAGTTGCTCGAACCGTGCTTCTGGTTAGCGTGAAACGCACGCATTGTGCGAAGGCGTGAATCTGCCCGCGCTTTCTGTCGATTTTCGTCGCCCAGCCGACCGCCTTTTCTTGCCGTCGCCAAGTATGCACCCGCGGGTAGCAAAGCCGGTGCTCTGGTTACCCCGACCCTCGAATTTGCTCTTCCTAAAAGGCCAGAAATTACGCGAGAAAAGACTTGCCCCGCGAGCAAGCGGGCGCTCAGCATCGCACTCATGCACTCCCGGAGCTGTTCCTCGATGTCGTTAGGTAAGGTTTGCTCGCTTGCCCTCATTGCTCGCATGCAGGGGCCGGCGGTCTTGCCGCCCGTGGCGGGGTCGGGACCGATTCGGTGGCTCTGGCGAGCATTGCTTTTTCTAGCTCTCACTTTGGGCCCGGTCCAAGCGCAGATCCCGCGCGGGGTTTTTTCCCTGAAAGGCGCCGGCGGCAAAGCGCTTCCAGCCGCGGTTGCGAATCCCGATGTGGTGGGTCTTTCCATCCGGCAGGACTGGGCGGACCTCGAACCGGTCGAGGGACAATTTAATTTTGATTACCTCAAAGGCGAGGTCGACAAGGCCACCGGCGCCGGCAAAATCGTCCTCCTGCGCATCAACACTCAGGCGAACAAGCCGGCGTGGGTGACGCAGGCCATCGTGGATGCCGGCGGCACGTTTTTCACTTTTACGAATGCCGACGGCACAATGACGACGATTCCCGTCTTCTGGGACCCGACCTATCTCCAGAAAAAGAAGAACATGATTACCGCGCTTGGCACTTATTTTGCCGATTACCCGAGCGCGCAAAATCGAACGGTCAAAATCGTCTCGGCCAGTTTCGCCAACTCCACGAGCGAAGACTGGAGCGTGCCGCATGACGCCAGCGAAGTGGCGGACTGGCTTATGCTCGGATATACGACCGCGAAACTGGTCGATGCCGGGCAGCAGATCCTCGACGCCACGATGGCGGCTTTCCCGACCCAGGAGGTGACGCTCGCGATCAACGGGAATGGCAACCTCGACGCGACCGCCACCGAGGCGGCGACGAACACGATCGCGCAAACCCGCGCGAAGTGGCCCGGCCGATTGATCGCGCAGATCAACAGCCTCTCGACTTTCAATCCGGCGGCGCCAGGCCTGCCCGACACGGCCTGGAACCTCCTTTGGAACAGTCAGCCCGATGTCGGGGCGCAGATGCTGGATAACGTTTACGGCGACGTGAACTGTCGCGTGAACAATAAGGTTTGCGGCCTGCCGGATCTGACCGTGCTCTCCAAGTGCGTCGATTCGGCGGTGGGTTACGGGATCAATTATATTGAGATCTACGAGACCGATGTGATCAACGTGCCGGTGGCAATCACCTATGCGAGGCAGGAGCTGGCGGCATCGCCGAGTCCAACACCAACTCCCAGCCCGACGCAAACTCCCACACCTACGTCTACACCCACAGCGACGCCGACACCCAGCCCCACGCCGACCGAAACTCCAATACCTACCCCCACACCGACCGTCACTCCCACCCCGGCGCCGCCGGTGCTCACCCGACAACCCGCCGCTCAAACCGTCGCGGTCGGGAAATCCGCCCGGTTCACCGTGCAGGCGACCGGGCAGTCGCTGGTTTACCAATGGCAGAAGAACAGCGTGGCCATCCCGGGTGCGAACGCGGCCGTCTACCGGACGCCGCCAGCTAACTCCTCCGACAATGGATCAATCTTTGCCGTCATTGTAAGTAATCCCGGTGGCAGCGTCACCAGCCGCGGCGCGCGCTTGCGCATCCAATAGGAAGAGCGACTCTCTCCGGCAAACTGGCCTTCCTCGAGTAAAGGAAGAGTTATTCTCTCCAGAACCAAACGGAGAGGTCAATGTTCAGAACCACGCCCGTGCCGGATCATGGCCTGTCCTTGTCTCCTCGATGCAATAATACTTTTTCTCGCGGCGCTCCCCGGCGATTAAGGACAACGGCCTTGTCTCGTTTTATTACTCCAACACTTCTGCTTTCGTAGGTGAACGGCCTATGGCTCTGCGATTAGAGCAGGGGACTCTTCATCGCGAAACTGCCGTTTGCACGGCCTTGCAAACGCCTAACTCCTTTGCCTGCTCTGTTTTTCCAGGGCGACTGTCTATTTGCGGTCTGGATTCGCAGAGAACGGAGTGCTTAGCTTTAAGATAACGCCGTCTGATTCTTCCTGCCTTCCCGGCGTTGGAAAATATTCCTTTGCGGCCGGTGAACCGCGCCTTCAGCTGCGGTAACAGCGCGTCTCCCGCAGCTCACACGCAATACGTCGCGCATTCTCGTGGAAGTTGGTGTCGCTGTTGTCGTGAAATATCGGTAGGGGACGAAATTTCGTCTTCTTACTTTCTGCTGACGTGTCTAATTCCGCTGTCCTGTTTCCTTGGCCCGTCGCGTTCCTTTTTGGTTCCCCTCTCTTGCGAGGAGCCAAGCAAGCATCCGAAGCGCAAACTCTCCGCTTGGTTTCGAAACCCGCCTGGTCCCAGATTTTGTTAACCAATTACTCACTTGGCTCTGCGATGCCTTAATGTGAAGCGCGAGAGCCTTCTTTTGGCCGTAAGCCGCGGTCGCACGCCTAACTCGAGCAAGCAGCTCCGCCAGGCTTGCTGGAATCGGCATCGGGGCGGCCTCTGCCTCACACATTCCGCCCGCGGCCAGTCGGCGATGCAGGGAAACGATTTCCTGGCGTCGCTGCCCGCGATGTTCGGTTAGCCTCTGGATTTTCTCTCGGTATTCCTCGGCCCTAAACTCCTCCTCGGTCGCTAGACGGCCAATAAACCATATCATTTCGTCGAAGATTCTCGTGGCCTCACGCACGTCGGCCGCATATTCGGCGAAGGGGTTCGCCTGAGGCGACTGATCTTTCGCGCCAAGTTTGGCCGAACCTTGCCGCGCATTGATTGCCGCAGATTTACGTCTTGATGCAGTCTTCAGAAGTCTTTATTTATGTCGCTACCCTGGTTGATCTTTTTCCCCTAAAGGAAATGACTCAAGGTAATACCGCAATTCCGTAATGCACGCCTTGATTGAGCGTCAGATTGTCTTGATTGTTTTTTCCGAATAGATCCCTATGGATGACCAAAGAAGAACTCTCTGACCATCCTGGTTAGCAGTGGTGCACCTTTGAAGGTTCGGAGTTGCCCTCTGCTGCGGCTAGCAGACTACTTTCCGCGAAAAGCTGGAATGTGGGAGGAAGCCCAGACGCTCACCCTCCCGATGCGCGCCGCGTGCGAAGCGGCGGAGGCTGAAAGCCTTCGCGTCGCTGGGGAATGATGATTTGTTATTGATGTCGCGAAAGAAAGTAATGACAGATAACCGCCGCCGCCGCCCAGACTCTACGTACCCAGCGGCGGTAGCCGCTCGCGATACTTCCTGACTGCCCCGATCGGAGTGGACGACGAGGGTTCTTCCAGGCCGCCGTTGACGCAGGGCCATGCGGAGCGCAGCGATCGTGAGGGTAGCATCGAGGGGAGGGCTCATGGTCCAGCCGACCACCCGCCGCTGTGGACATCCAAGACGCCGACCAGATACAACCAGCCTTGGCCGGTGAGGATGCCGGTGGCATCGGTGACCCAGACTTGGTTGGTGCGTTGCACCGTTAGCTCTGGAAGGCGATTGGGCGCGATCGACCGCCATGGCGGCTATCGGTGGTGGCGTGACGATACTTCGAGCACTGCCGGGCAAAGAGGTGTTCGGCCCGCATCCGCCGGGCGATGCGATTGCGCTGTCCGGGGCCACCGGGCACCTGGGCCGGGCGCGGACTGCCAAAGGTCTGGCAACTGCGCGCGAACTCCTCCCCGATGCGAGCCCGCAAGCGCTGCTCTGAGGCTGACGCGTTCTAGGCTGGTGCCGTCGCTCCTTCCAGTGGTAAAAGCCGCTGCGCGAGACCAGCAAGGCCTCGCATAACCAAGCTACCTTGTATGGGCCGCTCATGGCTTGGATCCGAGCATACCTCTGGGCGGCACTTCGGAGAGGATGCCCAGTGATTTTTTTTAGCGCTTCACGTTGCTCCAACAGCTTGGATTCTCCGCCCGAAAGCGCCGGGCCTCCGTCTCTAACGCTTCGATGCTGCGGCTTGACTTACCTTCTTCACCAGGCTTGTCGGGGACGCGTTCGGTGACGCCCAACGGTAGAGCGGCAGCGCGCGGATCCCCAGCTCCGCCGCCACCTTGCCCGCGCTCTGGACGCTCGCACGCCCTACGAGAAAGCCTCCTGGTTGTACTCCTGCGTGTAGCTCGTTCTCTCACGAGCTGGTTTGCTGATCGGTGCTTCATGTGGGTTCCTGGGTTTTTGACCCTAAGCCCAATGCCCGTCAAATCAGGGCAACCCCAGGCAATGTTTTTTAGTTCTCCTGCTCACCTGAAAGCTGCTTGAGAAGGAGGAACGTAAAGCCAGACTCTATCTGGACTACTTTTCGAAAAAGTCTGAAGTCTATGCTTCTCTTTCCATAGAAGGAAACCCACATCAGCGACATCATCAGGTGCCGAAAAACGGCCAGCGTAGGCTTGTGCTTGATGTCTAACTTATCCTCTTCGTAGTATTCCTGCAGTTGCGAGACGGCGCCGCGGCATTGCGCAATTTTCAACGTGAGCTCGCCGTTGGCGGCATTTTGGGGGGGCGCCTCGTGCAGGGGCCGATCGCAGAGGGGGATATCTTGCAGAGCCTCGACGCGGGAGCAGAAAACTTCAGCGTTAAGCATCAGTTCAGTGAGTAGCCGGGTCGCGTCCGTCATCTCCGCTGAGGGGGTTTTTCGTGTTTTTCCGAATCGGGTTGTCTGATCATTTGTAACGTCCTCAGAAAAAATTCTCTTTCCACGAGGAATGCGGTGGCGAACTCCGTGTTCGGAACCGCTCGACTGGCGCCTCCGGCAGAACACAGAGTGGAAAGAAGTTTCCCTTCCGTCGAGGCCCGCCAGATGGTGGAACTTTTATCAACGGTGTCAGTCACAATAAAGAAAACAAATCTTCGGTCGCGAGGCGCCGCGCCGACACAGATTACATGCTGGAGGTTGAGCTGCGGCTCATCGGCGGTGCGGGCAATTACTCGCATCTTGGCGGCGGTGGCTTCGGCGCGAATCGGGACTTTATCGAGCACTCTGGGCGAGCCCGTCTCGATCACCCAAGCGGTAAGCGTTTGGAATCTCTCGACGTTACGGGATAAGGATGGGGTGCGGGATGCGACGGTGCTTAGAAGCAGGAGGGACAACAGGGAAAGCCGCTGTCCCAGTCGCCGGTCGCCCCCTGGAGCTTCTAGCAGCAAGCTCGCCCGCCGGAAAGCACCAGCACATTTTCGGACCCATCTTGGGAAGCGTGGCCGCTGTTGAGCAGGGATCATTGGAACCAGGGTAATTGCGAGAGCGCCTCTGCCGCTAAGCGAGGTTGGTCAATCTCGCCTCTTCGACACCGGGACTGCTCCAATCACAAGGATGAGCACGACGATGGGGAGAACGAAGGGCGTAGCGAAAAGAGCTATTAGTTCGGCGCTTCGGCTAGAGGGCGGCCGCCTGGGGATGAAGGCTGGGGGCGCCTTGGCCCCACTGTTCACCAGCAACGCGGTGGTCTTAAAGTCTGCGGGGGCGGACTTACCTTTATCCGATAACGGCTTCTCTGGGATTAAGGCTGCGGAGGCCGGAGCTTTCGCCAGAAAGTAGGCCATTTCCGAACGAAACTCTGTGTCGATACTTGAGTTCTGAATTTGACGGGCACTTTGATTGCTAAACAAAACCGTAGCTACGACGTCGCCTTTCGTGTTCACGCGCCAGATCTTCGCATCACCGCTGGTTTCATCGACGGATGCCAGGAAGAGGAGCTCGGGCAGGGGCGCGGCCCCAATTGAACAGACATGCGTGAATTGTTCTCCCTCCTTGCGAAACCCACGCTCGATAACCGCGAGGTCGGCCGCTGGCAGACCCAGTTGCTCTGCAACAATCCCTCTGATCAATGACGGTTTGCCTGTCGCGCGCACCCAACTTTTTAAAGATGAAATTGACGGATTGCCAGCTAAACGACCCGCTGGAGGAGAAGTCGTCGGATTCGCAAGAATGGGGAGCACTAGGACTAGGATCACGCACATCGTAATGTAGCCTGTTGCGAACAGCGGGAAGGTATCGGCCGAGAAGGGTTGCTCATCGACGGATTGGAGCCGGATCATGCGACGCAAATTACCAATCTCAGGCGCGATGGCAATGCGGGAGTGCCCTTGCTCGCTGCGTACTGGGTCGTTCGCTGAGCATCATCGTGTTGTGCCCGGTTCCCGATGTCGAAAGCCGACTCCCGCAGAATATTCTAGCTGCAGGCGGGAATTCCTTTTTTCCCAGTTATCGGCGAGTTCCAGCAGCACTCCGGGCAGTACCATGAGATTCACGCGCGCGTTTGGTCCGGAGCTGATCCTCGCGCCCGGCGGCAGAAACGAGTCGACCAAGAGGCGGCTGACAGCCTGCCAACCGAACACTGCGCCTCGCCTTCGCAGGCGAGGACGTAACTGAAAATCTCCCGTTCGTGCAGGGGACGGCAGCCAGCAAAAACCAGGAGAACGAGGAAGCCGATCGCGCCGAGTCAGGGCCGTCGGTCAAAGTGTGAATGCGTCGGAGGATTCCGCAGAGTGGTGCTAAATTCGGCAAAAATGAAGAAGATAATCGCTGCCCTCTGCGCGCTGCCACTCGCGGGCTTTGCCGGGACTAAGGCTGAGCCCGAGTTCGACGCTCACGCTGCCGAAAGATTTGCGCGGCTCGCGCTCGCCTGCGTGCACAAGGAATTTCCGAATCATGTCAGTCATGTCCTGAACAGCGATGCCGATGTCGCGCCCCCGCGCAAGCTGACCCCTGCGTTTTGCGGCTGCTACGATTGGCATTCATCGGTCCATGGCCACTGGCTGCTTGCGCGGCTGGTGCGGACTTTTCCGGAGGCAGGCTTCGCCGCGGAAGCGCGCGCCGCGCTGGCGCAGAGCCTGACGAAAGCGAATATCACCCGGGAGGTGGCTTATCTCCGGGAGCCTGGTCGCGCGAGCTTTGAGCGTCCCTATGGGCTCGCCTGGCTTCTCCAACTCGGCGCGGAACTGCGCGAATGGAATGATCCGGAGGCAAAAGAAATGTCACAGACGCTGCGCCCGCTGGAAGAAGAGGCAGTGCGACGTCTCAGCGCCTGGCTGCCGAAGCTCTCCCATCCTGTCCGCATAGGGGAGCATGACCAGACGGCTTTCGCGCTTGGCCTCATCCTCGACTACGCGCGGAGCAGCGGGAACGGCGGGCTCGAAAAACTCGCCAGCGATTCTGCGCGGCGGTTTTTCTTTGCGGACAAGGATTACCCCCTCGCCTACGAGCCTTCGGGCGAGGATTTCCTGTCGCCTGGCCTCGCGGAAGCCGATGTGATGCGCCGGATCCTTCCGCCTCACGACTTCGCGAAGTGGCTCTCGGCTTTCCTCCCGCAGATTCCCGTTGCCGCGGAGAAGCACTGGCTGCCGGTCGCGGTTTCGCCCGATCCAAGCGATCCGAAGCTTGCGCATCTCGATGGCCTGAATCTGAGCAGGGCCTGGATGCTGGAGGGAATCATCTCCGGCCTGCCCGCGGATGATCCGCGCCGGCCCGCCCTCGCACTGACCGCGGAGGCCCATCGCACCGCCGGCCTCGCCGCCGTCACGGGTGAACATTATGAAGGCGGACATTGGCTGGGAAGTTTTGCCGTCTACCTCACGACGAAACGCGGCCTCACGGACGAGCAGAAGATTGTGCAGTAAGCGGCCCGGCCCACTATCTGCTTCTGTTCATTTCGCATCCGTCCTCAGCCACAGACGCGATCATTTTCATGGGGAGCTGGCTACGACAAATAGAAACGAAGCATCCTGACTAAATGCCACCTGTTGCACGCGAGCGTCATTTGACTGAATCAGCAGAGTTGTTGCCGGCGGACCGCTCCACCCTGGTCCATACCTATGTTGAGGCTCAGGCGGCAGGACGTCCCGGAGCCGTGGCCGTGGTTTTCAACGACCAGCAACTCAGTTATGAAGAACTGAACCGGAGAGCGAATCAATTCTCTCACTATCTGATCATGGCGGGCGTGCGGGCGGGAGTTCCCGTCGCCGTCTGCCTGGCGCCCTCGCTGGACGTGATTGTGAGTCTCCTGGCCATCTTGAAGGCCGGCGGAATCTACGTTCCGATCGAGCCGACCGACCCGGTCCTGCGAATCACCACCATCCTCGAAGATACTCGTCCCAAAGTTATCCTGGGAGGATCTGATCTCCTGCAAAAATTACCTGCCATCGCGGGTAGCGAGTTCTTTCACGTAGATAGGGATTGGCGAAGAATAGAATCTCTCCCAGGACGAAACCCCGAGGTCGCGATCGATCTGGAGCAGCCTGCCTATGTGATCTATACGTCGGGCACGACGGGCAAGCCCAAGGGCGTAATGGCAAGTCACGGCAACCTGATCCACTACATTCTCTCGGCAAAAACGCGCTACAGCTTTAGCGACCATGACGTAATGCCGGCGCTCGCTCGCTTTAGTTTCAGCATTAGCCTCTTGGAACTTCTTTGTCCGCTAGCGGGGGGAGGCAGGTTGCTCCTCCTGGCACGAGATCAGGTCCTCGATTTCAAGCGGATGGTGCAGGTCGTGCGCCAGGTGACCATTATCCATGCTTCTCCGAGTTGGTGGCGGAGGCTGCTCCCGTTCGTCCCCGCTACATCCCTGGACAAGGGGGAGTTTAAAGACCTACGGCATGCTTCTGCGGGCGGCGATACGGTTCCACCCGATCTCTTGGAAGCCATGAAAGGCCTGTTTCGAAATGCCGAAATCTTTGTGATCTATGGCTGTACGGAGATCAGCTGCATGGGTTTTACCCACTTGGTGTCGAGAGATTGCCAAATCACAAAGACCTGGCTCGGCAAACCTTTCCGGCACGTCCAGGTCCGCCTCTACGATCAAAATCAGCGCCAGGTAAACGACGGTCTCGAGGGCGAGATTTATCTCGCGGGTCCCGGCGTGACGAAGGGCTATCTGAACCTTCCGACACTGACTGCGGAAAAGTTCGTAACGATCGATGGCCAGCGCTTTTACCGGACCGGCGACTTGGGCCGGGTTGAGAATGGCAACCTGGAAATACGGGGACGGATTGATTTCCAGATTCAACTGCGCGGCATCCGGATCGAGCCCGGAGAAATCGAGGCAGAGTTGAGGAAGTTCCCGGGCGTCCGCGACGCGGTGGTCGTTGCGAGGGAACTGGGCCACAGCGAAAAGAGTCTAATCGCCTATCTCGTATTCGGGCCGAACGAGCAGGAAAATATCGAATCCATCCGGAGCTTACTAAAGGAGAAACTGCCTCTGTATATGATCCCGGCGGCGTTTGTGGTGCTGGATGCGATGCCGGTTAACTCGAATCAAAAGGTCGACCGCCGAGCCTTGCCCGCCCCTGACTTCGAGCGGCTTGCCAGGACTAAAGCTGTCGTTCCACCGCAAAACGAGTGGGAGAAGCAACTTATCGAAATTTTGGAAAACACCCTGGGTGTCCATCCGATCGGGGTCGAAAGTAGTTTCTTTGAGCTCGGTGTCGACTCCCTCCAAGCGGTTCAGATTCTCCTTCAAGTCGAGGAACGTTGGCGGAGAGTCCTTCCGATTACCATACTCCTGGAAGCGAAATCAATTGCCGCGCTCGCTGAGTTGCTCCGCCATCCCGGGGCGGAGAGCTATGAGAAGGACGATTTGTCCTCGGGTAATGTCGTGTCTTTACGTAGCGGTAGCGGCAAGCCCTTCCTCTTCTGCCTGCAGGGTGTCTGGCGTTATCAGGAAATGGTCGAGTACCTGGATACCGATCAGTCTGTGTATGCCGTATTTCTCGAAGAGGAAGTCGAACTGATTAAGACCGGGCAGTATGATTCGGTGAAATCTGTTTTTTCCAGCATTCCACGCCTCGCGTCGCGCTACCTGCAATCGATTCGTTCTGTCCAGCCGGAGGGTCCTTACTATCTGGCTGGTTTCTCCTTCGGAGGCCTGATTGCATTCGAGATGGCTCACCAATTGCAGGCAGCAGGAGCGGAAGTCGCGCTGGTCGCAATGTTTGACTCCATGATGATGAGGAAAATACCGCTGTGGCGGCGGCTCCAATGTCACTGGAATTTGCTCTTGGAGCAGGGTTTTAATTACCTGACCAAGAAGGTGCGCTGCCGGATGGACAAGGTCATGAGCAAAACGTTTTTGCTCACCAAACGACCGAACGGCGACCTCGCACCTAGCGGAGGCGGAATCCTTCCAATCGACATTGCCGAGCGCGAGGATTTCTTGGACGAAGTGAGCGAGCGTGCGGCGCGCTTCTATGAGCCCCAACGCTATTCGGGCAAGTTACTTCTGTTCCGAGCTGTGGATCAGAGCTTTTTCAGTGAGACCTCGCCTGATTTGGGCTGGAATCCATTCGCCCGGAATTTGGAGATACACCATGTTCCCGGCAATCATATGGGAATCATGAAGGGACCTTCGGCTTCCATTGTGGCGCGGCACATACAAACCCATCTCGCTTGAGCGGGATAGGCATCGGGCCTCATCCAGAAAAGGCGGGATTCATTCGGGTGGGCCAAGGACGATCCGCGCCGACCGGTGGTCAGTGTGATCAAGAAGGCGGATAAGGTCGCCGGTTTCCTGGCAGCTACCAGCAGCGCGCGAACGCCGCGACCACGGCCGTCGCCGCCACGAGCGAAGGGAGCAGCGCGCGCGCCCGCCGCCGACGAAGGAAATACGCGAGGCTGAAGGGTCAGAGCAGATACAATTGTTCCTCCACCGCGAGCGACCAGAGATGCGAGGTGATCCAGTGCGGATTCGCGTAATCGGTGGCGAAAGCGAGATGCGGCGGCATTCGTCACGTGTCACCCGGCCCGGTATCTGAACGCAGCCCG
>JBBSED010000064.1:0-14616 GCA_038240025.1 Chthoniobacterales bacterium
CCTTTATCACGAAGCAATGTCCGAAGTCGCCCGCACCCACGCGCGCCACCACATCGTGACCGCAAAACGCGTCGGCGCGCCCATCTCGTTTTTTCGCGAGGCACTGGCGCTCTGCGTGCGACACTACGGCCGCTACCCCGCTTTCTGGCTGCAGACTTTCCCGATTCTGGCGATGCCGAACTGGATCGTCCTTCCCTTGCGACATCTTTATCAACGTTCGCGTCGCTAATTCATGGATCTGGCGATTGTTGGCGTTTGTTATAATACCAGGCAGCGTCGCATCCTCGACGTGACTTATCCTTCTTGGCGGCGATACGCCGACCGACACGCGCTCCCTCTCGTGATCCTCGAGCGCTCCTACGCGGGCGAAGATTTCTACTGGAATAAACACCTGCTCTACCGCGTGCCCGAGCTCCGCTCCGCGCGGCGTCTGCTCTTTCTCGACAATGACGTCTTCGTGAACCCAGAGGCGGGTGCGCTTCTGCAGAATTGGGATTCACCTCTGATCGGCGCCACTTCGGAGAGCGGCCAGGCCGGATGGTTGCAAGACTTCATTGCGCGTTACTACGACGAATACGCCGTCGCCCAGACACCGACGCTCGCGGCGCCGGAAATCATCAACACCGGCGTCCTCATCATTCCACACGAGCAGGCCGAGTTTCTCGAGGGCGTCTACCGCGAATGGAAAGCGCGAAGGCCCCCGGCATTTTCCGCGCTCACTCAAGACCCGTTTGCCAGCGCCGCCGACCAACCCCACGTCTCCTACGCCTTGCAGGGAAGCGCCCGCTACCGCGATTTCGGCGCTCGCCACAACACGCTTTGGTGGCATTGGTATCGCCAGCACGTGAGTCCGCGCCAGATGCCTTTCCTGCTTCGCTCCAAAGCAGCTGCCCTTACCGTCGATCGATTCCCCCGGAAACTCTGGTGCGCGATCTTCAGCAGAGAACGCGCGACTTTCGCGCGCGCCCTCCGTGGATCCGACTTCCTCCATGTCGCCGGCAGCAAGTCGTCGCTTTTCCTCGGGGAGAATTGCGCCCGATGAACATGTGGCTCACCCGCCTCCGCGTCAGACTGAAAAACGCGCTCCCCAGGGATTCGATCCCCTACCGTCTCGGATGTTTTGGTTACCAGCTTTTGGTCGAGATTCAGGACCGGTTGAAGAATAAAACCATGCCGCGCGAAATCACCGACAATTCGATTTTCATCCGGGAAGAGGAGATGTCGATGTGTTCGATTTTTCCCAAGGAAATTCTCGACCTGACGATTGAGCTTTTTCAACCGCGCTCCATCCTCGACGTCGGCTGCGGCACCGGGATCAGCCTCGATTATTTCAAGAGCAAAGGGATAGCAGTGCGCGGCCTGGAAGGGTCGGCGCTCGCCATTTCCAAAGCGCGTCATGCGGCTCTTATCCGCGAACACGACTTGAACGCGCCGCTCGATCTCGGAGAAAAGTTCGATCTCGTCTGGTGCTTCGAGGTCGCGGAGCACATCCATCCGCGTCACGTCTCCGCCTTGCTCGAGACCCTGACTAACCACGGTAACCGCATCCTTCTCTCCGCCGCCCGCCCCGGCCAAGGAGGCCTCGGACATTTGAACGAGCAACTTCCGGAGTATTGGATCGAGCGGATGGCCCGGCGCGGTTTCGTCTTGGGAGAATACACTGAGCGCTATCGCGCGTTGCCCGATCATTTCGCGGAAAACATCCTCATTTTCGAAAGGGCCGATGGGACTCGATAGCGACGGCACGAAGTTTCCCTTCGCCGCCCGCGCGGCCAGAGTTCCTTCGCCAAAATTGCGATGCGCAAAGGCTTACTCGACGCGGTGAAGAAGAACTCATGCACTCTCCTCACGTCGCAAAACGAAAGCTCATGACATTCGCAGCCACCATCCGGGCGTGCTCGAATTGGCCGGCCGTCGCTCGCGCCAGACTCGCCTCCTCCGTCCGAATCCAATCGCTCAATTTCCGCAGCGGGCTCAGGCTCCAGCCGATGGCGCCACTCGCGCGCACCTGGGGCGAAATCTTTGAGCCCGCCATCGCCGATGTTTATGGCATTCGCAAAAGCCATCCGGACGTGATTATTGATGTCGGAGCGAACATCGGCGCCTTCAGTTGTCTCGCCGCCATCACGCACCGCCAAGCTGTCGTATACGCCTTCGAGCCCTCGAGTCAGCACGCCGATCTGCTGGCCGCCAATCTCGCGCTTAATCGCCTAACGAACGTGATCGTGCATCGTGCGCCGGTGACCAAGGACGGTCGCTCGGTCGTCTTCTCCGAGCTGGGCGCGGGCGGTGCCTCCGGGATCATTTTGCACGATGAGGGTCGGGCGATTCCGATGGAAAGCGTCTCGCTCGACTGCGTCGATTTCGGAAAAAAGAGCAGCGCGTTTTTCAAGCTCGATTGCGAGGGCGCCGAAGGCGAAATCATCGAGTGGATCTGTGCCAACCTTTCGAAATTGCCGCCGCGGATCGAGCTGGCCAGCGAGTATCATCACTGGTGTCCAATCCCTCTTGATCGATTGCTCGAAATGCTTCGATCGCACGGCTTCCAGGCGGAACACCGCACTCCGCACGACGAGTCCTACATCTTCGCGTCTCGCTTGGAAGATTCGTCGTCGTGAAAGCGCAATTTCTCGAGTTCGAAACGATCGCTAGTTGTCCGGGTTGCGGCAGCGCTCGGATCCAAACCGTTGTCGAGCCCGACGTCGGCCAGTGCGCCAGTTGCCGATTGCACTTCCGCAATCCCCGTCCGACTCAATCCGAGATCGCCCGTTCCTACGACACCGGTGGCACCTTCGAAGCCTGGCAGGATCAAGAAGCGGTCCGCGCCACGATGTGGGCGCGACGTCTGGACGTGGTCCGTCGCTACGCCCGCGCCGGGCGCCTGCTTGATGTGGGCACAGGCGACGGGTGCTTTATGGCTGCCGCTCAACAAGGTGGATACGAGGTCGTGGGAACGGAAGTCTCGGAAGCTGGCGCCAGCTATGCGCGGCAGCGAAACTTCGATGTTCATCTCGGCCAGATCACCGATCTGACCTTCCCGAAGGAAAGTTTCGACCTCTCCACCATCTGGCATGTCCTCGAGCATGTCCCTGATCCGGGCGCGGTCTTGCGCAGGGTGCACGCTCTCCTCCATCCGGGTGGCATTCTCGCAGTGGCCGTACCTAACGAGGAGAACTTTTTCATCCGTCAGCGCTTCGGCCAGGCAAGGACCAGCCCTTTCGATCCGTTAACGTTCGGCGGAGAAATCCATCTGACCTACTTCCGACCCGCGACTCTCCGCGCCACCTAGCGGGCGGCAGGATTCGAAGTGCTGGAGTTCGGCGTCGACGATATTTATCACCTCCGAGATCTGAAGATGCGATTGAAGCTGCCGGTGCAACAGGCATTGGCGCGGATGTTCAACTGGCATTTTGCCGTGGCCATGTACGCGATCTGCCGCCGGCCCGTCGCATGAAGACCTTCTTGAAAAAAGGCGGGAGTCGTCTCTACTCTTCCGCGGTCGCCTGGTCATTCGTCTTCACGGCCATTCGGGCCGGCGGCAATCTGCTCGTGCTGCCGTTGTTGCTGCACAAGCTCAGCCCATCGGAGCTTGGCCTCTGGTACGTCTTTCTCTCGCTCGGAGGATTGGCCAGCCTGATCGATTTCGGGTTTTATCCCACGATGTCGCGCGTCACCGCCTATCTCTGGGCGGGCACGGCCGAGATTCAGGCCACCGGCGTGCAACCGGTCCGCGCGCCTAACGATGCCCCACCGACGCCTAACTATCGCCTCCTCGCTGATTTGGTGAAGACGATGCAGCTCTACTATCGCGGGATCGGCCTCGTCGTGACCGTCCTGATGGGCATCTTCGGCACTCTTTGGATCATGCATAAGGCACAGGCATTGCCCAATCCGCACGCCGTCCTCTGGGCGTGGCTCCTGTTCCTCGCGGGCATCTTTGTCAACATCACCAGTGGGATGTGGCACCCTCTTCTCTCCGGTATTAACGAGGTCCGGCTGAACCAGCAGGTCTTCGTCTGCGGGCTCGTGGTCAATTATCTCACCATGATCATTGGCCTCCTTCTCGGAGCCGGTCTGTTCGCGCCGGTGGCCGGATTTTTCCTCATGGGCGCGGTGTCACGCAGCGGGGCGCGCTGGAAGTTCAATAAGTTCACGCGCGCGAAAGAATTCGGACCAAATTCGCGCTGGTCTTCGCAATTGCTCCGCGACCTCTGGCCCACCGCATGGCGCACCGGGATCGTCACGCTTGGTATCTATGCCACCCTCAATCTCGGCACGCTCATTTGTTCTGCATTCCTCGGTCTAGAGACGACCGCTTCCTATGGATTGAGTATGCAACTTGTGCTGGCCGCGGTCGCAATCGCGGCGTCATTCGTCACGGTGAAATTGCCATTAGTCGCTCAGATGCATGCGCTGGGGAAGGAGCGTAAAATCGCTGCTCTGGTCTTTCCCCGCCTGCGCTACTATTGGATCGCTTATGCAGCGCTTGCCCTGGCGGCCATCCTCTTCGGCAATCGAGTGATTCACGGCTGGTTCCACTCGCAAACTCTACTCCTGTCCACACCACTCTTGAGCGTGCTCTTTCTCGTCGGTGTCCTTGAGGGACATCATGGAATCTTCCGCGAACTGGCGGTCACCGCGCATCGCAACCCTTTTGCGATTCCCGTCGTGGCATCAGGCCTTTTGATTGTGTTCCTGAGCATTTTGCTGGTCCCGCGACTCGGCTTGTGGGCGCTCGTCCTCGTCCCGGGCTTCGTCCAGATTTCCTTCAACAATTGGTGGATCGTTTTGGTTGGCTTGCGCTCGATGAGAAGCACGGTCGGCGAATACGTCAGTGGCCTAATCGGTCACGCGCCGGGTTTCGCGCTTGGTTCCTGAACTAAACTTATGTCGACCCTCTGGCCCAAGTTACTCGATAAGCTCCGGCGGCTTTGTGGCTATCGGTTTCCTCGACTTGGTCCAATTGCCTTTGCCGCAATTCAGCGAACGTTTCCCGCCACAATCCGGACAGAGCTGTTCCCTGGAATCCACGCGACCTTGGATTTAAGCGATGAAACCCAACGGACAACTTACTGGTTTGGCACGCGCTTCGAAAAACCGACGCCTGAGGTCTTCCGGACTTGGGGCGCCCAGGCTACGCATTTTTTCGACATTGGTTCCAATTACGGCTTCTACAGTTTCTACCTCCACTCGTTATTTCCGCAGTTGGAGATTTATCCCTTCGAACCGAACCCAGTCTCTTTTCGTCGATTGCAAGAGATCTGCCAAGCCAGCGGGACAACGCGAATCCATCCTCAATTCTACGGGCTCTCCGACGAAACCCAGCGACTCAGGTTTTTGCAACTCTCCGACAACACCGGGCACTCTTCCTTCGCGACTGTCAAAGAATTTGGGGCTGGCCGCCCGTTGCCGTCCGAAGCATCCCTGACCGAGTGCGACGTCGTTCGCTTTGACGAAGCGGCCGAACGACTCGGTCTGGAACACCCAGCCCGACCGGATTGGGTCGCGAAGATTGACGTCGAAGGCTACGAAATGAAGGTACTGCTCGGTATGCGTCGCGCTTTGGAACTCAGAGCTTTCAAGGGCATTTGCATCGAGTTGGTGGCAGACAATCTCGCGCTCGCCGGAACGACAATCGAAGAAGTCGACGCGATGCTACACGCTCACGGGTATCAAAAAATGCCGGTCAGGGATGCCGACCAGAAGCGCGGCCGGAATGACAACGCTTTCTACGTGCCGGGGAGAGATTCGCGATGAGTCGCCGTGCGTTGGCAGCCTCCGAGCGCTTCCTGCCGAAGTATCTCTACGCCCTTTTCTCCAGTTTCTATCTCTTTGCTTTCGGAGTCTTTTCGCCACGTCATCGCTTTCTCATTTTCCAAATCGCGAAACACTTTGGCTTTAAGATGCCAACGGAAGAAGAGCGCCTGCCGATCCTGCCTTTGTACTCTGTTCTTCCCAGTGAACTCGGGCTGACCCTGCTCGAACCACTTGCCGAGGGTGGGAACGTCACCATGCTCGAATTAATGGTGATCGCGAAACTGGCCCGTGGAGTTCAGCCGGCCGCGGCTTTTGAGATCGGCACTTTCGACGGCCGCACCACGCTCAACCTGGCGGCCAATCTTCCCAGCGAAGGACACGTTTATACCCTTGATCTACCCAAAGCGGGACTGGGCGAAACTGCCTTCGAACTGGCCCCCGGGGAAGGAGCGTTTGTCGACAAGAAAGAGTCGGGCACAAAGTTTAAGGGAACGAACTATTCAAATCAGATCACGCAGTTATTTGGCGATTCAGCCACATTTGATTACTCCTCTTTCACGGCAAAGATGGGTCTGGTCTTCGTCGACGGCTCCCACGCGTATGACTACGTTCTGAAAGACAGCGCGACTGCACTTCGGCTGGCAGGTGAAGGTGCGATTATCCTTTGGCACGATTACCAGCAAGATTGGCCCGGCGTGATTCGCGCGCTGAACGAACTCCAGCAATCCAATCCGGAATGTGCCGGCCTGCAAAGAATCGAGGGAACGACCCTGGTGATACTCAAGCGTGAAAACACTCGTCGTTCGGCTTGACCATCTCGGCGACGTTCTGCTGACGACCCCGCTTATCCGTTCCCTGGCGGTGGGCGGCCACACCGTTGACGTCTTGGTGCAGGATACATTGCGGCCGTTGTTTCAGGGTTCGGCCTTCGTCCAGGAGTGCTATGGCATCGAGGCGGTGGCGCCGGGATTTCCCGCCCGCTGGTGGCCGTTGGCGCGCTGGTTGCGCGGATCGGACTACGATCTTCTTATCCTTGCCTATGCCAGGGAAAGACGCTTATGCCTGGCTTCGTTAGCTTCCGGCATCAAACGCCGAATCGCGATGTGGAGCGGAGTATGGGGGCGACTAACCGGGCATGAGTGCCTTCCCTCTCATATCCTGGATAACCCGAGGCCGGTTTCCGAGATCTTGCTCGAGTGCTCGCGTGCTTTGGAATTGCCCGATCAAGGTCTCAAGCCGGACTTCGCTCTGACGGTGATTGAACATGAACAGGCTTGGGCGTTGCTCCCGACTTCTTTCCGTGATCGCCGCTTGATCGGCATTCATCCCGGTTCGGCCGGCAATGCGTGTAACTTGCCGAGCAACGTCTACTCAGAACTGGCTCGCTTACTCTTGGACCAAACAGATTGCGGGCTGGTCGTTACCGGGACGGTTGCCGAGAAGCAATTACTGAGTCAGTGGGACCCGGATGTCCTTCAGTCCGATCGGGTCTGGATTTCGATGGGCGAACTCGGTCTGCGCGAGTTGGCTTCCGTGATCTCGAAACTGGAAGTCTTCGTCTGCTCCAGCACGGGACCACTACACGTGGCCAGCGCAGTGGGAACCGCGACGGTATCGCCATTCTGCCCTGCCGTCCCCGTCAATGCGACCATCTGGGGAAATGTTGGGGCTCCTTCTCGCGTAGTGGAACCGAGGACTTGCCCTCGCTTGGAAGGCAAGTCGATCAATTGCAACTTCCAAGGCCAGATCTCGGCCGCAAGACTGTTGGAGGAAATAAACGGCCTTCTCCGCGTCCAGGCCTAAGTGGCCGCTGATCGTGAGAAGGCAACAACTTGGTTCCCAACCTCGACCGGATCAATGCGCGAGAACACCCGACCTTGTTCCGACGCGGGCACAAACTCGACATCTGGGGCAAGGTCCATTTCGGTGTCGCAGTAGCGTCCTGCTTCGACCTTGCTGAAGGAAATGTTCCGAAGATAAACCACCCGCACCCCAGCAGCGTTCGCGAGATGTCTTGGGCCGGAGTCGGTGGAAAACACTGCTGTGCATCTTCCTAAAAAGGCGACCAGCGCCAGCAATCCGATCTCACCTGCAACCACTACCGCCCTAAGGCCAAATTGGTTTTTCAATCCTGATAAGGTCGAGAAATCCTCCGGCGCACCCATAAGGATCGTCTGGATCTGCGGCTCACGCTCCACCTGGCGAAGAGCTAATCCAAACTGGGGGAGAGGCCAAACCCCACTCGCCTGTCTGCTCGTGGCGAAACATGGGATTACCGGTCGCGCGCGCTCGAGGCCAAGCCGCTGCCAGAGCGCGGTCGCCTCGTCTTCATCGGCAGGGCTGGGGTAGACCTTCGGTCTGAGGGACCAGTCCGGAGACCGATGCGTCAGTTGAGAAACTAAGTCACGAAAGTAGGCCGGAAACGGCTGTGGGTAGTTTATCCGAACGCCATCGGTTACGAGCCTGGAAAAACCTTTGTGCACATAACCAATACGATTAGGAATGCCGAGCCTTACAACCTCGAAAAAACTGCGCCAATAGGCTCCGCTATTATAGCAAATCGCCACATCAACCGACTCAAGCATGTCCGCTTTGGAAATGCAGCTGGCGACGGCAGGGTTGTTTGCGAGGACTGCCGCCGCTGACCCCGCGGCGACATAATGCCACTCACATCGCGGGAACGCGGCGGACAGGACCGGCAGCGAAGCGGTGTTGTAGAGTACATCCCCAATGTGATCGGCCCCGATCAAAATTCCACGCCGCCAGGAAGACGGAGCCGTCGGAGGACTGCGAACGGCGATGCGCGCGGCCATTCCCAGGAGCGGGGAAGCCAAATCGCTCAGCCGCGCCAGGACAAGGTTGCGCGTGTCGCGGAAACTGGTGGGGTTTATCTGCGATCGCATGGTTCTACCTTGGCGAATATATTGCCCGACGCATCCGAGCAATCTAGTATTGGACGCATGTCCTTCTCCGACCGCAAATGATTGGACCTCGAATTGGTTTGTGGATCATCGCGGCTATCGGCTTGATTGTGTGTGCCGTGCTCGGGGCGGCGGTGGCGAACGATGCCGTCTCCACCGTGATTGTGATCGGCACCATCACGCTCTGCATTGCGTGGGCCACGGCCGCCGGGCAGCGCTGGTGGCTGCTGGTGCCCGTCGCTGGGACGCTCGGAGGTTATTTCTACTTCGGATTTAAACTTTATCCGCATGAGGTCGCGCTCGCCGCGAGCCTCTTTCCGCTGGTTTTAGGGCTGGCGATTCGTTCTCGCGGCGTAGTAAGCAAGCGGACCTCTTCCTTTCCCCCCACTCTATATCTGCTCGGTCTCTATCTCTTCGCGCATTGGTTGGGCAGTAACATTTACAACAAGCTGGATGGCGGCGGCGGGTACGGAAATGTCACCCGTGCTTATTTTAACGCCTACTGGGTCATTATCTTTTTGTGGGCCTTCTGGCAGCATGGCTCGACCATGTACATCCCGACCGCTTTATTCCTATGCTACGTCACCGCGGGCGCACGGTTGCTAGTTGGTTTGGTGACTTACTTTACTAACGCCTTCGCCTACATTCCGGTCATCAATTATGTTCTTCCTGGTTCGACCCATGATCGGGGCGCTGACCTGAGGTTCTCTGGCTTAATCGTGGCGACCCTCGCCGCCTGCTATTTTCTGATCCATCGAGGTTTCCTGCGGAAGTCATTTCATTTTCTCGTTTTTCTTTGCGCCAGCGTGGCCCTCCTTTTTGGTTCGGGACGAACGGTCCTTGTCTTGGTCTGCCTGATCCCCGTCTCCGCAGCGCTCCTCTACCGCAAAGTTATTCCCCTCTTTTTGTCGATCTTGGCCGTGAGCGTCTTTCTTGGAACGCTCAATCTCGAACCGAGTTTGCTCGATAATCTCGCACCACGAGTGCAACGCTCTCTCTCGATCTTGTTACTAGATCAGACGCAGGCCGATAAGTACGGGCAAGCGGGCTCAAGTGACGAATGGCACGCAAACATGCGTGCGCTGGGTTACAAGAAATGGACTAGTTCGTGGAACACTTTCCTCTTCGGCACCGGCATTCGCCCTTACGATAATGCTATCAGAGAAACGATTCTCGGTGAGACCACTAACGAGGATTACCAGGAGTCTTCCGCGAAGGTCGGGGCCTATGAATCGGGCTGGTGGACTGTTATCGCCGTAACCGGTCTCGTCGGCTTACTGCTCTACTTGAACGTTCTTCTTTACCTGTTGCGCCGGCTCCTGCCGATCCTCCTGCACGAGAAGGTATCGGATCATGCTCACGCTTTCGCTTTCATGGGGGTCTTTGGGATCGTGATTTGGCTTGGTCTGGGCTGGACCAACGGAGGCTTTCCGAGCACGGAAATCATGTTCGGCTTTCTCGCGCTTCTGGCACTGGAAGATCAAAACAAGGAACGGTCCCCGCTTCCTGATGTAGCGCCGAGTCTTCCCCTGGCCCGGCCGAGGCGGGCCAAGGTCGTTGCGCCAGCGAGATGATCGAGACCATGCGCGATCGCGTGGTATTCTTCGAGCCTTGGAGCCTGGGCGATGTCATGATTGCCGCCGCCGCCGCGCGCGAACTCCCCCAGCCGCCCGCGATCGCCTGTCATTCGGTCTGGCATCCGCTCCTGCGCCGCGCCTTCGCAGAGGAAGCGGAAATCGAATTGATCGCCGTCAACTTACCCTACACGACGAGGAAACGGACCAATGCCTTCGACGTGAGCGCCGAGGTTATCGGCGGGGCGGCCTCCGATGCCACTTGCGTCCTGAGTATCCGCGGCGATCTCCGGGATCTCGCCGCCGCGCGAAGGATCTTTCCGCGGGCGCGCATTCGCATGAACGGCTGGGTGCGATTCTTCGGGCGGAAAAGTGCGATTGTGAATCTCCCCTATCGCGCCGGCCTTTTCGCGGCCCGGAATCGTTATAAATCCTGGGCGAAGCTTGCCGGCGTGCCCTACGGAACGATCGTCGCTCACTATCGTCTTTTGCAATCAAAGGGTGCCAGGAACAACCGGGTTGCCATTCATGTGGGAGCGCAATGGCGTTCGAAGCAATTCTCAGAGGTTGTCGCTCTCCGAGAGGCCCTGGTTACTCACGGATTCGCGGTAACGATCCTGGCAGGCCCGGGCGACCTCCTGCCGCCGCGGTTGGACGAAAACGAAGTGAAACGCGTTGCTGATGAATCGTTAGTCACAGAACTGCAGTTGGCAGCTTGCGTGATCACAAACGACTCCGGGCCGATGCACGTCGCGGCATTCCTGGGCTGCCGCACGATCGCCGTGGCCCGCACCTCCCCCATCGAAGAATGGGCGCCCCCGGCCGTCACCATCATCCGATCCCCGGAAACTCCCCGCGGATATCGGCCTCACCCTCGATATATGTCCGACGAAATTCTCCCGGACTGGCCGTCGGTGGCAAACATCATCGCGAGCGTCACCTCACAATCTGATTAGGCTGGAGAGCACTTCCTCAAGTAGATGTTTAAATTTCTTCTCGGGCGCTTACACGCGCCCATTTACCGCAGACGTCTTCGCGTTCTCACGGAACTTATCTTGCCGCATCTTCGTCGTGGTGACGCGGTCCTTGATGTCGGTTGTGGTGCAGGCACCCTGGCAGCGTCGCTGGCGACGCGAGCGCTTGAGCGAGAGATTCGCGTCGAAGGTCTCGAGCGTTTCCCGCGCGGTGGAGAACCAGTTCCCGTTGCATCTTATTCGGGCGGCGAGTTTCCTTTTGCCGACCGAAGCTTCGATGTTGTGATTGTAGCGGATGTTTTGCATCACGAAGCTGATCCCAACGCTCTTCTTCGTGAATGCATCCGGGTCAGCCGACGCCTTGTCATCATCAAGGATCACCAACTCAGCGGGCCCTTTGCCAAAGCGCGGGTCAGCCTGATCGATTGGGCAGCCAATGCGCCATACGGCGTTAAGTGTCTCTATCGATACAACTCGCCGCGAGAGTGGGAAGCTATCCTGCGCAACTTGCGCCTCACACCCGTCGCTCTTTTACGGTCGATCGATCTTTATCCATCCGTCTTCAATTTTTTCTTCGGTCGACGCCTGCAATATCTGGCCGTTTGCGAGATTTCGGCCGGTTAAATACTCGCGGCATAAAGCACCACAGCCGCCAGGATTCCCGCGATGTAGCTCGTGCGATCGGTGAGCGCGAAGACGACGGGATCCTGCGGCACTTCGCCGCGGTTGGCTTTGAACCAGAGGCGCGTGATCCAGTAGAGAAAAAGCGGGCAGAGCAGGAGCAGAACGGTCGGATGACGGTAGAGCAATCGCACCTCGGGGCTCATCACATAGAGGACGAGGACCAGGACGGAGATCATCCCGCTGGCGACGCCAAAGGTTCCGATCGGCTCCAGGTCGCTCCGGAAATAACCGCGGCCGGCCGCCGTGCCCTCCTCCACGGCGAGAGTCCGCAGTTCGGAATAGCGTTTCACCATCGCGAGGCCGAAAAAGAAAAAGACCGAGAACGCGAGCAACCAGTCGGAAACGCCGATCCCGGTCGCCGCGCCGCCGGCCAGTAAGCGCAGGGTGTAGAAGCAAGCGAGGACGACGACATCCAGCATGACGACACGTTTGAACCAGGTGGAGTAGAGGAGATTACTCGCGAGATAAATCCCGATGACGAGGAGGAAAATGCGTCCACCGAGAAGTCCGATCCCGAGGCCAGCAAGCAAAAGGATTAGACTGGCGGTGATCGCCAGCGGGATCGAGACCCGGCCGGAAGCGAGTGCGCGCCGCGCTTTGACGGGATGGCCACGATCTGACTCCAGGTCGAGCATGTCGTTGCAGAGATAGACGCCCGAAGCGACCAGGCTGAAGGCCACAAAGGCGCTCGCGGCCGCGAACATCGCGCGCGGGTTAGTGAGTTGGTGCGCGGTCAGGACGGGGACGAAAACGAGCACGTTCTTTGCCCACTGATAAACCCGGCAAGCCTGGAAGAGTGCCGTCACCTTGCCGACGGACTTCGGAAAGGCGACTTCGACCGGGACGAGGCTGTTCACTTTGGCAATGAAGCGTTTGCTATCGTGGACCACAACTCCCCGCCGCGCGATTCGCCAGACGGCGAAGTCAGCGGGCGAATCGCCAGCGTAGTCGAAGCCTCGTTCGCCGAATCTCTCCTGCAGCAGCCGCGCCTTTTCCCGCCCTTTGAGATTCACCGAGCCGTTGCTCGCGATGACTTCGCTGAAAAGCTGGAGATGCTCTTGCACCTTCTGCGCGATCGACTCATCGGCCGCCGTCACCAAGATCAGGCGCCGGCCGCCACTCTGTTCGCGCCGTAGATAGGTGAGCAATTCCTGGCGATACGGGAACTGGGCGGCAATGGAGGTGCCGCGGCGGGCCGCCTCCTGCTTGAGGACAGCCCGACCGCGTAGCAGCCATAGAGGAATCAACGGCAATGTGAAAGGGGCATGCCGGACGAGCAACAAGAGCGACTCGTGCAGGAGATCGGTCTGGATAAGTGTCCCATCGAGGTCAACGCAGAGCGGCACCCGCTGGCGCGTGGCGAATTCATCGGCCATAGGTAGCGGCGGCGAGTCGGGCATTCGCCGCCGACGCTAGCAGAGAAACCTACCGTGCAAAAACAAACCTCGTATCTCGGGATCGGCTGCGTGGCCCTGCTGGTCGGCGCGCTGGCGGTCACGAATCAAAGCCTTTGGATCGACGAAGGCGCCGCGGCCTTGAAGGCGATGGAGCCGACTTTGCCGGCTTGGTGGCACAACCTGAGGGCCGAAGGAAACTCAAACCTGCAGCTCCTGGGGGAGCTGTTTTACCTCTGGACTTGGGCGAAACTTTTCGGCTCTTCGGAGATAGCGTTGCGGGCTTCCAACATCCCCTTCTTTGCCGGGGGAGCGCTGGCTCTGGCGTGGGGATTCTCGCGCCATCGCAGGATGCAATTCGCAGTCACGATCGTCGCCGGCACGAATGCTTTTCTTTGGTACTACCTCAGCGAAGCCCGGCCCTACATTGTTCTCTTTGCTTTCGCGGCGGTGGTGGCCGCCGCTCTTTTTCGCCTGCTCGAAAATGAAGACGAAGCATCGACTTCCGGGATCTGGTTCGGATTTTTCTGCACGGGAATCATCGGCTTGTGTGCCACAAGTCTGATTGCGGTGCCCTGGGCGATGGGAGCGATGGGTGCCGTCGTCTTCTGGTGCGGGCTGCGCGCCAGCTTCCGCATGGCCTGGAGATTCACAGGGTGGTCAATCTTCCTCTTCGTAAGCCTTGGTCTCTTAGCGGGCTATTACCTTTGGACGTTAGGCCTCGGGGCTCGCGCTTCCGATGTCGGCCGAACCGGTCTCATAAATATCGCTTACATTTTTTATGAGCTCCTTGGGCTGGCTGGGTTGGGGCCGGGACGGCTAAACCTGCGGGCCGCAGGCGCCGGGCAGGCCACCGCTTTTCTGCCTGGCTTGGCGTGCGGCGCGGTCTCACTCTTCGTGCTGCTCCTTGCCGGAAGCGCCAGCTTCCGCGCGCAAATCAACCGAAGGCGTGTCGTGTTCTTTGCCATCGCCGTCGGACTACCTTTTGCGCTCGTCCTCGCAGCCGGCGCTTCGGCGCACATGCGCCTGGTCGGTCGCCATCTCGCTCCGTTGCTTCCCTACCCGCTTGCACTGGTCGCAGCGGGCGTCGGCCGGTTGCTTTTTCAGCCCCGACTTTGGCAAAGGCTCCTGGCCTTTGGAGCGGTGGGGGTCCTATTGGTGTCGGCCTTGGAAATTCGTTTCGCGCCGCGTCACCGACGCGATGACTATCGATCGGCCGCCAGCCTCGCGCACAAAGCTCTGGCGAGCGGAGAAAAAGTCTGGTGGCTGGCCGATCTCAGCACCGGGTTTTATTATCACCTGCCACTCGGCA
>JBBSED010000065.1:0-12993 GCA_038240025.1 Chthoniobacterales bacterium
GAGTTGAAGCACGTTTGCGTTTGCCAACGAGGCCCACCCACGTCGCGATGTCAGAGTTCAGAACGCGAGCCACCAAGGTATCCATCGGGCGAGGAAACAGTTCGCGAAATTTCGCGATCCGCCCTTTCTCTCCTACTCGAGTGGAGGGAGCGATCTCGGTGCGCGCCGCCTCATACTTTTCGAGCAGTTGCGCGAGCGTCATGTCGCGATTGCCGGGGTCCACCTTCTGGAGATCGCCTAACCAGTCCGCAAGCTTTCCGTTCGCCGTCTTGCGATCCGTCGTCCCCAGCGAGTGAACGGTGCGCTTTCCGTTCGTTTTTTTTATCCCCCAATACGAATCATTCTCGCGGTGACGGAAGAGATTCGGCGCAACGTTCTCGAGGAAAGCGAACGTTCCGCGCTGTTCTGAAGTGCCTGCCTTTTTCATCGTCCCGGGAGCATAAGGGCTACCACCGGGGGCTACCACCAATTTTTTTGCAAACCTCTCAAAACTTACCGATCACCTCAAAATGCTGGGTGAAATCAGCATTTTGAAGGTGTCGGGCCGGCGAGATTCGAACTCGCGACCTCTTGAACCCCATTCAAGCGCACTACCAAGCTGTGCTACGGCCCGATCACAGGCGCACTATTCGTCGCGCCGCTCGCGGTTGCCAAATTTTTTCCTGCGCCCGCTCCGATGTTCCAGCTCGTGAGGAAGGTGTCGATCAACTGCGGGAGCCGGTCGCTGTAGCCGCCTTCCAGGATTGCCGCAGCCGGCACGCCGGTTTCGTGGAGCCATTTCCCAAAGAGCGCGAAATCTTCGGCCTCCAAAGTCATCTGCGTGATCGGGTCGCCGGCGAAGGCATCGAAACCGGCGGAAACGAGGAGGAGGTCGGGCCGGAACTCGAGCAATTTCTGCAAGGCGCGCTCGACCTCGTCACGGTGCACTTCCCGTTTCGCGTAAGGGCGGACGGTGAAGTTGTGGATGTTACCAGACGACTTGATCCCGGTGCCGGGATAGCCCGGAAATTGGTGGATCGAAGCGAAGGCGATCTGCGAATGACCGGCCACGATAGCCTCCGTGCCGTTGCCATGGTGCGCGTCGAAATCCCAGATCGCGACCCGCTGCGCACCCTGCGCGAGCGCGTCGAGCGCGGCCACCGCGACGTGATTGAAAAAGCAGAATCCCATCGCCTGCGCTCCGGTGGCGTGATGCCCGGGCGGTCGCATCAGGCTGAAAGCGGTCGCCCCGCCTAACGACGCCTGCGCCACGGCGCAGGCCGCGCCCGCGGCGCGCGCCGCGTGCCCGAAAATCCCCGGATACGCCGGCGTGTCGTGGTCGAAATCCTGTTCCGCGGCCCGGACCCGCTCGACATGCGCGGCGGTGTGCGCCCGCCGGAGTTGTTCGTCCGTCGCCGGCACCGACTGGCGCCATTCCCAAGCCGGATGTTGCCTGCGCAGGAAGGCGGCGCTGCGCGTGACCCGCGCCGGTCGCTCGGGATGGCCCGCCGCGGAATACTCGGCCGCGCGGGGATCGTGAAAAATGATCACGCGTTCGCGCGCATCAGGCCCGCAAAGTTCCCCCAATAACGCCAGATGAGAAAGAGCGCGAGGAGCGAGCAGACCGCGGCGAGCGGGAGGCCTTCCGGCGCCATGCAGCCGTGGAAAAGCACGATGTTCACGATGATCGGACAGAGAATCACCAACCCAAGCGGGACGAACCCGATAAGGACAAGAAGCCCGCCGAGAATCTGCAAAGCGAAGACGACGGTCATATAACCGGTGCTGGCGAGTGCGGTGAAATATTGCACCGCAAGCGGGTTCGTCGGCGGCGGCATGTGGATGAAATGGAGGAAGCCGTTGCAGCCGAAGACAAGGAAGATCAGGCCGAGCAAAATCCGCGCGATGATGGTGATGATTTTCATGAAGCGAACCTGCGCTTCCGCCGCCGGAGATTCAAACACGAAAGCGGCCGGGGCCGAAAGCGCGATGGTCTGAGCGAGCGCGGCAATCCGGGGCCCCGGGTTGCTTTTCGCACCTCTTCCGCCAAGCTTTTCCCATGGCTCTGGATTTGAAGGAGATGATCGCTGCCCGGATGGGCGAGAACTATGATCTGCACGAACGACACCTGAACCGCACGCTGGTCGCGGCGCAGCGCGTGATCGGTTTCGACAAGGTCTATGCAAGGGCAGAGGGCGCGTATCTCTACGACATGGATAACGCCCGGTATCTCGATTTCCTCAGCGGCTACAGCGTCTTCAATCTCGGGCGCAATCATCCTACGATTCAGAAGGCGATCCGCGACGTGCTCGACCTCGATTTGCCGAACATGGTGCAGATGGATTGCTCGCTCCTCAGCGGGCTCCTCGCCGAGGCGCTGACGAAAAGAACGCCGTCGCATCTGGACGCGGTTTTCTTTTGTAACTCCGGCACCGAAGCGATGGAAGGCGCGCTCAAGTTCGCCCGGGCCGCCACCCAGCGGCCGCGCGTCCTGTCGTTAGGCGGCGCCTTTCATGGGTTGAGCATGGGTGCGCTCTCGCTGATGGGTTGCGAAAGCTTCACCGAAGGCTTCGGCGCGCTTGTCGCGGGGTTCGATGGGCGCGTGCCGCTCGACGACCTCGGGACCTTGGGACGCGAGCTGGCGAAGAAAGATGTCGCGGCTTTTGTGATCGAGCCGGTCCAGGGCAAAGGAGTAAACTATCCGCGGGGCGACTTTTTCACGAAGGCGCAGGAGCTCTGCCGGAAACACGGCACCCTCCTGATCGCGGATGAAATCCAGACTGGTCTTGGGCGCACGGGGACAATGTTCGGCTTCGAACATTGGAATCTCGAGCCGGACATCATCACCCTCGCGAAGAGCCTGAGCGGCGGCTATGTCCCGTGCGGCGCGATCGTGGCGCGGCGGGAGATCTACCAGAAAACTTTTAGCCGGATGGATCGCTGCGTCGTGCACTCGACCACCTTCGGCCGGAACAATCTCGCCATGGCCTGCGGCCTCGCCGCTCTCGAAGTGCTCGACGACGAGAAGCTGGTCGAGAACTCGGAAAAGATGGGCGCGCTCCTGGTCGGGAAGCTCGATGCCTTAAAGGCGAAACATTCGTTCATCAAGGAAGTGCGCGGCAAAGGACTCATGATCGCGATCGAGTTTCACGAACCTAACGAGTTTAAGTTGAAGATGGCCTGGAAACTCCTGCACAAGGTCGACAAGGTCCTCTTCGCGCAAATGGTCGTGACCCAGTTGCTGGCGCAGCACCGCATCCTCACCCAGGTGGCCGGTCATGCGATGGACGTGGTCAAGATTCTGCCCCCGCTCATGATTACCGAACGCGAGGTCGACCTCTTCGTGGAGGCGCTCGATGCGACGCTCGCGGAATGCCGGAAATTCCCGGGACCGATGTGGGAAATCGGCAACAACTTTGTCCGCCACGCGCTCCGCTCGAAGCGGTCCGGCGATAAGCCCGCGACGGCCGCCGCCCGTGGCTGAATTTATAAAAGCTACTCCCCGGAACCTGCGCCCGGTGCCGCGCGACCGGTTGAGCTGGCACCAGTTCAGCGCTGCGGAAAGCCGTTACGAGGCGATGCCCTATCGGCGCTGTGGCGCTTCGGGCTTGCGGTTGCCGGCGGTCTCGTTAGGCGCGTGGGAAACCTTTGGCGGCTATCGCGGTCCGGAGATAGCCCGCGAATGCATCTTCCGGGCGTTCAATCTCGGGATCACCCACTTCGATTTTGCGAACAACTATGGCCAGCCGCCCGGCCGGGCTGAGACCGTCGTCGGCCGGGTGCTGCGCGAGATGCCGCGGGAAGAACTGATCATCTCGACCAAGGCTGGTTACCGGATGTGGCCCGGACCGTACGGCGACGGCGGTTCGCGGAAATATCTCATCGCCAGTCTCGAGCAATCGCTGCTCCGGCTCGGGGTCGATCACGTCGATATCTTTACTCCCATTGCTACGATCCGGAGACGCCGCTCGAGGAAACGCTCGGTGCGCTCGACCAACTCGTGAGACAAGGAAAGGCGCTTTACGCCGGCCTGAGTAACTATCCCGCCGACCGGTTCACCGCCGCACACAAGATCGTCCAGGACAAACAATGGACCCCGCTCCTGGTGCACCAGTGCGTTTATAACCTGCTCGACCGCGGAATCGAGAACGGCGTCCTTGCGGCGGCGCGCGCCGCGGAGGTCGGCGTGGTTGCTTACTCGCCGCTCGCGCAGGGATTGCTGAGCGATAAGTATCTCCAGCACGTGCCCGACGAATCGCGCGCGGCCAAGCTCTGGACGGAAGAACAACGGCGCGCTCAGCTCCCGGAGCGGCGTCTCGCGCAGGTGCGGAAATTAAACGAGATTGCCCAGAGTCGTGGCCAGACCCTGGCGCAGATGGCGCTCGTCTGGACCCTGCGCGATCCCGATGTGACCAGTGCCCTGATCGGCGCTTCGAGCGTGGAGCAGGTGGAGGAAAATGTGAAAGCGCTCGCGCAGCCGGCTTTTGCCGGGGAGGAACTTGCCCGGATCGACCAGGTGCTGAAGAGCTAGCCGGTCTTACCTGTGACTCTACCCAGCCTAACGAATATAAGTTCGGTTTTGTTGGCGTCGGAGGTGGCGCTGGCCATCTGGAAACGCGCCGGGGTGAAGGCGGGTGAGGGCCAGGATCGTCGCAGCCTCGGTCTGCTTTGGCTGGTCATAGGTTTGAGTATCTGGGCGGGTTTCTTCCTGCGCGCGCGGATGCCGGCGGGGCGGATGCCGTTTCCACTTCCGTGCTATCTCACCGGGCTCGCGCTTTTTCTGATCGGCCTGGCCATCCGTTGGGCGGCCATCATTCATCTTGGCCGCTTCTTCACGGTCGATGTCGCGATTGCCGAGGACCATCGCCTGATCACAACCGGCCCATATCACTACGTTCGTCATCCTTCGTACAGCGGGTCGCTCCTGATCTTTCTCGGCCTAGGGCTTTGCACCCTCAACGCGTATGCTCTGGCGGCGATTTTTCTGCCGATCTGCGCGGCGTTTCTTTGGCGCATCCGGGTCGAGGAGCAGGCCTTGCGCGCCGCTTTCGGCGCACGCTACGACGCCTATGCGCGCGCTACGGGCGCCGTCCTCCCCCGGCTTCATCGGATTCTATAATCTCGACTTCGCAGAGAAACTTTCCGAGTAAGTCCTGGCCAGTTGGTTCGCGACGCCGATCGCTTCCTGTTCGAGCGGTCCGGCTGGGTAGCCCACCGTTAGGCATTCCGAGAGGTATCGTTGCAGAAATGGCTCGATCCCACCCAGCCGTTCGTATTGCGCCGTGTGGACCAGCTCGTGGGCGACGAGCCGGCGATCGCGCCAGCAGTCATTTCGCACAAAAATCCCATAGCGCAGGGCCAGTCCGCGCGTCGTCGGAGTCAGGAAACGAATCGCTCGCGCAGCCGCCTGCAAAGCCAGGGCATCCGGCTCGGGGACGCGTTCCAGCGGGAGCAAGCGCACCCTTTCGGCGTCGACTACGCCGACCGCCCGGGCGTCCTCCAGCTCCTCTTTCAGGAGCGGGAAGCCTTCGCGCTCGATCCGCTGCTCGACCGCGGCCACCCATTGCGCGGCCAGTGGGAGCAGCTTGTCGAGAGAAGCCAGGAGCAATGGGTGATTCAAAGTACGAGGGCAGAACGTTCGGACTTGTCGCGGTCGTTGCCTTCGAGCATTGATTCGAATTATGGCTGAGGCAAACTGCGCACTCATCACCGGCATCACCGGGCAGGACGGCTCCTACCTGACGGAGCTGCTTTTGGAGAAAGGCTATGCCGTCCACGGAATCGTGCGGCGCACGAGCAATGTGGTGCGCTCGCGCCTCGAGCATTTGCGCGCGGATGAGTCGCTCTACGGCTCGCGCCTTTTCCTGCACTATGGCGATCTCTCGGACGGGACCACTTTGCGCCGCATCTTTGCCGAAGTGCAGCCAGCCGAGGTCTATCATCTCGCCGGGCAGAGTCATGTCGGATTGAGCTTCGAAATTCCGGAGTCCACCTCGGAGGAAGTGGCGATGGCGACGCTGCGCCTGCTCGAGATTTGTCGCGACCAGAAACAGCCGCTGCGTTTTTATCACGCTTCGAGCTCGGAGATTTTCGGGGCCGCCGCGGAGTCGCCGCAAACGGAAGAGACGCCGTTGCGGCCGGCCAGTCCCTACGGTTGCGCGAAGGCTTTCGCGACGCAGCTGGCGCGCGTTTACCGGCAGTCTTACGGGCTCTTTGTTTGCAACGGCATTCTCTATAATCACGAGTCGCCGCGCCGGGGCGAAAATTTCGTGACCCGAAAAATCGCGCGCGCGGCGGCGAGAATCAGCCGCGGGCTGGAGGGCGAACTCGTGCTCGGCAGCACTTCTGCGCGCCGCGACTGGGGCCATGCGCGCGACTATGTCGAGGCGATGTGGATGATGCTCCAGCACGACCAGCCGGATGACTACGTCGTCGCGACCGGGGTCACGCATTCGGTGCAGGATTTCGTCGAGGCGGCCTTCGCGGTGGTGGGTCTCCCGTGGGAGAAATACGTGAAGCACAATCCGGCTTTCGAGCGCCCTAACGAGCCTGGCCTGCTCGTCGGCTCGGGGGAAAAAATTCGCCGAGTGCTCGGCTGGGAAGCGCGCACGCCTTTCGCCGGCCTGGTGCGCGAGATGGTGGAAGCCGAACTCAACGCGCTGCCCACTTAGCCGGAGGCGTTGGACCCCGGCCCGCTGCTCGACTTACGCGCTTTCGTTTACTACCTTCCGGGCGTGAAGAAAATCGAGGCGATCATCAAGCCGTTCAAAATGGAGGACGTGAAGGAGGCGCTCGCCGAGATTGGGGTGGAAGGCATGACGGTGAGCGAGGTGAAAGGTTTCGGCCGGCAAAAAGGTCACACCGAGATCTATCGCGGCAGCGAATACACCGTCGATTTTCTTCCGAAGGTAAAGATCGAGGTCGTGCTGACCGATGACCGCGCACAGAAAGCGGTCGAGGTGATCACGCGCGCCGCGCACACGGGAAAGATTGGCGACGGCAAGGTCTTCGTCTACGACGTCGAACAGGTTATTCGTATTCGCACCGACGAAAGGGGAGCGGAAGCAGTCTAGCCGACGCCGCGCGCTTCTCGCTTCGACCTGATGAACGACTTTCTCCTTTCCGTGATCCTCGGCTTGATCGAGGGCCTGACTGAATTCGTGCCCGTCAGCTCGACCGCACATCTGCGCATCGCCGAGGCGCTCCTCGGCGTCGATCTCCAGAGCGGCTTCTGGAAAATGTACAGCATCGTCATCCAACTCGGAGCGATTCTCGCGCTGATGGCGCTGTTTGGGCGGCGGATTTTGGATTTTCTGGGTACCTTTCCGAGGGGCGTAAAGGGCGACCGCACCCTCGCGACCCATCCGCTTAGTCTGGTGCTGATCGCGTTCGTGGTCACGGCGATCCCGGCCTTTCTGCTGACGAAGCTCATCGGAAAAAATCTCGAGAGCCTTTACGTAATGGCGCTCGCTCTCCTCATCGGCGGCATCGTCATGTGGGTGGTCGATGCGGTTTTCGTGCAGCCGAAAATCGCGCGGATGGAAGAGATGTCGCTCCCGACTGCGATCTGGATCGGCGCGGTGCAGACGCTCTCCGCGATCTTTCCTGGGACGTCGCGCTCGATGTGCACGATCGCCGCCGGCCAGGTCGCCGGGATGTCGCGGGAAGCGGCGCTCGAGTTTTCCTTTTTTCTTTCGATCCCGACGATGTTCGCCGCGACCGGCTACGACCTGTTGAAAACCATCAAGCCGCATCACACCTCCGACCCCATCGCCCCGCTGGTGATGACGCCGCACCTTTGGGTCGTGCTGGCGATCGGTTTCGCAGTCGCCTTCGTGGTCGCGCTCGGTGTGGTCGCCTGGTTTCTGCGCTGGGTGCGCCGGCACGGTTTCGCGCCGTTCGCGATCTACCGGATCGTGCTCGGGAGCGCGCTCCTGGTCGCCTTGCTGCGCCACGCCCTGTAGCCGTTTCGCTGTGCGAAACGCGGGTATCGATGGGAACTTGCCCTAACGACACCAACCCCCACGCCTCCCGCAGAGAGGCGGCTACAGATTTCGCTTCCCCTGGCGCTCTGCGCTACAATCCAACTATTGTGCCTGAGGAAATCATTTTACCCGACCTCCAGAGCTGCGTGCTCTGCGAGGATGTGCGCTGCGAATTCAACGGGATGCAGACCCTCGTCGGGGTGCTCAACGTCATTCCGACCCCAAAGTTGCCGGTGAATTACCTCAGGCTCTGCATCTGGACGCGCTGGTGCAGCGGCGCAGGGCAATTTCATCAACGCTCGAAGATCGTGGGGCCGGACGACACCCAGACGATCGCGCAGGCCGAGGTGCAGTTCGTGCTCAAGGAGATGGAAGGCCATGCGACCAACGTGCATTACTTTGGCGGGGTGCAGTTCCAGCAGTTTGGCATGCATCACGTCGAGATTTATCTGGGCGATGAGCTCCGGCTGCGCTTCCCGCTCCCCGTGCTCGAGGTGAAGCCGCCTAACGCCTAACGAATCCGAAGGCGACGGTTTCGGCTTGCCAAACGCAGGGGCAATCGGGTAGAACCGCTCCTGCATGCCCCCAGGAAAACTTCTCGGCTGGACCGCATTATTTCTCGTCGCCGGCCATGTCCAGGCGCAGATCGCGCTCGATCGTCCCCGGCACATCGCTCCCGTCATCCACCTGGCTGACGGCTTCGACTTCCCGGTGGGGAAACCCGATGGACGCGGCTACTACAAGGCGCGCGGGTTTCAGGTCAACAGCCACCCCGGCGAAGACTGGGATGGCGTCGGTGGCGGGGACAGCGATTTCAACGATCCGATCAACAGCATCGCCGACGGCGAGGTGACCTTCGCCGGCGACGCGCACTCCGGCTGGGGCAATGTCGTGATCGTCCGCCACCAATTCCAGGAGGGCGGCGAAACGAAAGCGGTCAACGCGCTCTTCGGTCATCTCCACGCCGTGCTCGTGCGGCCGGGCGAGATCGTCCGGCGCGGCGAACAGATCGGGACGATGGGCACCGCGCACGGTCAATACGAAGCGCACCTTCATTTCGAGATCCGCAAGAACCTCGCCATCGGCACCAACCGTTCGGCCTACCCATGCGACCTTAGTTGTTACTACAACCCGAGTCTCTTCATCGCGGCCCACCGGCCGGTGGCGCTCACTGCGGTTTCAAATGACGACGCGGTAATTGGGCTTTCCCGCACCCTCAAGGCGCCGGTCAGCCGCCCCAGCCGGGCGCGCTTCAACCGGCCGGCCGTGCTCTTTTATTGATCTTGCCTAACGAGAAGCAGAGCGGGGCCGCGCCGCGTCAGCCGACAATCGCGAGGATGATGAGGATGAGGAGAACAAGGCCGATGCCGCCCGCGGGGTAGTAGCCCCAGCCCGAGCTATAGGGCCAGGCGGGGAAGGCGCCAATCAGGAGGAGGATCAGGATGATGATCAGAATGGTACGCATGCCCACGAAATAAGAGATTTGGCGCGCGCCTAGCAATACGGATTACGAGGTGGCTGGTGTTGTGTTGTCGGAGGAATTGCCGGTCCAGTTGTAGCCATCATCGGGGACTTCGTTCCATTCTGCAGGCGACCCTCGCAGGCCTTGCAGCCGATGCAGACGTTCGGGTCGGTGAAGAAGCCGACCTCGACTGGTCCTGTCGAATGGTGTGTCTGCGCTGGTTCGTGCCTGGGTGCTTTCGCCGATCATGGGAGTGCAAAACGGAAGTCAGTCATCTTGACTGACTCGGCGGGCAGCCTTCCAGCCTGCCGGAAGAAGCGATCGGCTCGCAGCCGGGTGGGGCGGTTCAATCGACGGGCTGGAAGGCCGTCGGCCGGATCAGGCGGGACGCCTAATTTCCGTTTGCTCATACCGATTTCCCATCTTGCCCCTGGCCGGGCTTGAGCTTGCCACCGCTGGGCGCGCCGACGGGCGGTTGTTCCGGAGGAAGAACCGCAGGCTCACCCTGCGGCGCATATTTTTCCAGCCACGGCAGGAACAAGCCCAGTCGCGCCGGCGTCGGCCGTTTTCGCTCCGGCCAAAAGAGGCTTGCGCGCTTCGGGTCACATCCTATCGTTCGGGCGCGGTCGCGCGGAAATCCGGTAAATTTTCGCGCAGACCACTTCTCAATTCGGCGAAAGTCAGATGGCAAACACGATTCTCGTCGGCGCTCAATGGGGCGATGAAGGCAAAGGCAAAATCATCGATGTGCTCACCGGCAACGCCGACATCGTGGTCCGCAGCCAGGGCGGAAATAACGCCGGTCACACCGTTATTCACGGGGGGAAAAAGTTCATCCTCCACCTGATCCCGTCCGGCATTTTGCGGGCCCGGAAAATTTGCGTGATCGGCAACGGCGTGGTCATCGACCCGCTCGCGCTGGTAAAGGAGATCGACGGCCTGCGCCACCTCGGAGTAAAGATTGGGCGCAACCTGCTGATCAGCGATTGCGCGCATCTCGTGCTGCCGTATCACCGCGCGCTCGACGAGCAGCGCGAGCAACTGAAGGGCCGCGGGAAGATCGGCACGACCAAGCGCGGGATCGGTCCGGCCTACGGCGACAAAGCGGCTCGCACCGGGCTCCGGATGGCCGACCTGATGCAGCCGGAAGTGTTCACGAAAAAACTGCACGCCAAGATGCGGGAGAACAACAGCATCCTGAAAGCGCTCGGCGCGAAGCCGATTTCGTTCGCGCAGGTGAACGAGGATTTTCTCGCGGCGGGCGAGCGCTTGCGGCCCTTCGTGGCGAACACCGTCGTCTACCTGCACGAAGCGTTGCAGGCGGGAAAAGAGATTCTGTTCGAAGGCGCGCAGGGGACGTTCCTCGATATCGATCACGGGACCTATCCGTATGTCACTTCGTCGAACACGACCGCGGGCGGCGCCTGCACCGGTTCCGGCGTGCCGCCGCATCGGATGGATCGCGTGCTCGGGGTGATGAAGGCTTACACCACGCGCGTGGGCGAAGGCTCGTTGCCGACCGAGGACCCGGAGATCGCCGACATGCTGCACGAGATGGGGCGCGAGTTTGGCGCCACCACCGGACGCGCGCGGCGTTGCGGCTGGTTCGACGCGGTCGCCACGCGTTATGCCACGATGATCAACGGGATCGACGAGCTGGCGATCACCAATCTCGACGGGCTCGACACGGTCGATCCGATCAAGGTCTGCGTCGGCTACCGGCTCGACGGCAAAGAAATCGAAGTGCCGCCGAGCGATGCCGCGCAGCTCACGCGCTGCGAGCCGGTTTACCTTTCGCTGCCCGGCTGGAAACGTTCGACCGAGCGCGCGCGCAAGCTGACCGATTTGCCTAACGAGGCCCGCGCCTACGTGAAAAAGATTGCGGAACTGACCGGCGCCCGGCTCTCGATCGTGAGCGTCGGCCCCTCGCGCGGGCAGACGCTGATTCTCTAGCGACGGCGGAAATCTATGGCCGCACCAGCGCAAGCGATCCCGCGTCATGTCGCGATCATCATGGATGGGAACGGCCGCTGGGCGAAAGAGCGCGGTCAGCCCCGAATCAAGGGTCACGAACAGGGCGCGGAAGCGGTCCGTTCCTGCGTCGAAGGCTGCGGCGATCTGCGGATCGAGTATCTGACGCTCTATGCTTTCTCGGCGGAAAACTGGCAGCGCCCGAAACCCGAAGTGGCGGCGTTGATGCATTTGCTGGAGCGTTTTTTGAAAGAGAAAACGCCCGAGCTGCTGGAGAAAAACGTCAAGCTGCAGGCGATCGGCCGGCTGACAGATTTGCCGGCGGCGTGCCAGCGGCAACTCCACAAATCGATCGAGCAGACATCGGGAAACAACGGGCTCACGCTGATCCTGGCGCTGAGTTACGGCGGCCGGCTGGAAATTGTCGATGGGGTGAAGAGCCTGCTCCGCGAGGTGGAACTCGGTCACATCGATCCGGCGATGATCGATGTGGAGATGTTCAGCCAACATCTCTACACCCGGTATTATCCCGACCCGGACTTGCTCATTCGGACTTCGGGCGAGATGCGGATTTCGAATTTCCTGCTCTGGCAATTGTCCTACACCGAGATGTACGTGACCCCGAAACTATGGCCCGATTTTCGAAAAGAAGATCTCTTCGCCGCGGTGCGGGAATACGGGCAACGGCAGCGCAGATACGGGGCGTTGTAGCCGGGGGCGGCGACCCCGGCCGAACGGGTATTCTTGCCTGTATGCCGGCGTCACCGCCCCCCCGACTACAACGACACGGCTAGCCGATCAGCTCGGGGTAGTTGCGCTGCGCCAGCTCGGTGCAACGGGCGAGAATCGCGGACGGCGATGGTATACGTGTATCACGTATAGTCCCTCTGAGACCGTCGTCCGAAGATTTTGCTCGGATCTAAGGACCGCAGCTAACGACCGATAATCCCTACGATCGCGTCCATCGCCAAATGACGGGGTTCCGCGCGGCCGTGTTCCCACTCCTGGAGGGTGCGCTTGGAGATCTTTAGCTTCAACGCGGTTTCGCTCTGCGAGAAATCATTATTCTTGCGCCAATCGTAGAGCCGCTCGCTCAAACTCTAGCGCGACGAGGCAGACGATCGCCGCGGCCGACGAACGATCTTCCGTTTGGTTTGAAAACTCATGGCCCTGCGAGTGATGGAAACAACACGCCTACACGTGGTCTACGTATAAGCACAAGCGGCCTCTCGTGGAGGAGCCGGCGCAAATATGGGGGCTGGAGCGGGGGAGTATTTTTCTGAGGCCAAAAAGTGAGTCTTTCTCCGCCATCCGTGATTACGTATAGCGACGAAGGGCCCGCAGAGAGAAGCAGTGCGACGGCGCGGCGCACGAGGCTTGTCCGCCGCTTAGTTCAGCGGGTATCGTCCCCAACATGACAGCTTCCACCGTGGCCCAATACCTCGCCGCACTCCTCGCAAATCGCCGCGCCGCGCTCAGTGCCGTGCGCCAGGTGATCAATGAAAACCTGCCGGACGGATATGAGGAGGGCATCCAGTTCGGGATGATCGGCTGGTACGTCCCGCTCTCCTTGTATCCGGCGGGCTATGGCGAGAA
>JBBSED010000066.1:0-12631 GCA_038240025.1 Chthoniobacterales bacterium
AAAGATCTCGCCGGGGCGGTGAAAAGCGTGAGCGATGAGACGCTGAACGCGGCTTTTGCCGATTCGAACAAGAAGGCCGCGGCCGCCTTGCGCGACTACGCTAAGTGGCTCGCGAAAGAGAGATTGCCGAAGGCGACGGCGGATTTTGCCCTCGGCGCGGACAAGTTTCAGCGCTTCCTCGCCGGCACGGAACTGGTCGACCTGCCGCCGACGAAAATCCTCGCGCTCGGCCTGCAGCGTTTGCAGGAGGAACAGGCCGCCTTCGCGGCGACCGCGAAAATTATCGACCCGAAAAAGTCAGCCATCGAAGTCTGGGCGGACGTGCAAAAGGAGCATCCGAAAGCCGGGGAACTGATCCCGGAGATCGCGAAGAACCTCGACCAGATTCGGCAATACGTCCTCGATCATCACCTGGTCACGATCCCCTCCGAAGTGCGCCCCAACGTAACCGAGACGCCGGAGTTCGAGCGCGCTACCAGCTTTGCTGCGATGGACGCACCCGGACCGTTCGAGAAGAGAGCCACGCAGGCCTACTACTATATCACGCCGCCGGAGAGCACCTGGACTGAGGAGCAGAAAAGCCAATGGCTCACCGCGTTCAACTATTACACCGCCGACGTGGTCTCAATTCACGAGGCTTATCCCGGTCACTACGTGCAGTTCCTGCATTTGAATGCTTCGGCGGCGACCAGGATCGAGAAGGTCTTCTCGAGCTACGCCTACGTCGAAGGCTGGGCGCATTACACCGAGAAGATGATGCTCGATGAAGGCTTCGGCAGCGTCCCGAACCCGACGCCCGAGCAGAAAATTCGCGCCGCTAAATACCGCATGGCTCAGGTCGACGAAGCCCTCCTCCGGCTCTGCCGGCTCTGCGTCTCGATCAAGATGCACACGCTCGGAATGTCGGTGGAAGACGGCGCGAAGTTCTTTCACGAGAACTGCTACTACGAGCCGAAGCCCGCCCTCTCCGAAGCGATGCGCGGCACCTTCGACCCGGGTTATCTGAATTACACGTTAGGCAAACTCGAAATCCTCAAGCTGCGCGACGACTACAAGGCGCAGGAAGGCGCGAATTTTTCGCTCGAGAAATTCCACGACGAAGTGCTGAACCACGGCATGCCGCCGATCCGGCTCTTGCGCGAGCTCCTGCTGAAGGATCCGAAGCAATGGGACGCGGTCCTGTAGCGCCGGCTCCCTGTAGCCGCCTCCCTGTGGGAGGCGCGAGCTCGACCTGACCAACAAATCCCCCTCCAGCTCATGCTTCGCACAGCGAAGCAACTACAACGGCCCCTATATTCGTTAGGGCTTCCCGCCAAAGGTCACGTAGTCATCGAGGTCGAGCAGGTCCGACCATCCTTTAATGTCCTCGCGCGTCCTAGTGAATTTGCTCAACGCGACCGCGAAGTAGCGCAGCGTCTGCGCGTCGCTGTCCGGTCCGCGACGGCTCATGTAATCGCTCCACTGCTCGATCTCCCAAGGCGTGTGCTGATGCTTCGCGTTGGTCTTTAGCCACTCTAGGATATCGCCATCGCCGCTCCCCTTGGCCAGCTCCTCGCGCAACGCCGCGGGATCGAACCCGAGAAAGTTGATCAGATGCTGGTCGAGCGGGCAGTTGTAGTTGAACTCGCCATTCTTGCCCGCGATCTCGGCCCGGCCTTTGTCGAGCATGCGGGGGAGTAAAGCATAACCGCCGAGGCGGGAGCGCGTACTGCGCGGCGGACGTTGGGTGAGATCGGGCGCAGAGAGGTTTGGGTTATTCATAGTTGTTTGTTGGTTAGGCGGACGCGGTTTTTGGGCTGAGAGTTTCGAGCTTGTCGACGATCGCTTTCTTCGCCGCGACCCCGACGATCTGGTCGCGCAATTCGCCGCCCTGGAAAAAGAGCAGCGCGGGCACGCCGCGAATGTTGTAGCGCTGCATCAGCGCCGGGTCGTCGTCGATGTTGACCTTCGCGACCCGAAAACGATCCCCGTTTTCCTTCGCAATTTCGTCGAGCACCGGCGCGATCATCTTGCAGGGACCGCACCAGGGGGCCCAGAAATCGACCACCACCGGCATAGGCGCCTGGAGGACGGCTTTCTCGAAACTGGCTTCGTTGATGTTGATCGGTTCGTTCATGGTCTTTTATTCGTTAGGTTGCTCTGGCGTAAATGAAGCGGCGGCAGCTCGCGCGGCGCCACCATCGCAAAACGCTTCTCGGTTCCGCGCAGGAACATGATCGGCGAGGACACGCCGATCTCCTCGGCCGAGAGTTGTTTTTGCAGGTCGTCGATCGTGGCGACGGCGTGGCCTTTGAACCCGACCACGGTGTCGCCTTCCGCCACGCCCGCGAGCGCAGCCGGGCTGCTCGGTTCCACTTCCAGCACGAGCACGCCACCGTCCGCGGCGAGTTTGTGGAAGCGGACCACGCGCGGATGGAGCGGCACGTTCTGTCCGGCAATGCCGATTGAGCTGCGGCGGATCCGGCCTTCCTTGATCAGCCAGCCGGCGACGAAATGGGCGGTGTTGCTCCCGATCGCGAAGCAGATTCCCTGCGCCGGTAAAATCACCGCCGTGTTCACGCCGATCACTTCGCCGGCGCTGTTTAGCAGCGGGCCGCCGGAGTTACCGGGATTGAGCGCGGCATCCGTTTGGATGATTTCATCCATCAATCGCCCCGACTCGGAGCGCATCGAACGGCCGAGCGCGCTGACGATGCCCGCAGTCACGGTCTGTTGAAACCCATACGGCGAACCAACCGCAATCGCGATCTGGCCGACCCGGATCGCCGACGAATCGGCGAGGCGCGCCTGCTGGATATCGGGCGCGTCGATGCGCACCACGCCGAGATCGGTTTCGGGATCGGTCCCGATCAGTTCCGCGGGATAAACGCGACCGTCGTGCAGCGTGACTTCCAGCTCGTGCGTGCCGTGGACGACATGACTGTTCGTGAGGATGAATCCGTCGCGCGCGATGATAAAACCGGAGCCGCCGCCGGCGCCCCGCTTGGCGCTGCGCACGCGGATATTGACCACGCTCGACGCGACGCGGTTCACCACCGCCGCGACCGTTTGCGAATAGGTGTCGAGCAGCTGACCGTCGTTAGGCGACTCGGGCCGGACGTCGCGCGGAGAGAGCGCCTCTTCGCCTAACGAGATCGGAAACGGAATGATCTGGCGCATCGTCGGGTTACCAGGGAAGCGGTTCGCCATCATGGACGAAAGTCCCGTTCGGGCCATCGGCGCCGACCGTCGCGAGCTGCACGCTGGTCTTTGCGCCATCCTCGATTTCCATCTGCGCGCCTTCGCCGCCCATGTCGGTTTTCACCCAGCCGGGATGCGCCGCGTTCACTTTCACCTTCGTGTCCTTTAACTCGTAGGCGAGTTGCACGGTGAAGGCGTTGAGCGCGGACTTCGAAACGTTGTAGGCCGCGACCTTATTGTCATAGACCGGTGAACCAGGCGTCGCGTGCAAGGTAATCGAGCCAAGAATGCTGGACAGATTTACAATCCGGCCGGCCTCCGATTTGTGCAGCAGCGGCAGGAAAGCCTTCGTGGTTTCGATCACGCCGAAGACGTTGGTTTCGAAAGTATCGCGCCAGTCTTCCATCGTCTGCTCGCTCACTTTCTTGTCCTTGTCGTCGAGCATCACGCCGGCGTTGTTTACCAGCACGTCGAGATGGCCGAACTCTTTTTCTACCTGCGCCGCCGCCTGTTGGATGCTGGTCGATTTGCTTACGTCGATCTCGAGGACCTGCGCTTCGAGGTTGTCTTTCCGGAGTTCTGCGACGGCTTCCTCGCCCTTCCGGCGATCGCGCGCGCCGATCAGGACGGTCATTCCTTTTTTCGCGAGTTGGCGGGCGGTTTCGAGTCCGATGCCTTTATTGGCGCCGGTGACTAGGGCAATTTTCTTGGTGCTCATGGATGTTGGATTCTCTTTCTGTAATTAATACAATTACAGTTTCAAACCGTCGCGTCAAATGCTGGAAGTCAGGTCTCTCGGCCTGACTCGGCCGACGGCCTTCCAGCCCGTTGGCGCGGCACGGGCAGGCGAGACGGCTGCCCGCCGCGTCAGGCCAGAGGCCTAACTTCCGTCCTCTTCCTCCTCCTCCGCGTTCTCTCCGAGCAGTTCCGGGAACAACGGCTGCGGATTGTCCGGCAGCCCCTCGACGTCGCGCAGCTTCCGCGTGATCGCTCGCGAGCGAACCGCGACCTTGTCGAGATCGTTCGAGGCCTGGTCGAGTTTCTTCTTCACGCTCTCAAGCATCCCGCCAAAGCGCCCGAACTCGGTCTTCACTCCCGCGAGCAGGTTCCAGACTTCGCTCGATCGTTGCTGGATAGCGAGGGTGCGAAACCCCATCTGCAAACTATTGAGCAGCGCGGCTAGGGTGGTCGGCCCGGCGAAGACCACGCGGCAATCGCGCTGCACCTGTTCCACCAGACCGACGCGCCGGATCGCTTCCGCATAGAGACCTTCGTTAGGCAAAAACAGCACCGCAAAATCGGTGGTGCGCGGCGGGTTGATGTATTTCGAACAAATCTCTTGCGCGCTCTTCTTCAGCTGCGCTTCGAGCTGTTTCATCGCCTCTTCGGTCGCCGGCAGGTCCGCTTTTTCCTGCGCATTCTGAAGCCGGTTGTAATCCTCGATCGGGAACTTCGCGTCGATCGGCAGCCAGACGGGAGAGTTCTTTTCCTCGCCTGGCAGTTTGATCGCAAACTCGACCATCTCGCCACTGCCTTCGCGCGTCTTCACGTTGCGCGAAAACTGCTCCGGCGTGAGCACTTGTTCGAGGAGCGAGCCAAGCTGCCATTCTCCCCAGCCGCCGCGCGTTTTCACGTTCGTGAGCACCCGCTGCAATCCGCCGACATCGCTCGCGAGTTGCCGCATCGCGCCGAGTCCCTGGTGCACGCGCTCGAGACGGTCGCTGACCATTTTAAACGATTCGCCGAGACGCTTTTCGAGCGTGCCCTGGAGTTTCTCGTCGACCGTCGCGCGCATCTTGTCGATCTGCTGGGCGTTATCCTCCTGGAGCTGTTTCAAACGCAGATCGACCACCGCCCGCAGGCTTTCGAGGCGCTGCTCGTTTGACTCGGTGAGCTTGCCGGTTTGCTGGGAAACGGTCTCGAGCTGGCCTTTTAAAATCGCGCCGATTTCACCGATCGATTGCAGGTTCGACTCGCCCAGTTTCTGCAGAGCGCCGCTCAGTTCCTCGCGCTGCGCTTTCGCGGCGTGCGCGGCTTCCTCGCGATTACGCGCGGCTTCCTCACGATAGGCGCGCTCGGTCCGCTCCTGCGCACGGTGCAGTTCCTGGAAGGGCTGCTCATCGTTAGGCGGCGCGGACGGTGGCCGGCGGACCAGGAAAAGCCCGCCGACCACGACGACGCCGACAACCAGACCGAGAAGAGCGGTGAGAACCGGATCCACGCTGTGCGATAACAGCCGAGCGGTGAGGTGGCAAGCCGGGGCTAGTAGGACACTCGGATGCCGCCGTAGGCCGCTCGACCTAACGCCGGAAAACCGAACACCTCCGAATAATGCTCGTTCGTTAGGTTATCCACCCGGGCGAAAACGGTGCAGTGCGCGTTGAGCGCGTACTCCGCGGCGACGTTGACAAAGGAGTAATCCTCGATGTCAAAATTCGGGCCGCCGAAATTCAGCTCTTCGCGCGCGTTGACCCATTTCGCTTCCGCCGTCGTGCGCAGTTTGCCAAACCAGAGATACGAGCCGGCAACGTAAACTTCCTGGCGCGGCCGCCGCGGGAGGCGCGCGCCGGGCAGTTGCGAAATGTCGATGCTCCCGGTGTTTTGGGCGTCGAGATAGGTGTAGCTCGCGTTGAAACGCAGGTCGTTGAGCGGCCGGAATTCCAGCTCGCTCTCCAGCCCTTGGGTGCGCGCGGCGCCGAGATTCAAGGTGTCGAATTGCCCGTTGAATCCGATCAGGTTCGAAAGGTCGTTGTGGAAATAAGTGGCCGCGACTTTGATCCGATCTTCCCACGCGAGTTGCTCCACCCCGATCTCCCAGCCGAGATCTTCTTCCGGATCGAGATTGAAGTTGTTCCCAAAAATTTTGTCCTGGCTGCTCGGCGGACTGAACCCGGTCGCGACACTCGCATGCACGATCGTGCCGGTCGGCGCGATCCGGTAACTGCCGGCGAAGCGGTAGGTGAAGATGCCGCCGAACTGGTTGAAATCTTCGTAGCGTCCACCGGCCACGAGGTTCAATCCCGACAGCGGCGTCGCGCTCGCTTCGAGGTAAACCGCGCGCTCCTGCGTGTGATCGCTGATGAAGGTGGGCTGCGGCCCGAAGTCTTGCGAGATGAAGGGCCGCTCCTGCCCAGCATCCACGTCGCTGAAGAAGAAGCCCGAAGTCAGGGTGAGCCACTTCAGCGGTCGGAAGTTATCCTGATAATCGATCGTTAGGCGCTCGAACAATGCACGCGTCGGACCGACGAATCCGTCCTGGTTTGGATCATTCACCTGCCGCTCGTGATCGTAGGCGACGATCAACTTGTGCTCCCACTCCTCGGATGGCCGCCAGTCGAGATGCGGCGCGATCAGCCAGCGCTCGGTGAGAAAGTTGTCGAGCGGTTTTGGGTTGAAGATCGAGTCGGGATTGCCGGTGTCGGCGAGCGAGTAGGTGAAAAGACTGCTCACGCGCAGAGTGTCGTTAGGCGACCAGCCGAGATTCGCGACCCCGCTGGAGAGCCGATACTGGTTGTTCGGCCGCGCGTTATCCGTGTCGAGCCGGCTCCCGCCTAACGAATAGTCGAACTGCCCGATTTTTCCGGAGCTGCTCACGGTTTCGCGAAAAGTATCGTAGCCCCCGCCTTCGATGCTCAGCGCCGCAGCCGGCGTCTCCGTTCCCTGCTTCGTGAAAAGCTGGATCACCCCGGCGAGAGCGCGCGGCCCGTAAACCGTGCTCTGCGGCCCGCGCACGATCTCGATTCGCGCGAGATCGTCGACCGTGAGATCGGCGAAATTAAAAAGTCCGGCGAGCCCCTGGTTGATTGGGACGCCATCGATCAGCACCTGGGTGTGCTCGCTGCGCAGACCGCGGGTGAAAACCGAGGTGAGCTGGCCCGGGGCGCCACTTTGCACCACGGAAAGACCCGGCACCGCGCGCAACGCGTCGCCGACTCGCTCGGTTTGCCGATCGGCGAAATCCTCATCCGTCAGCACGCTCACGCTTGCTGGCGTTTCCTCTTCCGGCGTCGGCAACCGGGTGGCGCTGACCACGATTTCGGTCGTCGCCGGCGGAGTGACCGCATCCTGCGCCTGACAAATGCCTAACGAAGCCGCCAAAACCGCGATGCACCAAAACTCCGCGGAGCACAGGCGGCTCGCCACTAAGCTTCGAGGGGACGGGCTCCAAACACGGGAAATTTCCCTTTTCCCGGCGACGTCGAAACCCAAAGTTCGTTTTGGCGAGCCGCCAAAACCAACCCCGAAACGATTCGGGGTGCTCCCCGGATTCTGCGGCGATGCTGCACCACTTTTTTTTCCAAACATGACAAGTTACCTCCAATAAAAGAGAGGCGGACTCGTCACCTGCCGGCGCTTCCTCCACGACTCTCACTCTTCTTTTCTGCGAAGAAGTTTTGTCGCGCCGGCCCGCACACGCGGCGGCACGAATGAGGTGGAGCGGGCAAATATTCTGGCTCCTGGCTTATGGCTCGGAAGAATTCCGAAGCACTCCTTCTCCCCGCCTTCACCGCCGTCCCGCGCGTGCGGGACTAACGATTGGCTCTCATGGGAAGTCGTATCCAGTTACAGCAGCGCAACTGCTCCCGATTCCAACGGGATTTCTCGCGCCGTTCCACTGATCAAACTCGCAAAGAACTGCGGCTGAAGTAGCCGCTTGCGCTTCCCGGCTCAAGATTTATTTGTCAGCCTCCCCACGACACCTCTGCTTCCTGTGCAAACTTCGCCCAACCATCTCCTCGTTACCGGCGGCGCCGGGTTCATCGGCTCCAATCTCACCCTCGCGCTCCAGGAGAAATACCCGGACGCGCGCCTCACCGTGCTCGACGATTTTCGCTCGGGCGATTTCAAAAATTTACTCGGTTATCGCGGCGATGTGGTCGCGCAAAATCTCGCGAACCTCGATTGGCGGGAACAATTCGGTGACGAAACTTTCGACGCGATCTTCCATCTGGCCTCGATCACCGACACCACGGTGCACGACCAATTCGCGCAGGTGCACGACAACGTGGAGAGCTTTCGCCGGTTGCTCGCCTTCGCGCGCCCGAGCGGGACCCGGATCGTCTACGCCTCCTCCGCCGCGACCTACGGCGCGGCCAGCGGGATGAGTCGCGAAGTGGACGAAGCCGCGCCGGCGAACGTCTACGCATTTTCCAAGGCGATCATGGATAACATCGCGCGGCGCGCGGCGGCACAGGACGCAAACTGGATCATCGTCGGACTGCGCTACTTCAATGTTTACGGGCCGCGCGAAGCGCACAAAGGCGTGCCCGCGAGCATGATTCTTCATCTCTCGCGCCAGATGCGGGAGGGAAAACGCCCCCGCATTTTTAAGCATGGCGAGCAGCAGCGCGACTTTGTTTACGTGCAGGACATCGTGCAGGGAACGCTCCGTGCGCTCGACGCGAAGGAGAGCGGGATCTTCAACCTCGGCTCCGGCCAGCCGCGTTCCTTCAACGAGCTGATCGCGATCCTGAACGACTCGTTAGGGACCAAACTCGAACCGGAATATTTCGACAATCCCCACGCGCATTACCAGAACTACACCGAAGCCGACCTCACGAATACGCGGCGGTCGTTAGGCTACGAGCCGGAGTTTACCCTGGAAAAAGGCGTGGCTGATTACCTGCGCTGGCTCTATCCCGCCTGACCAAAGTTGTCATGAAAACCAAACGAAGCTCGAAAAGCCCGGAGGAAATCAACGCTGCGCTCGCGGCCAAAAAAGGTCCCATCTCGAAATTCATCGCGCAGAATTATCGCCACTTTAACGCGGCCGCGTTGCTCGACGCGGCGAAGGGTTACGAGACGCATCTCGCCGCCGGCGGGAAAATACTCGTGACGCTCGCCGGCGCGATGTCGACCGCCGAACTCGGCATTTCTCTGGCGGAGATGATCCGTCGCGACAAGGTGCACTTGATCGTCTGCACTGGTGCGAACCTCGAGGAGGATATTTTTAATCTCGTCGCGCACGAGCACTACGAGCGGGTGCCGCACTACCGGCAACTGACGCCACAGGACGAGCAACAACTCCTCTCGCGCCACATGAATCGCGTGACCGACACCTGCATCCCGGAGATGGAGGCGATGCGGCGGATCGAAAAGGCTGTGCTCGCCGAGTGGATCGCAGCCGACCGCGCCGGAGAGCACTATTTCCCGCACGAATTCATGTATAAAATTCTGCGCAGCGGGAAGCTGAAGAAGAGCTTTCAGATCGACCCGCGGCATTCCTGGATGATGGCGGCCTGCGAAAAAAATCTGCCGATTGTCGTGCCGGGCTGGGAAGATGCGACGCTCGGCAACATGTATGCGGCCGCGGTCATCCGCGGTGAGGTGAAGAACGTGCACACCGTGCGCACGGGCATCGAATACATGACCTGGCTCGCGAATTACTACACGAAGAACGCGAAGAAGCTGCGCAACCGGGAGGGCTCCATCGGCTTTTTCCAGATCGGCGGCGGCATCGCCGGGGATTTCCCGATCTGCGTCGTCCCCATGCTCCACCAGGATCTGGAGCGGACCTCGGTTCCGTTGTGGGGTTACTTTTGCCAGATCAGCGATTCGACGACGAGCTACGGCAGCTACTCTGGCGCCGTGCCCAACGAGAAAATCACCTGGGGCAAGCTGGCGGCCTCCACCCCGAAATTCGTCGTCGAAAGCGACGCCACGATCTGCGCGCCGTTGATATTCGCCTGGGTGCTCGGGCAATAGGAATGACGACAGGCGAGGCGGAGCTTGTAGCCGCCTCCCTGTGGGAGGCGCGGCGCGGGGCTTAACTCGCGGACTACGCCCACGAGCGGTCAACGTCGATACCCGCGTTTCGCACAGCGAAAAGACTACATCAGCCTTCCCAGAAAAACTCCGTCGGCCGTTCCATCTCCGCCGCGAGACTGCGATGGACCGGACAACCGAGCGCGGCTTTCTCCAGCAACTCGCGCTGCGGATGATCCGCGGGCAACGGGACGTGCACTGCGGTCGTTAGGCGGCAAATTCGCCGCGGCGCATCGGACATTTCCTTCGCCACCGAGACCGTCATCCCCTTTAGCTCCACGCCATGCCGTTCGCCCACGATCGCCATCGTCGTCGCGATGCAGGTGCCGAGCGCAGTCGCGACCAGATCGGTCGGGGAAAAGGCCTCGCCCTTGCCCTGGTTATCGGCCGGCGCGTCGGTTTCGATTTTCGCACCGGAAGGGCCGTGGCTCGCGTTGCAGTGCAGACCGCCGGTGTATTCGATCGAGATACTGACCATGCCCGATTCTCGCGCGAGTCAAGGGCGACGGCAACGCCAGCGTTTTCGTTAGGCGAGGAGGTAAATGCCGGCGAGAGCGACGAGAAAATATGGAACCAGCGACGCGGCCCCGGGATACTCCTTGGCCATACGTTGCCCGAAAAAGAGAGCGAGTAGCGCGAGCGCCGAGAGCAGCACGCCGTAGTAGGCGATCGCGGTCCCGCGCTGCAGGAGGACGAGCAGCAGGCCGATCGCACAGAGGGCTCCCGCCGCCAACTCGAGCACGGTGAGGAGGCCGAGAAGAAGCGGAACGAATCCGGCGAGCGGGCTTTTCGCGAAATGCCCGGTAAGCCAGTCGAGGTTCCCACGGCGGTCGAGAATTTTATCGATCCCGGACTGCAGGAAGCAGACCGCGAAGAAGGCGGCGATGAACAATTGCAGGAGAAAGATCGCGCCAAAGGGCGTGTGCAGAGTGGGCATGACGGGACTCTAGCATGCTCCGGCGGGGCGACGAAAGAGGGGCAGATTGGCCTTGCGCGCCCGGGGGCGGTCGACATTCTTGCTGTCCGCCGAAACCGGCGGGCTGCGGGTGTAGCTCAGTGGTAGAGCACCCCCTTGCCAAGGAGTCACCGCGCTACCGAAACGAGCGGATGCGAGGAAGAACTGAGGTAGCCACCGACGATTCGGAATCCTGAGACGCGGAGAAACACTTCCCTTTTTGTCGAACCGCCAAAGTCGCGTGGCAGACGAGCAGAAACCGCGAGTCCGCCTAGGGACTATCCAGGCTGTAGACTTCCACCAGAGCGACTCCAGATCCGTTGTTGGCCGAGCGAACTACGGCGGTGTATGGCCCGATGGAAGCGTCACGACGATCGCGGCTTCCTGGTCATCCGTCGGCGGAATGGTGGAGGCGATGATCTCGTCTTCCTGGGTCGAACGCCAGTTGTCGTTCGAGAAGGGGAGCGACCCGTCGCTGTTGCGTAATTCCAAGACAGGATCCGGCAATGCTCCCGGGATGCCGAAGGCGCGCAGCGATGGGCCGACGACGCGAACGAGGATTTTTGTCGGTTCCGTGCCGCCGAGAATGAAGCCTCCTATCATTGCGCTGTCCCCTGTCCCGACACACCCCGCGTCGAGAGATTGCTGATCCGCGAATTGTTAGGATCGAGATCGTAGAGTTCAAATAAGGCGACCCCGCTGGATCCGTTTGCTCCGCGGACCACCGCTGTGTAGCCATCGGGTGACAAAGTGGCGGTAATGACGATTCGGCGCGATCCTTCGGCGTCAAACCATCTGCGACGATTCCCGGCGGAAGAGAAGTCCAATTGTCGTTTTGTTTTATGACTGTGCCCGCCGAGTCATAGAGTTCAAGAACCGGGCCAGCTAGCACATCTTTTACACTTAGCTCAGCCAACAACGGACCGATTTGCGCGCAGCACGACCCGTTTGGTCGTATCGCCTTGAACGATAAATCCGCCGATCATAACACTGTCGCCCGTGCTGACGTGAACTCGCGTCGAGACATTCCACAGTTTTGAGGGCGTCGGCTTTGGCGTCGGGTGTGTTTTGGATGTTGGCGTCGGAGTTGGTGTTAGGGTTGGCGTGGGTTACGGTGTCGGCGTTGGCGTGGGAGCAGCACTCACATGTAATGTTGCAATGTCGCTCGTCACAGTCCCGTCTGTATTTGTTACTGTTACGGTGTATTGTTTTCCATCATCTACTAAGACTGTTGCATGCGTCTTAAAGTTCGTACCGATTTTTTTTGTTAGCACGCTATTTTTGTACCATTTGTAGCTTAATCCCTGTCCTGTTGCAACAACGCTGAATGTTGCTTTTTGTCCTACCGTCACGGTTTGGTCCGTGGGTTGAGACGTTATCACCGGAGGCGGTTCCGGAGTAGGTGTCGGCGTGGTACTTGGACTTGGACTTGGACTTGGACTTGGACTTGGAGTTGGTGTTGGTGTTGGTGTTGGTGTTGGTGTTGGTGTTGGTGTTGTACTTGGTGTTGGTGTTGGTGTTGGTGTTGGTGTTGAACTTGGTGTTGGTGTTGGTGTTGAACTTGGAGTCGGCGTGGGTAAGCCATTGATTCGCGGGGTCCCCCCCATCGCTATGGTAGCGGCCGAGATCATGGAATAGAACGCCGGGTTCACGTCGTCCTGCGGCCAGATCTCGATGAAGGAAGTGCCAAACGACTGTGCGACGTCGAGCGAAGCCTGCATGACACACACT
>JBBSED010000067.1:0-12529 GCA_038240025.1 Chthoniobacterales bacterium
CGGTGGATTTCCCATTGGCGCCGTCGCCGGCCGCGCCGAAGTCATGGATGTGCTCAACCCGCAGTCGCCCCGCTACGTCTTCCCGCACTCCGGCACATTCACGGCCAACCCGATCAGCATGACCGCGGGCATGGCGGCGATGCTGAAGTTCGACCGACCCGCGGTGGCGCGCCTCAACGCGCTGACCGATCGGGCCAGGAAAGGCATCGAAGACGCGATCCGCGCGACCGGCGCGCCCGCGAGCGTCACCGGGGCGGGCTCGATGTTCCTGGTGCATATGAAGCAGACGCCGCCACGAAATTACCGCGATGCCTACCCGACGCCCGACGAGTCGCGCCGACTCAAGGCGTTGCTCGATCATCTCCACAACGAAGGTTGCAGCATCATCAGCACGGGTGCGTGCGTGTTCTCCACGCCGATGACCGAAGCGGAGATCGACACGCTGGCGGGGGCGTTCAAGTCCGGCTTTGCCAAGCTGGCTTCGATGGGCTGAGCGAGCGGATTGATGCCAGAGATGATTAGCCAAGCGTTAGTCTTCGTGCCGATTGCCTCAGCTGCGACAGACGTGCCGCAGATGGCGATCACGAGGCGACTGCGCTGCTTCTCGGCTCGAATTGACGGGGACAGTGCGTCGCGCATACCCTCTCTCGTGCCGGGGAAGCCGTCTGCCCTGATTGACACCCGCGTCATCTACTGCGGCGACCAACGTGACGTTGCATCCATTTTTCAACCAGCTGCGCAAGCTGCCGGAGGGCGATTCCCGGTTCGTGAATCGACCAGCAATTAAACTGCGTGATTAAAGATGTGAGCCCCGGGAGATGAAGCTGCCGAATGCAGCCGAAGCGGAAGTGCCGGAAGCGAAGATAGTTCGTTATCTACTCAATCCGAATCATCGCTCGGGAAAGAGTAAGGCTCAGTTCTTTTTGCGGCACGGATTCAGTGTCGAAAAATGGCCCAATCTGGCGGCAGCCCTGCGTCAACACGCGAGCGAAAACGACCTGACACAACGCGAGCCAACTCCGCTTGGCGAACGCTTCGTCATCGACGGCCCGCTGGAACTTCCCGATCGCTCGATTAGCCTTGTGCGCGTTGTGTGGTTTATTGAGACTGGCGAAACGCTTCCGCGATTAGCAACTGCCTATCCCATTCGACCAAAGAGGACACAGTGATCAACGAACTCGACGATGTAATCCTGACCCGCGATGTGCCCGAGCGCGGCTTAAGCGCCGGCGACATCGGCACCGTGGTGCTCGTCCACCGAAATGAAGCCGGCTACGAAGTTGAATTCACCGCTCTAGATGGCGAGACAATCGCCGTGCTCACGCTCTTACCCCAGCAGGTACGCCCAGCAAATTCTCGTGAGATCGCGCACGTGCGTCCACTGGCGACAGTGTGACGAAGTCTTCTGGGACAACGAAGGTTGCATCATCATCAGCACGGGTGGGTGCGTGTTCTCCACGCCGATGACCGAAGCGGAGATCGACACGCTGGTGGGGGCGTTCAAGTCCGGCTTTGCAAAGCTGGCTTCGATGGGCTGAGCGAGCGGAGGGACGGGCCGCAGCTCTGATAGAGCGCATGGGCAGCGCTACCGGTAAAATTGGATTAACGTCATCGCGCCGATACGCGTCCGCTTCCCGGAAGATTTGCGCGCCGACGCGATCGATCCTTCCACGGCCGAGTTGACTGTGACGACGAACCTCCTCGGTCCGATCCGCCCGACGAGTGCGCTGCTGCCCCTGCTCCAGCCCCGGCGCAATTTGGCGTTGGCAAATGTATCAAAAATGATACTGTGATCCGAGTGCCACGACCGCTCCCAGCCTTTTTCTTTCAGACAGATGCTGGCCGCGAGCCGGTGCGCGAGTGGCTGAAGCGGTTACCGAAAAACGAAAGAAAGATCATCGGTGAGGACATCATGACTGTGCAGTTCCGTTGGCCACTCGGGATGCCGCTCGTGAACAGTCTCGGTTCCGGAATTTGGGATATACGGAGCCAGCTGCCCACGCGGATCGCGCGCGTTCTCTTTTTCGTCGAGAACGAAGAGATCATCCTCCTGCACGGCTTCATCAAGAAAACACAGAAAACTACACCGGAAGACAGAGCCTTGGCTCTGAAGCGGAAAAATGCCTACATCAAAAGCAGCCAAGAACAGAAATAGACATCGCGGCAGCAGCTTGCGCGATTTTCTCGAAGCAGACGGCACCCTCGAAGAGGTAGAGGCCGCAGCACTGAAACGCGCGATCGCGTTGAAAGTCGCCGACCTGATGGAGCAGCAGGACCTCAACAGGACGACGATGGCCGCAGACATGCGGACCTCCCGCGCCGCGATCAACCGCATTCTGGACCCGGAGAACACCTCGGTGACGCTTACCACGTTGAGCAAAGTGGCGCGGTCGCTTGGGCAGAAGCTGAAGATCGATCTGGTGCCCGCCTGATCCTCGAAAGCGGTCGGCGTTTCACTGGCTAGCGGCACAAGCGATGCCGCAATGCCGGGTTACCAGGCAGTCTTCAGCTCCGGGTACTGGCAAATGAGGGCATCTGGCGTCAGGAGCGTGAGGCCCTGCGTCTGCGCGGTAGCAATCAGAATGCGATCCGCGGGATCGGTGTGGAGAGGAGGCAACGCGACGGAAGCGGCAGCAATGCGAGAATCGACCGGGATTTCCCTCAAGCCGTGCTGTGCCAATACCGCCGCAAACCATTCGGCTGGTGTGTCTCGCGGCAGCTCCAGCTTCCCGCTCCGGTGTTTGAGGGCGATTTCCCAGGCGCTGAACGCCGAGACGAAGAGACTGCCGGCGTTTCCACGCAGCAGTTCCTGCGCAGTTGGGCTGAGATTGTCGGAGCCGTTCGCTAGCCAGAGGAGAGCGCAGGTATCGAGCAAAATCATCGCAGCGCCGCCGGCCACTCCTCGTCCGTCAATGGTTCGGTTGCGTCATAATGCAGAACCACCTTCAGCGTAGGATCGGTTTTCAGCGGATCTCGACCCGACTTGGCTGGCGCCTTCAATTCCGCGACTAGCTTCCCATTGCGGCAGATCCGAACCACCTCGTTCTGCTCCTCCACAGCCTTGAGAAGGGCCGAGAGGCGGGTTTTCGCCTCGTGAGTGTTGACCGTGATCATCGGCAGAACGATAAACTAAGCTTAGTCCATACGTCAATTCCGGGCCGAACTCGTCGGTCTGTCTGATAACCGCGTTGCTTCCCCTGCTGCAAGAACGACCGCCGACAGGCATCCACAGATTTCGCAGATTCCACAGATTGAAGGGGGTCCGGCCTTATCGCGTTTGATTCAGACACCGCCTCCAAAAAATCTGCGTAAATCTGCGAAATCTGCGGACTCAACTGCGGCGGGGATCGGAGAAGCGGGTCGAAATCGTGCCGCCGTATGTGCAGACCACATTGCTGGGCGAGCGGCAGGCCAACGATTCGAGAGCGGATTCTGGCTCGACGACTTCATGCAAATCCTGTTCCCTTTGCAATTTCAGCGTTTCAGTTTTCAGCGTTTCAGCATTTGAACACCGCCTTCTCTTTACTTCGCCATTCCGCATTCCGACTTCGCACTTTGGGACGCCTCGCGCCCCACGGCATGGCCGGCTTCGTCCTTGTCCGTTTTTGGTTTTGGGTAAAACTGAGAGCCTCGCGCGTGTTCAAGATTTTAGATCAAGCAACGTTAGATAGCTTTCGAGAATGCCGACGCGGAACACTCGCGGATGAAAGCCGAGGGCCGGTTTCGTTTGGGACGCGAGATCTGTTACATTCACGTTCGTGAAGTCTGCGGCACGTCATCCTTGGGCCCGCTCCAGTTTAGTAACGCAGGTTCTTCGGGAAGCGGCGACGTTTCAAGACATTGAGAGTCGGATAGCGGCGCTGCCGACCGAAAGGGAACGCGGAGCCGTTTTTGAAGTGTTCGCCGAGGCTTGGCTGGCGACCCAGGGAATTCCGAGAGCGCGCGAGGTATGGCCCGGAGACAGCGTGCCGCTCGCACTGCAAGAACGTCTGCGGCTGCCACTGAAGGATATGGGCGTAGATGGCGTGTTCGAAACTCACTCCAACGAGACCGTGTGCTATCAGGTCAAGTTTCGCACGGGACGCCCGAGTCTAAGCTGGACTGAACTTTCGAAATTTTTCGGCCTAGCGGACTTCGCGCACCTGCGACTTCTATTCACGAATTGCGATGATGTTTCGGCGATTGCCGAAACTCGCCGAGATGCCGTCTTCGTGCGCGGCCATGACCTCGACGCGCTAACATTCGACGATATTAGACGGATCGAAGCGTGGTTACTTGCACGCCCGATCGCGCTTCCGCGGAAGGTACCCCGGGCCGGACCAGAAAGAAGCGGTCGACAGCATCCTCCGCTCTTTTGAGCCTAAAACGCGTGCGACAGCGCTGAGAGCATGCGGCACGGGAAAAACCCTTATCGCTCTCTGGTTGGCGGAGCGCATGGAAGCTCGCTCCATCCTCGTGCTAGTGCCCTCTTTAGCGCTGCTCGCACAGACACTGCGGGAATGGCTGCACGAGACGAGCTGGGAGAGCCTCGATTACAGATGCGTATGCTCGGACAAAACGGTCGATACAAAGAATGACGAGTTAATCGTCCGGCCGTCTGATGTTCCGTTCCGCGTCAGTACCGATAGTTCCGACATTCGAGCGTTTCTGACCAACGATTTCGCAGGCATTAAGCTTCTCTTCTCGACCTACCAGTCGAGCTCCGTCGTCGAAGAAGCAGCACGAGGACTTCATTTTGATTTAGCGATCTTCGACGAGGCGCATAAGACCGCCGGGCGAGAAGGAATCAAGTTCGCCGTTGCTTTGCGTGATGAAGCAATTGCCGCTGACCGGCGGCTGTTCATGACCGCAACGCCGCGTCACTATGAGGTTGCGCAACGAGATAAAGCCGGTGACGCGAAGGTCGTCTTCTCGATGGATGTGCCCGAGGTTTATGGGCCCGTCGTCCACCGATTGCCGTTCAGCAAGGCAGCGGAACTGGGAATCATCACCGACTACAGAGTCTTGGTTTCGTTCGTCACTTCCAAAGAGGTGACGAATGAACTGATTCGACGTGGAGTTGTGTTGGTCGAAGGCGAAGAGATTAAGGCACAGCAGGTGGCGAATGAGATCGCAGTTCGATCGGCTATCGAGAAATACGGCGCGAGGAAGGTTTTCACCTTCCACAGCAGAGTAGAGGCCGCCCGATCATTCACTTCATCTGGTGCCGAGGGAATCCAATTGCATGTCCCGGAATTCCAATGTGCACACATAAACGGCGCCATGCCGACTTCACACCGTGAACGGTTAATGCGGGAGTTTGCTCAAGCGCCCCGCGCACTCTTATCGAATGCGCGTTGTCTCACTGAAGGAGTCGATGTGCCCGCCGTCGATATGATCGCATTCCTCAGTCCGCGGCGCAGCACCGTTGATATCGTTCAAGCCGTCGGGCGCGCCATGCGCAAGTCAGCGGGAAAGGAGGTCGGCTACGTGCTTGTTCCCCTGTATGTCGAGCAAGCGCGTAACGAAACCGTCGAGCAGGCGGTGTTACGCACCAGCTTTGATGAGGTCTGGCAAGTCCTCCAGAAACTGAAAGAGCACGACGATTTGCTAGCGCAAGTAATCGCCGACATGCGAATCGAGCGCGGGAAAACAGGCGGATTCGATGACAGCCGGTTTCGCGAAAAGGTGCATGTGCTCGGTCCCGAGCTATCTCTCGAAAACCTCAAGCGGTTCATTAGCGCCGCATGCATTGATGCTATTGGTGAGGCTTGGTTCGAGCGCTTCGGCGAACTCACCGCGTACAAGCAGACGTTCGGAAATTGCGACGTGCCGAAGCGAATGCGCGAACGAAAGAAGCTCGCTAATTGGGTGGTGCAGCAACGGGTCTCGCGCAATGCGGGGACTCTGCCTCAGGAGAAAATCAGCCTATTGGACGGACTGGAATTTAAGTGGCATCCGGGAGGACACCGTTGGCGAGAGAATTACCTAGGCCTGCGTGCCTACAAGGAGCGCTTTGGTGACTGCTGCGTTCCGCAAAATTGGAAAGAGAATCTTGTTCTCGCACGTTGGGTTTCGGAGCAGCGAATGCAGCGGAAGCGGGCGAAGCTCTCTGCCGAACGAACCCGCTTGCTCGATCAAATCGGATTCGAATGGACCGGCGACGTTGGTAATTGGGAACAGCGATTCGCTGAGCTTTGCCTGTTCAAGGAACGCTTCAAACACACGAGGGTTCACGTGAAGTGGCCCGAAAATCCACAACTTGGAACTTGGGTTGTCGCTCAGCGATACCGCCGCCGAAAGGGCAAGCTTCGCGCCGACCACGAAGAGCGCCTGAACGGGATAGGATTTGAATGGGATGTGCTGGGACCTGACCGGACTCGCTGGGAGGAGATGTTCGCGCACCTCTCAGCTTTTAAAGATCAGAGTTTTCGAGTGACGAGCTGGGAAAATAAGCCGCTCGTCGAATGGATCCAGCGGCAGCGGCGTCTCCACCGCGACGGTAAATACCCCACGGATCTCAAGGAACGGTTGAACGCCATTGGCTTTCCGTGGATTCCAGATCACAGCAAACTGTGGGGCGAAACGATGCTGGCAGAGTTGATATCGCATCATCGAATCCACGGGAGCTGCAAGTTGGACAAAGCGCACCCGGCTAGCCGCTCGCTCAAGCAGTGGTGCACGAAACAGCGGAAGCTGCACGCTGCCGGAAAGCTCAGCGCCGACCAAGTAGCCAGCTTGGACGCGCTAGGCTTTGCTTGGACAACCCGAAAAGTCCCGCGAAGCGACGCTGGAACGCAACAAACCGAATCGTCAGTCTGGGATGCGATGTTTAGCCAGCTCGTTGAGTACTACAAAATCCACGGCGACTACAATGTCCCGCAGGTGTGGAGCGCGAATCGAGCGTTTGGCCGCTGGGTTGCGAGTCAAAGATCTGCCTGGCGTCAGAATAAGCTATCGAGCGAGCGGAAACGCCGCCTTGAAGCCATAGGTTTCAACTGGCGAGTCTATGATTCCACGTGGGAGAATACATTTGAGCGAGCAAAGCCTTTCTTTGCGCGCTTCCAGCGGATTGGTTTAAGCGGCCGCACTCCTCGAGAACTGCGCGCTTGGATGATCACACAGCGGCTTCAGAAGAAGAGTGGGAAGCTAGAAGCCGAGAGAGAAAGACTCCTTTCAGAAGCGGGATTCGAGTGGGAGCCACATCAGTCGCAGTGGCAACGGCTCTACAGACAGCTCGAAGAATTCAAGCGCGCGCACGGCGACTGTCGGGTGCCAGCAGGTTGGAAAGAAAATCCGCACCTTGCTAATTGGGTTGGCGTACAACGCGCCGCTCGAAAGGCCGGCAAGTTGTCGGCTAATCGGGTAAAATCGCTTGAACTTTTGGAGTTCGAATGGTCAGTCGAGCATCAACCGAATCCGCGGTCGCCAACCGGCCGGTCTTCCACTGATTGGGACGAGATGTTCGCCAAAGTGCAAGAGTTTAGAAGAGCGACTGGCAATTTCGTGTTTCCCCACAAGAGCGCTCTCTCCGCGTGGGCGATCGACCAGAGGATACTTCGTCGAACGAAGCAGTCGAACCCCGCCCACGAGCGAGCGCTGAACGAGATCGGTTTCGATTGGGAACCAATTAGCAACCGCTGGGAACGAATGTTCAAAGAGCTTGTCGAGTTCAAGAAGCAACACGGCCACGTCGACGTATCTCAAAAATCTCGCGAATACCCAAAGCTCGCTGCGTGGGTTGCCAAGCAACGGTTCGACAAGAAGAAAAGTCGTCCGATCCTGGCCACGAGGGCCCACAGGCTCGATGAGCTCGGGTTTACATGGGCATTTTCACCGGTTGCATCCTGGGAGCAGCGGTTCGATGAACTATTGGCCTATCGACAGACACATGGTGACTGCAAAGTCCCGCAGCACTGGAAGGAAAATAAACAGCTAGGGAAGTGGGTGAATACACAACGCACACAGTTGAAGCGTGGAAAATTGAGTGCTGACCGGAAGGCGAAACTCGATAGCATCGGCTTTATTTGGGACACGAAGGCAAAACACGTGAACCGACATCACCTGTTATCAAACGAACCGGCGGTCACGGGTCCGATAAATCTGAATGAAGTTTATCTAGGCGGGCCCCGTCCATGAACGATTTTCCAATTCCAGATCGATTGCCGATCAAGGTTGATCCCTGCCCGATCGTGGAGGCAGTGCTCGAACTTCGTTTTATCACCTCAGAGTCCTGGCTCACCTTGCCTGGACTTCTCTTCGCACACATCCGGGAGCGGTATCCGGCACAGAAAAACTTGCCACTGGCGGATCTCCCGCCAGAAATGCGCCGCTTGGAACCTGCTTTCGCCTACCAACCGCTTGTGCAGTTTTTAAGCAGTGATTTCCTGATCCAATTTGGGCCAAGTGTGTTGAGTTTGGTCACCAAGCCGAATCAATATCCCGGCTGGTCCGCATTCGAAGAGCAGATGAGTTGGCTGCTCGGCGTTTTGCGAGCGATTGGGTTCATCTCGGAGGGTGAACGGCTCGGCGTGCGCTACATCAACTTCTTTGCCTTCGACATTTTCGACAAACTCTTGCTCGATGTGAACACCAGCGGACAGCGGCTGACCAGCGACGAGCTCTCGATTACAACGGTCTTGCCCCGGCCGCCTTTTACCGCGCGGCTGCAAGTGGCGAACAGCGCCATCCTAGGCACGGGGAATGAGGCCAAGCACGGTAGTATCCTCGATGTCGATGTTTCGTTGAGCTCGCTCGACTTCGATCTGTTCGAGAATGGCTTGGAGAAGTTCTCTGACGGGCATCAGTTGGAAAAGCAGATTTTCTTTGGCTTGCTCAAACCTGATTTTTTGGCGACTCTCAATCCAGTATACGAATGATCACCGCTCTGCCGCAACCAAGGCGCGACATCTACCAGCTCTCCGACAGCCTGCGTGATGAAGGGGTTTTAATGGGCGTGCGCCCGACTGCTCCTAACGAAGGACTGCGGGAAGAGCTTCTGTTGTCGAAGCTCGGACCGAACGGCTGGGGACGAGTCCATCATTTCCGCCATTATTATTCCGCTGGCTGGGGCGATGGTTCAGGCAAACCGTTGTCACCCCGCGCCCTGGAAACCTTCTATCGTTTTCTCCATGTCGCGACGTTTCCTCAAAACGTAAAGCCAAGCGTGTTTCTCACTGACGCAGGCTGTATCGAGCTTTGCTGGGAGGACTCAGTGGGAAAGGCTGTGCAAGTGGAATTCGCTTCGAGCGAAATCGAATTCTACGTTGAAGCTCAGGACCTCGAAGGCGCCGTCCCGAACGATCAGGCGCAGGACTTAGCTCGGCGCGTCGCCGCTTGATCAATGCCCGTTGGCTCCCGCGAGAACATCGTCCGCGCCATCTGCACTGAGAAGTGGGACGGGGCTGAAATGCGCCCCGCGCCTAGCCTATTCAAGGGCAGCGATGTTTCGGTCAGCCGCCTGGCCGTGATTCCATTAGCGGAGCACTGGGATATGTTCCGGTTCCGTTTCGAGAATCCACCGGAACGCAGACTCGAGCGGATCGGAGAAATCAACGTCGGCCATCTTCAGCAGATCGGGCGTGATTACGCGCAACCAATCGATGTGACGGTGGAGCCGAAACCGGAAGATTGGAATCCCGCGCACGCGGAATCCCGCAGAAGATCACGCGCGGATTGGCGAACAAAATCGTCAGTGCGCTTCAGCTTCACACACCACCAGGGCGGTGATCGAGACGGGGACCCGCCGGCGCGGAAAATCATCCATTCAACCGGCATGCCGATCGAGAAGACCGACGCCAATACACGCGCGGTCTTCGGCGATTTGCCTTCCCAGGCTCTACGAGAGTGCCGCCCAGCATTTTTGATTTCGCTTCCGCGCGGGTAGTCACCAGCATCTACGACATCCAGCGCGTCATGACCGGCAGCGCTCGAACGATCTGACCGTCAGGCCCAGTTCCAAACTCACTCCCGTTCGAATACCGTCGCCAAGCCTTGTCCTACCCCGACGCAGAACGCGCGTGGGTGGGAAAGGTGCCGCTTCGAGGGCTCTTTCGCGGCGTCTTTCGTGAAAGATACCGTATCCAGCCTTTTATGTGGCGTCTTTTTGGTAAACGTGCCACTTTATGGCACTAATGCCGAAGCAGTTTTCAGAGCCGGAACTCGACGCGATCGTGGAGGTTGTGCGCCATTTTCCCGATGGTGCCCGTCTCAGCGACCTTGCCGGCCTTTTGCCGAAGAAGCTGCCTTACCGTTCCTTGCAGCGCCGGCTTGCGTCGCTCGTCTCGCAAAAGCGGCTCCTGCTCGAAGGCTGGGGACGTGGTAGCCGCTATCGACTACCGCAAAGCGGCAAGATCGCAGCGCCAGTGGAAGTGCCTCCGACGGCCGCGCAGCTTCCGGTTTCGCCCCAAGGTGAAGCGGTTCGTGCGGCGGTGCGTGCGCCGATCTACGAGCGGAAGCCGGTCGGATACCGACGCGAATTTCTCGAAAGCTACCGGCCCAACGAAACGGCTTACCTTTCGCCCAAGGTGCGCCAGCGGCTCGCCGAAATGGGAACTTCGCCCGAAGGTGAACGGCCGGCGGGAACTTATGCGCGCCACATTTTTAACCGCCTGCTGATCGACCTCTCGTGGAATTCCAGCCGGCTCGAAGGCAACACCTATTCGCTGCTCGAAACCGAGCGCCTGCTCGAGCTCGGCCAAGCCGCGCAAGGCAAGGATGCGCGGGAGGCGCAGATGATCCTCAATCACAAGGCGGCCATCGAGCTACTCGTTGAGCAGGCCGCGGAGATCGGCTTCAACCGCTACACCGTTTGCAATCTCCACGCGTTGCTCGCGGAGAATTTGCTCGCCGATCCACAGGCTGGCGGACGGCTGCGCGCGATCGCGGTGAACATCGGCGGCACCGTTTTTCAGCCGTTGGAAGGGCCGCAGCGCATCAAGGAATGCTTCGATCAACTCCTCGCCACGGCGACGGCCATAATCGATCCGTTCGAGCAAGCGTTCTTCGCGATGGTGCATCTGCCTTACCTCCAGCCGTTCGAGGACGTGAATAAACGGGTCTCGCGTTTCGCCGCGAACATCCCGCTCATCCGGCGCAATCTCTGCCCGCTGTCTTTCGTGGACGTGCCCGTGCGCGATTACATCGACGGCATCCTCGGCGTGTATGAATTGAACCGGCTCGAATTGCTGCGGGACGTCTTCGTGTGGGCGTATGAACGCTCGTGCGCGCGCTACGCGGCCGTGTCCCGCTCGCTCGGCGACCCAGACCCATTCCGCCTGCGCTGCCGCGAATTGATCGCGCTAATCGTCGGCACGATTATTCGTGAGGGAATGAATCGGGAAGCCGCGATCCGCTTCATCCGCCGCGAAGCGGAACAAACCGCGGCGGAGGATCGCGCGCGGTTGATCGAGGTCACGGAGACGGAAATCATGAGTTTACACGAAGGAAACTTTGCGCGCTATCGCGTGCGGCCTTCCGAATACGCGGCGTGGCGTGCCTCGTGGCGGTGATTCGTTTTCTACGCAGGATGCCGTGCGCTTCGCTCTGAGCGGCGCAGATCATCGCAACGAGTCTCCGATTCGCGTAGCGACCGTCGATCGCGAGATCGTTGCACGGTGATTTCCCGAAAAGAAAAAGCTGAAATCTGAAACACTGAGAGCTGAAAACAGCGTAAGCAGAACCGCCTAGCGGTATGCTTCGCGGCGGTGGCGAATACTTTCGATGACGACTTCGCGGTTTCCGTCCTCCACGGTGTAGATCACGCGGTAATCGCCGATCCGAATGCGAAAGGCGTCTTCGCTTCCCACCAGTTTGCGGCAGCCGTCGGGCCGCGGCTGCATCGCCAGTCGATCGATTGCGCGCAACACGCGCCGTTCAGTCCCAGCACTGAGCCGCCGAAGGTCCTTGTCAGCCGAGCGGCGAAGGCTAACGCCGTACTCGGCCATTGCGCTTCAGACGGCGTTTCACTTCAGCAAGCGGGATAATTGGCTCGTCCTTGCGGCGCGCAATGACTGCGAGGTCGTGCAAATCCTCCAGGAGCTCTTCATACTCGGCGATCGGCAAGATGACGGCCGTCGGTTTGCCGTTCTTGACCAGATATTCTGCTTTGGGATCGAGCGTCTTCATCATTGTTAATTTAGCCCTGAGCTGATTGCGCGCATCTGTAGTTTGATCGTTGCGGAGTTAAAAATTCGCTCGCTCAAGCCACACACCGACCTCGTGCTGCGGCCGTCGCCTTCCAGCTCCACCGCGACGACGCGGAAATCGAGCGCATACCACCGGATGCGTTGCAGAGGCGCCGGGCGCTCGAACGATCTGACAGTCAGGCCCACTTCCAAACTCACTCCCGTTCGAAGACCGTCGCCAAGCCTTGTCCGACCCCGACGCAGAGCGACGCGATGCCGCGCGAGGCGCCGGTGCGAGCCATCTGGTGGATCAGCGTCGTGGCCAGGCGGGCGCCGCTGCAACCAAGCGGGTGACCGATCGCAATCGCGCCGCCGTTGACGTTCAATTTTGCGTTGTCGATGCCCAGCTCGCGCTGGCAGGCGAG
>JBBSED010000068.1:0-11899 GCA_038240025.1 Chthoniobacterales bacterium
CCAGCGGAAGAAAAAACCGCCCAAGCCTCCGCTTCCGCGCCTGCAAAAAGCGCGCCGGAACTGAGCCCGTTCGTCAAGCGCCACATCGGCCCGAACGACGAGGAAATCGCGCAAATGCTCGAAGCGATTGGCTTCGAAAACTTGGCCTCCTTCATCGACGCGACCGTCCCGCGGGACATCCGGATGAAGGGCACGCTCGATCTCCCGGCCGGAGCTTCCGAACAGGAAGCACTCACCGAGCTGCGCCAGATTTCCCGCAACAACACGGTCGCGCGCAGCTTCATCGGCGCCGGTTATTCCGACTGTTTCGTGCCGCCGGTGATCCAGCGCAACATCCTCGAAAACCCGGGCTGGTATACCGCTTACACGCCCTACCAGGCCGAGCTCGCGCAGGGTCGTCTCGAGGCGCTGCTGAATTTTCAAACCATGGTCACCGACCTGACCGCGCTCGACATCGCGAACGCATCGCTCCTCGACGAAGCGACCGCCGCCGCCGAAGCGATGGCGCTCTGCCACGCCGTCGCGAGCGACCGAAGCACTTTTTTCGTCTCCGAAAATTGCCACCCGCAGACGATTGAAGTCGTGCAGACCCGCGCGCAGCCGCTCGGGATCGAGGTCGTGCTCGGCGATCACCGGACCTTCGTGCCTAACGAAAAGACATTCGGCGTCCTCCTGCAATATCCCGCGACCGACGGCGCGATCTTCGACTACGAGCCGTTCATCAAATCCGCGCACGACGCCGGCGCGCTCGCGATTGTCGCGGCCGACATCCTCGCGCTCACGCTGCTGAAGCCGCCGGGCGAAATGGGCGCCGACGTCGCCGTCGGGAGCACCCAGCGCTTCGGCGTCCCGTTAGGCTTCGGCGGCCCGCACGCCGCTTATTTCGCTACCCGCGATCAATACAAACGCCATATGCCGGGCCGGCTCGTCGGCGTCTCGCACGATGCGGCCGGCAAGCCCGCTTATCGCCTCGCGCTCCAGACTCGCGAGCAGCACATCCGGCGCGACAAGGCGACGAGCAATATTTGCACGGCGCAGGTCCTCCTCGCGGTCATGGCTTCGATGTATGCGGTCTATCACGGCCCGGAAGGTCTGAAGGAAATCGCGCGGCGGGTGCACAGCCTCACCTGCCGTCTGGCGGAAGGCCTCGAGCAGCTCGGCTACGGCATCGGGCATTGGGATTTTTTCGACACGATCCGGGTTGAACTCGGGAAAAAAAGCAGCACCGAAATTCTGCGGCGTGCCGCTCGGGAGGGGTGCAATCTGCGCGTGCTCGATCATGGCAGCGTCGGCATTTCTCTCGATGAAACGACCACGCCTGAGGACGTGGCGCTTCTCCTAGGCTTGTTCGGTGAAAATCGCGCCCTTCTCCCTGGAGGCATGCCCGCGAACCGCAAATCGCGGATCGAGAATCGCGAGTCCGACTTTCTGACCCATCCCGTTTTCAACACCCATCGCAGCGAAACCGAGATGCTTCGCTACCTTCGCCGGCTCGAGTCGCGCGATCTCTCGCTCTGCCATTCGATGATCCCGCTCGGCTCCTGCACGATGAAGTTGAACTCCACCGCGGAGATGTTCCCGGTCTCGTGGCCGGAATTTTCGCGGATGCATCCCTTTGCGCCTAACGACCAGACCACCGGTTACCGCGAAATGTGCACCCAACTCGAGGGCTGGCTTGCGGAGATCACCGGCTTCGCTGCCGTCTCCCTGCAACCGAACGCCGGTTCGCAGGGGGAATACGCCGGCCTGCTCGCCATCCGCGGCTATCACGCCTCGCGCCACGAAGCCGCCCGCAACGTCTGCCTCATTCCCACCTCAGCGCATGGGACCAACCCCGCGAGCGCGGTCATGGCCGGCTTCAAAGTGGTGCCGGTGAAATGCCTGGAAGACGGCGACATCGATCTCGCCGATCTCCGCGAAAAAGCCGACGCCCACAGCAAGGATCTCGCTGCGCTCATGGTCACCTACCCATCGACCCACGGCGTTTTCGAAACCACGATTCGCGAAATCTGCGAAATCGTGCACGAACACGGCGGCCAGGTTTACATGGACGGCGCGAACATGAACGCGCAGGTCGGCCTCTGTCGTCCCGGCGACATCGGCGCGGACGTTTGCCATCTGAACCTGCACAAGACCTTCTGCATCCCGCACGGCGGCGGCGGTCCCGGCGTCGGCCCCATCGGCGTGGCCGAACATCTGGTGAAATTCCTCCCCGGCCTTCCCTCTCTCAACTCTCAACTCTCACCTCTCAACTCGGGCCCCGTTTCCGCCGCGCCCTACGGCAGCGCGAGCATCCTCACCATCTCGTGGATGTATATTCGAATGATGGGCCCCGCCGGCCTCACGAAAGCGACCGAGGTCGCGATCCTGAACGCGAACTACATCGCCAGGCGACTCGACCCGCATTTCCCCGTCCTCTTCAAGGGCAAGCGCGGCCTCGTCGCGCACGAGTGCATCCTCGACCTCCGTCCCTGCAAAAGCGCGGGCGTCGAAGTGGAAGACGTCGCGAAGCGGCTGATGGATTACGGCTTTCACGCGCCGACGGTGTCGTGGCCGGTGCCGGGCACGGTGATGATCGAGCCGACCGAGAGCGAACCGAAGCACGAGCTCGATCGTTTCTGCGACGCGATGATCGCAATCAAATCCGAGATCGATGTCATCGGCCGCGACGGGGCCGACAAAAAAAACAACCTGCTCAAAAACGCGCCCCACACCGCCGCGCACGCAACCGCGAACGAGTGGGAGCATCCGTATTCGCGCGAGGAAGCCGTCTACCCGGCCAGCTGGTTGCGCGAACAAAAGTTCTGGCCGGCCGTCGCGCGGATCGACAGCGTCTACGGCGATCGCAATCTCTTCTGCACTTGCCCGCCAATGGAAGAGTTCGCAGAGAACACCTAACGATCTATCCGAGGTGGATTTTCCCCTCGGAATAGGTCACGGCATTTCCTCCGATTCCAACCCGCTCGCCGCGATCTTCGCAGAAGAGTTCGCCGCCGCGCGCGGAGATTTGCCGAGCGAAGAGCCGCTTCTTTCCGAGGCGCTCTGACCAATACGGAATGAGCGAGCAGTGGGTGGAGCCGGTCACGGGATCCTCCGGGATCCCGGCGGCGGGCGCGAAATAACGGGAGACAAAATCGCAGTCGCCGCCCGGAGCCGTGACCACCACGCCCTGGGCATTTAGCCGCGCGATGCGCTCGAAACTGGGCTGGACCACCGCCACGTCCTGCCGCGTCGCGAAGACCACAAAATAATCGCGGCGCCTCAGCACCTGAGTCGGACGAGCGCCGAGCGCTTCCACCAGTTCCTCCACGATCGCCGTCTCGGTCGCCGGCTGCGCCGGAAAGTCGAGCACCAGTCGGTCGTCCGCGCGTCCGACATTTAATTCGCCGCTCTGCGTTTGAAAAAAGATCGTCTCGCCCGCGTATCCGCGATGGCGGAAAAGAACATGCGCAGCGGCGAGTGTGGCGTGGCCGCAGAGCTCCACCTCCACCGTCGGCGTCATCCAGCGCAGATCGAAATGATCCGCGCGGGCGATCACGAAGGCCGTCTCGGCGAGATTATTTTCCGCCGCGATTGCCTGCATCTGCGGATCGGGCAGCCATTCCTCGAGCAGGCAAACGCCCGCAGGGTTGCCGGCAAAAAGCCGGTCGGTAAAAGCCGCAACCTCGAAAAATGGAATCGTCATGCTGCGAAATGTGCGATTCGTGAGCGTGCCGCAAGATCAAAAATCTCATCTCTTTTCCCCTCTTCGCCTGCGCGGCGTGGAGTTGCGCAATCGCATCGTCGTTTCCCCGATGTGCCAATATTCGAGCGAGGACGGCTTCGCGACTGACTGGCACCTGGTGCATCTCGGGAGTCGCGCGGTCGGCGGCGCCTCGCTCGTTTTCGCCGAGGCCGCGGCGGTGCTGCCGGAAGGACGGATCAGTCCACAGGATCTCGGGATTTGGAAAGACGAGCACGTGGAAATGCTCACGCGCATTTTTTCGTTCGTTAGGCAAGAGGGCGCGGCGCCGGGGATGCAACTCGCGCACGCCGGGCGCAAAGCGAGCACAGCCCGGCCGTGGGAAGGCGGGAAGCCGTTAGGGGAGGAACAGGGCGGCTGGAGCCCGATCTTCGGGCCGAGCCCGCTGGCTTTCGACGACGGCTACCAGCAGCCTCACGAGCTCGATCACGCCGGGATCGCGCGCATTCGCGAGGCCTTTGTCGCCGCGACGCAACGTGCCCTCGAGGCCGGCGCGGAGGTCGTGGAGATCCACGCGGCGCATGGTTATCTGCTCCATAGTTTTCTCTCGCCGTTGAGCAACCGGCGCGCGGACGAATATGGCGGCTCCTTTGAGAATCGAATCCGTTTCCTTTGCGAAACCACCACCGCGGTGCGCGAAGTCTGGCCGGAAAAATATCCACTATTCGTCCGCATCTCCGCGACCGATTGGACCGAGGGCGGCTGGACCGGGGACGACTCGGTCGCGCTCGCGAAGAAATTGAAATCGTTAGGGGTGGACGTGATCGATTGCTCGAGTGGCGGGAATGTCGCCGACGCGAAAATCCCCGTCGGAGCCGGCTACCAGCTCCCCTTCGCCGCGAAGGTGCGCGCCGAAGCGGAGATCGCCACCGCTACGGTCGGCATGATCACTGCGCCCGAACAGGCTGACCAAATCATCCGGATGGGTGAAGCCGATCTCGTGCTGATGGCGCGCGAGTTTTTGCGCCATCCCTACTGGCCGCTCAACGCCGCAAAGCCGCTCCATCAAAAAGCGGAGCCGCCGCCCCAGTACGGCCGGGCGTTTCAGTAGGACCAGACCGTCTTCCCGCCCACGATCGTGCGGACGGCGCGGCCTCGGAGCTTCCAGCCGTCGAACGGAGTGTTGCGCGAGGCGGACGCAAAGCTCGCCGCGTCGACCGTCCACTCGAGGTCGGGATCGATCAGGGTGACATCCGCCGCCGCGCCTAACGAGAGGGTCCCGCTCTCCAGGCCTAACAATCGCGCGGGATTGATCGTGAAGAGGGCGAGGAGGCGCGGGAGATCGATCGTTTGGTGTTTGTGCACCAAGAGGTCGAGGAACAATCCCAGCTCCGTCTCCAGACCGATGATCCCGAAGGGCGCCGCATCGAATTCCACTTCCTTCTCGAACCCGGCATGCGGTGCGTGATCGCTCGCCAGGACATCAAGCGTCCCGTCGGCAATCCCTGCGAGAATGGCGTCGATGTCGCGCTGGGTGCGCAGGGGCGGATTCATTTTGTAATTAGTGTCGAAATTTTCGATCGCGGCATCGGTGAGGGCGATGTGGTGTGGGCAGACTTCGCCGCTGATCTTCACCCCGCGCGCGCGTGCTTCGCGCAGCAGCCGCACGCTCCCCGCCGCGCTGATGTGCTGGCAATGAATGCGATGATCGCACAGCTCCGCGAGGAGGATGTTGCGGGCGACGATCGCTTCCTCGCCCGCGCCCGGCCAGCCCGGTAAACCGAGCAGCGTACTCCACGCGCCTTCGTTGACCACGCCGTTGCCGACGAGGTTGTAATCCTGGCAATGATCGAGCACTGGCAAATCGAACATCCGCGCATACTCGACCGCACGGCGCATCAGTTCGTTGTTCTGAATGCAGCGGCCGTCGTCGGTGATCGCAACGACGCCGGCCTGCTTGAGCGAACCGATCGGCGCGAGCTCTTCACCTTCGAGATTTTTGGAAATCGCCCCGGTGGGCAAAACCCGCACGCTCGCCACTTCCGCCGCGCGATCCTTGATCCACGCGATCGTGCTCGGGCTGTCGGCGACCGGCGAAGTGTTCGGCATGCAGACCACCGTGGTAAACCCGCCGGCGGCGGCGGCGCGCGCTCCGGACTCGATCGTTTCCTTCCAGCCAAAACCGGGCTCGCGGAAATGCACGTGGATGTCGATGAGCCCGGGACTAACGATCAAACCCGTGGCGTCGATTTCTTCGAATTCGTTAGGCCGCTGCTCGCTGATTTTTCCGTCGACGACATACAGATCGGCAAGCTCGTCGCGGTCGTTAACCGGATCGATGACGCGGCCGTGGCGGATGAGCAGAGGTTTCATGAGTGGCAAAACGTCCGGTTCATGTCGCAATGCCGCCGCAGAGGTAGAGCACGGCCATGCGGATGGCGAGGCCGTTGGTCACTTGGTCGAGGATCACGCTTTGCGGGCCGTCGGCGAGCTCGCTGTCGATCTCGACTCCGCGATTGATCGGGCCGGGATGCATGATCAGGCAATCGGGTTTTAAAAGCTTCGCGCGGCTTTTCGTTAGGCCAAAAAGCCGGATGTATTCGCCGAGGCCGGGGAAGTATTCCTTCCGCTGCCGCTCGTGCTGGATGCGGAGAAGATTCACCACATCGGCGGTCGGAAGCACGGCGTCGAGGTCGTGGGTGACCTTGGCGCCGAGTTCCTCGAAGCTGCGCGGGACCAGCGTGCTCGGGCCGACAAGCGTGACTCGCGCACCCATTTTCAAGAGGGCGAAAATGTTCGAGCGCGCGACCCGGCTGAAGAGGATGTCGCCGATGATCGCGACGTGGAGTCCAGCAACGGATCCTCTCTTTTCGCGAATCGTATAAAGATCGAGCAGGCCCTGGGTCGGATGCTCATGCGCGCCGTCGCCGGCGTTGATCACGCTCGCGCGAACACGGGTGGCGAGAAATTGCGCCGCGCCCGCCGAGCCGTGCCGGAGCACGATCAGATCGGCGTGATTCGCCTCCAGCACTTTGGCGGTGTCCTTGAGTGTTTCGCCTTTCGTTAGGCTGGAAGCGGAGGCGGTGATGTTGACGATGTCGGCGCTGAGCCGTTTCGCCGCGAGCTCGAACGAAGTGCGGGTGCGCGTGCTCGGTTCGATGAAAAGGTTGATCAGCGTCTTGCCCTGGAGCGCGGGCACCTTCTTCACCTCGCGCGTGCCGACTTGTTTGAAAGCATCCGCCGTCTCGAGGACGAGCGTGATTTCTTCCGGCGAAAGCTCGCGCAGGCCAAGCAGATCTTTGCGGGTCCAGCGCTTGCTCATGGCGCCTTCTCCAGCCAGACCGCGTCCGGTTCCTGATCCGTTTCCTCCAAGCGAACGCGGACTCGTTCGCTGCGCGAGGTCGGTAGATTTTTGCCCACGTAATCCGGCCGAATCGGTAATTCGCGGTGCCCGCGATCAATCAACGCGGCGAACTGGATCGAAGCCGGCCGGCCGAAAGCGCCGATTGCATCGAGCGCGGCGCGGCAGGTGCGCCCGGTGAAAAGGACGTCGTCCACGATCACCACCGTGCTGCTGTCGCCTATCGGCAGCGGCAGCTCCGAGGCCCGCACGACCGGCAAAGTGGCGCGCTGGCCGAGATCGTCGCGATGCATCGAAACGTCGATCACCCCGGTGGCGACACGCGTTTTCTCGATGACCTCGATGTCGGCGGCGAGCCGCTGCGCAAGGGCGACGCCGCGCACGGGAATACCGGCGAGAACGAGCCCGCGGAGATCGCGATTGCGCTCGATGATCTCGTGCGCGATCCGCCGCAAAGCACGGCGGAGAGTGTCCGCATCAAAGATGCGGACGGAGCGGTTTTCGTTAGGCTCGTTTTCTTTTTTCATTTCCTTCGCGACCTCGCGGGATCGCTTTAAAGGAATTTGGCGTAAGCTAAGCCGGCTGTCTGCCCGGCCGCAGCTCGCGCACTCGTCGTTCGCGCCAACTGGAGCGGTATTTTACGATCCAGTCGAGCAAAGCTTTCTCAAACCCAATGTCGGAGCCAGCTTTTTCGCTCTCGATCCATTTGTGTTTTAAAACCTCTTCGCGCTCGGCCAGGAACTCTTTGTAGAGCACGGAATTTTTCAGGAACTGAGCACTTTCAGCTTCCTCGGAATCAGATTCTTTCATACGAAAACCACGCTGGGCTGGTTGTCCTCCTCTAAGCATCAGACGAACCAAACCCTCCTTTTATTTAGTAAGAACGGGGCCGGCTGACAAGTCCTGGCTGGGTAGGCGCTCGCGCAGGCCGCGCGCGATCTTCATAAATTCCGTCGCCACCGGCGAGTGTTGCGCCTCGGCCGTGACCGGCATTCCGCGGTCGCCCGCCTCGCGGGTCGCGATGTCGATCGGGATTTGGCCTAACAATGGCACGTGGATCCGCTTCGCTTCGCGCGCGCCGCCGCCGCTCCCGAAAATGTCGTAACGCTGGCCGTCGGAAGGAGACTCGAAGTAGCTCATGTTTTCGATCAGGCCGAGCACGGTGACGTTCACTTTTTCAAACATGGTCGAGGCTTTGCGCGCATCGATCAGCGCCACTTCCTGCGGCGTGGTGACAATGATCGCACCGGCGAGCGCGACCGTCTGCACGATCGTGAGCTGGATGTCGCCGGTGCCCGGCGGGAGATCGAGGATGAGGTAGTCGAGTTCGCCCCATTCGACCTGCCGGAGAAATTGCTGGGTGTAGCGCGTGACCATCGGGCCGCGCAAAATCGCGGGGGAAGTGTCTTCGAGGAGGAAGCCCATCGACATGAGCTTGAGGCCGTATTGTTCGATCGGGATGATCCGGTTGTCTTCGGTCGCCATCGGGCGTTCGCGGCTGCCGAACATGAGCGAAATGCTCGGGCCGTAGATGTCGCAATCGCAAAGGCCGACCTTCGCGCCGGTCTGCTCGAGCGCGACCGCGAGATTCGCGGCGACAGTGGATTTGCCGACGCCGCCCTTGCCGCTGGCAATCGCGATCACGTGTTTGATCCCGCTGATTCTCGTCGCGCCCACCCCCGCGCCGCTGCCGGCCGGCGGGGCCTGGATATCGATCCGCACCTTCGCGCTCTGCACGCCGGGGACTCCGCGCAGCGCGGCTTCGGCTTCGTTTTTGATCGTCTGCGGGACGTTCGGATCGTTGGTGGCGAGCGCCATCTGCACGACGACGTCGCCGCCCTTGAGGTCCATCCCTTTCACGATCCCGAAGGAAACGATGTCGCGGCTGAAACCGGGATATTTCACGGACTGCAACGCGGTGGTGATCTGGTCTTCGGTCAGCGGCATGGGACGGGGAATTTACGGAGCGGCTCCCGAGAGTAAAGACGCGCGCCGGTATGCCAACTGCTTCGAAAAGAGGATGCGGCGGATCAGATTGAGTGGACGGGAGCGGGCGGTTTTGAAAGCCATCGGCTTCGCTGAAGGTGCGCTCGGCGCCGAGGTGCAACAGCACACGCAGATGCCGCCCGACGACCTGCTAGATGTCTTGAACGCGCTCCTCGCCGCGGGCTACGCCGAAAGCAAACCGTACCAGGAGCAAGTCGCGCTCGCGGAGATGCCGGCGACAAATTTCGAAGTGAACCCGGGCTACATCCACGAGTTGCGCGAATCGATGGCGCGCGCTTGGGTGTAAGCAAAGGACCGGAAGATAGACAATCCTGTCTGTCCTGGCCGGCGGCCTTCCAGCCCGCCGAGGGGGCGTGGCGCGCAGGGCCGACAGGCTGGAAGGCTGTCGGCCGAGTCAGTCAGGATGACTAATTTCCGGCGACGGGCGTGGCGGCGGCGCGCTCGGCGCTGTGTTCGCCGAAAAGCTGGCGGATGACGTCTTCCACCGGGAGTTCCTGCACGTTGATGTCGGAAACGGTGCACGCGCTCAAAAGCTGCCGGGCGACGTCTGTCACTTTCGCGCGCGGCACTTTCAGCTGGACGCTCACCGGGGTTTGCTCGATCACCTCGCCGAACTGCGAGAAATCGCACTCCTGCTTTTCGTCGAAGGTGAGGCTGATGATCTTGTGCCCGGAGAAGCGATCGATGATGTCGTTCAGCGGGCCGTCGAAGAAAATCTTCCCGTGTTCGATCACGATCACCCGGTCGCAAAGCTCCTCGATGTCCTGCATGTAGTGGCTGGTGAGCATGGTCACGATCTGGTGCTCGGAATTGTAGAGCCGGAGAAATTCGCGGACCCGTTTCTGGCTCACGACGTCGAGGCCGATGGTCGGTTCATCGAGGAAAAGAACGCGCGGCTCGTGGATGAGCGCGGAGATGAGTTCCATCTTCATCCGTTCGCCTAACGAGAGCTCGCGGACCATCACGTTCATCTTGTCGCCGACCTCGAGCAGGTCGCTCAGGCCGCCGACGACTTTCTTGAACCGGTCGCGATCGATCCCGTAGATGGCGCGATTCAGTTCGAGCGATTCCTGCGCGGGCAGATCCCACCAGAGGGCGTTTTTCTGGCCCATGAGCAGGCTGAATTGCCGCTTCATCTCGTCGCGCCGCTCCCACGGGACGAAGCCGAGCACGCGCGCTTCGCCCGAGGTCGGATTGAGCAGGCCGGAAAGCATTTTCAGCACGGTCGTCTTTCCCGCGCCGTTCGGGCCGAGGAAGCCGACCAGTTCGCCTTCCTCGATGGTGAAGGAGATATCGTCGGCCGCGCGCGTCTCCTCGTGCTTCCGCCTCACGAGACCCTTCACCGAAGCCCAGAGCCCGCTCTCCTTCCGGTAGGTCTTGTAAATTTTCGTTAGGCCAGAGGCTTCAATCGCGCTCATGGACTATGATAGGGTCGGAGCAAGACAATGAAAACCGGCGAGGTATCGTGGGCCCGGATGGAAGCGGGCATCGAGAAAGTGCGAGAGCGCCTGCTGCGGGCCGCCGCCGCTTTGCGGGCTGCGGGATTGCCGTATGCGGTCGTCGGAGGAAATGCGGTGGCCGCCTGGGTTTCACGAGTTGACGAAACCGCTGTCCGGAACACGCGCGACGTCGATCTGGTCGTCCGCCGCGCAGATTTCGATCGCATCCGGGCGGCGTTGGAAGGCGCCGATTTCACCTATCGCCAGTTAAGCGCGCTCGGCCGGGCGGGAAGGATGGACGTCTTCCTCGATTCCGGGAGCAACAAGGTCCGTGACGCACTCCACATTATCTGGGCCGCCGAGAAGGTCACCCCCGAAAGCCCCGAGCCGGCGCCCGACCCTGCGGGCGCGGAGGAGAGCGGTGGATTCGCTTTGATCCCGTTGGAGCCGCTGGTGCGCATGAAGCTTTCCTCTTTTCGCGACAAAGACCGGATGCACTTGCGCGACTTGCTAGAGGTCGGCCTGATCGATCAAGCCTGGCTGGCGAAATTGCCCGCCCCCCTGGCGGAGCGCTTAAGCGTGATTCTGGGCGATCCCTTCGGCTAACGAATTTCGTTAGGCCGCGCTTGGCCGCGTTTTTTCCGCCGGCTTTTGCAACAACGGCAGCACTCTTTCGACCAGCGCGTCACTCGTGAGGCCGTGCTTCTCGCGCAGAACCGGAATGTTGCCGTGCTCGACGAATTGATCGGGCCAGCCGATTCGCACCACCGGCGTGGTGATCCGCTGGGTGGAGAGATGTTCCATCACGCCGCAGCCGAAGCCGTTCATCAGGACGTGGTCTTCGAGCGTGCAGACGACCTGCACACTGCGCGCGAAAAATTCCAGCGTCCCGGTGTCCATCGGCTTGATCCAACGCGGATTGATCAGCGCCACGGAATGGCCTAACGACTCCAGTTTCTGCGCCGCTTCCTGCGCCATCTCGAACATGTTCCCGAGCCCGAAAATCGCGACGTCCTTGCCGTGCTGCACCACCTCGGCTTTGCCGATTTCGAGCAGTTTCGGCGTCGCCTTGGGCTTCGCCCCGGTACCGGCGCCGCGCGGATAGCGGATCGCGATCGGCCCGGAAGTGTGGTTCGCCATCGTCCAAAGCATGTCCACGAATTCGTCCTCATCCTTCGGCTGCATGTGGATGATGTTCGGGACCGGGCGGAGGTAGCCGATGTCGAAGAGCCCGTGATGGGTCGGGCCGTCGTCGCCGCTCAGGCCCGCGCGATCCATGCAGAGCGCGACGTTGAGATTCTGCAGGCAAATGTCGTGCACGATCATGTCGTAGGCGCGCTGCATGAAGGTCGAGTAAATCGTCAGGAACGGCTTCAACCCCTGGGTCGCGAGACCGCAGGCGAAGAGCGC
>JBBSED010000069.1:0-11385 GCA_038240025.1 Chthoniobacterales bacterium
ATTGGGAAGCACTCTGTTCAGACTGCCCTGTGAAACGGGGAGGAAGGTGGGGACGACGTCAAGTCAGTATGGCCCTTACGGCCAGGGCTGCACACGTACTACAATGCTCAGTACAGAACGATCCGAGACCGCGAGGTGGAGGAAATCCAGTAAAACTGAGCCCAGTTCGGATTGGAGGCTGCAACTCGCCTCCATGAAGCCGGAATCGCTAGTAATGCCGTATCAGCTACGACGGCGTGAATACGTTCCCGGGCCTTGTACACACCGCCCGTCACATCATGGAAGTCACTTGTAGCCGAAGTGCGCGCGCCAACCCGCAAGGGAAGCAGCGCCCTACGCTATGAGCGGTAACTGGGATGAAGTCGTAACAAGGTAGCCGTAGGGGAACCTGCGGCTGGATCACCTCCTTTCTAAGGAGAAATTCTTTCACCTAGAGATGAGCTTTGGCTTAACTCGAAGAGTGATTTGAATAGGTCGACGACTAACCCTGAAGTCCTTCGGGATTGCAGACATGTCGTTAAGCCCTCAACAAGGAAACGCGTTGAGGCTCAGAGATTATCGAAACGGTAACGCACAATTCAGTTTTTGTTTGATTGCTGACAACTTCCAAGGCCGGACGGCTCACGCTGTCCGGCCTTTTTTGTCGTCTGAACCTCCGCACCCGCCTGCTCCCATATGGATTCGCGAAATTGGTGCGTGTGCGGCGCCTGAACTTCCGGCCGGATCAAACGGGGCGGTTCCGTTCCCCGTCGTCCTCGGCGCGTGCTCTCACCTGGGCCGACTCGGTGATCGAATGGTAGCGCGAGCTTACGGCCCGCGAAATTCCTTGAATGTAAGCTGCAAGGTTGCGCTATCTTGCCCGATGCTGGCCGCGACGAACACGCACTCCGGCAAATCTCCTAGCCCGCCATGGAACGCCGCCTGACTGCCATCCTTGCCGCCGATGTGGTCGGATATAGTCGGCTTATGGGTGCCGACGAAGCCGGCACGCTCTCCGCATTTAACGCCATTCGAGCTGATTTCATCGACGGTAAAATCGCCGAGCACCAGGGACGCATCTTTAAGATGACGGGTGATGGCCTGCTGGCGGAATTCCCGAGCGTGGTCAGCGCGGTCGCCTGCGCGGCCGAGATTCAACTCGGGATGCACGAGCGAAACGCGGATGTGCCACAGGATCGCCGCCTGGAATTCCGCATCGGCGTGCACCTGGGCGACGTGATTGTCGAAGGCGAGGACATCTTGGGCGATGGGGTCAACGTGGCGGTGCGCTTGGAGAGCATTGCCAGCCCCGGCGGAATTACGATCTCTAGTTCCGTTCGCGATCACGTGGGGAACCGGCTTGACCTGGCTTTTGAGGATATTGTCGAGCAGAAACTGAAGAACATCGAGAAACCGATGCGCGTTTACAGCGTCTCTCAGCAGAGTTCCGCGGCACGAAACACCGAAGGCGCGGCTTCGTTGCAAGAGGACCGGCCTTCGATCGCCGTGCTCCCCTTTAACAACATGAGCGGTGACCCGGAACAGGAGTATTTCAGCGATGGGATCACGGAGGACATCATCACCGACCTCTCAAAGATATCCGGGCTCTTCGTTGTCGCCCGCCACACCGCCTTCACTTATAAGGCTAAACTGGTGAAGGTAGAGCAGGTAGGTCAGGAGCTGGGAGTCGAGTTTGTGCTGGAAGGAAGCGTGCGCAAGACGGGGGTCGCGGGTGCGGGTTACTGGACAACTTATTGATAGTAAGGAGGGGGGTCATGTTTGGGCGGAGCGCTTCGACCGCGACCTCACCGATATCTTCGCCATCCAAGACGAAATCACGCACGCCATCGTGGAGCAGTTGAAAGTCAAGCTGCTGCCGCAAGAGAGGAGGTCGATGGGGCGAGTGCCGACGGAAAATTTAGAAGCCTATACTTACTATCTGAGAGGGCGGGACTATCTGCACCGCCGCTCGAAGCACTACCTCCAATTGGCGCGGCGCATGTTTGCCAAAGCCGTCGAGCTGGACCCAAACTACGCGCGCGCCTATGCCGGGATGGCTGATTGCGATTTCGCTCCTCTACACAAACTATCGGATCAAGGGGCCGTTCGATGAGCTTCTGGCCACAACCGAGAAGGCGCTGAGTCTGGACGACACCCTCCCTGAGGCTCACGCCTCGCGTGGACTGGCGCTCTCTACTGCCGGACGTGACGAAGAAGCTAAAGTGGAATTTGAAAGGGCGATGGCGCTCGATGCCAACTCCTTTGAAGCGCATTACTTCTACGCGCGAATCAGCTTCGGCCAGGGGAAAATCGAGCAGGCTGCCAAACTGTTCGAGCGCGCCTCTGAAATTCGGCCGGATGATTATCAGTCGGTGTGTATGCTCATTCACATCTACCGGTCCCTCGGCCGAACTGAAGATAGCAAAGATGCGGCCCGCAGAGGCCTCAAGCTGGCCGAGCGTCAACTCACCCTTCACCCGGAGGATCCGAGGCCAGCGCACCTGGGCGCGGGCGCACTCTTCGAACTGGGCGAAATGGAACGGGCGAGGGAATGGATATCGCGCGCCTTGGCCATCGATCCCGAGGATCCTCTCACTCAATACAACGTCGCGTGCGGTTATACGAAATTGGGCGAGTTCGATGCGGCCTTTGATCTCCTGGAGCGTTCAATTCTCGCCGCCGGACCGGAGCTCGCCAACTGGGTCAAATATGATTCTGATTTGGACCGGCTTCGCAGTCATCCGCGTTATGGAAAATTTCTCGAAGCCATTGGCGCGAAACAGTGACACATGCTCATCGACACGCACGCCCACCTCGGGTAAGGCGTAGCAAACTCCTTAGCTGGACGTTTCTTTCGGCGCGAGATCGGCGAGAATCTTTTCGAAGCGCGGATCGCGGCGCAGCGGATCCCAGAACGGGTGCAGTTTTAATTGGCCATAACTCAGCGTCCCCGGAATTCGGGTCGCTCTCGCCAATTGCTCGAAGGCGAGATCCTTCTCCCCGACCCATGCGCCGATAACCGCGTAGAGGGCCAGCAGGTCGGAGCCGGAGATCGAGTCTTGCGCTACTGGCATGAGCTCCAGGGTCCGTCGACCTTCCCGCAGAGCTTCCTCTTTTCGACCGAGGCCAGCGTCGATCAGGCCGAGGACGCAGAGTGGGGGACCATAATCGGGTTGTTGGCGCACTAACTCTTCCTGCTGCGTTCGCGCGACGGTAAACGCCTTTTGCGCCGCGGCGTCATCGCTACGGAGACGAGCCTGCACCCCCTCGACGAAGGCACGAGGAACGCGCACGAAATTCACCAACCGGTAACTATCGCCGGTCAGAGCTCCGAGGGCTCGAGTGATGCCCGCCAGATCGCGTTCACAAAGCGCCAGATTTATCCAGCTGTCGGCGAGGTCGGGTGCGGCGGCAGGATCGTCCGCGAGAATGGCGTCGATCGTGGTGTGCAACGGCCGGAGATCAGCTTTCCAATAGAAGGCGATCTCCGCGCGCTGCACCCTGGTGTCGAGATCTTTCGCGGCAATTCCTAGCGCGCGGTCCAGAGCAGCTGCGCTCTCCGCGTAGCGGCGCAGCAGTTGATCGCTATACGCAATCTGTTGTAGCAAAAAAACATTACGGGGATCCAGCTCAACCGCCCGGGTGAGATTGCGCATCGATTCCTCCCAGCGTCCCTGGCGGCGGTCGATATACCCAGCGAGGGACAGGGCCATGGAGTCGTTAGGCAAAGTGCGCTGGGCAATGGCGAGCGCGGCGCGGGCGCGGTCGTAATCGAGGAAGGTGCGATAAAGATTCTGGGCCAGAGCGAGGTGCGGTTCACCTGCCTCCGGGCGCAAACGCAGAGCCGTCTGCACGGCAGCGTCGGCCGCAGCGAGCCGCGCGGGGGTGTGGTCCAGGTTAATAAAATAAAGCTGGCTGTGTGCGGCGGCCAATTGGCAGTAAGCAAGCATGAACGTCGGATCCCGCGTGACCGCCTGTTGCAGCAATTCCGCCGCTTCCAAAAGATTCTCTTTCTCGCGCGCAGCAAAGACGGAACGGGAGAGCAAGCTCTTCGCGCGAGTGTAAAGATCGAAAGCCGCCACGTCGGCCGTCGGAGCTTCCTCGATGGCCGTCTTTTCACTGGGAGAAAGCTTCGCCTGCAGCTGATCGGCAATGGCTTTGGCAATCTCACTTTGGATGGCAAAAACATCCGCCAGATCGCGATCGTAAGTCTGTGCCCAAAGATGCGCATCAGTGCGCGCATCGACCAACTGCGCGTTGACGCGGACTCGACTGCCGGCGCGCTGAACGCTTCCCTCCAGGACGTGTGCGACCCCGAGTTGCTGTCCGATCTCTCGCAGATTCCGTGGGTTGCCGCTCTTGTAAAGCATGACCGAAGTGCGGCTGATCACTTTCAGATCCGCGATCTTCGCCAGGTTGGTCAGAATTTCGTCCTGCACTCCATCGGCAAAGAAGGCATTGGCTTTTTCTTCGCTCCGATTTTCAAAGGGTAGGACAGCGATCGATTTTTCCGGGATTGCGGGCGCGATTGCAATCGGCGAGACCGAGGATGTGGGGTTCGGCGCCACTGTGCGCTGCCGCGTGAAAAACCTTGTCGCGGCTGGCGCGAAAATGACCGCAACAATCCCGAGGCCGATGAGCACGCAAATAAGAATGACCGGCTTTAACAGCAGCGGTTTGCCTCGCGCGGGCGACGGTGCCAGCGCCGTCTGATCCTTCTCTTTTATCTGCTGAAATTTTTCCGGCACTGCGGGATTGCCCAGCACATCGGTGTAGAGATTCACTACTGAGATGACGGTCCCGTGCTTCACCTCACATTCACCGAGGTCGTGCAGGAGCGGCTGCCAATGGCGGTATTGCGCGAGATCGTCCGCCACTCGTTTTGAGAGCAGGATGTGACCGGCATCGCCGCAATCCATCACCCGCTGCGCGATGTTGATGCCCGCGCCGGCGATATTCGAACGCTCGTTCACATCCACGATTTCATTCACCGGCCCGCTGTGAATGCCCATCCGCACCGGCACGGCGGGATGGCTCTTCAGCGCCTGCGCGATTTCCAAAGCGCACTCCGCTGGCCCTTCGGGACTGTCACGAAACACCAGCGCCATCCCATCGCCCGCTGGCAGCCGGATGAGCTTGCCGGCTGCGTCCGCAGTCCGCACCCGTTCCGTCGCGCGGACGAGATCGTTCAGCTCATGGAGCACTTCGCTCTGCTCGTTAATCAGCAGCTTCGAGTAGCCCACGATATCGATGAAAAGGACATGCCCGTTTCCAGTTCGATCTCTCTCCTGATCTCAGCGGCCACGCTGGAAGATTACTTGGTCCGGGGACGATGCGCGAGCTTCTCGAAGATCCGCGGCTAAATCCTGACTCCTTTTTTGGACAGCCTAATGACCGGGTTCATGCGCCCTTCCTGCGGCCTCGGATGGTCTGCGTCGCGAGCGGTCACCGCTCGGTCTGCTAGGGTTTGCCGACATTAAGACAGGACGGCTCACGCCTTCCGGCCGTTTTCTTGTGGCGATGTTATAGTCTGCGCATGCAAAACCTGAGCGACCAAGCCCTCCAGATCCTGCACGAGTGGGTGCAATCCGAAAGCCTGCGCAAGCACTGTTTCGCGGTCTCCGATTGCCTGAAACACTTCGCGCTGCGCAGCGGCGCGGACGCAGACCTCTGGCAGGCCGTGGGTCTGCTCCACGACATGGATTACGAGCGTTATCCCAACACGGAACACGACCCGACTGAAGAACACCCCTCGGCCGCGGTAAAATGGCTGCGCGAGCGTGGCTGGAACGAAGAGATTTGCCGCGCGATTTTATCGCACGCGAACTACACCGGCGTCACCCGCGAGACGTTTCTGGAGAAGACGCTCTATGCGGTGGATGAGCTCAGCGGCTTCGTCACGGCGGTGGCCCGAGTGCGGCCTTCCAAGAGCATTCGTGAAGTCGACGTCGCCGCGGTGAAGAAGAAGATGAAAGACAAAGCGTTCGCCCGTGCCGTCAATCGTCAGGACATCATCGATGGGGCGCGTGAACTGGACCGGTCCTTGGAAGATGTCATCGCAGAAGTCATCGCCGCTCTCGCAGACGACGCCGATCGACTTGGCTTGGCCGGCACTCCCGGAGAGGTCTCGGAAAGGTAAATTCCTTCGCTCCGATCAATTTAAGTTCTTCTCGACCGCAGAACGGCTTTACCAGATGCGCGCACGATCTGCCGGTGCGACGTACATTTTGTCCGCCGGCTGCACTTTGAAGGCTTCGTACCATGCATCGATGTTGCGTGCGGGGCCGATGACCCGGAATTGGCGCGGCGAATGCGGATCGCTCACCACCTGTTTGCGGACATAGTCATCGGAGACCTTGCCGCGCCAGGCTTGCGCCCAGCCTAACAACACTCGCTGATCGCCGGTAAAGCCATCGAGTACGGGCGCAGTTTCGCCCTTAAGAGATGCGCGATAGGCATCGAGCGCGAGCGTCAAACCGCCCAAGTCAGCTATATTTTCTCCCATCGTGAGCTCGCCATTCACTTTCACTCCCGGGAGCGGCTCAAACTTTCCGTATTGAGCGCCGAGGACGTCAGCGCGCTGCTTGAACGTGGCCGCGTCCTTTGCCGTCCACCAATCGCGTAGCTTTCCCGCCGCGTCGATCTTCCGGCCCTGATCGTCGAACCCATGCGTCAGCTCGTGCCCGATCACGCCGCCGGCCGCTCCGTAATTGATCGCAGGATCGGCGTTTGCGTCGAAGATTGGCGGCTGCAAAATACCGGCCGGAAAGACGATATCGCGCAGACTGCCGTTGTAAGCGTCGTTCGTTTGAGGCGTCATTCCCCAATCTGCCCGGTCGACCGGGCCAAAGAATCGGCCGCAGTAGAAAGCCCAGTCAGCGGCGGCGCACGCCTTCACGTTGCCGATCAGGTCGTCGCCATGAATCACCAGAGCGGAATAATCGCGCGCATGATCGGGATATCCGACCTTGATGGTGTATGTGTCTAGCTTCTTGAGGGCTTCCTTCTTTGTCTCCGCGCCCATCCAATCGAGCTTCTCGATGCGCGCGTGATAAGCGGCCTTCAGATTCGTGACGAGCTCTTCGATCTTCGCCTTCGCTTCCGGCGGAAAATATTTAGCGCTGTAAAGCTGGCCCACGCCAAAACCCATCGTGCCGAAGGTTCCGAAGCGGTCTCCGACTCCGAAGTCGCCGCCGCCGACCGCGGTAATGGCGCGTTTCCAGCGGACCTGCTGCTCTTTTTGCCCGGAAAGGGTCTTGTTGCGCAGCTGGAAGTAGGCCTCAGTAAACGGCTGCGAAAGATACGGTGCGGCGTTATCGGCGACGTGAAACGCGTGCCAGGCGCGGATCGTCTCGAGCGGGGCGGAATGATAGACCTGCGCGAGTTTCGGAAAGGCGCTCTTCTCCGCCACGATCACTTTGGGGAGTTTTCCCATTTTCGTTGCCGCGAGAAAATCACTCCACGGAAAACCGGGCGCGAACTTGGTGAGCTCGGCCACGGTCATCGGATTGTAAGTCGCGATCGGATCGCGCTGCTGCGCCTTCGTCCAACTCGCCTGCGCGAACTTCGTTTCCAAATCCACGACGTCCTTGGCCCTGGCCTCCGCTTCCGGCCAATTCACCAACCGGAGAAGGGTTGCGACGTAAGTCTGGTAGGCGGCCTTTTGGGTCGCAAAGTCTGGCTTCAGGTAATAATCGCGATCGGGCAAGCCGAGCCCGCCTTGCCCCATGTAAAAGGCGTAGTGACTTGGATCCTTCAGGTCGACATCGATCCCGAAAAGAGCGACGATTCGAAATCCGTGGCCGTCCGCCCCATCAGCGTCGCCAACTCCTCGCGTGACTTTGCGCTCTTGATCTCATTCAATTCCGGCTGGATCGCTTTTTCGCCTAACGAGTCCAATCGTTTTTCATCCATGAAGGAGTGGTAGAAAGCTCCGACCTTGTCGTCGAGTGTGCCGGGATCGCCGGGCGATTTCGCGGAGGCCGCTTCCATTATTTCGTGCAGGCGCTGCTCCGTCAGGTCCGTCATGGCGAGACGCAGGGAGTAGGCCGGCTTGTCCGGAGGGATCTGCGTCTTGTCGAGCCAGGTCCCGTTTGCGAAGCGGAAGAAATCATCGCCCGGCTTCGTCTTCAGGTCGGCCCCGGCGAGGTCAAATCCCCAGGCGCCGTATTGCGGTTTGCCGCTCACTTCACCCGCTCTGCCCGTCGTGATGGCGAGACTGACGAGAATGATGCTAAAGCGGAGAGTAAGTATTTTCATGAGTGCTATTCGAGTTCGATCGTGAACTTCCGTTCTATGGCAGTTGGTTGCCCAAGTAGGTCTTCAAGTGGCCGATGTCCCGATGATTAATGCGACCATCGGTGTTTAGGTCGGCGCGGAAATTTGAATTGTCGATGGCGTGTCCCGCGGCCGCCTGGATGGCCGCCCGATCGGCCTTATCGACGGTGCCGTTTGCCGTCACGTCTCCGAAGAGGATCGCGAAAGTGACCGAGGCAGAACCCAAGGTGTGGCCCTGGTCGTCCGTCACATCGTTCAAAGTTACCGTGACGACGGTTTGATCGCAGGCGGAGTCTTTGAATTCAACCAGGAGATTGTGCGCGTCGCTCGGATCGACTTTGATCTTTCCGGTCGTTCCGCATGTCGACGTCACGCTTTCAGCTCCAGTGACCTGGTTGGTGAAGGTAAAGACAATCTCACCCGGTCCGCCGCGGTTCTCGATGCCAGTCGCGCCCGTCAACGGGAGATCCACATCAAAGGCGCCCGCGGCGCCCTGACTCTTGCGTGACGCTGCGCTCGCCAGGGTCAGATCGCCTCCGCCGGCCGGGATGTAATCAATCTCGATGCGCGAAGAATCGAGGAGCAAGCCGTCGAAGTTTTCGCCGGGCGTTTCGCCGCCGTAGCGATAGGGCGCAAAGACCCCATTGAAGCGGCTCGTTTTCCTCGAAATAATGGAAAGTTCCCGCGCCGGACCAGCCCAATTCGGCTCCGGTGAGAACAAGAGCGTTTGTGTTCCCCGGGAAGGGCTCAATTGGGAATGAGATGTCGGTGAAGAAATTAGCGGCGTCAGAGCCCGGAAACGACTCCTCGAGATAGATTCGCGTCGAAGTGATTTCTCCGTCGATGAGTGGGTCGTCGGCCAGGAGCGCAGCCGAGAAAGAGCTTCCGAGCGACGCGAAGTGGAAAGTCACCGTCTCTGCTTTCGCGCTGGCGATCGCACCGAGAAATCCCGCCACGCAGCCCACGACGAGAAACTCACGCAACCGGCTTCCGCTCTGCGTGAAATTTATTAACATCGAAATCGATAAGCCGCGTCCGCGCCGCGAGCAACCGCCCGCGGCTTGCATTCCGCCCTCCGCATTCTAAAATCCGCCTTCCCAACCGGGGGCATAGCTCAGTTGGTAGAGCGCCAGCTTTGCAAGCTGGATGTCAGGGGTTCGAATCCCCTTGCCTCCAATCCTCCTTTCCTCGATATCAGAGGTGAGGAGGGCTGTTCAGCCTTGTCACAAACGGAAAAGTGTGACAACGTTTGTGTGACAATGAATCTTGGAAAGGGAATCTATCTGCGCGGGGAGACGTATTGGCTAAATTTTCAGTTGAAGGGGGAACGGCAATTTATCTCTCTCGAAACTTCTGATGCGGCCGAAGCGGTGAAGCGCGCGGGCGAGATGAGGGAGTCTCCCATTCTGGCGCCGCGATCCGATTTCCAAACTGAAAGCGACCGCTATCTGTCATTCAAAGTGCGCCTGAACATTTTCAGTCCGGCGACCGAGCGGGTGACGCGTGCCATTCTCCAGGAATTTTCCGAGCGGGTGGGTGGCGTGCCGCTTCGGGACATTCGGGCGGCGGCAGCGGAACGACATTATCGAGCGTTGCAGAAGCGCGTAGCGGAGACGACAGCGCAGATTCATATGCGGGCTCTCAGGGCGTTCTTCAATTGGGCGGTCAAAGAACGAATTGTTCACAAAAGCCCCTTTGGCGAGCTGAAGCTCGCGAAGATTGACCACTTCGCCCGGCTGCGATTTTGCACTCGCACTCAGCGCGACATGTTAATCGCTGACGCCCCTAACGACGACCTGCGCTTTGTTGTCTTTGCAGGATTCCATTGCGGAATGCGAAAAAATGAAATCATTGAGGCCCGTGTGGACTGGTTCGATCTCGGGGAGAGCGGAGCCGTTCATATCAAGAACACCGACACATTTCGGATCAAGGATCGCGAATCTCGTTTCGTTCCCCTCACGCGACAGTTCCGCGATTTTTTGCGCGCCTATCTCGAAGGGAAAAGCTCTGACGCCTTCGCGCTAAAACCGGATGTCGAGCATGGCCGCTGGAGGTACCGGTACGACTTTCACCGTCCCTACAATGATTATGTTACTGCGCAGAAGCTGACGTGGGTTACCGCGCATGTGATGCGGCACACGTTCGCGTCGCTGCTAGTACAAGCCGGCGTGAGCATCTTCAAAGTTGCCCGATGGATGGGCGATGGCGTCGAAGTTGTCGAGAAACACTATGCGCACTTGTCGCCGCAGGATCGCGACATCGACCGAATGCTCGCGATTACTTAGGCCAGCCTTCGAGCTTTGCGCGCTCGATACAGCGATCCAGATCCTGGCGATCGTAGGCCGTCGTTCCCTTCTCCTTCACGGTGGGCTTCAACCAACCGGCTCGCTCAAGTCTGCGAAGCAGGGATTCTCCTGCTACATAATCACAGGCATCTTCCAAGCGTAAGTTTCGCGGGAGGGTCGCGATGACTGTCGAATATTTCATTGTCGTCTGCGGATGGCTGCACAAGGCACGCTCCTGATTTCGTTAGGCCGAGAGTGTTGAACTCTCATGGCGCGCCTTGCGTTTGAATGCGTGGTTCCCGCAAGTGCCGAAATGACATCGTTGCCTCCGAACGCAGGGAAAAGATGCTCGAGTCTCACCCCAAGCGCGCGAACGAAATAGAGAAGTTCAAAGTCTCCCACCCACACAAGCTGGCACTCGACTTTCGCGAGAGAACTCCGCGTAATATCAAGTCCCTCGTGCGCGAGGATTTTGGCGAGTTTCGCCTGCGTCCAGCCGAGTTGGCATCGTAATTTTCTGATCTCCGGTCCGACGAGATTCTTGCTGCAATGGGTATTCATGAACGGCGATTGTGAAGTGCCTTCGCCCTTTGTGTGTGGGAGGTTGGGAGCAACATCGCGTTTCATTCCGCGCCTCTCCATCGCATCACGTTCTCGTAGAACGTGCGCCCAGCCTGCTCGGCAGGATATAATTGGGGCACTTCCGTTTTGAGTACCCTCGCGAGAAAAAGCATTTCGAAATCGCTGATCCAGACAAGCTGTGATTCGACCTTCGAAACACCGACGCGATCGAGATCCCAACCGAGAATTTGCAACTTTGTGGCAAGGTCTTTTTGCGTCCAAC
>JBBSED010000070.1:0-10911 GCA_038240025.1 Chthoniobacterales bacterium
ATGCCGCGAGGTAGCGGTGAGCGAGTCGGGAGACAAGCGAATCAATACAAGAAGAGCGGCAAGAAACTCGACATGGGTAAAGGTTGCGTCCGCTTCAAATCATTGGACGACCTGGCTCTCGACGTAGTCGGCCGCACCGTTACGCGCGTGTCCGCGGAGGAGCACATGGCCATCTACCAAGCGTCGAGGACGCTTATAGGTAAGGGAAAAAGCAAAGCGAAGAAGGGCGCCACGACGTCCACGGTGAAGAAAACGCAAGCTAGGAAGTAACCGAGGTAACTACCTCAATTACCGTACTCGCAGGCAAGGATTGTTGAGCCCTTTTCCCCCGCCGACGAAACGCCAAAATAGTCAATGCCGAAGTCACGATGGAGGCATTCCTCACTGATTTGAGAATGGCTCAACCGAGTGGCACGACGACAGCGTCCGCAGGTTTCTGAAACTTCGTGTGGTCCGGCGCGCTCTCGGAAAGACGTACATTAGAAAACTCAATCACGCCGAGCGGCTCGCCCTCGGCCGCCTCGTTCTTCCAGTTGTAAAAAGAGCCGCGCTTCGGGACCCGTAAACCATTAACCACCTGCCATTCCTCGAAGACAAGCGCATGCGGCTGTAGTGATCGATTGGTTTGCCTTTCCGCAATGCGGCAAAGGTCACCACATAACTGACCAGCTTGAGCTCCCCCGATTGCGGATCGCTGTAGGCCACATAAAAGTCATCCGACGAATCGCCAGTGCCCTTCTTGAAGGTCACTTTCGTCACGTCATACTCCTGTCCTTGAAAGCTCTTTTTGCCTAACGACTCCTGCACTGCGCCCGCATCCGCAAAGACGAACGGCATTCCGAAGAAGTAGAACGGCGTCCACATGTAGAACCGCGGAGGCGTGCCGCCGAGCACATCGAGCCCCGGCTTGATCCAGACCTCGCCGCCATTAGCGCCGAGGGCGTACGCGTCACTTGTGATTAAGCCATCGCGGCTCCCCAGATCGAAAAGCTGGTGGTCCTTCTTCACGCCCTTTGCCGAGGTCCAAGCCTGATCGAATTCTACGCTCGCGAAGCTCTTCCACTTTGCCACCCCGCCATGCGCCTCTAACGAGCGATTGAGCTGCGCGAAGGCACAGGAGCCGGAGACGAGAAAGAGAGCGGCAAAGCAGGCGGCGATTCGAACCTTGGAAGGAGAATTCATGGCGCAGCATCGCAGCGTCCCGCCGAAATGTCGCATCGCGATGTATTCGCGTCGCGTATGCTCAAAGATATGAAGCAAGGCGTGGCTTTTATCACTGGGGTCGGTCCGGGTTTAGGCGCAGCGGTCGCGCGGCGTTTCGCGCGTGAAGGCTTTTCCGTCGCGATCATCGCGCGTACTCCGGACTTCATCGATGAACTCGCTCGCGAAATCTCCGGCGCGGGGGGGAGGCCATCAGCATCGTCGCGGATGTGAGCCGACCGGAGGAGATCCGAGCAGCGGTTGGACGCGCGCGCACTGAACTAGGACCGATTAATCTGCTCGTGCATAATGCGAGCGCCTCATCGGGCAACGGCTTGCTCGGCACCACACCCGACGAGTTCGAGCAGGCTTGGCGGATTGCGACGCTCGGTGCGTTCGTCTGCGCGCAAGAAACGGCCCCCGACATGCTCGTGACGGGCGGAGGTACGATGCTCTTCACCGGCGCAACTTCCAGTGTGCGCGGTGGAGGCTGGCTGGGGTTCAGTAGCGCAAAGTTCGCGCTTCGTGGTCTCGTGCAATCACTCGCGCGCGAGCTTTGGCCGCAAGGTGTTCATGTCGCGCATGTCGTAATCGACGGCATCATCGGAGAGCCCGGAGTCGTCTCCAATTCGGAGGCCGAACCGTTGCTCGATCCCGACCACATTGCGGACGCCTATTGGCAACTCGCGAACCAACAGCGTTCCGCTTGGACGCTTGAGCTTGATGTCCGTCCGGCACGCGAGCAGTTCTTCGTCTAACTGCTGCCCGGTTGTTTTCCAGGTGCGCATTCTGCAGCTGTTCGACTTCCACGCTCGGACTCTCAAACCGAGTCGCCGGCTTCACGACGCCGATCAGCACTCACAACCTCCCGATCCGAAAGCCGTTCCGTTTGAGCGGAAGCCGTCTTCTTTTCCTGCGCAAACCATCGTTCGCCCTGCGGAACGCCGTTGGCTGCAAAACAGGGCGATCGATTTCACCGCCCTTCGGAAACACCGACCTCACGTGTTCTAAGCATCCGCTCCCAGACTTTCGTCGCAGGCCTGTTTGTCATTGACCCACCGGGCGATACCGCGGCATTATCGTCCCATGAATAAGTGGTTCTTCGAGGCTGATTACATCCAGAGCTGTAACTGCGATTACGGATGCCCGTGTGAATTCTCTGCGCCGCCCACGACCGGTTTCTGCGAAGGGTTGGGCGCGTGGAAGATCGAACGCGGCGATTACGACGGCGTCCCGCTCGACGGCCTCGGGCTCGGCTTTGCCGCAAAATGGCCGGGTGCGATCCACGAGGGCAACGGCTCTATCTGTCTCTTCGTTGACGAGAAAGCCTCAGCGCCTCAGCGCGACGCGCTCCTCGCGATCGGTTCCGGACAAGCCGGCGGCCTGCCCTTCGAGATTCTCGCCACCACCTTCAGCACCTTGCTCGAACCGCAGTTCGTTCCGTTCGTATTCCAAGTCGATGGCCTGAACAGTTCGGCACGCGTTGGTGATAGCTTCCGCATTGCCCTCGAGCCGATCAAGAATCCGGTCACGCGCGAGCCCGAACAGGTGGCAGTAAACCACGGCACCGGGTTCATTTTCAAAACCGCGGAGTGCGCCTCCGCCCGCGAAGGATCGGTCGACCTCGAGAACATGAGCTTCTCCTATCCTGACAAGGCCGGTTTCATCGCGCGTATCCGCTACGGTAACTAGCACCCGGCGCTGATGGACGCTGTCGTTGCGGCCATCAAACGTGACCGCCTTGTTATTGGCGTCGGGCTGGGCCTCGCCGCGGCCACCTCTTGGGGCTACACCATCCACGAAGCGCGCCGGATGAACCTTACGGGCGTGTGCACGTGTCTCGGCATGAAGATGGGCGGGCCGGAGCTCGCGTCGTGGTCGGGCTCGACGCTCCTGCCGCTCGTGATCATGTGGGCGGTCATGATGCTCGCCATGATGCTGCCGACCGCGGCGCCAATGATCTTGATGTTCGCCGCAGTGGCGCGGAACCGCCGCCGTGCCGCCCGTCCCTACGTGCCGGTCCTAATCTTCATCAGCGGCTATTTCGTCGTTTGGACGGCCTTCAGCATCGTCGCTGCGCTCGCGCAATGGGTTCTGCATCGCGAAGCGTTGCTTTCGCCGGCGATGGCGGCCTCAAGTAAGTGGCTCGGAGCCGCACTGCTGCTTGGGGCCGGCGTGTTCCAGTTCACACCATTGAAGCGCAGCTGCCTCGCGCATTGCCGGACGCCTCTCGAATTCATCACTACGCGCTGGCGCGAGACACGTGCGGGGGTGTTGCGCATGGGCGTCGAACACGGCGCGTTTTGCGCCGGCTGCTGCTGGGCGCTGATGGCTTTGCTCTTCGTGCTTGGCGTGATGAACATCCTCTGGATCGCAGTGCTCACGATCCTCGTCGCGCTGGAGAAACTACTGCCGCGGGCCAGCTGGCTTAGCGTAGCGTCCGGCGTCGCGCTCCTCTGCTGGGGCTTATGGGTTCTGGTCGCGCCGGTGCACTAGCTCGCTCGGAAGAAGGGCGAGGCCACACAGTTAGCTAAGTAGCGGCGAGACGAAGCCTCGGCCGCGAGCGCTAAGGCGCGTAACGCTCACCGTTTTGCGGTGCGTCACGTCCCGCGCAATATGAAGGATGCGATCGGCGGATTCCTCCGGACAGAGCGGCGTGCTGGTGTTGCTCGGGGTGTTGTTCACGATCATCCTTGCTGGTCTCGACAACACCATCGTCAGCACGGTGTTTGCCGGTGGCGGTGCCTGAGCTGGGCGGCGCGCACTTATACGCGTGGACCTTCGCGGCCTACATGCTGGCCGCGGCGGTATCGATGCCGATCTGGGGACCGGGGTCGGATCGATGGGGACGCCGACGCACGTATCTCGTCGGGATTGTCGTGTTCACAGTCGGGAGCGGACTTTGCGCAGTCGCGCGCACGATGGTGGAGTTCATCGGCGCTCGTGCCATCCAGGGTATTGGAGCGGGAGCGGTTGCGACGCTTCCGTTTGTTCTGCTGGGAGTTGTTTATCCGCCTCACAAACGCGGCCGGGCGCTCGGCGCGGCGAGCAGCGCATGGGCCGTGGCGAGTGTGGCCGGACCACTCCTCGGAACACTGATCGTGACGCATGTTTCATGGCGCTGGGCATTTCTGATCAACGTCCCGATTGCACTCGTTGCTGCGGGTCTCGTCATCGTCGGGATGCGCGAGAGCGTCGGGCAGAGCGTCGGCCAATTCGATTATGCCGGCGCCCTTCTCGCCGGCGCCGGCGGCAGTTGCCTGATGTGGGCCTTTGTGGATCTCGGTGAGGGAAAGATCGGGCTCACGCAGGCCGCGCTCGTGGCCGCCGGAATTATTCTGCTCGCCGTCTTCGTTTGGCATGAAGGGCGGACGCCGCATCCGATTCTGCCGTTGAGTTTCTTTCGCCATGCTGGCTACGCGTCGTCGATCTCTTCGTCGTTCCTCGCCTTCTTCAGCGGCTTCGGCCTGAGCTCTTATCTGCCGCTCGCCACCAATGCCGCGTTTCATGAAAACCGCGCCGTCGTCGGCTTGGTGGTGGGCTCGTTCGCCATCGCATGGAGCGGGCTGTCGTTTATCGCGGGACGATTGGTCCATCGCATCGGAGAACGGCTTCCGAGTGTGATTGGAATCGTCGTCCATATCCTCGGACTTCTCCTTTTCATGGTGGCATTTGAACATGGACTCGGCTGGGTCATCGCCGCGTCGTTAGTCACCGGCGCCGGCATGGGACTGATCTCGCCTGCACTGACTGTAGTGGTGCAAAACAGCGTCCCAGTCGCGCGGATGGGCAGTGCCACGACCAGCCAGCAATTCATCCGCCAAGTCGGTGCTGCACTCGGCGTCAGCGCGTTCGTTTTGGCGGCGACTGTAGGCGGATTTCGCCTGGGCCTGTTGTTGATGATTGCGGTGAGCGCCGGAACATTCGCCTGCGTGCTGGCCCTTCCAGCGCACAGTCTCCACAACGCACATCAGGTGGATGTGAGGTAAAGGAATATTCGAACCGCGGGCAGTGGACGCCACTGCGGCTACGCGCGAACACGCACCTTACCGCGACTAGCGATCAATTTCCCATTCGGGATGGAGCTTCAAAATCTCCTCGCGAATAGCCTGATTGAGACCTCCGACTCCCCAATCCCGCCCAACCGGAACCTTTTCGAATGCGTACCTGAAATCGACGAACGCGTTTCGACCTCGTTTGAGCAAAGAATCCAAATCAACCTTGATGCCCTTTTTCTTTGCCGCTTCGAACTCCGGCTTGCCACTAATGTACTTATCATGATAGGCGCGAAGTGCAGACTGTGTTTCGCTCCTCAGCTTCCGAAACAGTTTCAACGTGTCGTGGCCTCGAAGAAAAAGACCGCTCTCCAATGCTGCAAGGCATTTTAAGTATGTCTCCAAAGCGAACGATGCATTCATCACAATGGCTACGGGCAAAATGTATTTGTGTCCCTGCATCGCTGCGCGATGTAACACACGTGCCACTTCATCAAAGGCTTCTGCCGACTGGAATGCTAGCGCTGGGTCGAACGGCTGCGCCCCTTCGTTCGAAAGGAATTCAACTTGTGGCGAAGCCATCTACGCAACTTCGAGTCGCATGGAGCGCGTCAGAAACATTCGCTACAGCGGTGGCTCAACACCGCGGTCAAGCGTTGCCCGGGTCCAAATTGTTTCGGCATCTGGGGACGTGTGCAGTGTCGCGGTGAATTCTTCTTGTTGCCTGACTAGAGTGTCTGAGTCGCGGACTTCGCCGGTTCGATCGTACGACTCGGCTTCTTCGTCGTGTGGGCGAGTGACCCGATAGTAATAAAGCACACGGAGCTTATCTAAGCTGTCCAGCTGTCGAAACCAGCTACTCGAAAGAGTATCGCCCATTGTCCCAAGCATTGTGAAGTCGCGCCCGCCAACGGCAGTGACCTGTTGATTCCATTCATCTACATGACGCAACACTTCGGGAAACTTTTTGAATTGGACACTGAGATCGACTCCCTCCACAAGGTCGCTGAGAAAATGGCTCGTGTTGTACGACATCCCCGACCACCTCTGCCGGAGTTCAACAGGGTGGAACGGCGGATCACCAACTAAATGTGCTCGGTACGCACGCCGTGCGTCATCAAATTTGCCTTGGGCTACGAAATACACCGCGAGCAATCCGCCGCTGTAATGCGAAGCTGGACGGTCCTTCAAATCCCGCCGCAGCATTCTCACTGCCTCATCCAAGTTGCCGCGGTCCGCGGCGGAAGCGGCGAGATACGCCCACATTGAACTGACCTGTCCTAGTAAGTGACCGTGAAACTTTTCACTCTGGATTGGGTCGGCGACCGGAGGATCGCTCTTAATGTAACGGCTCTTGGTGGAAGGGAAGAAGGTATCCGCATATCCATGCGTTAAGCGCGCTAGGCGGTCCTTGAACACATCATCCCGAGATTCCCAATCGACTAACGTCTCTAGATACTGGCGCAAATCAGTATCCGGGTTGCCAGTAATCGAAAAGCTTAGGCGAATGGTTGGGCGCTGCTTCTTGGACTCCGGGAGTTGTTCAAGCAATTGCATTTCAGCCATCGTCGGCAGGCGTGAATACTTTAGGAACCATTCCAAGTGGTATCGAAGGTCTTCGAATCGCGCGAGCCAGTGATCTGCACTGATTCGCGAAAGCTCTGGCAACATTTCCGGCCTCGCGTTGATTCGGTCAGAGAGTTTGAACGAGCGTTCGTCCTTCAAAAACTGCGCCAGCAGCTCGTCATTACCTATGCCGGCAAACGCTGCGGGAATCGCGTCGATCTGCGCTTCACATTTTCGTAGAAACTCGACCCATCGCCGAACATTTTGCTGAACTGAGCCATGCTTCGCTTCCCAGGCAGTGCGTTCTTCCCGCCATTTTAGAACGTTCTGTTTGAATTCTGCTGTAGCGGTCGTGCTCGCCTCTCCTTCTTTATCCAACCACTCATGACTCAACAGCTGACCTAAAGTCAGAAAGTCTGCATCAAGAAATCCCTTTTCGATAAAACGTTCCGCCTCCCGGATCCGATCACATACGCTGCTGATCCGAAGAAGAGGATCAGTGAACAGTTGCAATCGCGGGATAGCAGCAACGCGAATCCCGACGTTGAGATTTTGGACAACTGTTCCATCGACGCTGCGCGAGCCCATCGTGGCAACGCCAATGACTTCGCCTGCGGAATTAACCACCGGCCCACCGCTGTTACCGCTCGATATCGGGGCGTCAAACAAGAAGTAGTTGTCCTCGACTGCTCCAATGATGCCGCGACTAATGACATTCGCGAGTCCAAGTGGAAACCCGAGTGCAAACACTTCCGCTCCTGGGTTGGCGGGTTGGCTCGCGAGCGGCAACGGTCGAGCGTTTAGATGCGCAGGGCACTCGATGATGGCGAGATCAAGATCAGGAGAGATTTTATAAAAAGAGGCCCGCTCGGGATTTTTTCCTTGCGGTGCGACCGTCACCTCCTCAGCGCCATTCACAACATGCCGATTCGTGACGACCCAGCGTTTACCTTCAATAGTCGCGACGAATCCACTGCCTTGAACGCCCTTACCGTCAATGCCTCTTGCCGTTACGTAAACAATCGACGTGGACGCGTCCTTCCAAATGTCTTCCGCTGATTTTGGCGTCCGCGGCTGATAGCACGAACTAAGTAGCAGCGGCGCCATAAGACTCCAAGGGCGAAGTGAGTGAAATACTCGTAATGTCCGCTTCGCACTCATTTTGCTTTCGTCGGCGACGGAATGCGTTGTAACAGATATGTGCGTTCCCGCGGGCTGAGTCCTAACATGTGTGACAGCGCGAGTACTGCGCGCACGAGTGATCGACGCGTGCAGAGGATGCGCAGAAGCCCGGTGTAACCATCCTCGCGTGCAAGCAGGTCACCGTTTCCAAGACAGACCAACTCCGCAATGTGCGGCTCGGTCCAAACCTCACCAACCAGATACGCGATGAGTGATTGCACGAACGTGCTCGTGTGAATGTTCGATGGATGAAGTTTAGCCGCGGCAGATCTCCGCGCGATTTCGACACCTTGCTGATTCATTTTTGCCTCCTGTGGCCGCATCTGCCCGGCTTTGCTGCCGGCGACCACCGTGGCCATCATTGGCTCGGTTGGTGTCGCGTCGATTAGACGCGCGCTCTTAATGCTTGCGTTTGTCATACTGAATCGCCCTTTGGCTGTCAACGACAATTCTGAGAAGCTATGGGCGCGACGACGCGGGAACATGGGACTTCGAAGTTCGCTTGGGAATGAACTCGTTAGCTTCGCGCTCTGCGTCCTCAATTTGCGGAGCCGACATGCGTTTCACAACGAGGTTCCTGTTGGTTTGGGCGTCTCGATCTCCGCTCTTCATCGCGACCGTAAACCATTTGTATGCCTGCACATCGTCTCGTCCAACTCCACGGCCACGGGCGTACTGAACTCCCAAGTCTGACTGCGCCGACGCCTCGCCGTTCTCGGCTGCAATTCGAAACAGACGAATCGCCTCAGCGTCATCTTGCTTCACGCCGTGACCATCTCGATACAAACGAGCTAGATTTGCCCGCCCGAATCCACCGCGTGCAGCCTTCGTGTACCATTCAGCCGCTGTTTCGTAATTTTGCGGTACGCCCAGCCCATGTTCATACATTCCTCCTAACTCCGACATCGACGCTTCTTCGCCACGTTCTGCAGCTTTGCGGTACCACTTGAGCGCTTCGGCATAATCAACGTCGACGCCTTCACCGGTGCGATACATGAAACCGAGCATGAACTGCGCGCCCAAGTTCCCGGAATCGGCTGCTCGTCTGTACCAGCGAGCAGCGGTGACGGAATTCTGCGGAGCGCCTTCGCCGCTCTGATACGCATACCCGACATTGAATTGCGCTACTGCGTCGCCCTTTTCAGCGCGGCTCATGATCGAATCAAACGACTCAGTGCCTTGCGGCGCCGCTTGTGCGAGTGCACCGTGCACAATCAACCCGGACAAGAGAACGATTAGAGGGAATTTGAAATTCATCTTTTCCGACTCGGCGGCAGTTCGCGGATGAATGACCAGGAAACTTCGGCGGTCTGACCGTTGTCGTAGTGGACGAAGAAACCGCTGCGCGTCTCGGGTTCGAGTTCGACGGAGGCGGGGATCGCGCTGGTCTTGATCTTATTGGCTTTCCGGATGGAGCGATGCGGCTCGAGGAAAGAGAGGCCGTCTTCGAATTCTACCTCGAACGCGTCTTCCCACTGATGGAAGCTTACGTTGCGCAATGGGGACCATTTCGCGGTGCCAAATGAAACTTTCAGAGGGTTGAGCGTCTTCATAGGCGACCTTCGGTTTGCAGGCTATTGAGGATTGCTACCACCTTCCGAGGCGGAATCCAATCATCGAGTGGCTTGTAATCGGGGAGCGCGACCCGGCCAAGCAGACGATTTTTCCCGTCGAAAATGTGGATGTGACGTGGATCGTGATCGCCCTTCCACCAGATGAACAGATATCCGCCCCGTCTAATTTTTCCCATCGATCATGCCTCTAAGTAAATCTCGGCTCCGGCTTCGCTGAACTCGTGGACCATTTAGGGGTCAGAGCTAATTATCGACACTCCGCTTTGAAATTGGGCTTCCATTTTGGAAAACAATTGCGGGCAAACCCGAGCGACGACTCTCGGCCCGCAGCTTTCGAGCGACGCGCCGAAATGCTCGTTCGGCGCGGGCCACGAATGCGGGCACTTTCGTTGCCCCGTTCGTTTTTCGTTTCGCTTTCATGATTCAATCAGCTGCCGGACGGATTCTATATCACCTGCTGCGGAAGTGGCGAGGCGTTTTGCGGGGGAGCCGCGGCTGTCCCAAATCGCCCACCGCGTGGCCAACGGAAGGTAGTCGTCAATCAGATGAATGCGGCTGCGATCGAATCGCCGGCGAATATCCGCCACAGGAACATTATGTCCTCCCAGGCGAACGCGTCGGCGGACGCGAGCGATTGCCTGCTCAGGTTTCGCCAGCCAAAGGTAATGCAGTTCGATTTCGTAGCCTGCGGTGCGCGCTCCTCGAAGAATGCGGATATGTGTCTTTCCGCTGAGCGTGCTCTCGAGAGCAAAGGTCCCGCTGCGGCTGATTGAATCGCGGACTTCGCTGAGCAGCAGCCGACCTGCTTTGATCGCTGCTGCGGATGGATCGAGCGGTGAGAGGCCGCGCGCCAGCTCGTCAGCGTTGTAGAAGCGAAGGCACTTCACTTCATGCGGAAGGAATTCTTTGGCGAAGGTTGTTTTGTCCGCCACGGCGAATCTGCGACCCGCGCCGTTGCAGCTGGCGATAAGGTAGATAGTTGGTTTGGGAGCGGGCATTGGTCAAAGTTCGTTTCGGCTGGCAGCCAACACCAGGTCGCCGCGGCAACCGCTCCCCAGACGTGCGGAGCGCGTCGACACAGCGACGCGGCTACAGCCTCACGCCTTTGAATAAATCTCGGCGGGCCGCTTTGTTATGATGGTCCGAAGGAGCGAAATGTCCGCGGAGTGTCGTCGACGCGATGGACAGTTATCTTTACAACCACAACGCTAACACCCATTGGGCGGCTCCCACCAGCGACGAAAACCCCAGTATCACTCCTTCTTCTTATAGCCGAAGAAGCCACGCTGGCGGATGAGCTCTGCTACTTGCGCAGGCACCATCTCGTCCCAGCTCTCGTCGCCAGTAGCGATGCGCTTAAGGACGTCCCGGGAAAAGATCGGCAGGTATTTCGG
>JBBSED010000071.1:0-10733 GCA_038240025.1 Chthoniobacterales bacterium
AAGGATTTCCGCGCGCACCAACGGGAACAATCCGTGCAGGAGAGTCTTTCGCATGCCTGTCTGATTTCGTCTCGACCGCTTTAAGCGGTCGAGATCAGCGCCCAGGCGATCGTTGCCCAGCCCGAAAGAATTCATCGCGCTGGATGACTCGACCGCATAAAGCGGTCAACCGTAACTTGGTTTCACCGCCGTTCCACTCGTCGTTGACCTCTTGCTCGAGGCTGGGGTTTTGCGTGCGAGGCTGCGCGGACGACAAGCTTTCGCAGCGTTGCATAGAGAGGGTGCTTCGAGTCGGCTCGGTAAAAACGATGGTAACCGTTGCTCCGACTGGCAATGAGATGAGCCGCTTCCAGGTTGGCCAGCTCATCCTGCACGGTCTGAAGCGAGAGATCGCTCAAGCGAGCGAGTTGACGCACATACAGCTCGGTCCGCGCGTTCGTGAAGAGAAGCCGAAGGATTTCCGCGCGCACCAGAGGAAACAACCCATGCAAGAGCGTTTTCTTCATCGTCCCATCATCCTGTATCGACCGCTTTAAGCGGTCAACATAAAGTGAGTCTCACCTGATCGTGACCTCGAAGTGGCGAAAGTTCGCGATCGAGCAAATGCGTTATGCCGCTTGCGGCATCTCATCGTAGGTCCCGCCGCCGAGCGATCGACCAATCGTGAGGTCCGTCACCGCGCTTCGCCGGTTCAAGACGACAAAATGTCTGCGCCCGCGATCTCGCATCCTTTACCTGCACCTACACTTTAACCTACACATACACCTCCCCAATACCCCTGAGAGCAGGTGAAAGTTAAAGTTTAAGTGCAGGTCGCAGTCAGCTACGCCGACTTGTGCACCGCGTCCTGCTTGCGCGGGTCAGTCAACTCAATGATGACGCTGACTGATTTTTGGTTGAAACCCTTGAAGCCGCCTTTGCGTTGCAGGTTTTCGAGGTGACTTCCGATCGCACCTTCGTGCGCAAATTTCTGCGCCTGCTCCTCGGTGAGGAGCCCTCTCGTACTCAGCCTGGTGATTCGCTCTGGCCGCACAGCCCATCGCTCGCCCTGGGTGAAAGCCTGCTTGAGGAAAGGAAAATCGGAAAACGGCGCCATCGTCTTGATGTGGGCCGCGGCGAGCTGCTCGCGGAGGAGCTCGTAATCAAAGCGGCACTCCAGGTGATGCATCCCCGCATCGAGAAAACTTTCGCCATGCAGTCCAACCCAAAGCCCTACGGTGCGCAGTATTTTCTCCTCCGGCGACAGCGGTTCCCTCGAGAAATCGATCCCCGTCTCGTCGGAGTAAAGATCGACGTCGTTGAAGATCGTGATCCCTTCGATCGGTTGCTCGACAATCTGCGCGCCCCAGCCTGCCTGCGAGCCGGCATAGTAGCGTTCGCGACGCTGGAAGCCGAGCATCTCCCAAGCCCTCATGAGATCGACGAAATGTTTGCGCGACGAACGGAAAGTATGGTGATCATGATTCGCCCAGCCCAAGCCTAACGAGTCTTGCCGGCGCTTCTGCTCGATCGCGGCGCGATTGCGCTTCTGCCAGAAAGCGCGCTCTTCTTCAAAGACGAGATGACATGCGAGATCGCGCCCGACGAGATCCACCACGTCCTGCAGCCGCTCGAGAGAGTAGGCGTAACCCTTCACATCGCGGTCCCAGCGGCGGCGGCGCGTCTGCCAAATCTCTCGCGCGGCGAGGAATTTCTTTAGGTCGACCGGTTGCGAGATGTAACCGCGATAACCGCGCCGCTCGATCGCGTAGAAGGCGGCGTCGTTTTCCTCGAAGACGAGGAGCTTGCGAAAACGCGAGAACGGCGCGCCCTCGATCGGATTCGTGATCCCGTGGATCGCCGCGAATTCCGCGACGAACTCCGGCCGGATCGCCAGCGCGCTCGGATGTCGCGCGACTGATGGGCCAAGCAGCAACCGCGGCAACATCGCTTCCGGGTGCCAGAGCGCGCGGAGTCCACTGTTGTTTTCGCCTAACGGATCGTCGGTGAACCCCGCCTCGCGAAAAGCCTCCTCGTCGTCCGGCGAGACCACGAGGTGATCGACCCAGTCGAGGAAAAGCGTGCCCGTCTCGGCGCGCATCCGCTCCGAGAGAATCCGGGCGAAACTGTTCTGCGCGAGGAAAGCGTCGATCCGCTCGAGGAGGAGATTTTCGGCCTCGTAACAGAGCGGCCAGTTGAATTGATTTTCCGCGTCGGCGGGAGCTTGGAGAGTTTCTGTATTCATAGGTTACCGGTGGTTCGCGCAAGCGAATGGTTCTTGCGCTCGAGGGTCCGAGCGCGCCCGTTAGCTTAACGAACCCGTTCCGCTTTTCAACGGCACCTCCGCCGCCTAACGAGCTTTCGCTTTACGGATCACCGCCCGGATATCGACCGCTCAGGGGTCGGCAACGTCGGGCGGGTGAAACGACCAGATCGCGGCCGATTTCCCGCTCCCCGCGCGCAGGCTGACGCGGTCGCGATCGCGGTGGACTTCGTAGAAACCGGTCGAGCGCGGAGTGATTTCCACGAACGGTTCCCGTTCACGTGCAGGAAAACGCTAAAGAGAAATTTAGGTTCGTTGCCTCCATCGACGATCGTGCTGCGCTCCGTGTAGCACCGCGTGGACGTAGAGCTGGCCTTCGAGGATCGAGAAGAAGATTCGATAGGGGAAACGCTCCGTGAGGACTCGGCGAATCTCTCCGTCGCGACGAACGACGCGGAAAAGTTCAGGATCGGAGGCGGCCCGACGAATCGCACGCACAATCTCGTCGACTAAATCCTCGCCCAATCCCTCCTTTTGCCGTTCATACCAACCGGCGGCTTCTACGACATCCTCGACCGCTAAAGGGCGGACGATGATGCGCTCAATCATTGCTTCTTGATTCGCTTCAGCACGGAAGTCTTCAATTCATCCACCGCCGTACCAGCTCCTGGATCGCGCTGAAAATCTTCGAGACGCTGGTCGAGAATGGCATTCTCCTCCGGCGAAAGTTCGTTCTCGTCGACGGCCATGGCGCGTCGAACCAACTCCTGCCGGTCCGCAAAGGATAGCTTCGGAATCTCGGCAAAGATCTCTGTGAGACTCATCTCCGAAAGCTAAGGCCAATCCGCTGCGATCGGCAAGATTTTGAAATTGGTTACGCCGTCACGCCGCCGCCTAACGAGCTTTCGCTTTCCGGATCACTGCCCGGATATCGACCGTCCAGGGGTCGGCATCGTCGGGCGGGTGAAACGACCAGATCGCGGCCGATTTCCCGCTCCCCGCGCGCAGGCTGACGCGGTCGCGATCGCGATGGACTTCGTAGAAACCGGTCGAGCGCGGGGTGATCTCCACGAGCGGCTGGCCGTTTACGTGCAGGAAGACGCTCTCGTGCGTGACCACGATGGAGGCGCGCTGGTCGGTCCAGCCGGAGTCGCGCTGGCCGGCCGGAATGGTCCGGCGAAACGTGAGGTCGTCGGCACGGTGGAGGATGCCTTCCTTCGCGAAGCGCGCTTCCTGTTCCGGCGAGAGCTTCCCGGTGTGGCGGGCGCAACTCGTGACGAGAAGCGCGAGGGTGAGGCTGAGCAGGAGCTTGGCGATCGAAGGCAATTTCATGCGCTTATTTACCTTTCCAGAGGTCGGGGCGCGCGTCGATGTAGGCCTCGAGCAGACCGGCGATGAGCGCGTCGTCGTGCACGTTCGGCTGCGAGTCGCAGCCGGTTCGCTCCAGCTTCGGGTAGACCATTTCATCGACCCGCTTGATCCCGTCGGCGCGGAGTTTTTTCAAGACCCGCTGCACGCTTGACGGGTACTCGGCGCCGCGGTCGCTCGTCCAAGTCATGAGCAGGAGCGCCCGCGGATTTTTCGCGCGCAGCTCTTTAATGAAAGCGACGTAGGTCTTTTCGTAGTCGGCGACGAGATCTTCCTCGGTTTGCCACGGCTCGTCCGCGCGGACGGGCGATGAGAAATCGTTGCCGCCGATCCCGATGACGATGAGCTGCGGCTCCCAAGGCGAATCGTCCGGCGTCGGATCGTCGAAAAGCGCGCGGGGATAGAGCATCGGCAGCCGATATTTCGGGTGCTCGCGGCCGTCGAAATTGCGCACCATCCCGAGGCCGGAGAAGGCATTGACCTGGTAGGTAGCGCCGAAGTTTTTCGCGACCAGCGGGCCGAAGCCCTGCTGCGTATCCGTGGCCTCGAAAAGCTCTTCCGGCGTGCAGTGCGTGGAGGCCGAAGTATTCCCGTAGCCGACCGTGAGCGAGTCGCCGATGAACTCGATCGCGCGCGTCGCTGCCGGCGCCGGCAGCGCATTCTCCTTTTCCGGAACGAAGAAGCCTTTGAAAGCACCGACCGCGTATTGCGTTTCCGAGCGCTTCTCGACCCGAACTGTGTGCTCGCCCGGCCCGAGTTCGCGGAAGGAGAAACTGTTCGTCGTCGGCTTTTTCAGCACCGCCACGTTCCGCCCGTCGACGAAAACGTTGAAATTATTGTAGGAGTCGTCGAAGGCGAACGTCACTTCGTCGCCTTGGAAACGCGCGGCGAAATAGACCGCCGGCCATTGGTAGGCCCACGCTTGCCGGTCGTCGCGCGTGACCCGCAAGGTGCGCCCGCCGATCAGCATCTCGAGCCGCGTCTTTTCATCAGGCTGAGCGGCCAGCGGCAGGGCGAAAGCCCCGAGCAAAAGACCAGACAGGAGTCCGCGGGTCATTCGCCGCAAACGCGGGCAGGCGATTGGTAGCATGGAGTTTTGGGGGCGCCGGCAGCTTCCAGGGTGGGGCTGCTCGTGGCGCCAGGTAAGTTAGACGCAACTCCGCGCCTGTCAGGCCCGCGGAGGCAAATGAATGGCCGCCAGCATGCAGCGCGCACTCCCGCCGGCCAGCTCGATCGTCGGCAGCTGGAGCGGAATGAGGCGCACGCAACGCTCCAAAGCCGAGCGTTGCGCTTCGCCTAACGATGCCGCTCCGCGGGCGGAGAGGACGAGCAATTTCTCGTGGCCGTTGTCCAGCTCGAGCGCGTTGCCGGCGTATTCGCTGATCTGGTCCGCACTCAGCTCGATCACTTCCCGCCCGCTCGCGGCCAGTGAATTGCGCACTTGCTCCCGCTCTTTCGCGTCCGGGATGAGGCCGAGACCGACGAGGGCAAACTCCGAACCGATGCACATAAGGACGTTCGTGTGATAAACCGCGCGGCCATGCGCGGTCGCGCTGTGGAATTTTACCGACGTGAAACCGAAATCAGAGCAGAAGCGATCGACCATCGCCGGATGCGTGCGCTGCGAGAGCGAGGCGTAAGCGACCCGGTTCGGGTAATCGAGCACGAGGCTGCCGGTGCCTTCGAGGAACTCTCCGGTTCCCTCCCCTAACGAATAATCAACCACCTCGCTGACGCGGTAATGTTGCCGCAATTCCTCGACCACCTCCGGTCGCCGCTCCCGCCGTCGGGTCGGCGAGTGCATCGGATATAAAACCACGCGCCCGTCGTGATGGGTGGAGAACCAGTTGTTGGGGAAAACCGCATCCGGCTTTTCCGGTGCCGGCGTGTCTTCGACGACGTGCACAGTCACCCCCGCCGTGCGCAACGTTTCCACCGCGCGATCGAATTCCCGCTGCGCCGCCACCCCGACCTCCGAAATCTCCTCCGGCGCAATCGCCTGCTGAAAAGCGTTATCCGCCGCCGTCTCCGGATTCGGGTGGAACCGATGCGGCCGGATCATGAGCACGGCCGCGGCGCTTTGCGGGAGCTGCGTCATCGTTTGTTCATTACTCAGGCTTCGCCTCATCGGCGAACGATAAGGCGGAATGCGCGACTTTATATTCAAGCGCGACGAAGCGCGGGTCATCAAAGAGCGGCGCGAGCCATTGATAAAAGCGCGGTGTGCTCACACGGGCGGAGCGTTCGGCGCACGCCTGATCGAGCGCGGCGAAGGCTTTGTCCTTCTCGCCGAGGGCGGCATAGATCGCGGCGAGATGCGCCTTGTCCACGTATTTTTGCTTCGAGAAGGTCTCGAGGTCGCTCAGGATGTGTTGCGCGCGATCGCTCTTTCCGACGTGGGCGTAGCAGATGGCGAGCTGGAAGTTTGGCCGCCGCAGCGTCCCGGCAGGCAGAGCTTCATAACGATCGACTGCGTCCTGCCAGCGTCCGGTCGCGGCATAGGCGTTCGCGATCGGGTCGACGTCGTAGAAGAAATGGGGATCGATTTCCATGACCTGCTCGGCGAGTTGCAGCGCCGGCGGATAATCGCCACGCGTGATCTCGATGAGCGATTGAAACATGATCGGCCAGGTGTAGGCGGGATCGAGTGCGCGGGCGCGCTGCACTTCCGCGAGGCCGGCATCGAAGTCGCGCTCGACCCGGGCGCGATACCAACCAAGCCAGCGGTGCGCGTCGGAGGAATTGGGATCGAGCGCGACGGCGCGTTCCAATTCGCTCTTGGCGAGGGGAAAATCCCGATCGTAAAGCATCGCGACGGCGCCCATCCAGATGTGACCGACTCCGGCACCGTCGTCGTTTTTTACCGACATGAGGGCCGCCTGCCGCATCGGGCCGAGCACCTCGAGCGGCGCCCGGTAGGCATCGGCGATCGTGAGGTAAGCGCCGGCGAGATCGCCCCACGCGACCGCGTAATGCGAATCTTCCGTGACCGCTTTTTTGAGCAGGGCAATCTTTCCGAGAAGACTCTGTTCGTCGGCATGCGCTCCGAGCGCATGGGCGCGGAGGTAGAGATCGTGCGCGCGCGCGTTGGTCGTGGAGGGAAGAAGCAGGCGGCGCGTCTGCGCGGGTGCGAGTTTGATTTGCAAGGCATCAGCGACTTGCTGGGCGACTTCGCCTTGCACGCTGAAGACATCTTTGACGCTGCGCCGAAAGCTCTGCGCCCAGAGCTGTTCGCGCCTCTGCGCATCGATCAACTGGACATTGATCAAGACGTCATCGCCGGCTTTTTGGACGCTTCCCTCGAGCACGGCCGCGACCCCCAGGTCTCGGCTGACCGCTCCCAAATCCTCGGGATGGCTTTCATATTTCTGCGTCGAAGTGCGCGACCTGATGTCGAGATCGCGCAACTGCGCGAGACTGGTCACGATTTCATCCTGCATGCCGAGCACGAAATAGTCGTTGGCCTTGTCCGCGCTCAGATTTTCAAAAGGGAGGACGGCAATCGACTTGCTATTGGTAAGTGACTGAGTTTTCCCGTTTTCGACGGCCGGCGAAGAGCGCAGAAAGCGAAAGACCATGAATCCGGCCGCAAGGGCTGCGAGCACGACAACCAAAGCTGTGAGCTTGCGGCCAATCTTCCGAGCGCTGGGACGATTGACATCATCGCGCTTGATTCCCTCCGACGTGAGTTCGAACGCCCAGGCACACGCCGCGGCGATGGGAAAGCCAACGATAGTCATGACAACAATCAGCCTAACGACCCAATTAGGAACTCCGAAAAACGGGCAAACCTGAGTCGCGACCTGGATGAGCAACCAGGCGGCAACGGCATAGGCGGCAGCGACGTTATAAACATGCCGCCGCTTTAGCTCAGAGAAGAAACTCGTTAGGGTCACTTCTTTAAATTCGCGGCATTCTCTTTCGGCGCGAGAGAGGCGACGATTTGCTCGAAGCGCGGATCGCCGCGGAGCGGGTCCCAGAAGGGAAGCAGTTTCAAGGCACCGTAGCTCAGCATTTGTGATGCGTGGGGAGCACGCAGCCCAGCTTCCAGTTGCTGCAAGGCAAGCTCCTTGTCCTCCACCCACGCTGCCGTGATGGCGAAATACTGAAGGACGCGGCTGCCGTTGTTGACATCTTTTTCCACCGGCGTGAGCGCGATCGCGCGACGGCCTTCGTCCAACGCCAGGTCTTTCCGTCCAAGCGCAGCGTCGATTAAGCCGAGAACGCAGAGCGCCGGGCCGTAATCCGGCTGCGCCTGCACGATTTTCTCCTGCTGGGCGCGAGCCGCTGCAAACGCAGTGCGCGCGCGCGCCTCGTCTTTAACCATGCGCCCCAGCAGCCCTTCACCAAAGCTGCGGCTCAGATTAATCACCCCTTCGGACCAGCATTGATTGTCGCCCACGGCGACGAGTGCTCGTTCGGCCGTAGCCGGATCGCGTTCGGCCAGAGCGCAAAGGAACCAGGTATCCGCGGCAACGCCGATGGCGCTCGGCTCCTTTGCGAGGATTGCATCAATCGTCTGGAGCGGCGTCCGGGTGTCCGCTTTCCAGAAGAAATAAAACAGTCCACGAACGTCCTGCGTTTCGACGCTGTCGGGCACGATCGCTAACGCGCGATCCATGGCCGCGATTGAGTCGGCATAGCGCCCCACGAATTGGTAACTAAGCGCGATCTGTTGCAGAGTATCAAAGTTGCGCGGATCAAGCTCCGCCGCGCGCTGCAGGTTCTGCAGACCTTCCTCCTGCTGGCCGCGCCGCCGCAGAATGTATCCAGTCACTTCGAAGAGACGCGGATCATTCGGTAACCCTCGGCGCGCGATCTCCAATTCGGCGAGGGCACCGGGATAGTCGCGCAGCCCGTAGTAGAGATATTGTGCGCGCGCCAAATGAGTTTCGGCAGCATCCGGTCGCAGCCGTGTCGCGGCTTGCACCGCCGCTTCCGCCAGGGCAAGCCGGGCGGGAGTGTGATCAGACCCCGTTTGTCCATAAAGGTATTCGTGGGCATAGGCGAGCTGGCAGTAAGCGTCGAAAAATGACGGATCGCGCTTCACTGCTTCGTCCAAAAGTTCGATTGCCTCCCGTATGGTTGGGTCGTAGGTCACGCTGAAACCTGCCTTGAGGAGAAATGACTTCGCCCGGCTGTAAAGGTCGAAAGCCGCCAGATCAGTGGTGGGCGGCTGCTCGATGGCTTTCTTCTCGTTCGGCGAGAGCTTCGCCTGCAACTGCCCGGCAATGGCTTTGGCGATCTCGCTTTGGATCGCGAAGACATCGGCCAAATCGCGATCATAAGTCTGCGCCCAAGCATTCGCGCCACTGCGCGAGTCAATCAGCTGCGCATTTACCCGCACGCGATTGGCCGCGCGCTGCACGCGCCCTTCTAATAAAAACGCGACGCCGAGTTGCTGCCCAATCTCGCGCAGATTGCGCTGCGCATCGGTTTTATACTGCATGACGGAAGTGCGGCTAATCACTTTCAGATCCGCGATCCTGGCGAGGTTGATCAGGATTTCATCCTGCATGCCATCGGCGAAGTAGGCATTGGCCTTTTCTTCGCTTAAATTCTCAAAAGGCAGGACGGCGATCGACTTACTTTCGATGGCAACCGCGCGTGGCGGTTGTTTCGCGGCTTCGGTGGCTTGTTGCAGATGTTGGAAGCGAAAGACCGTCACTCCGGTCGCTATGGCAGCGACGATCACAATCAGAGCAGTTAACTTGCGACCGGTCTTCCGTTTAGTTCTACGATCGACGTCTTCTTCAAGCTTGATTCCCTCCGGGGTTATCTCGAATGCCCACGAACATACAACGGCGATAGGAAACCCGATGAGAGCGAGCAGGACGACTAGCCTGACGACCCAGTTTGGAACATTGAAGAAAGGAAAGACTTGTGTCGCAACCTGGATGAGCAACCAAGCCACGACCACGTAGGCGACCGCGACCTTGTAAACATTGCGCCGCTGCAGTTCGGCAAAGAAGTTACGCGAGTTCATCACTCGTTAGGGCTGCGCACCTTTGGGCGCGAGCGAAGCGACGATTTTGTCGAAGCGCGGGTCGCCGCGGAGCGGATCCCATTCCGGATGGAGTTTGAGGCGGCCATAGCTGAGGTATCCCGGGCGTTTGGTTACCGCGCTCAGTTCCTCGAGCGCGGCGTCCTTTTCTCCGACCCAGGCATAGATCATCGCCAGATGTCGCCTTGCGTTTACACCATTCATTGCATCCTTCGCCTCAGGCACCAGCTCGACGCCGCGCCGACCTTCTTGAATCGCCTCGACCTTTCGGCCTAGCCCGGCATCAATCATCCCAAGGACGCACAGCGGCTCGCCATAATCTGGCTGGTCGCGCATCAATCTTTCGATTTGTTCGCGAGCGGCCGTGAACTGCACCCGCGCCGCAGCCGAATCGCCCCGCGCACGCGCCGCAATTGCTTCAAACCAGCTGTGTGGAAACCAGGTATTTTCGATACTGATTCCATCGGTTGGAATGTTCGCCACGGCACGCGCGGCGGCAGCGGAATCGCGCTCGCACAGGGCAAGCGTCAGCCATTGAATAGCGACCGGTCGAGCGGCGGAGGGATTTTGCGCAAGGATGGCGTCGATTGCGGTATGGAGCGGTCGAGTATCTCCCCAGGAAAGAAATTCAATCGACGCCCGCGCGACTCGCAAAGCTGGCTCCTCCGGCGCGAGCGTAATTATATGATCCAGGAGGGCAGCCATCTCGGGATAGCGTCGCAAGAGGAGGTAACTGACGGAAAGTTCTTGCAGCATAAACAGATTGCGTGGATCCAGCTCGAGAGCTCGATTTAGATTCTGAACGTGCGCCTCCCATCGACCCTGTCGTCGATCCATGAAACCGATGTAGGCAACTGCCCAGGGATCGTTAGGGAGCGCGCGGGCAGCGAGGGCAAGTTCCTTGCGGGCGCGTTCATAATCGCGGTAACCCATATAGAGATGCCGGCCGACCGTTAGGTGCGTCTCGGCTGAATCCGGCCGCAAACGTTGGGCCGCTGCTACCGCGTTGTCGCCCAGAGCGAGCCGCGCAGGAGTATGATCCGAACCAAAAAAGTAAAGGCGATCGTGTACTTCAGCCAAATGGTAGTAGGCCAGGAAAAATGATGGGTCGCGTGCAAT
>JBBSED010000072.1:0-10236 GCA_038240025.1 Chthoniobacterales bacterium
ATGATTGGCAGTTGGAAAGTGGAGATCACTTTTAGCAACGGCGAGAGCCGCTCCGTGCGCTTCGACGCGCGGGATTCCGGCAAAGGCTCTTTTTTGGTTGTTAGTCCAAACCCTGCGATGGCCGGTCAGACCGAGCCGTCGACGGCGGAGTGGACTCAAGGCGATCAGGAATCGGTGACATTTTCCGGTCCTGTCCAATTTCTGCTCGGCAATGTCGGCCTCCTTCGAGGCACGCTGGTCTTGAAAGGGAAAATTGGAACCGAGTCCTCGATCACCGGTGTGGCGAAGTTTTATCTAAGCGATCAGGACCCGAAGGATCGGAACGCCCAGCCGTCCAAGAACGGCAGCTTCAAGGCGACCCGCGTCGAGGGTTAACGACCGCGTTCACCTCCTCGGCTGCGCGGCCCGGCCTTACTGATTAGGGTGTGCCTCTTAAACCGTGGAACTACGGAGAAATTTGTAGATAACCGTCATACATTATCGTGCGTTTCGGAGCCTCAACGCCCGTATTTCTGTATGATTACCTTTTTGTAACAATATAACTGAAGACGAGTGGCAGGCCAACCTGCTACCATCACTTTCACCTAAGCGATATTCGTCGCCGCGGTACAACCACAACTCCGTCATACATATCCTATGAAAAAGACATCCGTCTCACACTCCGCGTTCTTTTATCTACGCGTCTCAATCGGCACGCTTTTAGTCCTGGTTAGCGTCTTTCTGGCGCTGGTCGGCTTTGGCAGGCTGACTGCACAAGCACAGCAGGGGAATACCTCTGCCACGAATCCCATTAACTCACTTGTCCCAGCCGGTTTCGATTGTTCGCAAATGCGGGCACTCGGCTTCGACAAGATGGAAAACTTCCGCGCTGGCGCCATTGCGATTTATTGCGGCGAAGCCCAGGGCGGTTCACCGTCGCCTTCCGAGCAAACCCACGCGATCGTCCAGCAGATCCTGGCGCCGCTCTTGGGCGGAACGGACGTTGACCTGATCACCGGGACCGAGACCTCGCCTCACATCACCCAGTCTGAGACTTTCACTGCGGCTAATCCAGATAACCCCAACGAGATCGTCGTCGCCTACAACGACTCGCGAGGCGTCTCTTCCAACCCGATCAACATCTCCGGCGCTTCGGTTTCCACTGACGGCGGAAACACCTTCGCCCGCCTCACCAAGAGCAATGGTCAAAGCCCCTTCTCCAATACCTTTGGCGATCCTGTTATTCTGTTCAACAAAGCGACCGGCACTTGGTTCACGGTCTGGCTCGACGCCGCCTGCGGCGGTCAGGGCCTCGGCGGGTATAAGTCCACCAATCCGTCGGATCCAAATAGCTGGGTCCATTATACTTGTGTTCACAACAACTCTGCCGACGACCGCGAGTCAGGCTGGGCGGATAACAATCCGAGCAGTCCCTTCTACGGACGGATGTATGTCTCCTTTAACGACTTCAATCGTGGCGGCGGTGCCCTCTTCGTGCGCTACTCGACTGATAACGGCTTGACTTGGAATAACGAGAAGCAGCTGTCCCCCGGCTTCTTCCGCGACGTTCAGATTACGGGCGATGCGGCTACCGGCACTTTGTATGTCGCCAGCATGAACGAAATGGGCGGAGGTCTCACGAATCGCGCGAACCTCTTGTTCCGGTCAACCGACGGCGGTGCCAGCTGGACACAAACCTACACCGGCCCCACTTTCGCCGGTCCTGGTACGACCACTTGCTTATCCAACAGTTACTTTGCTTGCATGTTCAGCGGCCCGTCTCATTGGAGGCACATGGGCTGGGGTCAGCCTGCGGCATTGAATGGCATGGTTCACTATGTCTATGATGCGCGTAACACCAGCAACGGTGACTCTGCCAACGTTTTCTACATTCGCTCGACCGATGGTGGCGTCACCTTCAGCGCGCCGTTCCAGCTGAACACTGATACGACTACCCGTCCTAACTGGCAGCCTAACATCACGGTCGGCGCGGACGGCAGCCTTCTCGCGGTGTGGTATGACGCGCGTGAAACCACCGCCTGCTCCAAGGGTAACGCGAGCGTTCCGTGCTACAGAATGTGGGCGCGTAAATCCACCGACAACGGAACGACCTGGGAGCCAGATGCGCCGTTCTCGGACGTGATCAGCCCTCTTCCTGGTCAAGCGGATGCGAACATCGTGACGGAATATGTTGGCGACTATGACTACAGCTTCGCGTCGCCTGCCGACCATATCCATCCCTGGGTAGACGGTCGTGTGGCCATCGGTGGCCAGTCCCAGCAGGATGCCTTCGTCGATCAGCAAGCGATCGGCGGCGGCGGCGGTGGCGAGAACATTGTGCTTACTGGAAACGCGCAGACGCGGGGAACTAGATCAAGAGTCACGCTAACATGGACTCCGGCCGAGAACGACGGCACCATCGACATCATGCGGGACGGCGCCGTTATTCAGACGACACCAGACAAGGGAAGGGCCAAGGACAACCTTAGCAACGCGAGTGGGACGACACACACCTACCAAGTGTGTGAAACGGACGGCGGCGGCTGCTCGAACGAAGTCAGCGTGACAATCCCTTAACGAACTTAGTAGTTTAGCTCCGGGAGCCGTCCCATCCGGCTCCCGGGATAACTGCGAGGAAACCCACAGGCATCCGCCTCGCCCGTCGGAGCACCGGCAGAAAGCAGGCCTCTCAGCAGGGTCGCTATCGTTCTCTTGCAGCTACGGATTCGGTTGATAGAGAACCTGGGATGCTAGGATTGCCGAGATCTTCCGAGGGCGGATTAGGACCAGCAGAAACTTCGCGCCCGGAGACCGGACGCGGATCCTATTCGAAGCCTAGTTCGTAGATTTCGACGAGGGCGACCGCGGTCGAGCGATCATCATTTGTCACCACAGTGGTGTAGGCTCCCGGCTCCAACCGGACCAGAAGCGCTGATTCCAGCGCGCTCTTCGGCGCCAGACTGTTGACCGATATCTGAGCCGAGTTTGCGTTTGTGCCCCAGTTGTCGTTCGAGGCCAACAGGGTCCCACCGGCAAAGAGCTGAAGCGAAGGATTTGCCACCCCCGGAGAAACTCCAGCCGCGGTGAGCGACGGGTCGAGGGCGCGGATCATAACCATCTTCGGACCCCCAGTGATAACGGATCCGCCGATCAATTGACCTTGACCCGGAGCGACCAAGCCACGCGTTGAGATGGTTGGCAAGCGAATTGGTTGAACGACGTCACGGTGTAGGTCCCGTCACTCGTCGTAAAGCTGCCACTGAAAACGCCCCTACGATCGTGAAGCGGCCTACAATGGGGCTGCTGCTGCCGATGGATTGATTGAGCGTGAAGTTGTAGGTAGTCGAAGGCGCAGTCGGCGCCATCACCGTCCCGTATCCTCCGCTGCGGCCCGTGCTCGCCACTTGGCCCATTACGATGTTGTTATTTGCATCGATGATACACATTACGGTGCTGTCGCCGGTCGGGCCGTGGGCTGCTCCGACGCAGCGGCCGCCAATGCTCGATCCGTCGCCGAAGGTGGAGACGTGCTCCGCCTGGAACGCTTGCCCGGCGAGCGTCCCCTCAATCACCTCTTCAGTTGCGGCCGTTGATCGCCTGGCTGTTTGTCAAAGTGGGAGAGAAGCGCCATTCGTTAGGTCCCATTCCGCGAAGCCGATCTGCTGACCAGCCAATCCAAGGACATTGATTGCACGTGGATGTTAGACTCGACGTAGAAGACCACAGTGCCCGACGCGGTCGTGCCTTCATAAAAGCCATGGAGGCTGAGGTCACCATGTTCTCCTCCATTCCCCTCATCGCCGCCTTGGTCGTCCCCCGGCGTGGCCGATGGCTCCGGGTCCGGTGTGGCGCTAGTCTCTTCGTGAGGAGTTGCAGACGGAGAAGGTGTCGGCTCGGCGTTGGCAACGAGGAGAGAGACCAGGTATGTCGAACAGGCAAGTGCGAGGATCAGTTTGCGAATCAGTTTCAATGGTGGATTTGATTACCGCAGACCTCCTAATTTGAAATTATGGTAGTTATAAGCCGTTCTTGGACCGTCCCCGGCGTCCAAACGAGGCTCGGCTCGCTGCTCAGCCTGTGCTATTGGGCGGCGGACGCTCCCGTGCACCCTGGCTGGCAAGGGACGCGCATTCGCCTTGGGATTTACCAACGCGCGATGACGCGAACGATCGTCGTCTACGCGCTCCTAGAGCGTAGCCGCGCCATCCTCGCGCAGGTCAGCTTCCGCGTGCGCCCGACGAGAAGCTGATCAGAATATCCCGCGGGCGCGCTCCTTCATCGGGAGCACTTCGAGGCAGGTCGTCCACCAGCCGGTCTCGATCGTTTGGATAAACTCGTTAGGCAGATCCTCCGCCCGCATCTCGGCCGCGAGTTGCTCGTGATCATAGGCGAGAGGCACGAACTCAACCTCAATCCGGCGCGCGTCATCGACCCGGAGCAGCGCATACCAGACATTCTGCTTACCGTCGTTCGCCGGCCGGCCGATCGCGCCGCAGTTGATGAAACGGCGGCCGCTGGGGAGCTCGCGATGCCAGTGCAAGCCGGTGTGTGTGCCGACGATGATGTCGGCGGCGTGGGCGTCGCAGAGGCTTTCGAGGAAGGCAACAGAAGTCGTGGTTTGCCAAAGGAACTCATTCGTTTTGCGCGGCGAACCGTGGCAAAGCAAAACGCGTAGGCCATTGAGCTCGAGCCGAAGCTCATTAGGTAAATCGCGCATCCAGGTTTTGTTTTCTGGCGAGGTGTTTTGGAAGGTGTAGTCGTAGGAGAGCCGGGCGAAGTAGTTATCCTTCGGATCGGTGTAACCGCACTGGCAATCCGCCAGACCGTTCCCGACCGAGTTGTCGTAATTGCCCTGCACCACGGGAATCTTCGCCTCGCGCAGAAGCGGGAAGACCTTGTCTGGATGCGGTCCGAAAGCGCCCAAATCGCCGAGGCAATATATCCGCGTCGTGCCTCGTTGCGGCGCGTCGGCGAGAAGCGCAGCGAGGGCAAGGTGGTTTGAATAAACCCCGCCGAAAAGTGCGATCGTCTCCGTCATCGGACCGCAGCCTCGTCGTTCTGCACCAGCCATTGGAAGATCGCCGCAACCTGCTCGTAGCCGGTGCGGAGAAGAAAATTCGGGGCGCGTCCGTAGCTTTTAATCCCGAGGGTGAAATACCCGGGCTCGGGATGCAGGAGCGTTTCTGCGCCAAAAGCCGGCGTGGTTAGGCAATCGGCGCCAGCCTCGCCTAACAACGAAGCGGCGAGGGGATACGTACCTTCGGTCGCCCAGCAAGTCTGCACTTGCAGCTCGCGAGTGAGCGCGAGATCGGGGCGAAAGCCGGTCGCGGCCACGATCTGATCAACCACCAGCGTGTCGCTCTCGCCCGCCGAGTTGCGCCAGCGAACTTCGACGCTGCCATTGGTGAGTTGGAGCGATTCGATGACTGTGTCGCGCAGCAACCGCACGCGGCCGCAGCGAACTAGTTCGTTCGCCTCGGCGGCAAGGCGCGCCCGCTCCGGCAGCGGGTCGTTAGGCAATTCCTCCGCCGGAAGCTCGCGCGGACGGCGAATCAGCCAAATGATCTCGCCCGGGCCTCGGGCCAGGTCGCGCGCGACCGTGGCGGCGGAATGACCGGCGCCGACCACGAGAACACGCCTCCCGTCGAAATCTGCCAGGTCGGGAATTCCATAGTGGATCTTGCCCGCGCAAGCCGCTTCGCCGGGCGCGGGGATCCCGCCTTCGCCTAACGAGTTCGGCTGCGCGAAAGTGCCGCTGCAGTCGAGCACGACGCTCGCTTCTTCGACGCGCTCGCCGGCCGCATCGCGGAGCAATAAGCGAAACGGGGCTACCCCGCGCTCCGGCGCACCGATGGAATCACCTTTCCAATATCGCGCGCGCCCGACCGCGAGCACGGTCGTTTGCTCCTGCACATGAGCCGCCATACTTTGCGCCAGCGGCCGCAGGTAACGATCGCGAAATTCAGCACCGGTCAGGAGAGCCTCCGGCGCCGGCAGCTCGATGTCGGCGCTCCGCAGCCTATCGAGACCGGCGGCGGTGGCGTTCATACCGAAGGGCGAAAACATGCGCACGTGTCCCCATTGCCGGACCGAGTCCGCGACTGCGCCGCGCTCGAAGATCTTGAACTCGCGGCCGCGTGCCTCAGCCGCGAGCGCAGCTTCCAGACCGATCGGTCCGGCACCGATAATGGCGATGGTTCTTGGGATCACGCGGTGACTTCAGACTCCGGGGAGCATATGCCGCTGACCTGTTGGTTTTGGCGGCTCGCCAAAACCCGGGGGCAGGGTGAGGCCATGCGTGGCTCGCCGGAACGAGTCTCAACCGCCGCTCCTGTGCCCGGACGCCGGCGAACCGCCGGCATCAGCAGGCGAGCCGCCTGTGCTCCCTGGCCGCAGAGGCGTCGCCCGAAGGAGGCGCCGAGGTTTTTTGAGGCAACAATCATCGTTCGTTAGGCGCAGCGCCCAGCGCCGGGTTCGCCTCCGAGCCGGAGCGGGCGAGGCGGGTTCCTTCCAATCCCTGCGAACCCGCATTCGAGCAGAGCGCGCCGAAGCGATAACAAGTGATGCAGGCGTGATGCCGTAGTCGATAGCCCTTCATTCCCTCCCGCAGATCGGCGCCGAGGTTGGCATCCGGCCGATCGACTAGGATCGGGCAGACGTGCACGCCGCGATCGCTCACCACGCGGCTATTGTGACAAAGCAGCTGCCCGACGTCGTAGCCCTGCATCATCTCCTCGGTGATGAACTCATACTTGCCGTAAGGCTGGTCGCGCAAAGCCTCCTGCCCGATCTTGAGCGAAGGCAGCAGCTTCATCCGCGGCCGGGTGTAACCGACTTCCGCCAAGCGCGCTTTAAACTCGCGCAGAAACTCGTCGTCCTCGTGCATCGGCCAGGAGCGCATCGAGGTGATGATCGGCAGAAATCCGGCCGCGACGAGAAGGCGCACGCCCTCGATCGCGCGCACGAAAGTGCCGGGGCCGCGGATGGGATCGTTCGTCTCGGGCGAGAAGCCGTCGATGCTCACCCGCAGCTCGAGCGTATATTCGGAGGCGTCGCGCAGCCTAACGAGTGTAGCTATCTTCGCTTCGTCGAAACGAGTGGCGTTTGTCAGCACCGTGGCGGGACCCACGGCAAGCGTCGCTTCCAGAATCTCGAAGATCTCCGGGTTGATGAAAGGCTCGCCGCCGGTGAAGTAATACTCTTTCACCCCGAGTTTTACTGCCTCAGCAAGGTGCGGCTGGAACTGGGCAAAGGTCATGAGACCGAGCGTGTGATTGTCCGGCGCACAGGAAATAAAGCAGTGATTACAGCGCAGATTGCAGAGCGTTCCCGAGACCTGGAACCAAACGGCATCGAGGGAGGTGAGGGGCAAGAACGGTGACCGATCCCGCTCGTCTGCAGCCGTGGGTGAAGTCGCTGGATTCACGCGCAGGAGCGGTTCGGGCTGCGTCTCTCTGATTGGTTGAGTCATCGGCGCAGCCTTTCTAGCAGCAACCGCCGCCGTCGCAGCAGGAGCTCGCTTCCGTCGTCGCCGCGTAATCCTCGCCTTTGGTTTCCTTCGGGTGCCGGCGCGCGGTGTGAGTGCAATCAAAAGGTTGCGCCTCTGCGAGTGGGATGTCGTGCAGCGGCTCGATGAATTCGAAGAACTCCGCGTAAGGCGCTTTGCGGTAAAGGTTGTAAGTCTTATCGCAAACGGCGTAACGCACGCCGCGTTCCATTCGATGATCGTCGTCATCGAGAACTTCTTTGAACGGCCCGCGATACACCACGCCTTGGTTCCGTTCGAAGCAAGGACCCTGCTTGCCCTTGAACGATTCCACAGTCACGGACCGGAACTCAATTCCTTCCACGGTCTGCCAGGGTTTTTCGTCGCGCTTCAGGATCTGGATCCCGTAAAAACCCGCGGCACTAAAAGCCTCGATAAAGCCTTCTTCAGTTAGTGCCCCAGAGATACAACCGCTCCAGAGCTCCGGATCGTTTTGCAGATGTTCCGGCACCTCTTCATCGCACACGATATCGGAGATCACGGCGCGACCGCCTTTGCGGAGGACGCGGAAGATTTCCTCGAAGAGGACGCGCTTCGATTTCGCTTCCACGAGATTGAGGACGCAGTTGGAAACGACGACGTCGACGGAGTCAGTGGCGACCAGCGGGTGCTTCATCCGCAACTCCTGCGCGAGCTCATCGACGCGGAGAAACGAAGCGGCGTCATTGATCGGACGTTGCTGCAATTCCGCGTCCAGTTTTTCCAGATCGAGCGACAGGTCTTGGATGCGACCTTTGCGGAACTCAACGTTCGCGTAACCGATCCTTTCCGCGATGATGGGCGCATTGGTGCGCGCGACGTTGAGCATTTCATCGGTCATGTCGACGCCGATGACTTTGCCCTCCGCGCCGACGACCTGCGCGGCAATAAAGCAAATCTTACCGGTGCCGCTGCCGAGATCGAGGACAGTCTCGCCGGCTCGGAGATACTTGCTCGGATCGCCGCAACCGTAATCGCGTTCAATCACTTCTTGCGGGATCACTTTGAGGAACTCCGGATTGTAATCGACTGGGCAACAAAGTTTCGCTTCCGCTCGGTGAGCGCCCGCGGCGTAACGATCACGCACGGCAGTTTCAGCGTTTAGGTTCTTCATATGATGTCATCGGGGCCAGGTGGTGATTTCTGCTTTCTTCACGCGGACGAAAACAGGAGCGTCCACGGAAATGGCGCGGCGATTCTCGACATCCACGACCAAACGCTCGCCACCCGCCCGCAGCTGCAAGCGCACACGATTCCCGAGAAAAGTGGCCGACTCAACTGCCGCCGCGAAATCGGCTTCGGGCTCGTCCACCAATTCCAGCGATTCGGGCCGGATCATGGCCCAGCAAGCAGCGCCGTTCTTGCTCGGGTCGGCTCCGGCGATCGTGCCGAAGGGGAGCCGCAACCGATCGGTGCCAGTTTCATGTTCCGCGGCGAAAACGTTCGAGTCGCCAAGGAAGTTGGCCACGAAAAGGTTAGCCGGCCGGAGATAAAGTTCATTGGGCGGACCGGTCTGCTCGATCCGGCCGCGGTTCAAAATGATCAGCTCGTGGCCGAGGCTCATCGCTTCGATTTGATCGTGCGTGACGTAAACGGTGGTGATGGCAAGCTCGTGGAGGAGGCGTAAAAGTTCGCCCCGCAGCTCTTCGCGCAACTTCGCGTCGAGCGCGGAGAGCGGCTCGTCCATGAGCAGCACCTGTGGGCGAATAGCGAGGGCGCGAGCCATCGCGACGCGCTGTTGTTCGCCGCCGGAGATCTCGTGGATGCGGCGCTTTGCGAGATGCGCGATCCGAGCGAGCTCCAGCGTTTCGAGGGCTTGTCGTCGCCGCTCCGCTTTGCCGATGCCGCGCACGCGCAGGCCGAACTCGACGTTCTGGCGCACGTCCAGATGCGGGAAGAGTGAGTAGTTTTGAAAGACCATGCCGAAGTCGCGCTTCTCTGGCGGGGTCTGGGTCAGGTCGCGACCATCGAGGAGGACGCGGCCGGCGTCGGGTTGCTTCAGGCCGGCGATGATGGCGAGGACCGTGCTTTTGCCCGAACCGCTCGGACCGAGGACTGTCGTGATTTTTCCCGCGGCGAAGCGATGGCTAAAATCCTCGACCGCGCAGTGCGCGTCGTATTGTTTCCGGAGACCGATCGCTTCGAGCATGGTCAGGCGGATTGTTCGACCCGCTCAAACTCACTCCCGCCGAGCCACTGCAGCGCGAGGAGCACGGGAACGATGATGGCGAGAAAGATGGTGGTGGCGGCGCTGGAGACAGGGAAGCTGTTCGCCGTGTAAGTCGCGTAAAGGGCCGCGGGAAAGGTCTGGTGCAGCGGCGTGTTCAAGAGATAGCTAACATTAAACTCACCCCAGGAAACCGCGAAGACGAGAAGCGAACCGACGACCAGACCGTGCCGGAGATTCGGGATGATGATGAAAACAAAGCGCTGCCAGCGACTGGCGCCGAGACTTTGTGCGGCGGTTTGTAACTGTGCGGCATCGAAACTCCGCAAGGCGTTCGTGAGCACCCGCACCATCAAAGGGATGGTGTAGAGGAGATGACCGCAGAGAATGAGCCACCATTGCCCCCGCACCACGATATAGGCCTGGATCAGTCCGATGGAGAGCGCGATTCCTGGGATGGAGAGCGGCAGCAAAGTTATCTCTTCGAGGGCACGGACGCCTGGGAGCTTGCTCTGGACGAACACATACGCGGCCGGCAAGCTCACCGCCGCGCCGATGACCACGG
>JBBSED010000073.1:0-10074 GCA_038240025.1 Chthoniobacterales bacterium
CGCCAACGGACTCCAGGGGATCACCCCGATTTTCTCCTCGACGCAAAGCGGCAGCATCTCCCTCTCTTCTTCGCGATAGAGCAGATTGTAATGCGGCTGCATCGAGACGAAGCGCGTCCAACCGCGGCGCTCGGCGATCTGTAGCGCCTTCGCGAACTGCCAGGCATACATAGACGACGCGCCGAGGTAGCGCGCCTTCCCCGCCTGCACCACGTCATGGAGCGCCTCGAGCGTTTCCTCGATCGGCGTGTCGTAATCCCAGCGATGCGTCTGGTAGAGATCGACGTAATCCATCCCCAGCCTCGTTAGGCTGTCGTCGATCGCCTGCATGATCGCCTTGCGCGAAAGCCCGCCCGCGTTCGGCCGGTCGCGCCACTGGCCGTGGACTTTGGTCGCGAGCACGAGCTCGTCGCGCGGCGCCATTTCCCGGAGACACTTCCCCACGATCTCTTCGCTCGAGCCGGCGGAGTAAACGTTTGCCGTGTCGAAGAAATTGATCCCGAGCTCGAGCGCGCGGGCGATGAACGGCCGCGATTTTTCTTCATTCAAACTCCAAGGATGGGGGCCGCGTTCCGGCTCGCCGTAGGTCATGCAGCCAAGGCAGAGCCGCGAAACCTGGAGGCCGGTGTGACCGAGTCGCGTGTATTCCATCGTTTTATATCGCGTTGACTCTCAGAAGTGCCAATCGCTCAAAAGTCCCACGGGTCTCATGTGTCGTATAAGCCCAATGAGACGTATGCGCCGAGCCCAAAGATGACGCCACGCAGAGGAGCCGTAGATTCCCCAAGCGATGAAGCATTTTTCCCTGCTCGATCTGGCGCCGATTATTGAAAACGGCGACGCCGCGCTCGCCTTTCGCAATTCGCTCGATCTTGCGCGTCACGCCGAAGGGTGGGGCTACCATCGTTACTGGCTCGCGGAACATCACAACCTTCCCGGGATCGCGAGCGCCGCGACCTCCGTCGTGATCGCGCACGTCGCGGGCGGCACGAAACGCATCCGCGTCGGCTCCGGCGGCGTCATGCTGCCGAACCACGCGCCGCTCGCGATCGCGGAGCAATTCGGCACGCTCGCCTCGCTCTTCCCGGGCCGGATCGATCTCGGCCTCGGGCGCGCACCGGGGAGCGATCAGCTCACCGCGCGCGCGCTCCGCCGCAACCTCGGGAGCAACGGCGACACCTTCCCGCAGGATGTGCTCGAGCTGCAGTCCTTCTTCGCGCCGGCCGAGCCCGGCCAGCGCTTGCAGGCGGTCCCGGGCGCGGGGCTCGACGTTCCACTCTATTTGTTAGGCTCGAGCGATTTCAGCGCGCGGCTCGCTGCGGAGCTCGGGTTACCCTTCGCTTTCGCTTCCCATTTCGCGCCGGAATATCTCCAGGTCGCGCTCCACCTTTACCGGGAAAATTTCCAACCCTCTCCGCAACTCGACGCGCCGCACGCGATGATCGGCGTCGGCCTTTTCGCAGCGGAAACGGATGCCGCCGCGGAGCGACTCTTCACCTCGTCGCTCCTGCAATTTCTCAATCTCGTACGCGGCCATCCGACGCCGCTGCCGCCTCCAGTCGACTCGATGGACGGTCGCTGGAGTGGTGGAGAGGAGCGCGCCGTGCACGAGCGAACCCGCTACTCCGTGGTTGGCTCGCCGGAGACGGTGCGACGCCGTCTCGGCGCAGTGCTGGCGGAAACCGGCGCGGATGAAATCATCGTCACCGCACAGATCTACGACCACGCGGCGCGGCTCCGCTCGTTCGAGATTGCGGCCGGAATCCTGCGAGACCTGGTCGCGTCAGGAGCGCGAGCCTAACGATCGCCTAACGACCGTAACCGGGCGGCGGCGGAACAACAATGCGCTCGCCGGAGGAGCTGACGGAAAGAATCCAGCGCCCGTCCGAAGTGGTGCCGACGAGTTCCGCGCGATTCGAGCCGACCCGGAGCTGCGGAATCTTCCGCCCGCGACGTACCTCGGAATGCGCGAGCCGCGTTTTCTTTCGCGCAGGATGCGCTCCGCTTCGGCTCTTCGCCGCCACGATCGCCTTCTTCCGGCTTTGCAGCGCCGGCTTCTCCGCTGCGATCGCTGGTTTCTGTTTGCGCAGGGTGGCGGAAACCGCGGGCGCCGGCGTCGCGGCCGTGACCAAAGGCTCCACCTCTCCCGTGACCTCAGCGGGCGGCGCGGTTTCTGCCGGCGGGATATTCCCTTCGTCGTTAGGCGACGGAGTGGAAACGGCGGCGATCTCCGCCGGTTCTGGCACCGGATTCGCGGCGGCGACCACAGGCTGCACGTTTTCCGTGACGTCGGCGGGTGGCGCGGTCTCAGCCGGCGGAATATTCCCTTCGTCGTTAGGCGACGGGGTGGGAGCCGCGGCGAGCTCAGCCAGCTCCGGCAGAGGAGTCGCGTCCGCGGCCACTTCCGACGCCGGTTCGACCGGGGTCGAGGCAGCCACGAGGCGCGCTTGCGTATTTTCCTTCTTCTCCGGCGACGGCACCGATGAGACCGCCTCTTCCGTTGGCGGAGGGGAGAACGTTTCCGTCGGTCCCTCCGCGGGCGGCGCGGGCTCGCTCCAAGTGTCGTTAGGCGCGTTATTGTCTGCGACCGCAAACGGTGCCGACGCCGGCGCGGCCACGGCTGGCTGCGTCGCGACCCGGCGCGAGCGCAGGAGGCGGGGGACGGCAATCACGGCCAGCGTGCCGAGGAGCAAGAGCAGCGCAGCGAGCGCCAGCGGCCGGCCGCGCAACTTGAAAACCGGCCGCGCTGCCACCGAGCGCGCCGCGGCCGCCGCCAGCGGCACCCCGAAGCGACGACTCATCGTCTCGCGCCGTTCCGCTCGCGCGAGACAGGTTTGCAAATAAGCCTGCAAGACGATCGGATCCTGCGGCCGCTCCGCGGGATCGAGCCGCAGCATTCGCCCGAGGAGATGCCGCACGATCTTCGGCACGCCGCGCAAAGTCGCCACGCTCGCACGCACGGCGCTGGCACCGGGCACCGCGGGCGCAGCGCCGGTGAGCAGGAACCACATCGTGCAACCGAGCGAGAAAATACTCGAGGCGAAATCGGGTTCACCACCCTGCAATTGTTCCGGGCTCGCATAGCGCGCGGCGGCATCGGCCCGCGCGTCGGTGCCTTCCGCCACCACCTCCTTCGGTCCGAGCCAGTGCAGAATCTTGATCGCCGGCCAATCCCCTTCTGCGGTCTGGCCGGGGACGAAAATAATGTTCCCGGGATTGATCGCCGGATGTTGCAAGCGGTGGAAACTCGCCGCCCCCAAAGCCGACGCGACCTGCATCGCCACGCGCAGGACCGCGCCGAGCGGGAGCGGTCCGCGCGCCGCGACCCATGCCTCCGCGGTGTGGCCATCGAAGGAGTCCGTCACGGCGACCAGCTGGTCGTCCTCTATCGCGAAATCGCGCAGGACCGGAATGTTCGGGTGATTGATCTGCTTCGCCGCGGTAGCGGATTCCTCCAGCCGCGCGCGCGCCGCCGGATGGCCCGGCGACCAGGGGATCAACTCCACCGCCACCTCGCGACCGCTCTCGATTTCATGGGCCCGATAGGTGATGCCCTGGGGAGTGCGATGAAGTTCTACCGGCAGCCCATTGCGGCCGAGGGAAAGACGATAGCGTTGAAGAAAAACTTTGGATTCCATGAGCAGGAAGACTTCGCTGCGGGGAGGCCACGGCCGGGAAACCAAGGAAGTCGTTCTCTTTTGACTTCGTTTTTCGAAATTAATTCACGTGTTTCGTGAACAAAAAATCGGAATGCAAATCTCGCCGCAGAGAGACGAGAGTTCGCTCTGGACCGGGGGCGGTGTCCTGATTTGAAGAAATTTTAACCGCGGATTTCGCGGATTTCGCGGATGGGGAAAGGGAAGAGGGACCGTTGCTTTCTCTCTCCAAATCCGCGTCATCCGTGTCATCCGCGGGTAAGTGTTTAATTAGGACACCATCGGGCCGCGGCCCGGTGTTGCGCCCGCAACGCCAAAGTGCGTGACACGCTCGAAGAATTATTCGACTGCGCGGACGATGTAGCTGCCGGCCTGCTTGTCGTTTTCGAGCGTGAGCAGACCGCGCTTTTGCGCTTCCAGAAGGAGATCGTTGAACGCGCGAAAGCCGTGGGCGCGCTCGTTGAAGCCAGGGTTCTGGCGTTTCATCGTCTGCTTCACGAGCGAGCCGTGAATTTGGTAATCCTCATCCCGCTCCGCGCGCAACGCTTCGAGGGTACTCGCGAGCAGGCTCATCGCTTGGTCGACCGATGGGCCCGGTTGTTTGCGCGCCGGCTTCTCGTTAGGCAATGCCGCCGCCGCGGTGGCCGCCGGGCGCGCCCGTCTCTGGCGCTGCTCTTCGCCGCGCACGAGGTCGTCGTAATAGATGAAATCGTCGCAGTTCCCGATGAAGAGATCGCTCGTCGACGTCTTTACCCCAACACCGATGACGGTCTTGTCGTTCTCGCGCAGTTTGCTCACGAGGGGCGAAAAATCCGAGTCGCCGCTGATGATGACGAAGGTATCGACGTGATGCTTGGTGTAACAGAGATCGAGCGCATCCACGACCATCCGGATGTCGGCGGAGTTCTTGCCCGACTGGCGGATGTGCGGAATCTCGATCAGCTCGAACGCCGCTTCGTGCAGGCCGCGCTTGAAGGTTTTGTAGCGCTCGAAATCGCAATACGCCTTCTTCACCACGATGTGGCCTTTGGGCAGGAGCCGCTCGATTACCTTGCGAATGTCGAACGCAGGAAATTTCGCATCGTGCGCGCCGAGGGCGATGTTCTCCAAATCGAGGAAGACTGCCATCGTGGCGTCGGTGTCTTGTGCGCTCATGGAATAGAGGTAAGGGAGACGCCACTCTCGAGACAGGAAAAACTTTCAGTCGGGAACGCCGTTGCCTTTTGCCTAACTCTCGCCGGCTCTCATCCCCGGCTTCCCTCTGCGGGCCCCCAAAGGATTGCGGAAAGAGAGAAAATCAATTTCTTCACAACCGCCGCCATTATCCCCCACGAACCTTTGACAACGGTTCAACCGACCGCCGCAACCTACTAACCTTATGTCAATTCTTTGGACTCTTCTTATCGGCCTCGTCGTCGGCGCCATCGCAAAGTTGATCATGCCGGGTAAAGATCCGGGCGGCATCATTATCACCATCCTGCTCGGCATTGCCGGCGCCTTCCTGGCTGGCTTCCTGGGGCGCGCGATGCATTGGTACGCGGAAGGCGATCCCGCGGGATTTATTGCGTCCGTTATTGGAGCAATCATTCTGCTGATCATCTATCGACTAATTAAAGGACGGACCGCCTGATCGAGGCGCGGAACCGGCTTGGTTTAATTCCGATGCAACTTCCTGTCGTAAGCTTGGTCGTCGGACTGGCGGGCTTCGGCTCCTTGGCAGGGTGCGATGCCCCTCCAGCTCCTTCTCCGGTCGCTCCCGCCCAGGAGGAAGTGCGAGGAGACACGCGACCCGCACAGCCATCCGGCGAGCGGGCACGTCAGATGGCATTCCTGAATCGGATCCGCGAGGCTGATCCGCAAGGCAGGACGATCGAGCGAGCATTGCTCAATGAGCGGAACGAACTCGGCCTCATTCTCGATCGGAGCGTGACGTTGGACAAAATCCCGGCTCTGATGCGCTCGATCATGACCCAAATGGCGCGCGAATTTCCGAGGCAGAATTTAACCGTCATCGCCTACACCCCATCGAATCCGCCCCATAAGATCGGGACCGCGCACCTCGAAGCGCAAACCGGCAACATGAGCTACACGCCCGTGCGATAAACCATTTTCACGCAGACCAATCAACGACCCTTACAACTATTATGGCAGACACAGTAGACGACTTCATGCAGCGCTTCAGCGGCGGCGGCACCGTAGACGATCAGCAGGCGGCGCAGTATCACGATCGCTTCGTCTCGGATCATCCCGACGACAAAGAGTTCAATAATCAAGCCTACCACGAAGGCGCGACGGAATATTTGGGCAAACTCGGCGATACCGACTTCCATCAAGCGGCGAGTCAGGCGCTCAGCCAGGCGCCACCGCAGGAAAAGCAATCGCTCATCGGTAGTTTAATGGGTGCCTTGGGAGGCGGCGGCTCCGCAGGCGGCTCCATGCTGGGTGGTCTCGGCGGGCTCGGGGGTTTGGCTGGCATGCTTGGGCTGGGCTCTACCGACCCCAAGCAAATGAGCGATCAGGACGCCACCCGCGTGATCGACTACGCGCGCAAGAACAATCCCGCGGCGCTCCAGCAAACGGTGAAGGAAAAGCCGTGGTTTGTGAAAGCCATGGGCAATCCGGTCGTGCTGGGTGCGCTGACTTTGGCAGCAGCCAAGCTGCTGAGTAACCAGCGGCGACGCGCGTAGCGCATCGGCGCCCAGAGCGTCGGCGAAGGCGGTAGCACAGGCGGGACGCCTGTGCTACTCGCGGGGACGAAAGCTCTCCGGCGCGTCCATCGTCGCCTCGTTAGTCTCGGCCCCAGATCATGGCGACGGAAGTCGTTAGGCTACCGCCCATGTTGAAAGTGAGGAACTTTTTCGCGCCGTTGATTTGCCGCGCGCCCGCTTGCTCGGTGAGCTGCTGGTAGGCATCCACCACCTGCCGGACGCCAGTCGCCCCGACCGGATGACCGTCGCCGATTAAACCACCGCCGGTGTTCACGGGAATCTCGAAATCGATCTTGCCGCTGACGTGTTCGCCGCGGACCTGCGGCAGCGCGGTCGCGCCGCTCTTAGCCAACTCCGCGCCTTTGCCGGGCTCGGCGAGGCCGAGGATTTCGTAGGCGACGATCTCCGTGATCGAGAAACAGTCGTGCACTTCCGCGCCGTGCATGTCGCGGGGCTTCAGGTTGGCCATCCCGAAAGCCTTCTCGGCGGCTTTGCGCGCCGTGCTAAAAGCCGGCGCGTCTTTCTTCTCGAGCGCAAGGTAATCGGTGGTGTGACCGAAGCCGAGCAGTTGCGGGTATTTCGATTTATCGAGGCCATGCTTCTCGAGATACTTGCCGGAGACGAGCACGACGGAGGCCGCGCCGTCGGTGATCTGCGAGCAATCGGAAACGCGCAAGGGCGGCGCGACGCTCGGGTTTTTCTCCGAAACCTGCGAGGCGTCGTTGTAGGTGAGGTCGGCGTCGCGCATCTGCGCGAGCGGGTTCAGGCGCGCGTGCGCGTAATTCTTGTAGGCGACCGCGGCGAGGTCGTCGGGCGAGGCGCCGTATTTCTCGATATAGATCTCGGCGATCTTGCCGAAGAGCTTCGGAAACATGAAGTCACCGTATTCGGGGCGTTCGATCTCGAAATCAGCCGCCGCGCCGAGCACGTCGGAGCCATCCTTGGAGGACATCGTCTTCTGTTGTTCCGCACCGACCACGAGCACGGCGTCGTGAAAACCACCCATGATCCACTGCGATCCAAGGAGCACGGAGAGCGCGCCGGAAGCACAGGCCGCTTCCGTGTGCATCGTCGGGATGCCGTGAAGTTTCTCGTCGATCTCGGGCACGAAGGCGCCGAGATGGAGCTGCTTGGTAAACTGGCCGGCGTTGAAATTTCCCACCGTCGCGGCTTCGATTTCGGCCGGGTCGATCTTCGCGTCTTCCATGGCCTTTCGACCGGCTTCGGTGATCACGTCGCGGAGAGACTTGCCCTCTTTGCGGAGGTTGCGCTTAAAATCGGTTCGGCCAGCGCCGAGTATGTAGACGGGTTGGTTCATAGAGCGGGGAAGTTAAGCCAAACCACCGAGGCTGTCATCCCACGTGCTCCGCCAACTCGGGATGACCAACGCCTCGCCCCGCGATCTCGCATCCTTTACCTGCACCTACACTTTAACCTACACATACACCTCCCCATTCACCCTGAGTGTAAGTGAAAGTTAAAGTGTAGGTGCAAGTCCGCGATCACGCCGAAATTTTTCGTCGCTGCCCGACAAAGGCGAGCGCGTCCTCTGCCGTTAGCGGGGAGAGCGTTCTGGACCCTGCTGCGGCGCGCGCAACCGCCTATCGCTCCATCTCCTGAATCGCGTGGCTCGATTGATGACGGACGATCGACCTTCGACACAAAATGCTTTTGTCGGATGGGGATTCTGGCGTTGAAAAGGAGAGCTGATTGAGAGACACTAATCCTTTTAACGGAGCCCGAACAATGACACAGCCACAACCCTACGTCCCCACCGCACGCGAGCAGAAGTTTCTCGAGGGCGTCGAAGATACCCGCTACGAGCGCGAAATTATCAGTGGGCTCGCCCCCTTCTTCCACGAGAAGGCTCCGGCGGACATGCTCAACTTCTACTCCAAGGACGAGGTGACACGCCTGCAAGCGCTCAAGGGCACCGATCGTGACGTGGAAGCCCGGATGCCCGTGAAGATCACGCGCCATTACTACGAGCTGGCCAGGACCAGCGCCGCGATTCAGCGCATCGTCAAGGCCGACCCCGCCGAGACGATGGATCTGGCGGGCTCGGAGGATCCCGGCAACCAGATGGATTACAGCCCCGTCGAGGGCCTGCTGCACAAGTACGAGATGGGACTCATGTATGTCGTGTCGACCTGCTCGGCCCATTGCCGCTTCTGCTATCGCGAAGAATTAATCGCCCGCAAGCAGATCAAGCGACAGGATGGCACCATCGCGAAGAAGGGTCTCGCGATGATCCCCGAGATCATCCCGTACATAAAGCAGCACAACGCGGCCGTGGCGAACAACGGCGGCGTGCACCCCGAAAGCGGACGCGAAAAGCTGCGCGAGATCCTAATGTCGGGCGGCGACGCGATGGTGCTGGGCAATTCCAAGATCGCGGCCTGGCTCGGCGCGCTGGCCGAAGCCGGCGTCGAGTCGATCCGCATCGGCACCAAGGACATGGCGTTCTATCCCCAGCGCTTCGACCGCACCTTCCTCTCGATGCTCGATCGGTTCCACGAGACCTACCCGCAGGTCGGCCTGCACATGATGTTGCACTTCGAGCACCCGGACGAGTTCCTCGCCAAGGATGCGGAAGGAAACTACCTCGAGGACGCGCAGGGCTTTAAGCGATGGGTCCCCGCGACGGGCGAAGGAATGCGGGGCCTGGCCTCGCGTGGTTGGCTCACCGTGCAGAACCAGGCGCCGATCATGAAGGGCATCAACGATGACCCGGACGCGCTCCGCATTCTGCAGCGCGAGTTCAAGCGCGCCGGCGGCGAGAACCACTACTTCTTCTGCGGGCGCGACATCGTCGCCTACAAGGCCTTCAACGTTCCGATCGAGTCCGCGTGGAATATTCTCAACGAATCGCAAAAGGGGCTGTCGGGCGTCGAGGCGCACGCGCGCCTTTCCATCACTCATTACAAAGGCAAGACCGAAGTTTCTGCGGTCACCAACGAGGCGATCCCGGGACTCGCGGGCAGCGAGAATGGCGTCTTGATCTTCAAGATTCTTCGGAACGCCGGCAGCGCTCCCGACCGCGGCAAGGTCTGCATCGTCGGCCGCAACCCGGAGGCGCTCTGGTTCGACGACTACGAGGACCGCGTGCTGTTCGACGAGGCCGGCTTGTATCACTACGCGCGGGTGTCGAAATCCGGACAGGCGCCGGGTCACGCCACGGCTGCCGGACAGGCGCCAAGTCTCGGCGCTCTCCAAGCCGCTCTTGCCACCGCCGAATGATCGACAAGCGGGTGGCGAGCGCGGCCGAGGCCGTCTCGGACATTTTCGACGGCGCCACCATTATGATCGGCGGTTTCGGCGAAGCGGGCAGTCCAGTCGAGCTCATCCACGCGCTGATCGACCAGGGCGCCACGAATCTGACGACGATCAGCAACAACACCGGCAGCGGCCAGGTCGGCCTCGCGGCGCTGCTCAAGGCGGGCCGCGTTTCCAAGGTCGTCTGTTCGTTTCCGCGTACCGCCAACTCGACCGTCTTCCCCGAGCTCTACCGCAGCGGGCGCACGAAATTGGAATTGGTTCCCCAAGGAACGCTCGCGGAGCGCATCCGCGCCGGCGGAGCTGGCATCCCGGCGTTCTACACGCCGTCCGCGGTGGGAACGCCGCTGGCGGAAGGCAAGGAATGCCGGGAATTCGGCGACAGAAAGTATCTGCTTGAGCACGGCATCCGCGCGGACTTCTCGCTCATCAAG
>JBBSED010000074.1:0-9208 GCA_038240025.1 Chthoniobacterales bacterium
CAGATCTTTCAGCACATCGCGGAGGGGGGTGCGCGGTTGATCGCGCCGCGCTTCCAGCGCGAGAGTATCTGCCAGATCGTCCGCCAATTCCGCGTCAGTGACGAGCTTTGGTAAGACCGCCTCGCGCTCTTTCCGCTTCAAAGCCTTGAAAGCAGTGACGAAAATTTCAGCCGTTGCCTCGGTCGCACTCACGCCGTCGATTCTCGCTGAATAGCCTCTACCTCACAACCGGAAACACGACCATGCATCTCCGCGAACCGAGCCCGCCCGCCGCGGCCCACTTCCGCAGTCCCCATTCCGCATTTCGCAATCCGCATTCCGAACTCCGCAATTGTAAGACCGCCCCCTCCTCCGCCTGCCCATCGAACCAAAGAACACGTCACGAGAGGCAGCGTGACGGGTAGACTACAGAGCCGCTGGGGAAGCGGACGAGCATTGGGCAATCACGAGTTCAAACGGCGTGATCTTTTGCATGGGAAATCACATGACTGGCGGTTTCACATCAAGCAACGTCGACTATCCGCGTTCCCGACGTCGGGCGCATTGGGTTTATTGCATGTCACGCTCTTTCGTTGCCGGAACGTTGGCCCCGTTCGTTCATTTCACCTTCAGATCGCTACCCCAACAGATGTCCGACCGTATCTGTTAACACGTGGCCCGACACTCGGGCCATCTCCTCTCAACCTGAAATTCGCTGGACCTCACGTATTGTCTGCGCATAATTGACTAACATGCGACAAAGCAACGCCGTTATCTCGCTCTTCTCTGGGGCAATGGGTCTCGATCTTGGTCTCGAGGCTGCAGGGCTGAAGACATTTGTTGCCGTCGAGAAGAACAAGACTGCGGTAGAAACAATCAGGCTCAATCGCGGTGAGGACGAGTTGCCTGTGATCTGTAAGAAGATTGAAGACGTATCCGGCTCGGACGTTCTTAAAGCGGCGCGGTTGCAAAAACGGGAAGCTTTCGTGGTAACGGGCGGACCGTGCTGTCAGAGTTTCAGCACCGCTGGTAAGCGAGCTTCGATCGGAGATACAAATCGCGGTCTGTTGTTTCGACATTTCAAGCGAATCGTGCTGGCTACAGAACCGCGCTTTTTTATTATGGAAAACGTTCGTGGAATGCTGTCCGCGGCTATCCGGCACCGTCCGCTAAATGAGCGTGGTCCCGGGTTTCCTCCGCTCGCGTTAGACGAGCAGTTTGGATCTGCGCTGCGGCTCATTTGCTCGGAACTCGCTGAGTTGAACTACTACGTCGTCTACGGCCTGCTGAATTGTGCTGATTACGGTGTGCCGCAAAAAAGATACCGCGTGGTGTTTATCGGAAGCCGCGACGGGGAAGACATCAAACTTCCTGCGAGCACGCACAGCTGCGGCGCCGGGGATCGGCGCTGGGTGAATCTGAGAGAAAGCATCGGACGCCTTCGCCAACGACAGGTTGAATTCACACCCTTTTCGAACAATGAGCGACGGCTGCTGCGCCGTCTTCAAAGCGGAGAGAACTGGACAAACCTACCGAAGCATTTGCAGAGAGATGCGCTGGGAGCGGCTGCTGATTCGTGGGGAGGCAGAAGTGGCTTCTACAGGCGTCTTAGCTGGAATGAGCCAGCGCCCACGCTCACCACGGATCCGAATGGCCGTGCCACAATGCTTTGTCATCCGACCGAACTTCGCCCGCTGAGTGTGAAAGAGTATGCCAAGCTCCAGCAGTTTCCGAAGACATGGAGATTCGCGGGATCGACGACGCAAAAGTATATCCAAATCGGCAACGCAGTACCTGTCGGGCTGGGCTCTGCAATCGGCGATATGCTCCTGCAAACCAGCCGTAAAACGAAGCGTAACGGACTGTCGCAAATTGCGAAGCCGCGGCTCGGGACTGTGACTTGCGCCGACGCAGATCTAGAGAAGCGCCTTCAGGGCCGCGCGAAGACAAAGTTGCACCCGCCCCGCCTGCGCAAAAACGGCGATCCAGAGGCAGCGCGCAAATGGCTCGCTGCTGCGGAGCCGTGTCCTGCGTAGTGGAGCGGAAGCTCAGAGCTACACTGCCGGGGGGCACCTTCGCTGGGGTCTCTCCTGCACGGTCGGCAGCGATGGCCTCAATACGGTCGAAGAACTGCAGATCGACGGAGCGGGCTCTTAGGATGGCATTGATCCGCGCGGCAATCACTGGATGGCAACTGCACGTGAAGCTACCCGGCCAACCGGACATCTACTTTGCACGTCAGCGGCTCGCGGTTTTTGTAGATGGCTGTTTCTGGCATTTTTGCCCGAAGTGTGGGCACATTCCGCACACGCGCAGACCGTTTTGGAAAGCAAAGATCGACCGCAATCGAAGTCGCGACCGGCGTATCAGGAGATTGCTTACCGGCGAAGGCATCCGAGTCATCCGCATTTGGGAGCATCAGCTCCGCTCGTCGAGAACGGTTGCAACAGTTATTAGCCGCTTACGAAAGGCGTTAGTAATGCAACTGCCGCAACCGCGCGATAATTAGGTTAATGCGGTAGTCGAGAGGGACGACGCGTAGATCGCGGCAACCAACGCCCGAGGTCGCGAGCGCAAGGCCGAGGAACTTGCGCCAGCCGGACGAGCAGTGTTCTGCTTCAGTGCAGCAAATGGCACAAATAGAGAAATCAAGTGTCGCGGAATTTTGAGCTATCCACCGCGTGTAAGCTAAGAAGCGGTGCTGCGTTGCTCGTGAACCAGGTGTTTCGGTGGCTTTCGCGTCGGCTATGAACAGCCCACCGGTTTGCCGATTATATCGAAAGACGTCAGGCCTGAGCGAACTTGGGACGCCTCTCAGGGGACTTTCAAATCCCATCAATATCGCCATGTCCTCGAGGAGGTTCACACGATCTTCGTGCTCAACCGAAGGATGCTGAAGAAGGGCGGTCATCTCAAAGGACGTTTGAGTAGCGAAGCCGCTTCACGTGCTTCGGCTAGCATTGTCGCTCTTGTGGGCGGCAGTGCGTCATGATCGCGCAGAAGCGTGCGGGACATCTGCTCCTTCAGCGAAAGGTTTTCGTACTCTACGAGTTCGATGGTGCCACCGCACAGCAGCGCAATGTATTCAACCGGTCGCGATTGGCCTCGCCGGTGAATGCGGTCAATGCTCTGAAAATAGTGCGCACCTTGATTCGAAAGCGACTCATACACGGCGAAGCGAGCACGGTGCAGTGTTAATCCCGCCCCAGCAGCGGCTACATTTGCAACGAAGAGCATCGTTGAGTCGTCCTCCTGAAATCGAGTGACTGCTTCTCGTCTAGATTGTGCAGAAGTAACTTTTCCGTCCAGCCGCACGGGATTGAAGTGCGGGTAGCGCACTAAGATAGCTTCCAAAGAAGCGGTGAAGTAACACCAGACGATAACTTTCTCCCGGCGAACGCTAATCAGCTCGTGAAGGAGCGAGTCGAGGGCCAAGAGCTTGCCAGGGATTTCCGTATAGCTCCGAATCACACCCGCAGGATTTGAGCAGATTTGCAGTAGCCGCGTCCGCCGCGCAATGAAAGACATTACATCTCGGCGGAAAGCGTCATCGCCCGTATGCTCCAGATCAGTGATTAGGCCATCAAGCGCTCGTTCGTACAGACCACATTGCAATGGCGACATAGGTACCAGCACGTGTTCGAACGACTTCTTCGGTAGGCTTGGTAGCGCCTCGGCTTTTCGTCGACGCAGGTATGGCGCACGTCGCTCGAGGATGTCTCGCACAAGGGGTAGAGCAAGCTCTCGTTCAGGAGGCAATTTAACGCCTCGAAATGCCACGCCACCGTCGGCGATGCTTACTTGCTCGACAATATCGCTGGGGTGATTAGGAGCCGGAGTCCCGCACAAAACGATGCAACGTCTCGCGAATTCGCGGAGTCGCCGAACGGCTTTCGTGCGAAGCGCGTCGGTGTTCTTAACGTAAAAGCTCTCGTCGATCGTAAGCAGGAATCCATGCGGATGACTATGTAGCAACTCCTTGAGCCTGAGAAATTGCGTACACGCAGTCTCGAAATTCGTTACGTAAATGTCTGCCCGCCGATCCAGCGCGCGGCGCTTTTCACGCGCGGAGCCGAGAACAGTTTCACACGTGTATTTGGATGGGAAAAAACGCGCGGCATCACGCTCCCACTCCATGATCATATTCTTCGGGCAGATTACTAACATTCGTCCGATCAGTTGTTGTTCGCGCAAGCGATCGAACGCGAACAACGTAGAGATTGTTTTTCCGAGCCCTTGTTCGTCAAACAGGCAGAATCCGAAGATGTCGGGGTGCGAGGCGATGGCTACCGCCGACAATTGATGCTCGTCGAGGTAACGAGCCCCGTGGAATCCTCCTAACGTCCGCCGTGCTATCTCTGTTTCGGATTGTTCCGCGATAACCCTTTTTATTTGGGTGATCGATTCCTCGTGTCGGGCGTCCTGTTTCTCTTGCTCTATCAGTTCTGCGTCGATCGTCAGCTGATAGCCTTGGAGCGCACTACAGAGTGTTCGGAGATCTGAGCGCGGCACGAATAGCTCTCGAGTGTGCCAAGAGATCGTCGGCGCAAGGCCGCTTCGCTGCAGTGCTTGTGCCGTCTCGCGAACGGTTATCTGCGTGATCCGCGACAGACGGATTGTCCCCTCGTTATGCGCCGCGACGTGCACGTGTCTTACTTCCGTTCTTAGCTTTTGTTGCGCCCGAAATAAGGCCCGCCAGCATTTTGATAACGTCCCCAAGGATCTCCTTCAACCGCTCCAACGACTCCGGGTCAAGTTGCCGGAAATCTTCGCGTTTGAAGGAATTCAACCAGTCCGCGAACGACTTAATCTTCGCATCCGCCGCCCGCTTGTCTTTAATGTATGCGGGGTCATTGGCAGCAATTGCTTTAGCCGCGTTCTCAAACGCGGTCTCCTTCGTTCCCGTTCGCATGTACTCGAGAGCGACGGGATCATTAAAGATCTGTGGAATTTTCCGAACTGCCTGAAATGAGGGCAACTTGTCATCCCACAACCAGTCGAACACCTCGTTCTCCTTGGTGGCATCGGTGGATAGGACGTCGCGAACCGCCTTTTTGTTTAGCTCGTCGAAATACTCGAAGTAACGGGCAACGTGTAGATCAACCGTTGTGTCCTCGCGTCCGTTCGTTTCTTCCTGGTACTCCTTAACTTCGTGCGCGAGGTTAACCATCTTTACCCAGCGGTCCACCTGCCGGAACGCGGGTTTGCCCTTCGACGTGAAGAGGCCATACTCGCGCGCTAGTTCTTCCCTGACTTCGCGCTGTAGCAAAGGATCGCCAGGGTCGCCTTTAGTGCGGATGTTGAATTGTTCCCAGATTTCTTCGGCTTTAATATACGTCGGCCATGAGATCGCGTCCTTCGTGACGAAGTTGGTCTCTGTGAGGATTGCGTGGCGATATCGGCCGTTGAGAGCCGCGCTGCCTGTCGATTCGATCAGGAAACAGGGCATCCACTGCCCGTCCTCGCGATACTTGGCGAAGTCTTCGTCGCGCATGATATGCAGCGTGCTGAAGTAACGACGATTCCCGTCCCACAGCCACGGCGTTCCTTCGTCGTCTACAAAAACGATGATCGCTTCTTGAATGCCGTTCCGCGCAATGCTGCTGGCGAGGCGCTCCACGTGAAACACCTTCTGCTTGTCGGTGACTTTCTCCGTGTTGTCCGCGCGGTCGGCATCTAACATCATCTCATACATCTCGTCGGTCGTTGGCATCGCTTCAGACTTACCGCGGCGGCTGCGCCACTGGCTGAGGTAGAGTTTCAACCGCTTATTCTCGACCCAGCCGTGGATATCATCGACGTGAATGCGGCCAGTCCATCCTGCGATTTCGAAGCCGTGAAATTTCCGTGTGATGCGACGTGGCATAGCATCGCCGTTTGACGCGCCGGCTTCATCAACATAACGGCCGAGCAGTGCAGGAAAGTCTCGCGATTTTCCTTTTTCCTTAGTGGTTTTCGACTTTGTTTTCATATCTTACCGACTACGACACGGCGTATTACAGGAACGCGTCGGAATCATCGGCTTCTTCATCGCCTTCCTCCGCGTAGTTAGGGGCCATCGACTTGCTGTCTTCCTCGATGCCACGCCACGTCAAGCCGAGGCGATCCGCCGTCGGTGCCGCAAGTTTCTGAAACGCTTTGAAAGCCCTAGTCTTCTGAACTGCGTACGTGCCGGGGTTGACACGCACACGCGCACCCGCTTCAACGAGCGTCCACCGAGGCCCGTGCTTGAGGAGATCCCTGAGTATACGCCGATATTTCGGGCTGACCTGCTTAAGCACGGTAGATACCAGCCGTTTGGCGTCCGACTCGGCAATTTCGTCGATGTCCGTAACGGCTTGAACAAGAAAAACCTTCCGGTTGTTTATCGTTGGCTGGGTTGCCGTCGCCTCATTGATGTGCCGGTGATCGCGCTCGTCGCGCTCCGCAAGCGGGAGCTTCTTCGTTTTTTTGACGTGCGTGCGGAGGCAATTAGCGACAGCGGTTTGAAGATAGTTGCACGGCTTGGTGACGGAACCAGGATCCCTAAGCTTCTTCGCGAAGCCGTACATCGCTGCAGCCACGATATCTTCTGCGTCTTGATACCTCTGGCCCTTCGAGACCAACGTGTCGCGAAGTATCGGGCAGAGGTTGGCGGAAATTTCGTCGAACGCCTCAGAAAAACGACCGGAGCGCCAGTCAGCATTAATCTTATCTTCGAGTTTCTTGCGCGCACTCATACACAATCCGGTCGCAACCAACGACTCCGCGCATTACAAAAATCCGCGCGACGCTCAGTCGAAACATGTCAAGCTTGGACTTCGCCTAGCGGCGGTTCCCACAAGAATACTCGCGCTATTGACGTTAATCGCACGCGGTCAGCAAGCGAAGCGCTCTAGGTCGACCATGCGACCCCGTGGCATCAATCGATGGAATGTCTTCTGCAGCAACTCGGGGCACTCGTCGTGTGTCACGAAAACGACCGGACGTTTGCACGCCCGGCCGCTTCGATTTGTTAGGCTTGCGAGCGTCTGTCGTTAGGTCGCGGGGTCCCTCGGCTTCGCTCGGGATGACGGATTGCTATACGCCGACGGCGATGCTGACGGGGTTGCTCCATTGGCCGACGCGGTTGTCGGCGACTCGGTCTGCCTATTGCCCACACGAGTCGAGGGGGTTAGACTTTTGCCAATGCTGGATTGGAGTGCTTGCACGATGGTCGAACGCTCGCCGGACACGATGCGAGCATGACGAAGCCTTTGCTGTCGGCGCGGTCGACCTGGAGTTCGCATTGATCGAACTTGGAAAGACGAAAACTGCGGTCGCTCTGCAGCATTGCCGGTTTCATTGCAGCGATTACACTTGTGGCATGCTCGATTGGACCTCGTGCGCAATGGTCGAACGCTCGCCGGACACGGTGAGCGGCGCGTGTTGTTTCGCGGAACGCGGGTGCCAGTGAAACACTGTTCGCAAATCTCGAAGACGGCGCCACGGTTGATCAGTTGGAATGGTTCGCCGGTGTGACTCGCGGACAAGTGCAGGCGGTCCTGGAATTCACCGAAGCGAGCCTCGCAACAGCCTAGCTAGCTCTCCCCGATTTACTAAGTCGAGACGGTGACGGTCGGGCCGTTTCAGGCGAAGTTGATATTCCCAGCGAGCCCGGACGCGCCGGCCCGTTCGATTAGCCGCAAAATGTTGATGCATTCAGTGCGCGCGCTGTGGCGTCGGATCAGGATGATCAAACCTTGATGCTGCTGCGGCACGGCCAATTCGAGATAGTCATTTCGATTGCACGTGATCATCACGCAGGCTTTCTCCTGAGCAACCGCGAAGACTTGCGGATCGGGCGCGTCCGGCGGGAGAACATCGCGGAGCACGATCGCTTCATGGCCGTGTCGACGAAGCGCTCCGCGACCGCATCGTTAAGGTCGTGGTCGAGAAAAAACTTCACTGCGCCGGCGGCTCGATCTGAGCGAGCGCCAAGCGCTCGATCTCAGCGCGGTGGTCTTCGTAATAGGCGAGGCACTCGTAAATCTGCGCGCGCGAGAGATCGGGAAATGCTTCCCGGATGGTTTCGATGTCGTTACCGAGCAGATGATATGCGACGACATCGTGTACTCCGATGCGGGTGTCCTCCACGCGTGCATTGCCGCCGCGCACGCCAGGCGTGCGGACGATGTAGCGATAAGATGTGGAGACGTCGGCCATTGGTTGGAAGTTTAACCGCGAGAGGGCAATCCGTCAGCAAAGTTCGTCTCGGCTGCGGCGACGCATCTAGCGAGCGCCACCGTGACGCTGCTCAGCGCGTGATTTATCGGATCATTCCGATTCACGAAAACGGCCGGGCGTTTGCACGTCCGGCCGCTTCGATTTGTAAGGCTCGCGAGCGTCTGTCGTTAGGTCGCGGGCTTTGTAGCCCTCTGCCCCGCTACCCGAAAGTCCGGTCTCGGCTTCGCTCGGGGATAACGGATTGCTACACGCCGACGGCGATGCTGCGGGGTTGCTCCATCGGCCGAAGCGGTTAGCGACGACGCGGTAGATGGAATCAGGAATCGAGTTGTTTCGTGTGCCGTTTCCAGAAAAAGAGCAGGTAACAGAGACCGAGCCAGAACAACCACACGGAGAGGTTGAAGGTGATGCGGGTGAGGAGCGAGAGCCAGGAGTCGTTCACCGCCAGATAGCGAATGCTCGCGCGCGAGAGATGTTCCAGAGGCAGAGCCCGCAACCCTTCGATCACGCCAGCTTTGACGTTTGTTTTCGACCAGCATCTCCCCCAGCAAGACGAGCATGCCGACGGTGGAGGCGAAAAAGGTAAACACTTTAAGCGTGAGTTTCGCGTCATGGAGGAAGTAAAAGATCGCCACCACCATGGCGAAGGTGATGGTGATCATTTGCGCGAACCACGAGACCTGATGCTCGGTGGTGGAGCGCGCGAGATTAAGGAGATCGAGTTCGCTCAAAAGTTTTCGTCTTCGGAAGCGGAGTTGGGGTCAGTGTCACATTTCGATCCTGTTTTGCTTTAAGTGGCGCTTGGCAGGAAGAGCCTCCTGCCCAATGGTTTGAGCAAGCGCTGGGGCGAAGGCGACGTGGTTGCCGGCGGGACTACGGCAATAGTTCTCGTTAACTCTTGTCCGCTTCGATGTCGATCGTGAGCTCGACGTCGTCGCCGATGACCTGGGTGCCTTCGATCGCTTTGTTCCAGTTCAGGCCGTAGTCGCTGCGCTTGATCGGGTCGGAGGTGAGCTTCCAGCCG
>JBBSED010000075.1:0-8514 GCA_038240025.1 Chthoniobacterales bacterium
ACGATAGTGAAGGGAACAGGTTCCGTGAAACTGCGTGATCGCAGGAGCTGGAGGAAGGCGTCAGGTTAGGAGAGCGACGCCAATACCGCCAAGATTGCGGGCAGGTTGTTTCGACGGTGCTTTTCGGCTGCTCGGTCGTGATCGGGGCGGCGCATTTCTTCAAAGAAATACCGCACTTCAATCCGAATCGCTGCGGTGGTGTGAATGCAAACGACTGCATCGACCGGCCAACGGCGAGAGTCGCCAGGCTGGATTGCTGATGACTTGAACTACTGCCTGACCGGTCGGGAGCGCGACGTTGAGTGGGCCGTTCCCGGCCGGCTTATCTTCCAAGCCATAATTGCGCCTCGCGACAAAATCGATTCGCTCTAAATTGCGCGCCGTCAAGAATTTCGCCGGGTTCCATCGCTTCCAAGTGGTTCGCGCTTGTCCCAAACGTCAGCGGAGATTCGAGCCTTCACTGCGCGAAATATCATTACCAAGGGAGACGCGATAGGATCATTCTCAGCAGGCATGAAGCAAAAAACTCCGCTCGTCTTAAATAAATCCCGCTGGCTCGCCTACGCCGTCGCGAGCGCTGCCACCGCCTCGATCTTACCAACCGCCGAGAGCGCGATTCATTACTCCGGCCCGATGAACATCGAGGTGGGGCCAGCCAAAAAACGCTCACGTCACCTTCCAACTCGATCAACCGGGCGACTCCATCTTCTTCGAGCGAGTCAGCGTGACAAAGTTTGGCCAACGCGGCGCTCTGGCCGGCTTCAAAGCCGTCGGGCTGCGCAGCGGCTTCTTCGTCGGGTCGGACGTTTCTACCTACAGCTTTGTTTACCCACTACCGTCCGGTTACAACGTGACGCGAGCCAAACATTTTGGCATTGGGGAACCCCTCTATTCCGGCTTCGGGAAACTCGCCCTCCTCGGTAACAGCGGCTTCTTCGAAGGCCGCGGCTACAATTTCATCGGTTTCACCTTCAACAACAGGGCCGGCCGGCAGTACGGCTGGGCGCGCATCTACGATCGCGGTCTCGCCAAGCACAACAGTTTTCGAATTCTCGGTTATGCCTACGCCGACGTCGGCGAGACGATCCTGGTCGGACAGACGACAGACGAATCCTCCCCCGGCGCAGAAGAATCGCTCGGCGCGTTGGCTCTCGGCGGGGCGGGGTTAACCGCATGGCGCAAACGCCGAGCTTCCGGTCGTTAAGCTTTATCCTCCTCGCTACGAAGTTGCGCTGCGTAGCGCAAGGAAATCGCTGCTCTCACAGAGGCGGTGAAGGAGCAAGCCGCGCAGACTTAGAAGGTCAGCGATCAGGTTCTCGGCGATCCAGGCTGCCTCGCCAATGCTCGTCAATAGTCGGTAGGGGTCTGGGCGCTCGCGTTGACCGCAACGGAAATGTCGATCACCGTGTTTTGGCTGATCCCGGGGGTGATCGAAGCTACGCTCGACGTAATCTCGAGAAACTTAGGCTTGGCATCTTCGTCTTGAGCGAACAAACTCGGCGGCATGCCTTCGCTTTACCCGCAATCCCATGAAAACGGTCGCTGTTAACCGGAACGTGATCGCCGGCGCCGCAATCGTCACGCTGGCGACGATTGCCGTTACCTGGGTGATCGCACGCTCGACCGCGCAATCGGACGTCGCCACCGTTCGGAAGGAAATCGCGGCCTGCGAGCAACGCGCCGCAGCCAAGCTTGCCGTCGACACCCGGGCCGCCGACACCACCTTGGAGACGAGCCGCCGCGCGAACGAACGCACGCAGGAGCTGGAGATTAGAAATAAACAACTGCAGCAGGAGGTCGAGCGGAAGGCGCAGGAAACGCCGGTGGCCAAGGCGCGTGTGCCCGGCAGTCCCGCCGAGCAACGTTACGCCCGCAAAGCCGGCGCGACCAAGCAACAGACCTTCGAGCTTACCTCAGGGGAACAGAAATCGATCATCCCCGGTGTGCTTAGCGTCTCGGTGGACAAACTCGATCCTACCTCAGCCGAAGTGGACTACGGCGGGCATCCGCGTCATCTCAACGTCGGCGAGAGTATCACGGTCAGTTACCTCCGCCGCCCGTGCGTCCTCGCCCTGACCGAGATCAGGGGCGACAACAACGGCGCCCCGACCGGTAGCTTTGCCTTCTCCGTCGCCGCGAAAGAGCACTTTGCTGTCGAACCGGAGATCCCGGCCGAGGGTCCGACGCCCTAACCCTCGCCGATTGCATCACGAAGTTCGCCGACGAGGCACCACCGTGATCACGTGCGATCAAGTCAGGCGGCACGGGCGATTAGTCCAATAAAGAACCGTCAACCATCTGATTGGAGCCAATCGCGGTCCACCCAAGTTCGAGGAAGTCCGCCGAAAGGCGGCCCTATGAGCCGTCCCAATCTCAATGTTGCCGCGAAATCCGAGAGTCATCCGCACCTTGGCCGTTAGTGCCGATGGAAAATCGTGAGACACTGGCGCGACCCCGGCTTGATCGTTACGTTGTCATCGATTGCAGATGGATGTTCAACGCCTCGCCGAACGTCATTTTCGCCGACGAAACATTTGCGGCTACCGCCTGCTTCTCGCAATGCTCGCGCAGAAATTCCGCCAAGCGCGCTTTCGCAACGGAAAGGTGAGAAGTGCGCTTTTCCAAATCTCTTTGTTGTTGCCAAACGTGCGGGCATAATAGCGGCCATATTTATGGCGCACGAGATTCTTCACTTTAGTTTTTTCCCAAGTTTTGGCGGGATATTCAATGGCAGTGTTTTTCATGGTTTTGCTCCGGTTTGCAGCGCGACCGGAGAAAACAACCGTGAAAAAGTCGATAAAAATCTTTCGATGCGCCAAATCTACTTAGGTAAACGGGCCTATAGCTCAGCGGTTAGAGCAGGGGACTCATAATCCCTTGGTCCCAGGTTCGAATCCTGGTGGGCCCATTCTGAGAATCACCGCTTGGGAATTCCTTTGGCCAATCTTCTCCGCGGCGCGTGGCTGGGCTGCGAGCTGGTGCTCTTGACGACGCTCATTCTCACCACTCGTTGCGCGAACTACGCGGACGTGTTTGTCGGCGGGCAGGTCTACTTCGTGGACGCCGATTGCTACTCGCGGATGAGCCGGGTGCGCCTGGTCGCCGAGCGTCCGGGCACGGTCGTGAGGCGACACGACTTCGAAAATTATCCGGCCGGGACGATCCCGCACACCACGGCGCCGCTGGATTATCTCATCGCCGGACTCGCTAGTTTGCTGGGCGGCGTGACCGCGCAGCCAATCGATCTCGCGGGGGCGCTGATCTCGCCGCTGCTCGCGCTCGCGGGCGGCTGGTTTCTCTGGTGGTGGTCGCGCCGAACGAAACTGCGCTTTCGCTGGGTGGCGCTGCTGCTCTTCGCGCTCAGTCCGATCCTCGCGCATGGGATCGCGCTGGGGCGGCCGGATCACCAGTCGTTGCTGCTCGTGCTGCTGCTCGGCGCGCTCGCGGCGGAGTGGACTTTGCTGAAGAACCCGTCGCGCGGTTGGGGCATCGTGAGCGGGGTGAGCTGGGGGCTGGCCTGCTGGGTCTCGCTCTACGAGCCCGCGGTGTTTCTCGCGGTCATTTTGCTCACCTGCCGCATGAAACTGTGGCGCGCAGATCGTCGGCCTGGTTGGCTCGTCTTCGCGGGCATTCTCCTGCTCGCGGGGTTGGTGGAACGCCGCTGGCCGCAACTGCCGGCCGCGGACTTGCACGCGTTCTACATCCGCTGGTCGGGGACGATCGGCGAACTGAGCCGCGTCAGCCTAACGAATCCGATTTGGCTGGAATGGTTCGGCGGATTCGTCCTGCTCGCGCCGGCGCTGCTCGTGGTCGCGGTGAAACGGTGGGAAATGCCGCTCTCTTTTGGGGCGCTTCTCCTCGTTGCCTTCCTGCTCACGATTTGGCAGGCGCGCTGGGGTTATTTCCTGGCGGTGATTCTTTGCCTAACGATACCGGCCCTCCTCGCCACGTTGAAAATAAGATGGCTCGGAATCCTTCTGGCCGTCCTCGCCTTCACGTCGTTCCTCTTCTCCTGGGATCGCGCCCTCTGGCCTAACGAGGAAGCGGAGACTCGGCGCGCGGCGGCGCAGCGCGAAGCGGCCGAGTGGCGCGCGGCGGCCGCTATTTTGCGTGGCGGCGCGCGCAACCCCTTCCTTGCGCCGTGGTGGCTGGCACCGTCGGCCGCCTACTGGTCGGGCCAACCGTCGGTCGGAGGCAGTTCCCACGAAAGCCTTCCCGGCATTGTCGCTAGCGCGCGATTCTTCCTCAACACCACGCCTAACGAGGCCATGGAAATCCTCCGGGCCCGCGGCGTGCGCTCGGTCCTCGCCTACGATGGCGAGCGCACCGCGGGGAACTCCGCGGCCATCCTTGGCGCGCCGGCCTCTGCGCAGGCGCTGTGTTTCATCCTCGACCGCACCTCCGCGCAGGCGCCCTCCTTCCTCCGGTTGCGAGGGGAGAACGGCACCGCAAAAATTTACGAAGTGGCAAATTAGCGCACAAATTCTTGTCTTTCCCTCGCCGAAACGTTGACATGCCAAGTTCCGCCTCTTAATAATGCCACGTGCTGAAGAAATTCATCCCGCAGAAGGCCGCGGCGCCAGCGGAAAGTTTTACGCCCACGCCCGCCCCGAGCCGCGAGGAACCTAAACCGTTCTCCACCTACCGAGATGAGCCGACAGCACCCGCAGCCGCACCACTATCACCAACCCTGAACGAGCATCAAAAATATATGGCCGAACATTCTGGCAAAGACGTCCTCTCGAGTGATGTCGAGATCAAAGGAAGCATCAAATTTCAAAAGGAACTCCTCATCGACGGCAAGGTCGAAGGCGAAATCCACTCTGATGGCGTGCTCACGATCGGTGAGAACGCTGACATTCGCGGCGAGATCAAGACCAAGTCGATCACCGTCTACGGCAAAGTGCATGGCAACATCACCGTCGGCGAGCGCTGCGAGTTGAAATCGCGTTGCACCCTCCAGGGCGACCTGAAGGCGGCGCGTCTCGTCATCGAGGAAGGCGCGACCTTTATCGGGAAGTCGGAAGTGACCAGCGGCAAAATGCCGGTGGCCTCGAACGGCAGCCCGGCCAAGGTCGATGTTTCCGCGGTCCGCAGCGACGAATCCTCTTCGGCATCGAAGTCGACATTCGCCGGTAGCCGAGCCTAACGGAATAGCGGCCGCTCGCGTCCGTGGCCAAGTCGCCTGCCAAGGTCGGTGTGGAGTGTCCACACTGCGGCTTTAAGCAGATGGAGTACGCCGCGGCGCGGAGCACGCTCTGCCGGCAGTGCGGCAAACATTACGTCGTCGCCGTCGACCAGGCAGCGGTCAAAGCCGCGATCGCGAAAGAAGAAACCGGCAGCAGCGGCGGGACCTCGTTGCGCCAACGGTTCGAGGGGATTTGGAACCGCCCGCGGATCACTTCTGTGGCCTGCTACGATTGTGGGACGCGCCAGGAGATAACCTCGGCCGCTACCTCCACCATCTGCCCCTCGTGCAGCGTCCACATGGATTTGCGCGACTACAAAATTAACGGGAGTTTCAGCCGACTCATCCGCACCCATGGCGAGGTGCACATCACGCCGAGCGGCGATCTCAGCAGCAGCCAGGTGACCTGCCGGGTTGCCATCATCGACGGCAAATTGCGCGGCGGTTTGCATTGCCATGAACGCGCGGAATTCCGCCTCGTCGGCAAAGTGCAGGGCAAGCTCGTCGCGCCGGAAGTCTTGATCGGAAAAAAAGCCAACGTGCAATTTTTCCGCCAGCTCCAGGTGGGCGCGATCGAGATTCGCGGCGCCATGACCGGCGAGATTCTGGCCGATACCGTGGTCACGATTCGCAGCACCGGGTCGCTCGATGGCAACGTCATCGCGCGTTCCATCAATGTCGAAAAGGGCGGCACCTTTACCGGGCAGCTCGTGATTGGTAGCCAGAGCCTGGAGCAGGCTGAGCTGCTCCCCGACTTCGATGGAAAAGGCGCGCTGGCCAACCGCTCGGAACCGCTGCCGCCCGGCGGGCTCTCCAGTCTTCCGGCCACCTCGTAGTCGTGGCTGAGAAACGCACTCCGTACCCGCGCAGTCCGTACGACCGGCTGGGCGATTACGTGCATCTCCCGCGGCTCATCGATAAAGCGCGGCTCCATCGCCAGGGACTCCTAGACGGTTACAACTACAAGACCGTCGGTTTCGACAAGCACCTGCTCGCCTTTCTCAAGATCGACCCCGACGCGTTCGAGAAAGCGGCGAATCAAATCGCCGACGACGACGCTGTCCTCGCATGGATCAGGAAAAACGGCGTCGCCCACCAGCCCGAGGAGATCGAGCAGTGGAACCAGGCGATGGTCTCGCGCCATCCCGATACCGCGGAGAAAAAAGCGCGCTTCCTCCATTTCCTTAAGGAAGCCGGCGGCGAAGGCCGGACCGACATCGGTACCTACTTCGACCTCATCGAGTTCGACGAAGGCCGCCGCGCCTAACGAGCCCAGCGCATGAGCTTCGTCCGTAGCGCGAGCTTCCAGCTTGCAAGTTCGTCTCCGCCCGTGAAACGCGCAGCCTGGAAGCTCGCCCACACCCGCGCTTCGCCCAGCGAAGCGTCTACAACCGACCTACACGAACTGCGCGAAGATCTTGTTCGCCTCTTCCAGCGTTTCCTTGCTCCCGATGTCGAACCAGGTCCCTTGCACCGGATACGTTTTCACCGGGCGCCGAGTGTGCAGCCACTGGATGAAACGCCCCGGCTGATCGGGATTATTCCCCGCCGCGATATAGGTCGTAAATAAATCCAGCGTCTCCGCCGCGAAGTAATAAAGCGCGATTCCCGTCACCGTCGTTTCCGGTTTCTCCGGCTTCTCTTCGAAGTGCGTGATCACCCCTTCCGCGTCCGTCTTGATCGCGGAATACTTTTTCATCACCTCCAGATCGCCCACATCGTAGGTCGCGATTGTCGCGCCCGAGCCAGCGGCTTGTCGTGCGAACTCCGCCAGCGACTCGCTGAATAGATTGTCGCCCGCGACCACGATGAGCGCTTCGTCCCGCAGCTCTTCGCGATCGATCACCAGTCGGATGTCCCCGATCGCTCCCAGCTTGTCCGCGTCCGTGCGTGAACCGTCGTTTACGATTTTGAATTTCATCGTCGGCCGCGCCTTATTGTAGTGATCCGCCCACTCCTGGAAGTCGCTCGCGAACTTATCGTTCGTCACGACGTAAATCGTTCCGAGATCCGGGATCGGCGCGAGATTGTCGAGCACCCATTCGATCATCGGTTTGCCCGCCACCTCCAGCAGCGGCTTGGCTTTTTTTTCCGTCAAGGGATAGAGGCGAGTGGCATAGCCAGCGGCGAGGATGAGGACGTTCATATATAATGGAAGCCGAAGATAAACGAAGCGGAAGCGTCGGCAAAAGAAAGCCAGAACGCTTTCCTCGCCTGCCTGCCTGTCTGTCACCGTTTGCTCCGGAGTCGGGAGCGACAAATCGCCGGGCACTGGTTCCGGCAACGGCCTCGGGATCCCAGGTTACCGCGATCGCTGACGCCGACGGCGCCGCGGCGACTCGTTAGGCGGAGGACGCCGCGGCCGCGTGCAGTTCGTGCTGGAGTTGTTCGATCCTTTTCGGATCGGAGACTTTCCCGCGGCTCGTCGCGTCGGTCACGTAGAAGGTGTCGACCGCCGCGCCCTTGTCCGTGCTGATGCGGGCCAGGGTGATGTAAACGTTCTGCTGCCCCATGCAGGCGACCAGATCGTAAAGCAGACCAAGGCGATCGGAGGTCTCCACCTGGATCAGCGTCGTCGTTGGGTGACCCTTGTTATCGATGATGATGCGGGTGGGGAACTCCACATCCGGCGCGCCTTTCACGCTCTTCCTCCGGCCGCTCGCGAGGAGCGCAGTGAAATCGAAGCGCTCCTTTTGCAGCGCACTCATGAGCGTCGACTCGACGAGCGCGATCTCGCGCGGGTCGTCCACCTGGCCGAGCCGTTTGTTCCGCACCCGGAAGACGTCGAGCACGAGGTTATCGCCGCGGATGAAAATATCGGCGCTGAGGATGTTAATCGAAGCCACGGTCAAAGCGCCCGCGATACGCTCGAGCAGATGCGGTCGATCCCATGTGCACAGGGACACCACCGTGTGGCCGCGATCCGGTTGCGAATCCCAACGCAACGCGGGCGCCAGTGGCGGTTGCATTTCCGAATAAATCCCGCGCCAAAGCGTGCGGAAGAGCTCGAGGTGGCCGGCTATTTCCTCGACGTCGAAGGTGCGGAAATAGTTATCCGGCATGTGCTCGAAATGCGCGTCGATCTCATCGGCGAAATCGGGCGAGAGCCGGGCAGCGACCGCGGACCGCAGCCGATCGCGCTCGATGCGATTTTGCGAGAGGAACGCCTCCTGGTCGCGCAGGTAATCGGATGCCGTGTGATAAAGCTGCCAGACCAGTCGCTCCTTCCAATCCGACCAGGTCTCGGTCGTGCCCTGGCCATCGGCGAGGGTCAGCAGCATCAGGTGATCGAGATTGCTCTGCGTCTTGATGATGTTCGCGAACTC
>JBBSED010000076.1:0-7619 GCA_038240025.1 Chthoniobacterales bacterium
CGACGCTTACGCCTATGAGGTTTCCCTGATCGACCAGAATGGCGACGGCATCCTCTCGTTCGTCGAGGCCGACATCAACGGAATCTCCGATGGTGGGCTGCCTAATACCCGGCTCTATCTCCCGGTCACGGCCTTCAATCGTTATGCAATGACGCGCGAGATCGATGACGGCTTGCTTGCCCCGCGCTTCGCTCCGGGCCAGCGCGGCTACGCAGTCGCAGGCGACGCCGTGCTCGTCGACCCGGCGGTTCCAGGGTCCGTCTTTCGGCGCGACGGCGACGACCGCTAACTGACTCACGCAGGAGGTACGGAGACACGGCGTTCAGCGATTCGCGCAAGCGAACGGCTGGGCGCCGTGTTTTTCGTTAGGGGGAAATCCCCCGAGTCAGCACGCGGAACTTAAGCAGGTCTCACGAGCGGCGGCAGGGTCGCTTCGATCGCGGCGCGATTCGGTTCGAGCCAGGGCGGGAGCACCAGCGACTCGCCGAGCGTCTCCGCGGCTTCATCGACCGCAAAGCCGGGACCATCGGTGGCGAGCTCGAAAAGCACGCCGCCCGGTTCGCGGAAATAAACCGACTTGAACCAAAAGCGATCGATCACCGGCGTCGGTTGCGCGCCCGCGCGGAGGACGTCGTCGCGCACGGCAAGTTCCTCCGCATCGTCCGCGACGCGCCAGGCGAGGTGATGAACCGTGCCGGTGCCCCAGGCGCCCCGACGCTCGTTAGGCGCGGCGCGGAGATCGAGGTATTGGCCCGAGTTCCCCTCACCCACGCCGTAGCGCTGCCAGCCGTTTTCCTCTCCGATCTCCCTAAAACCAAGGCCGTCGCGCAGAAAGGAAATCGGTTCGTCCAGTTCGCGCTCGAGCAGACGCGCGCTTTCCAATCCGCGGATCTGGTGTTCGACCGGGATCGGACTCCGGTCCCAAGCGGTGAAAGGTCGGCCTAACGAACTCTCGCTTTCGCAAAGGGCGAGCCGGAGACCGTGCGGATCGAGCACGGGCAGGACCTTAGCGCCGAAACGCGTCTCGATCGCGGAGGCGTCGAGACCGAGACGCTCCGTCCAAAAAGAGAGACTACCCGGCGGCACCGCAAGGGAAACTTCGGTGCTAAGGCCGTAGCCATCGCGGCGCGGCGCCAGCTCGGCCCAGGGGAAGAAGGTGATGTCCGTCCCGGGATGACCTTCGGCATCGGCATAGAAGAGGTGATACGTCCCGGGGTCGTCCTGGTTCACGCTCTTCTTCACCAGCCGCATCCCGAGCACACCGGCGTAGAAATCGAGGTTCTCCTGCGCGGGACCGGCGATTGCGGTGACGTGATGCAGTCCAGAAATTTTGCTCATTCCCGAGCGACGATAGCTGATTAATCTGCGGCATGCGATGCCCACTCCTGCTCGTTTTCGTCGGCGCTCTCCTCCAGTCGGCGAGCGCAGAGCCGCCTGCGATTTTCCTCGTCCGCCACGCCGAACGCGCGGATGCCGGCGGCGGCGCCCAGAAGGATCCCGATCTCTCGGAAACCGGGCGCGCCCGCGCGCAGGCGCTGGCCGAAACGCTGCGCGACGCGAAAATTAGTGTCATCTACACGACCGAATTCCACCGGACCCAGGAGACGGCAAAACCGCTCGCCGAACAGCTCGGCCTTCAGCCGCGGATCGTGGCAGCAAACGAAACGAAAAAGCTGCTCGCTGCCGTCGCCCGCGACGAGGGCAATGTCCTCATCGTCGGCCACTCGAACACGCTGCCGGAGATGATGCAGGCGCTGGGAATCGCGGAGCCGCCGACGCTGGGCGAGCACGAATACGACGATCTGTTTGTCATCCTGCATCCGCCGGGGCCGCGGCTGCTCCGCCTGCACTTTTCGTCAGGCCACTAAAACTCCAAGCCCGTGGTCAGCTGGAAGACGTGCGCGCTCAAGGTGAGCGAACTTTGCGACGCTTCCCCGGTGAGGAGCAGACTGGTGCCGACGCGCTGGACGGCGGGCAACTGCCACTGCCAACCGAGGTCAGCATGATAACGGCCCCATTGGTAGCCGACGCCGGCTGAGACGGTGTGCTCGAAGATGGCGCCGGTCAGTGGCGTCAGGGTTTCGTTAGGCACCGCGCTCCGGGCGTAACTGTAGCCGGCCCGCAACGCGAGAGCTTCGAGCGGTTCAAACTCGACGCCGGCCCGGTAGATGAATTGATCGCGCCAGCGCAACGGCGCGACATCGGTCAAAGAGTCGGCACCGACGACGCCGTTGATCGCCGGGTTACTGCCGTTGGTCAGATGAATCCTGAGTTGGTCGAACGCCTCGCTCCAGTCGACCCAGTCGATTCCCGCGACCAGGCGCAGCTTTTCCAGCGCCTGCCATTCGATCCCGGCAGCGACCCGTTGCGGCAGCTCGGTCCGCACCTCGGCGTCGTAGCGGAACGCCGGATCGACCAGCGCGAAGCCGCCGCCTAACGACTGCAACTGCGCACTGGCATTGCCGCTGGCCCGGCCGGTGGTGTGAATCACACTTCGTGGCCGATAGCTCAGCCCCGCGGTGAAGGTGGCGGTCGGATGCAGTTGCACGCCGAAATCGAAGGCCGGCGCAAAGCCGTCGGTTTCGAGATCAAGCAGCGTCTTGAAACCGGCCAGCGCCGGCTGGCTTTGGAAAATGTAGGGAGCGTGCAGCAAGTTCTGGTCGTAGACGAAGCCGCCGCTCGCGCCTAACGACAGCCAGCGCGTCACCCTGACCGCGACGGCCGCGGTCGTGCGGACCGAGAGCAGGCGCGAATGGTGGGTCACGCGGCCGTAGCTGGTGGCGCCGCCGAGCCCACCGGGCGGATCCGGATAACGCCAGTCCGAGTCGAGAGTGAGATCGGGAATCGCGGCGAGGCCGAAGCGGACCGGCCACTCGTGAGGCGCAGGCACTTCGACCGCGCCGCTGGCGATGAAACCATTCGAGCGCAGGTGCGAAGTGTCGCCGTCCTTTTGGTATTCGCCGCGCAAGAGAGCGCCGGTGAACGTGATCGCCGCCTCCGCTCGTGGCATGGTCGCGAGCGCGGCTGGGTTGGAATCGAGGGCGCCGAGCACGCTGCCGGTTTGCGCGGTTTCCTCGCCCCCGAGCGCCGCGCTCCGAGCGTCGGATGGGTTATAAAGTCCGCCCGCCGCGCCGCGACTGGCGAAGCCGAGAATAAGAACGAGGCCGAAGCACGCGAGACGAGCCATTCGTCTCCCCAGAGCAGGCCGCACGCCGCGTCAGCCCAAGGCTTTATCCCACGCCGGCAGGCGGACGATAAAAGTCGCGCCCGCGCCCAGCTCGCTCCGGCATTCGATCGTACCCTGCATCGCTTCGACGAGCCGCTTCACGATCGAAAGTCCGAGCCCGGTGGAGGATTCGCCGTCGGTCGGCCGGGCGGTGAGCCGGGTGTATTTGCCGAAGAGTTTCGCTTGGTCTTCGGCACTGATCCCAGGCCCCTGATCCCTGATCGCGACGAAAATCCAGTCGTCTTCGCGCCCACTTTCGATCACCACCCGCGTCCGCGGCGGCGCATATTTCACCGCGTTGGAGATCAGGTTATCGAGAATCTGAATGCTGACATTGCGATCGGCGCGCGCCCAGAGTTCCGGTACCGCGATCTGCTCGATCTGGGTCCCTTTGCGGGTGGCGTTGAGTTGATTCTGCGCGATGCCTTCCGCGATCAACTCCGCCACGCCGCAGCGCGCGATGTCGCAGGCGAAACGGCCTTCCTCGATCGCGTTCGAGTCGAGCAGATTGCTGATCAAGTCGCGCATGCGCGTGCCCGCCTGGTAGATGGAGCTGGCGAAGGCCGTCGGATCCCGGCCGTCCCCCTCCCGGAGCATTTCCGCGTAGGTGATGATGATCGTGAGGGGGTTGCGCAGATCATGCGCGGCCATGCCCATGAATTCGGTTTTCTCCTGGTTCAAAACCCGGAGCTGCTCGTTCGCCTCCGCCGTGGTCGCGAGCGCATCGGTCATTTTGCCGAAAGCCTGTTCACGTCCGTTCTCGAAGATCAGGCCGAGGCCAAACATGAAAGCGATCAGACCGAGGTAGCCGGCGGAATCGACCAGCGACCGCCACGCCGGATCGTAGAGGATCGGCAATTGAATTTCGGCCAACTCCAGCCCCACCAGCGCCGCGGCCGCCGCGAAAGAAATGATGACCCAGATCCCGGCCGCTCTTTTCCCGACGAGGAGCAAAGCGCAGAGCGGCACACTGGCGAGCCACGCCACCGCGTGCCCCCGGAGACCACCCTCGACCGCGCAGAGCCCGCTGAACCCAAGCGCCATCAGAGCCGCCAGAAAATTCCCGGCGAAGGGGATCGAACGAAATCGCCGCATCACGAAAGGCGTCGCGAGAAACCCGAGGCTGCAGGCGACAATGGTGACGGCACCCCAGAGATGGCCGATGAGGAGGTAAAATACGGCGTAAAGCGCGCCGAAGAAGAAGCCGAGAAATCCGAACCAGGTGGCGAGCCGGGCCCGGCGTCCTTGCTCCGGATCGGTGAAGCAGGTGTCGAAAAGGAAGCGATCCACCAGTGGCCTCGTCCGCAGCGCGTGTCGCGTCCGCCAGCGCTCGGCGATGGATTTCCTGGGCGCCAGGACCACCAGCGGCGGCAGCGTTTCGGTATGCAAAAATGCGTTGGCCATGCGCGCAGCGCCGGAGGGCGCCCTTCCTCTCAGCAACAATCACGCCGCTGGCCCCCGGAGGCGCGTCGCCTATTTTTGCTCGAAGATCGTGGTGCGATTGACGCGCTCGCCTTTGAGCAGCACCACCGAAACCGAGGAAAGCGCTTTCACATCCTGCAGCGGATTGCCGTCGACAATCAGGAGGGTCGCTTCCTTGCCAACCTCGACCGTGCCGATGCGCTGGTCGGCGCGAAGAAGTTTCGCGGCGTTCCCAGTTGCGCCTTGCAGAGCAACTTCCGGCGGAAGGCCCGCCGCCACCCAGAGCTCGACTTCGCGCTGCACCGTCGGGCCGTGCAGGACGAGGAAATTTCCGGCATCGGAACCGGTCACCAGCATGACACCGGCGTGCCAGGCCTTGAGCAGGTTGCGGCTGCCCTGCTCCAGCGAGAGCGGATAACGCGCGAGGCCATCGCGCATTTTTTTCATCTCCTGGCTGCTCGCCGCTTTCTCGGTGCCGGTGAGCAATTCCTTCGTCGTCACCTGCTGCGCTAATGAACGCTTCAGCAATTCGACGTTCCCGTGCGCAAAATCCGAAAGCCCTTCCACCACGCTCAAAGTCGGATCGTAGGCGATCCCTTTCGCTTTCATCTCCGCGATCGTGGCGTCGGGAATTTCATCGCGGAAAGAGCCGTGCTCGATCGAGTCCGCGCCCATCGCGACCGCGTCGACCACATCCTTCGCCTCGCCGGTGTGAATCGACGCCGGCAGCTTCTTCGCGTGCGCTTCTTCCACGACCGCGCGGAGCAGGCCGGTATCCATGCGGTTATACGGATAACCCGGCACGCCCGCCTCGAGAATTCCCTTGATTGCGTTCACGCCTTTGGCCGCGAGCGCGTCCACCATCTGGTGCGCTTCACCGGTGGATTTCGGGATGCGGAGGAACTGCGCATTGAAGCCGCTGCGCAGCATCTCCGGCATGTTCTTCGCGTACTCGGTTCCGTGCCCGCCTTCCGCGGTAAACAGCGGACCGCAAAGGAAGAGCTCGCTCCCGAGCTTCTCGCCGCCGTTGAACTGCGTCCGCAGTTTCAACATGTCGTCGACCTTATCGCCCACGCTCCGCACCGCCGTGACGCCGCAGTAAAGGTAGGCTTCCAGCTCGCGCTCGTTCGCCTTCGCCGGGTCGAACTTTTCCCAGTCCTCGTAGAAACCGCCGGGGCCACCGAGGTGCACGTGCACGTCGATCAGGCCCGGGAGCACGGTCTTGCCGGCGGCATCGATCGGCTCGGCGTTGAGCGTCTTCGGGTCGGGCGACTGGCCTTCGAAAATCTGCGCGATCTTCCCATTTTTCACGAGCACCGCGCCGCTCTCGATGACCTTGCCGTTGCCGACAAAAATGCGGCCGTTCTGGATCAGCCAGCTCTGTCCCCGACGCAGATCGCGCGCGAGCACACGCGCCTTCACGAGGTCGTGCTGACTCCACGCCTGGTAGGCCCCGAGGAAGAAAAACGGCAGCAGCACCACGAGCACCCAGAGCTTGGCCGAGGCGCGAAGTTTTTCCTCCTTCTCCCAGCGAAAGAGTTTCGTTGCGATAAAAGTCGCAACCACTGTAGTGATGATGAGGGCCACGCTCGCCTGCCAGTTCGCAGCCAGCGATTCGCCGTGCTGCACGATCCCGCCAATCCCGGTGACCAGATAAGTCGCGGGGATGAACTGGGTGATATTCTGCAGCCAATGCGGCATGAAGGTGATCGGAATCGTCACTCCACTGAGGAAGAGCATCGCCATGTAGATCGGCTGGATCAGGATGTTGCTCTCCTGCGAGGAATTAACGACCGCGGCGATGATCAAGCCTAACGAGCGAAAGGCGATCGCACCCAGGCAGACAAAAGCGAGCAAGGAGACAAACGCGCTCGGAAGCGCCATCCCGTAGAACTGGTGCGCGAGAAACAGAATGAGGAGCACGCTCGGGAGAAAGAGGATCACCCCGGTGATCATCGATGCGCAGAGCAGCGGCACCGGCGTGATCGGCGTCACCTTGTAACGGCGCAGGACATTTTCCTCTCGCTCCTGGACCGCGCGCATGCCCGCACCGAAGAGCCCGTTCCCAAGAATGCCGAAGACAATCACCATCGTCACCACCTGCAGAATGGCCGAGCCCTGATGGGCATCGAACATCTGTGCGAAGACGAAGAAAAAGAAGAGAGGGAAGAGGTAGTTGAAGAAGAGGACCGCGCGATTTCGGCGGGCCAGTTTCAGGTCGATCTTGAGCAGCGCGAGGAAGGCTTTCATTGGTTAGTCGCGGAGCCGTTTGCCGGTGAGCTCGATGAAAACGTCCTCGAGCGTCGGGCGGTTCAGGTGCACGTCGGTGATCTCGAGGCCCTGCGCGTCGAGCGCCTTGATCATCTCGACCAGCGTCTTCGCCGGCTTCGTCGAGCTGACAGAAAGTTGCCGGCGATCTTCGCTCACCAGGCTCCGAATCGCCTCCGGCCACGCCGGCAAATCCCCCGGCGGCAGCGGCTGGCCTAACGAGATTTCGATGCCCGATTGGGTCGCGCTTTTTTCCTGCAGCTCGCGCGGCGTCCCGATCGCGATGATCACGCCGTTATCGATGATGGCCACCCGGTCGCAGAGCTTCTCGGCCTCCTCGATGTAGTGCGTGGTCATGAGGATGGTGCGCTTTTCCGCGCGCAACTCCTCGACCAGATCGCGAATCTCGAGCCGCACTTGGGGGTCGAGGCCGGTCGTCGGCTCGTCGAGGAAGAGCATCTGCGGATCGTTCACCAACGCGAGCGCGAGGGCGAGCCGCTGCTTCTGTCCGCCGGAAAGAGTGGCGTAACCGGCGTCGCGTTTTTCCCAGAGCTGCAACCGACGCAGGAGCGCGTCGCCGTCGACCCGCTTGGTGTAGAAGGAACCGAAAAGCTCCATCGCTTCGTGGACCGTGATCTTATCCGGAAGATTCGTGGCCTGCAGACAAACGCCGATGCGATCCTTCAGCGCCTGCTTCTGTTTC
>JBBSED010000077.1:0-7171 GCA_038240025.1 Chthoniobacterales bacterium
ACGAGCGGGACATGGATGAAACGCTCCGCGATTTAGGCAACATCTATCCTACCGAACGCAGGCGCGCCCTCATCGATCATTTCAAGAATCGCTATCTCAACCAGCCGTCGGAGCAGATTGGTGGCGTCCGCGAAACCATCGCGAATTACCTTCAATACTTTCTCACGCCAGAAATCGCCCAGGTCTTTTGCACCGACACGAACACATTTGAATTCGACGAAATCGATCGCGGCAAAATCATTTGCGTAGCGATGCCGCAGAAGTTCCAAACCGAACGTCGCTATGTGAACACTTGCTTGAAAATGCTTTTCTACACCCACGTCCTTCGGCGCTTCGATAAGCCCAAGTCCGAGCGGAAAGATGCGAATCTCTTGATCCTATGGGCGGACGAGGCGCAGCGCTTCATGACTGCCAGCGAGGACGGAATGAGCGACTACAACTCCATCGACGTAATCCGTGAAGCCGGTGCTACCGTAGTCGCTGCCGCGCAGTCCTCGACCTCCTTCATCCCGCCGCTCGGACGCGAGAAGGCAAAAGTGCTCACTCTCAATCTGCGCAATCGGTTGATCTTCAAAGCCGCCGATGAAGAGGGCGCGGTCGAGAGTGCCGACTTCCTTGGGAAGCGCAAATTCGTGAAGCGCTCGTGGGGCTACTCTGCCGGGCGCTCTTCGCGAAACTACAGCGAGCAGGAAGAGCACAAAATCAAGCCATACACATTGCGGGCTTTGCCGAAGCACACCTGCATTCTGGTTCACTGCGAGAAAGGCTTCAAACGCACACTCCTGCCTCCGCTCGAACCCGACGGTAAAGTCTCTCCGTGGTTCAGACGCCGCTGGTTCTAGCCGGCCATGCGGCCCCCGTCGCTCCGGTGGGAGCGCAACATTAACCGAAGCAAAAGGAAATTCTGGAGTCGGTTTGGGCACCGTCAGCCGACGACATACGTCCTCGTTCGCGAGATCGTCAATCTTTGTTGCCGAACATCGGGACCGCAGGTAGGACAGAACTTGTGTTCGGAAAAAACCAGATCGCGCGACATTGCGTCTTCGCGGCCTTCGTTATTGTTTCGAGCGCCCAGCTGGTGGGCTCGGCGGCTCCTTCGCGAAGCGAAGTCTTTCAACAGGTTTGGCAAACGGTTAAGGACAAGTTCTTCGATCCGAAGCTGAGAGGCCTGGATTGGGAGGCGATGAAGCAACGTTACGGCAAGGAAGCTGAAGCGGCAGATTCTGCGGAGGAGTTTGCCAGCGCCGTAAACCGTATGCTAGCCGAGCTGAAGACATCACATACTGAGTACTACACTCGGGAAGAACCCGAATATTACCAGCTTGCGGGCATCTTTTGGTTGTTCGCCCGCGACAAGTTCCAACCCTTTCTCGTGGACAAGACGCCGCGCTATGCGGGGATCGGTATTGCCACCACTGCCATCGACAACAAGGTCTTCATCCGCGCAGTCTTTGATGGTTTGCCGGCCGCAACCGCTGGCCTTCATGTAGGCGATCAGATTTTGGATGTAGACGGGAAACCTTTTCATCCCGTCAACTCCTTTGTCGGCAAAGGAAATCGACTAGTTCAGGTGCGCGTCCAACGCACATCGGACCCCGCCTCGGTCAGGTCGTTGTCAATGACGCCACAGTTCCTCGATCCGACCACAATGTTTCTCGAGGCGATGAAGGCTAGCGTTCGGGTGATTGCGAAAGACGGAGCAAAGGTCGGCTACATCCATGTGTGGTCGTATGCCGCCGAGAGTTATCAGGAACAATTGGAAGATGAATTGAACGGCCGGTTGCGCGAAGCGGATGGCCTGGTGCTCGATCTACGGGATGGATGGGGAGGTGCGAACGCGAACTACCTGTGGCCGTTCGTCGCGCCGCCCGTGACGATTACCTCAATCGCACGTGACGGGAAGCGCAGTGAATATCGGTCGGCCTGGAAGAAACCAGTGTGTTTGCTCGTGAACGAGGGCACGAAGAGCGGAAAAGAGATTTTCGCGTACTATTTTCGGAAAGCGCATTGCGGACTGATTGTCGGCGGCCCCACTGCCGGAGCCGTGATGGCTGGCAGTCCCTTCGTGATGGCCGACGGCAGCTTGCTTTATTTGGCCGTTAGCGATGGTCTATTGGATGGAAAGCGGCCAGAGGGACATCCGCTGGAACCTGACGTTAAAGTTCCCTTTCAGCTTGAATACGCCGAAGGGAAAGATCCTCAGAAAGCGTCAGCAATAAATGCGATCGTCGAAGCGGTCCGGCGACTTCAATAAGAACTCTTCGGCGCGTGTGGGATAAAGCGTGTGCCTCTGTGCGCGGGCGGTACGGTCAAGGAGAATAAATTTATTGACCACCGAATATGGGGCGGATATTTCTGGCCTCAGTTCTTTGCGAGTTTAATCAGTGGATCGGCGCGAGAAATCCCGTGAACAATCGGGAGCAGTTGCGCTGCTGTAACTGGATACGACTTCCCATGAGCCAATCGTTAGGCCCGTAAATCGGGCCGGCGGTGAAGGCGGGAAGAAGGTGTGCGTGAGTCGCAAGGCTCGCGCCGCAAGCCAGGAGCCAGAATATTTGCCCGCTCCACCTCATTCGTGCCCCTGCGTGTGCAGAGGGCTCGATAAAACTTCTTCGCGAAAAAGAAGAATGAGAGCCGTGGACGAGCCGCTGGCAAGTGGCGATTCCGCCTCTCAGTAAATGGAGGTGAATAGTCATGTTAAATCGTCGAGTTCGGCGGTGGTTGGTGATCGGGCTTTGCCTGTTGGTGAGGCCAACTTGGGGGGAAGCGCAGGATGCGCTGGCGAGTCCGTCGCCAGCTTCGGAAACGGAAGAAATCGTCGTCAGCGCGACGCGGATCGAGACGCCGATCGACGAGATCGGCAGTTCCGTGACCGTGATTACGGATGGAGAGATCGCGCGCAACCAGCAACGCACACTGCCGGATGTGCTCCAGACGGTGCCTGGTTTGAACATCGTCCAAACCGGCGGTCCTGGCGGAAGGACGTCGGTCTTCCTGCGCGGCAGCAATTCGAATCAAACGAAAGTGATCATCGATGGCATCGATGTGAACGATCCGAGCCAGGATGGAGCGTTCGATTTCGGACAGGTGCTGACGTCGGATTTGTCGAGGGTGGAAGTGTTGCGCGGTCCACTGAGCAGTCTCTACGGTTCCGACGCCCTCGGCGGAGTGATCAATCTCGTCACGAAAAAAGGGGAAGGACCGCCCAGCTTCACGGGCTCACTGGAAGGCGGATCGTTCGAAACCTTCAATCAAACGGCGAGCGCGAGCGGCTCGATCTCGCGCTTCAATTACTCCTTTAACGTCGCGCATTTCCTGGCCGACAGTACACCGGTGACACCGCTCGATTTGCTCCCGGCGGGCCGCAAGAGAATCAACGACAGCTACGAGAATACGACACTCTCGACCAAGCTCGGCTACGATTTCACCGATGATTTCGGGATCGATGCGGTCGCGCGTTACACAAACTCGGATTTGCTCTTTACCAGCGATGATTTCTCGGTCTTCCCGAGCGTGCCCGCGGCCGATCAAAGCGATCAGGGCATAGAGCAGGTTTTCACTCGCGGCGCGGCGCATCTTTCGCTCTTTGATGGCGCATTCAAGAATAGCGCGGGGCTGGCTTACACCTATTACAACACGGAAATTCAAGCGCCTGATACCGGTTTTGGCGTCCTGCCGCCGAATCTGAATCGGGGCGATCGCCTCAAGTTTAACTGGCTCGGCACGATCGCGCTCGCGCAGCGTTACACCTTGCTCCTAGGGGTCGAGGACCAGAACGATCGCTTGCTCGAAAGTCCGATCTCGGCCGAGAACGCGAATGCCGCCGGCTTCGCGGAATTGCAGACCGAAATCGCGCATGATCTCTTTGCGGCGGCGAGCGTCCGCTACGATGCGGATGAGCGCTTTGGCGGGAAGACGACCGGGCGCATCGCGCCTGCGTATATCGTTCCGAAGATCGGGACCAAGCTGAAAGCGAGTTACGGCACGGGCTTCAAAGCGCCGAGCTTGACCCAGCTCTTCGTCAGCTTTCCGGCCTTCAATTTTTTCGCCAATCCCGATCTGAAACCGGAGGAGAGCGAAGGTTACGACATCGGATTCGAACAGCCGCTCTTCGACGAGCACGTCCGCTTCGGTGCGACTTACTTTCACAACGAGATCACCAATCTCATTTTGCCTAACGAGACCTTCACCACGCTGGTAAATATCGGCAAGGCGACGAGCCAGGGAGTGGAAGCGTTCGTCTCATATTCGCTCACGGACCGCTTCGAGGTGCGCGCGGATTACACCTACACCGACTCGACCGACGACACGACGGGGTTGGAGTTGCTCCGCCGCCCGAAAAATCGGGCGAGCCTGAGCGCGAACTGGCGGCCGTTGCCCCGGCTCTCGCTCTCGACCACGATGGTTTATGTCGGGTCGCAGGTGGATGGGAACCGCAGTTTCTCGATCACCCGGTTGAAAACGGACCCTTATTTCGTGGCCAATCTCGCGGCGGAATATGAAACCGGGCAATACGTCACCGTCTTCGCGCGAGCCACTAATTTGTTTGACGAGCGTTACCAGGATCCGACCGGGTTTCAGCGCCCGGGCTTCGGTTTTTTCGCCGGCGTTCGCGTCAACTTCGAGACCAGGCTTTCTCACCCAAGGACAGAACAAACCACCAATGAAACCTACGCAAAGGAGACCTCAAAATGATGACCGATAATAATCCAACTTTTCGTCCAACCGGCGCATCGTCCCCCGCTGCAAACCTCGTTTGGCTCTTCATCCTGGCGCTCGCCGGCCTTGGCGGGAGCGTGGTCATTGCTTGCATTGCGCCTTTTGTCGCACTCGCGGTCGCGCTGGCCGGGACGGTGCGCCTGACGGTGGCTTTGCGCGCAATGACTGCCATCTGGCTGGGGAACCAGTTCGTTGGTTTCGCTTTCTATCATTACCCGCGGACGCCGAACACCGTGTTTTGGGGATTGGCCATCGGGGCCGCGGCGCTGCTCACGACAGCCGTGGCCGCGAAGATCTTGAAGCACGGGACCGCGTTGCCGATCCTCGCCCGAGCCGCTCTGGCACTCGGGCTCGGTTTCATAGTTTATGGGAGCAGCCTCTTCGCGGCGGCTTTATTTCTCGGTGGAATCGAGACCTTTTCGCCCGCGATCATCGCCCAAGTTGGCTTCTCGAATCTTGTCTGGTTCATCGGCTTGGTCGCGTTGAACGAGCTGGTGGCGATAATCTGCAAACCGTGGCTCGGGACCATCCCGCGCATGGTAAGAGCGGCATGATTCACCCCCGAATTATTTCACTCCTGCCGAGCGCGACCGAAATCGTCGCCGCGCTGGGTTTCGCGCAGAATCTCGTCGGCCGTTCCCACGAATGCGATTTCCCTCTCGGCGTGGAGGCGCTGCCGGTCTGTAGCTCGACGAAGATCCCCGTTCACGGTTCCTCCTACGAGATCGACGAGCGGGTGAAACAGATCGTCGCCGAAGGTCTTTCGGTTTATCGCGTCGATGCCGATCGTCTGCGCGAGTTGCAGCCGGATTTGATTTTGACGCAAACGCAGTGCGCGGTTTGCGCCGTTACTCCGCGCGATCTCGATGAAGCGATTTGTAATTGGGCCGGAACCCAACCAGCCATCCTCTCACTCGAACCGAACGATCTCTCTGATGTCTGGAGCGACATCGGCCGCGTCGGTGAGGCACTCGATGCCTCGGAACGCACTAACAAGTTAATCGTTTCGCTCCAGCAACGTCTCGCACTGATACACGAGAAGGTCGCAACGATAAAAGCGCGACCGAGCGTCGCCGCTATCGAATGGCTCGGGCCTCTGATGGCTGGCGGAAATTGGATGCCTGAGCTGATCGAAATCGCGGGCGGTCGCAGCCTCTTCGCCACTGCGGGCGAACATTCACCCTGGCTCGATTGGGCAACATTGATCGAGGCAGACCCGGAAGTAATTTTACTTCTTCCATGCGGGTTCACGATTCCGCAAACCGTTGCTGACCTCGAGTTGCTAACGCGGAATCCGGCGTGGCCCAAGCTCCGCGCCGTGCGAGGCGGGAAGGTTTACCTGATCGACGGCCATCACTTCTTTAACCGGCCGGGACCGCGCCTCGTCGCATCGGCGGAAATTGTAGCCGAAATTCTTCACCCCGATTGCTTCGCTTTCGATCATCGAGGCAAGGGATGGATTGCCCTCGATGACGCGAAGGAGTTTTCACCATCACAACAATTCTAGATTCGTGATGTTTCGATGAAAGAGACCGTCATTTTATCGTGGAGCGGAGGGAAGGACAGCGCCATGGCTCTGCAAGAATTGCAGCGAACTGACGAGTTTGAGGTGGTGGGCCTGATGACCAGTGTATCGGAACAATTTCGCCGGATCAGTCATCACGGAGTCCGCGAGGAATTGTTGGACGAACAAGCAAAAGCGCTCGGCTTGCCCTTGGAAAAAGTGTTTCTGCCATCGGGAGACTCGGGCCGCTGCACGAATGAAATTTATGAAGCGATCATGGAGAAAGTGATGCTCGCCTACCGAGACGCCGGAGTGACGACGGTGGCCTTTGGCGATTTATTCTTGCAAGACTTGCGCGAATGGCGTGAAGCGAACCTCGCCCAAGTCGGGATGCGCGGCATTTTCCCGCTCTGGCATCGGAAGACCGCTGAATTGGCGCACGAAGTGATCAGGCTCGGTTACAAAGCTTACCTCACGTGTGTCGAGAAGGGGCTCGGGCCAGCTTTCGCGGGTCGGGCGTTTGACGAAAACCTTCTCGAGGACTTACCGGCGGGAATCGATCCCTGTGGCGAGAACGGTGAATTTCACTCGTTCGTTTATGACGGGCCAATATTTGCCAACCCTGTCGATATCCGGGTGGGAGAAATTGTCATGCGCGATGGAAAACACTACGCCGACCTGTTGTTGGAAAATCCGATTAGCGGAAAATTGACTTCACCGGATTGATCCGGTGCCCACAGTCAAACGCTTCCGGGTCTCTTCGATCTCTTTAGCCAGCGTCTCCTCGTTTGGCAGCACCGTGAGATATTCTCGCGCGAGCACTTTGTTTGGCAGCCCTTCCAGCGCGTAGCGCGCGACGGCGTCATCCTTTTGCGTGCAAAGAATCAGACCGACCGGTGGATTCTCGTGTTCGTTCGTCCAGTGCTCGCGGGCATAGTTGAGATACAT
>JBBSED010000078.1:0-6442 GCA_038240025.1 Chthoniobacterales bacterium
CGGGATGTTCGGTAAAGATGTGGCCTCCGCACGTCTTGCACCACTTGCGATAGCTCTGCGGCGTCTTGTTGTAGGTGCCGATGTTGTCGGCGCCGCGAGTGACTTGCACCGCTTCGGGTTTCCACAACGTGAAGGCGTTGACAGGACCTGCGGACCAGTGACGACACGAGTCGCAGTGGCAGTAGCCCATCGCTGCCGGCTCGCCGCTGACGGTGAATTGAACCGCGCCGCAAAAGCAGCTTCCCTCGTAGGTGCTTCCGTTGCTCATGAGAACCTCTCGATGTAGTGAAGTGATGGCGCCCAACGATTAGCCAAGCTGCCGGGCCGCCTCGGTTGCCGGTCGACTTGACGACGCTCTTCGATGCGTCGATCGCGGCGGTTTATCTTGCGGCGATCGGCAGCACGGCGACCTCCCGAAACCATACCAGAGCCGCGCGCATCGGTCCGGGGTCGACTTCGTGCTGACCCAGAAAATATTCGATGCGGACGTTCTCGAATCCTGCGCGCTTGAGTCTCGCAACCACGTCCCGATGATCGGCCGGCGTCGCCACGTCGTCCTTTTCTCCTGCCTGACGGAAGACGGGAATGCGTTTGAAGGCGGCGTTCAGGACTTTGAATTGCGTCGCCGCGGGAACCAGCGTGTCCTGGTTGATGCCGGCCAGATAGACCCCGAGGATGGAGCGACCCTGGCTGGCAAAGGCTGCCGCAAGCCAGCCCGAAACTTTGGCTCCGCCGGAAAATCCTCCGAAGGCAAGCGGCGCCTTGCTGGCTTCCGGCCATTGCTGTCCCAGCACGGCAAGTGCTGCCATGTTGAGTGCCAGACGCACGGGCACATCGTCCTCCTCGAAGCTCAGGTTTTCCACCGGGTCGGCCGCCACCACGATCCATCCATCGGCGAGAGCCGTTTCCGAATAACGACGCAGCAGGCGGCGGCTCGAGTGATATTCGGGATCGGCGGTCGCGCTGATGACCAGCACCGGCGAATCGCGCGCCGTGTCGATGTTTTCCGGCACTGCGATCGTGACCAACGCGTGGGTGACGGGCGACGGTTTGCCGCGTCCCGCGATCTGCCGGAGGTCAGCGGGCAATTCGACATTGAACTCGCTGAAGGCGCCGGTGGTCAGGCCGGGCGCCGCGAACGCGGTGGTCGCGACCAATGACGTCAGAAGCAACGCGGACCAATGCCTCATGACGAGGCGCACGCAGTGGCGGGCGTTCTGTCCCGCGTGCGCTCGTTCGTGCTGAACGATTCGCTGTCCATCGGCGTCAGTTTGCAGTTTCGCATTCAACATCGGCTTGAACGCCGAGTCGGCTTTCATGGTGAATGCATATTGAATAGGCTGAAGTCAAGCGCGGCGCACAGGCGATGAGCGGCGCAGACACGTGTCCGCTCGATCAACTCGTTTGGGCCTGCGCTTTCGAATCGAAAAATGATGTTGGCAACCACCGTGCTACGCATCAACAGACTGCACCGTCAGTTTGAGGCCCAGCGCCGTGCAAACGCGCGCGATGGTGTCGAAGCGCGGCTGCGAGCTTGGACGCAGGGCTTTGTACAGGGCCTCGCGGGTCAAGCCCGCAGCGGCGGCGATCTCCGTCATGCCGCGCGCGCGGGCCACGTCGCCAAGCGCGGCGGCCAGCAGGCCGGAGTCACCTTCCTCCATCATGTCGCTGAGGTAGGCGGCAATGGACGCCTCGCCGGTGAGATATTGGGTGGGGTCGAATACCGGCAGGTCGGTTACGTTGATGCGTTTGCTCATGAAATGCTCCCAGGCAATCGCTGAACTGCGGCAACGGCTTGATCGTGTACACGACGCAAGTGTAATCGTTCGTTCACTCACCGCCGACTACTGTTCACAAATTGTAAGAAAGACAAAGTGCTCGGTTTGAACACTGCAGTAAAGCATATAGAGGTTGATAAGTCGGTCTTTGCTGTTTATAACAACTTATTATTATCAGATACTTGTCTAACCATTTGCCGCTGAGTTTGCGGTGCTGGACTTTTCAACCTCATCATGTTACTGTCAGTTGGTCGGCAAAACACTAGGGGCGGATGATGGCCACACGGAAGAAGAGTGACGGACCGGGAGCGGCGAGGAAATACCTAAGCCAGAGCGACGTACCCAGCTACAGCCTGGTGCAAGCGCTTCGTGTGCCGCGGGCGATCGCTGAAAACTACGGGAAGGCGCCGACAAAGCCGTTGCGTGTCGCGGAAGCAATGGATCTCTCGCCCGGCTCCAGCTTTTTCCGAATGCTTTCCGGGGCGGCGATTGCTTATGGCTTAACTGAAGGAGGGTACAACTCTGATCAGATTGCTCTTACGCCTTTGGGGCGCCGAATTGTCGCCCCAACTAAAGACGGAGATGACTTCGCCGCAAGCCGCGAAGCGTTGCTCAGACCTCGGGTAATCCGAGAATTCCTCACTCGGTACAACGGCAGTCGTATTCCGACAGACTCCATAGCTTGCAATGTTTTGGAGGAAATGGACGTACCGCCAAATAAGACCACTGAAGTCTTAGCACTGATGTTGGAAGGAGCACGCCACCTTGGTTTCCTGAGAGAAGTGAAGGGGCAGACCTATATCGACCTTGAACAGAGCGACGCACCCTCTAGTGAGGTATCTGAACGATCGCCAGATTTAGAAGCGACGGCGACTGAACAACAGGTAACAGACGATCCGCCACAAATTCAACGTGATGTGGCGCCGTCGGCGAAGCGAACTAACCGCGTATTCATAACCCATGGAAGAAACAAGGAAATTGTGACGCAGCTGAAGGAGTTGCTTACCTTCGGGAGCTTTACCCCGGTAGTCGCAGTCGAACAAGAATCTGTCTCGAAACCCGTGCCCGATAAAGTTCTGGACGGAATGCGCTCATGTGATGCAGCAATCATCCACGTTGGGACAGAAGTACGCGTAATCGATGCAGAGGGTAAAGAACACAAAATATTAAACCAGAATGTTTTGATCGAAATTGGAGCGGCAATGGCACTTTACGACAGGAAGTTCATTCTTCTAGTAGAGAAAGGAGCCGCGCTTCCAACAAATTTGCAAGGCCTCTATGAAGTCCGATATGAAGGCGACAAGCTGGACTACGAAGCTACGATGAGACTGCTAAAGGCATTTAATGACTTTAGAGGATAAAAGTTAGGGCTACTTCAGGCAAAACCGAGGACAACTTGCGGCCGTCCAAATCCGCTTGTTGGAGTTGCTGCCTAAAGGAAAAGAAGGGCGTCCAACCCGCTTCCGCCCCCCCAAACGTATCATCCAACCGTCCAGCTCGCTGGCTAACCGATCAGCTCTGCCGCGATCTTGACGGCGCGAAGCGGGGCAAGGGCGTCGGCTGGAGCGTCGGGTTAGACCTCATTCCGGCACTCAACGTCAGCAACACGGTCAAAAATGGTTCAATGAGTCAGACTTCCAGTAGCTGCGGGCACTTCTGTTTTCTTGTCAATTGTCTTGGCCTCTCCACCTGATCTGAGAAAAGTAACGGGATAGATCTTTTCGACATAGATACTAAAGAAATAGATCGAAGCAAGAAATATTAGTAGTCCAATCACTGGTGAACTTACCTTTAAGCCGGTCTTTGATATCTCAAGATTATTTGCATTGGGCCGTTGTGTAGTGAGATCGACGCGCAGCTGAAGAAAGCTCATATATATTCCAGCCGCCACAATACTAATTACTACAATTAGCAGTATCCAGGTCGACTTTTCATTAAATCACCGCGTTCTCGGCAAGAAGACTTTTTCTACAACTTCAACGCTTGACATGAGCGGCAGCCTAAAGCGCGCGCAGCGGGCTTTAGGCTGCCGCTCGATGAATGATTAGGCGTCACCGAGTGGAAGGCTTGGAAAATTAACCTTGTGCTTCTCACGGAGAACCTCAATGACTTGGACTTCATACTTGGCCGAGAGCGTTTGTGCCCGAACCCAAAGAAGATACAGCACGACGAGCAATATGACGGCTGAAGTAGTACCCCAAGCGGGATGCAAGTTACCGAACGGCGAAAGCCACAGCAACGGAACGCTTGCTATCAGCGCGCCCCGCGGTATGCGATCCCGAGTGCTGCGGGCCTCGAGTTCCTTCGCCAACTGGGGCTCGAGGGCAACCGCCATTGCATGAACTCGCTGCGCGCTGAAGTTCTTGAGTCCAGCGGCTCGCCTTACCTTGCCTTCGATTTCCGTCTTCTGACCATGCAAGAGCTTGTATCCGAGGAGATCGCAGACCATGCCAGCGAGATAAACCGCGGGCACGAGCGTAGCTGCCACGATTGGCCCTAGCTCGTGCGGAAGGGCAGGCGGAGCGAGTAGTGCGTCGATCAATAGGGGAGCGAGCCAAAGACTCGCCACTGAGCCGACGACGAAGTACTCAACGAGAAGACCAGCGAGTGGGGCCATTGCAGAGTTCCTGTGGCGCCTAACGAATTAGCTCCGTCGGCTGGAGCGGCAGGTTAGACCTAATCATTTGTCGACGTGCTGGCATATTTACCGAGCCGCTCAGCGCGGAAATAACGATCCTCGGCAGTAGCAGCCCGCTTTCTATAGCGAAGCACGACCAGCACGTATGCGACTACGCCCGCGGGTGCCGTGAACAACTCTCTGCCACTGCAATTGAACGATCGCGGCGGCAAGGATGGCGATGACCCAACCAAGTTCTTCCGCGACGCCAAGTCGCGCGTCGGCGAGCTGCGACTGCTGTTGAAGTTCGGAAGCCACTGCACAGAGCTCCTGTCTAACGCAAAGCTAAGCCGCAACCTTGACGACGCGAAGCGGCGGCAAGGATGTCGGCTTGAGCGCCGGGTTGTGCGGGTTGCCAGACGACATCCCTGCAAATGTGTTGACGCAATCAACGTGGCCCAACCCCGCCCGCGAATATAGCGCGGCTTCGCCGCCCCGGACTCGGCATCGCGAAGAAAGGGGCGAGTGGCACCGCTCACGTGTTGGCGCCGCGACTGTTGCCCGACCACCGAATGTGAATGGCGTCGCGCTGCGCAGCCGCTCCATGCTCGTCAGCGAAACCATTTTTTGCTGTACCCCCCGCAGTAGCAATTCTGAGCGTGCTTCGCACACTACAAATCGGAATGCACAACGTCATTTAGACATCAGCGAACCGTATCCGGCGATGCGGCCTAAGTCAACGGGCGCTGTTGTTAACTCCTAGTCTCTACTTGATTGCGGCTCGCGCGAGTCTGTTTAGAACGCCCAAATTGTCGCGGATGGATGCGCTCGAGTGTGGTCACGTAAAGACTTGCTGCGCCCCGCCTACTCAGCAACGCACGAACGCATTCGGGTCAATCCCATTGATCTCCGCCGACGCTACCACGTCGAACGCTCGTCCGGCCACACCAGCGATATCATGTGCGCCCGCTTCGCAACCCCACGTCCCGTATCTCAAGCGCATCTTCATGACCTATATCGTCACCGGCGCGGCCGGCTTCATCGGCAGCAATCTCGTCAAGGCGTTGAACGATCGCGGCGAGACCGGTGTGATCGCGGTCGACGATCTGACAGAGGCCGACAAGTTCGACAACCTGGTTGATTGCGAGATCGCCGACTACTTCGATCGCGGCGACGTGCGCAGCGACTACGGCGGCGACTTCATCGCGCGCTTCACTCGCGGCGAGTTCGGCCACGTGCGCGCGGTCCTGCATCAGGGTGCGTGCTCGGACACGATGGAGACCGACGGCAGCTACATGATGGATAACAATTACCGCTACTCGCTTGCGTTGATGGACGCATGCGATGAGCAGCGCGTTCCTTTTTTGTACGCGTCATCGGCCGCGACCTATGGCGCGGGTCCGCGCTTCGTCGAGGAGCGTGGGGCCGAGCGGCCGCTCAACGTGTATGGCTATTCGAAGTTCCTGTTCGATCAGGTGGTGCGCCGACGTCTCTCCGACGCGAAGCATCAGATCGCGGGCTTTCGTTACTTCAACGTGTACGGTCCGCGCGAGTCGCACAAGGGCCGCATGGCCTCGGTCGCGTTTCACAACTTCAATCAGTTCAAGGCCGACGGCTGCGTGAAGTTGTTCGAAGGCCATGCGGGCTACGGCAACGGCATGCAGAAGCGCGACTTCGTGTCGGTCGAGGATGTCGTCAAGGTCAACATGCACTTTCTCGAACACGGCGCGTCGGGCATCTACAACCTCGGCACCGGCCGCGCGCAGACCTTCAACGACGTGGCGATGGCTGTCGTCAACAGCTTGCGCCGGCAGGAAGGGCAAGCCGCGCTGTCGCTCGAGCAGCAGATCGCCGATGGCCTGGTGAAGTACGTGGCCTTCCCGGAAGCCTTGAAGGGCAAGTACCAGAGTTTCACCGAAGCCGACATGACGCAACTTCGCGCAGCCGGTTACGACGCGCCTTTCCTCACGGTCGAAGAGGGCGTCGCGCGATATTGCGATTGGCTTGCGGCTCGCGAGGGGCGATAGACGATCGTCGTCAGTCGAAC
>JBBSED010000079.1:0-6415 GCA_038240025.1 Chthoniobacterales bacterium
ACCAGGTCGGCGGCCGGGATAAACCGCAGCGCAGCCGAGTCGAGGCAAAAGCGAATACCGGTCGGGGGCGGGCCGTCATGGAACCGGTCGCCCAAGTGCGAATGCGCCTTCGCGGAATGGACCTCGGCGGAGCCATCCGCCTTCTCCACTTCCACCACGTTCGCAGCCACGAGAGGCTTGGTGAAGCTAGGCCAGCCGGTCCCGGAATCGAACTTATCCTTCGAGCTAAAGAGTGGCTGACCCGAGACGATATCCACATAGATCCCCGGCTTATGGTTATCCCAGTAAGCGTTGTGAAACGACGGTTCGGTCCCGCCCTTCTGAGTCACCTCGTACTGGAGCGGCGTTAGTTTCTTCTTTAATTCCTCCTGCGAGGGAATCTTGCCCTCCTGCGCCAGCGCACTCTGCGCCAGCTGGGAGATAGCTAGAGCGACCAAGCCAAGAGTCCGTCCGATCGTCATCCTTATTCTCATGGGAATAAGAGAGCGCGGCCGACCGTTTATTTCAATTATTCGATTCCGTCCGGTCCGGCGCTTCCCAGCCACGAATGATGATTGGGGTCAGAGTGGGGTTGCCTTTATTTGACGGACAGTGGGCTTAGGGTCAAGAACCAGAGGAGTCCACCTGAAGGCACAGATCAGTAAACAGGCGCGTTACCGCAAGAGCTACACACAGATTACAATTAGGAGGCGCTCGCGTTATGGCGCGCGAGCGGCCGGAGCGCAGCCAAGGGCAACCCCACTTCTTTGCGGTTTCGCTGTTCTACCCCGGATTCTTCTCTACTTTCGGCAGTTCCTTATCCGGGAGTGTACCTTTGAAAACTTGGATGATCGCGTTCCGGAAAACGTTCAGCACCGTCGTCAGGATCGCCGGCTTTGGGTTATCGAAGCTACCGTGGATCGGCACGCGCGTGCCGAAACGGTCGGTGGGATGGTTGCGGACCAAGTGCGTTAATCCGCCGACGATCGCCTGCCAGACAAAGCCGATCGGATTATCGGAGTCATGCTTCGGATTGAAGATCGACATGTGCTCGAAGACCGGCTCTACGTAGCCGTCAAAGTCGCCGTTTTTCGCGTTCAGCTCGGTCGCGAGGCGAAGGGTGCCTTTTTCGAACGTGATCGCGGCGTAGGCTTTGGCGAAATCGTTCAATTTCACGAGCGGCAAATCCTTCAGCTCCGTTTCGAGATTAAACGTCGGCTTCGCGGCATAGGGATCGAGATCCATCTTCGCGCGCAAGTCGCCGCTGCGAAGGGGACGCGCTTCCATTTCGACGTGGGCGTGCAAAGTTTTCGAAAGTTTCTCGCTGTTTGTCAGGTTCGTGGCGACGAGCCGCACCTGATCGAAGACGACGTCGACCTTCGGCGTCTTGTGAAAATCGCGGTAGTGAATCTGACCATCGCTGGCGGTGAAGCGGTTGAACTTTAACGGAAAGAGTTGCTTCACTTTCAGCGTCCACGGTTCGTGCATCCCGGACTGCGAATCGGCGTCGCTCGGGCCGTTCACGAAGTTGATCTCGGGTCTCTCCAAATGAACCTCGCCCACGAAAGAGCCGTGAAACAGCGCGCTCCATTCGACAGAGAGATCGATCAACGGCGCGCTAAAAAGCGGCACCGGCACATCGCCGCTCGTCTTCACGATTTTAATGCCGCGGATTTGGTAGGCGCCGCGCCAGAGCGCGAGGTCGACGTCTTCGACATGCCCGCGAAAATCCTTCAGCTCCGAGAGCCTTCGGTTCACGTAGTCGCGCACCCAGAAAGGCAGCATCAGCCTCACGACGACGAGCGCGAGCGCGACGACGACGAGCGCCCAGAAAATCTTCGAGCGATGCAGGGCTTTCATGGTGAAGGAAACATCCCGGGGATGTGAAGGTTTATCGTGCGTTCCCCCTTCTCTGGACGTCTTGGGATTTCCTCTCTCGCACCCAAGGCGACGGGTGCTATGATCCTGCATTCGCGATGCAATTCGCCCTGCTTAAAGCTCCGTCGCGGCGCCTGCGGCCAGGCTCGCGATGAGCGCGATCACCACAGCCGAGGAGCGCGTGCACTTGACCGCGCTACAGGGCGAAATCGGCGCACCGCCGCTCTGCTTCTCTTCACGACCGAACCCGCCTGGCTCGCATTCTATGGCGGCGCGTGAGATTGACGGCACACGCGTAAAGACCGGCTCAGCCGAGCTCCTTGAAGGCACCCCGGTGGGTCGGTATCAGCTTCTCACGTGCGGACGAACTATTTAAGCACTCACATGTCTCTCGCCCTTCGCCTTCTTTGCTCGTTCGGCGCGCTTGCTCTCGCGAGCTGCGCCACGATGAATGTCTCGGAGTTCGAAAGCGGCCGGCCGGAATTTCGGCCGACAAAATTCTTCGAGGGCCGCACAGTTCATTCGGGGTGATGGAAAACCGCGGCGGCGTGCCCAAGCAAGTGGTAAGGACGAAAACGGAAGGGCATTGGGACGGAGATACGTTGCGGCTCGAGCAGGATCTCTCGTTAGGCAACAGCAAACCTCAGCACCGCTCGTGGCGGTTGCTCACCTTACTTTGGCGCGCTCTACCGGCAGCAGCGGGCCCGCGGCAAAAAGGCAAACACCGCCATCACGATTGTGGCCCGGCGGATGTGCCGCATCCTCTACCAACTCCTGGCCGAAAAACGAAGCTTTGAAAAACGACATTCTCGTCGCCGATGACGATGCAGCCGTGACCTTTTCCCTCTTTTCGTCCTAAAGAATTCCGGTCACCAAGTAGAAGTAGCCTCCGACGGCGAACAGGCTTTCGCCAAAGTCATGGCCTCGCGGGAACCGTTTGATCTTCTAATAGCCGGCAACAACATGCCGCGTGTCTCCGGTATCGAGTTGGTAACGCGGTTGCGATCGAAGAATTTCCAAGGGAAAATTATCGTCCTCTCAGCTCACCTGTCTCGGGAAAACCGTGATGCCTACGACGCCTTGGGTGTCGACATAATGATCCCTAAGCCATTTGACGTTTTTGATCTGAGGAAAGTGATCGACGGAATTTCAGCATAGCGAATCGCTTCTCGATGTTTATGGCTCGCCGCGCGCGGGATAAGGATCACGCAGAGGTCCGCGGCACTTTACCCGCTCACCACGAAACCGCCGTGTGTGCCGCGAATGCTCTGAATCAGGAGCGGCCACGCCCACCGCATCCTCTATGGATTCAAGAAAGTGAATCCAATGAAGTCCGACTAACCGCAAAATCCAATCCAGCAAAATGGCCATTGGCGAACTCGTAACTCGCCAATGGCCATGAAGCTTTCTGAGCCGGAATAAACCAGCAGTGATATACGGGAATTTTCGGCTCGGCGAGCGCCGGAGTCAAGAAAGATGCCGCATTTTTCTAACCGGCGAGGTGTGTCCTCGTCTGGGAGCAGCGAAGAACGCGAGCGCCGTCCGGGCCAACGCCCTGGGGGCGTTGCGCCGTGTCGTGCTCGACTTAAAGGCTGGTTGCGAAATGTCGCCAGCCGGTCCCCGATCTGGGGTGACGTCGACCTCGCAGCCTTTTGCCGTATCACCGGCTATAGCCGCGAACATGCGACTCGCGAGCTATCGAAGATTCGAGCAAAAGACCATGACTTGGTGTTTGAGACGAAGTTGCGCGACAAGAAGCCAAACGGACGAAGGACGTGGGGTGTGATTGTCGCCCAACGCGCAAAGTTGAAGTTCGACAAGTGCTCGCTCTTTTACGACGCGCAGGGTTATCGGCTCCACAATTATACAACGCTCGGTGTGGGAGGTGAAAAAATCGATCCGGCTATCGTGTTGCATCCGGCCTTTCCTCGCCCGCGCGGAAGGCCACGAAAACTGGCCTCATGTGTCGCCAAAAGTGATGAGCTACATGCCGATCGCCCGCAGGTTTTAGCGCCGAGAAATCCAGCGAAAAGCTGGAACAGATTGGACGCTGATGGCTCTGCGGAAAATACTGGAGGCTGTGACAATCCTTTTATCAGAAAGGATTCCTTCGGAATACAGCAGCCAGAGTTAAACGGCGCGCGGCGCGATTTCGCGCAGTGGCGCGGGTTCAAATCGAAGTCATGCGAACGTCGGCGTGGCGATCCACTGCGCCGCAAGGCGTTCAGTCTCTCGCGACGTTTGGAAGATTGCCATTGGGACAACTGCAAAGTGCGCTTCGTCACTCGCACGGCGTTTGGTTATGCCCATCGCTCGCTGCGCGATGGCCACGACGAAGAACGCGTCGTGAGCTGCTATGCAGATGCTCTCATGATCTGTCACGGATTTGCCGTTGACCAGACTTGCAGTGCCGGGCGCATCACCTTTTTCGCACCATCCTCGACAGTTTCGAAAGCCGAGCGGTTGCTGGCGAAGGATGGCCTTTCTCGCGAACAGCGGATGGCGCAATGGTATGAGCGGCAGCGACGGGCCGAGCCGGTGTTGCGGGAGAAAGATTTCGACTCGGACAAACTGGCGGAGATGCGACGGGCGATTGCCGAGTCGTTTCATAGCGCGGAAAATCGAGATGGATCGGGTTGTTTCCGGCGGCTTGAATAACAAAACGTTACTCACAGCTTCCCCGGCTATAGCCGACCCTCTGCGGCACGAGGGTCTCGCCGTGAAAGCCGCCGCCGTCAGAACAACCCTGTCACTTCACTTGGATTCAGACAGAGTTTTGTCGCCAGCACTCTCTGCGGCTAATTCTTTCACGTCGATCGTCTCGATGTGCGCCGAGTCGCCATCCAGCAGTGGCACGTATCGTTTGGGTAACTCCTTGATCCAATCCGCCGAAAGTTTTTGCACGACGAGACTGAGGTCGCGCAATTGTTTTCCGACGATTGTGACTTCGTGCGCGCTGTAGGTCAGGACGAGCGTTTCCTTCGTATCGATCGAGGCGAGCCTGGCGAAACTCAGGTGAGCATACGGAAAAATGAAATGAGTCCCGTCGCCGAGTTCGACGCGCAATGCCTGGGCGTTGGGATCGCGCTCCCAGCAGCGCGGCTGCACGGCATCCGAAGGCGTGGCGTTTTGCGACTGAGGTTTTTTTTTCATGTCGAGACTGCCTCGCTCACGCCTTGTCCCCTTTGTCGTGTTCGCATGATGTTGAGGAACCAGCGGCGACAAGCATTCGCCACACGGACGGCGTGATTGCGCTTGGCTGTCGCCCGATTAGCCATTCGACCAGCCAGCTCCAACGCGAGTTCGCGATCTCCGGAACGCATCACATTCTCGCGGAGCTGCTCCTTGTCGCTGGTGAAGATACGAATGCCCTTCCGACCGCGCGAAATGCTCACATACCACTGCTGTCGATTGGTCGCGGCTTTGACGGCGGAGTCGGAGAAAAGCACGTAATCAACTGTCTTCCCCTGCGAGGCGTAGGAAGTGACCGCATAGCCACGGACGAATTGCCGGTAGTCGAGCGGCAACGTCCGGCCATCTTTCAAAACGATTCGTTCATCCCTCTCGACGCTCGCTACCGTCACGAGCTCGCCGTTCGCCAGGCGACGTCCGTCTCGAGTGCGACTGTTGGCCTTAAGTTGCAGGCGGTCGCCTTCCGAAAGGGTCAGGTTGTTACGGCGGCAGACGTTCAGATGATCGATGCGGTGCATCGGCACCGTTGCGATGCGACCTTCGACTTGAAGGACAATTCCGTTTCGTGTGATGCCAAGAAACTTGCCACTCTGCCCTTTGCGGAAACGCCCGCAATCGCGGTTGAGAACGACTACGGCTTCGGGCTGATAATAACGAGCATCGCGCTTCTGCGCATCCGTCAAGTCAATCTTTTCGAGCGCACTGACCGTCACCTCGTCCGGGCCAAGCAAGCGGCCCGCTTTCAAGGCGTCACGGATCGAAGCATTGACCTTGTGAATTTCCGACCAGGTCTGTGCAACGACGACAGTCGAATGCCCGTTCGCTGCGATCCGCAAATAATCCGCGGTCAGCTTTGCCTGCTGATCGGCAAGCGAGCAGGCGACGATCGCTCCGTGCGCGTCGAGCCGGTCGAAAGATTCGTCAATGCGTCCGGCGGCGGCATCTTTCACCGCTCGCCGATATTGTTCGATGAACTCGCGCTCCGTCGGATCGCGCGCCAGGTCGGGATCTTGCCGTCTAATCGTGGTCAGTTCAGCAGAGCGAACGCCGCCGTATCTCTCGATCGCACGCAGAGCGTCGGAAGCTTCGACGGCGCCATGCTGCCGGGTATCGCCCGAAGCAATCACACGGCCGCCGTTCTCTTTGACCAATGTCAGCAGATCGAGCATCTGCTTCGCCCCGAGCTGACCGGCTTCATCGACGATGACGACGGAAGCGCGCCGTAGTTTCTTGCGGGTCAAGAGCTCGCTCACTGTCTGAACGTACGCGAATCCATCCCGCGCCAGGTCGATCACCTGCTGGCGTTGCGGAGCGACCACGACGACAGGAATCCCAGCCGCTTCGATGCCGCTGGCAACTTCCCGGA
>JBBSED010000080.1:0-6391 GCA_038240025.1 Chthoniobacterales bacterium
ATGGAAGTTGCTTGTAGCCGAAGCCGGCGCGCCAACCCGCAAGGGAAGCAGCCGTCTACGCTATGAGCAGTAACTGGGATGAAGTCGTAACAAGGTAGCCGTAGGGGAACCTGCGGCTGGATCACCTCCTTTCTAAGGAGAAAGCGATGGATTTTACATTGAAGATCTCAGATCGACGATTTGAAAGACATCACTAGGTCGACGGCTAATTCTGCGCTCCCTCGGGAGTTCAGTTACGCCGTTAAGACTTTGGAATCGAAAGAAACCGGAGCCAAAGAAATACGACGGTAACGCACAATTCAGTTTTTGTTTGAATTGCTGACTTTAAAATGCCGGATGGCCTCATCGCTATCCGGCATTTTTCTTTGACGCGTCAGCGGCAGCGACGCGAAAGCAGTCTTTGAAGGTAATCTGCGGTTCTTCCGGATTGTCACTGGCTGACCGTAATTTTCAGGTCTCCTCGGGCAGAGCTTTGTTCGGTTGATTGTTCAGCCGATAAACCTGGGCGCGATTGAGATAGTTCTTTGGATCCCTCGGCTGTGCATCAATCGCTTTGCTGAATTCCTCAATGGCCTTGTCGTATTTTTTGGCGCGCGCGTAACGCACCCCGCGATTGGTATGGCCTCCCGGATCACCCGCGGTGCGTGAACGCGCTTCGCTGCTGACTGGTCCGCAGACAAACAATATTATAAGAAGATCAGACCAAAACTGGCGATGCGATGCGCGTTCATACCTTAACAAACTCTCTTTTATGAAGCCCTCAAGCTCCGTCCCTTGCGGTGACTGGTCGCAACCTTAGCCGCGCTCAAACCAATGATCACGCTGCTGATTTTCGCGCTCACCTTGCTCGTCGCGATTCTCCTTTCCGAGCTCTCGGACCGCAGCGTGCTCTCGACCGCGGTCCTCTTTCTCGTCGCGGGATTCGTGGCCGGTCCGGCTGCATTCAATGTCATCGCGAGCGGTCCGCACCAGGAGTTTGTCCGCCTTATCGCCGAAGCAGCTTTGTGCAGCGTGCTTTTCACTGATGGCATGCGTGCTTCGATTCGCGACGTCGCCGCGGCATGGCACCTGCCTGGCCGGGCCTTGCTTCTCGGATTGCCGCTCACACTTCTGATTACCGCGCTGCTGGCGCGCGGTCTCATTGGTTTGCCGTGGGCGGTGGCCTTCCTCATTGGCGCAATTCTTTGCCCGACCGATCCTGTGTTTGCCGCCGCCATCGTTGGCAAAAAGGAGGTGCCGTATCGGCTCCGTTCGCTCCTCAATGTCGAGAGCGGCATCAATGACGGTCTCGCTCTGCCCATCGTTCTTGTCCTGCTCGGGGTTGTCGGCCAGCAGTCGACCGAGTTGTTGCCACTGGCCGGAGAGCTCGTATGGGGAATCGCCCTCGGCGTCTTGCTGCCCTGGTCGATCTGCCGGCTGGAAGCCAGCCGCTTCTTCGCCATAGACAAACCGTTGGAGCCGCTCTTCGCGCTCGCGCTCGGACTCGTCGTCATTGCCGTCGCCGCATCGACTCACGGCAACGTTTACCTCGCCGCCTTCTCCGCCGGCGTCACCATCGCCAGCACGCGTCCCGATTTGCGCGACGAATTTCATCAATTTGGTGAACTGTTGGCCGAGCTGCTGAAGCTAGGCGCAATTCTCGTCTTCGGCGCCATGCTTTCGCCCGCCTACTTTCGCGGCATTGGCCCGGGCGGATACATGTTTGCGCTGCTCGCGCTGATCTTCGCCCGGCCGGTCGCGCTCATGCTTTCGCTTATCAGGAGCGAGCTAGACTGGAGAGAACGCATCACCACGGCGTGGTTCGGCCCGAAGGGTTTTGCCTCTGTCATTTACGGTTTGCTTCTCTTCAATGCTGGTGTCCCGGACGCGGAGCACCTATTTCATCTCATCGCAATCGTCATCGCCGGCTCGATTATCGCTCACTCCTCGACTGATGTGCTCGTCGCGCGTTGGTTTGCCCCGAGCGGCGCTTCGACGGAATCGCCATTCCGCACCGAGGGCGAACAAGTTGGTCGACGCGACTAACGCTTCACTGGTTGACGGTTTTATAACGGCGGCGATTGGTCAGGCTGTATTCAACTCATCGCTTCTACAAATCGCCAGTGCGCAACGCTCGTTCCGCAATCGCAAAACGTTCCTCGATTTCGGCGCGGTCGCTCTGATTCTTCACCTGCGCGCAGCCGTCGTCGCGGACCTTGCGCGCGTGCTCCCGCAGGACCGCGCGATCTGTCTCGCGCCGAAGATGCGGCGCCACCTTCGCCAGCGTTTCCAGCAAACGCAGCATGACGGCGACGCTCTTGCTCCCATACTGACGGATTTGGTTGAAGGCCGCGGCTGCGATCCCGGCGAAGTCGGTCGTCTTCGCGATGATGCGCAACCGGCGTTCGTCGTCGTAGCGCCAGCCGGACGGCAGCCCCCGGCCCGCGACGCGAATGAGCGCGCCGCCCAGCCAATCAATGCAGGTCATCGCGGTGAACGGATCATTAATTCCCGGCGACAACGCGCGCACCGCCACCTCGACCAATTGATCAATCGAATACTCGAGGTCTTGTGTCGGCGTCCGCTCGTCGCCAAAATAAAATGCGCGGCGAACCCCGGCGACGAGGCTCTCGTTAGACTTCTCCGCCGGCCAGAGCGATGCCAGCGTCGCGCCTTCCGCCACAAAATCGCCCGGTCGTTGGCTGAGGCGGAGCACCATGTTTTCTTCTTTCGCAAAGGCGAGCAGGTTCTCGATCGAGATCGCGTGAATGTAGCCGCTGACCTTTGACTTGATCGTCTTGGCCTCCGCTTCGAAACGCGGCGGCAGATCCCGTTCGTTTCCCCCCGCTACTCCGTTTTCACCGATACCGACCTCATCGGGATAAAGGCGATCAATGCCCTGGCGCAGCTCCGCCGCGACGCGCGCGATCAGGTTGTCCGCCAGGATCGCGTTCGAGACGTGGTGCACGAAAAAGATGAGGAAGGCCACGCTCGTGACCGCGAAGAGGAGGCCGACCGTGACGGAGAGAAACGGGACGAAAGTCGCCGCGTCCGTGCCGCGAATCGTGCGCAGAACGAGCAGGCAATAAAGAAAGGTGGAAACGAAAACGCCGAGGACGATTTGCGTCCAGCGGTCGTTCAGAAAAGTGCGGAGCAGGCGCGGCCCGAATTGCGAAGAAGCGAGCGTGAGGGAGACGATTGTAACCGAGAAGACCACGCCCGCGACTGTGATGGTAGAGCCGGCGATCGTGGCCAGGACGTTGCGCGCGCCTTCGGGGCCGCCGGCCCAAATCCAACCGGTCGTGCGCACCCATTTTGCGTTGATAAGCGTGTCGGCGTGGACGGTAGCGAAGGAGAGCGCAGTCGCGCCGATCGCAAGCAGCGATGGGATGACCCAGTAGCTGGTGCGGAGTCGTTCGAGTATTGCGCTGAAAAAGGTTTTCATTCGTCGACTGCCGAACCATCGTGCGGCTGCGCGCCCTTGGAATTTGTGATCGCCGCGGCCACGCTGCGCGACTTCGGCACAGCACCCTCACCCGAGGGCCAGCCTTCCCGCTGGCGGGCGCGATCGCCGTCCGTCTCCTCGGTCTGATCGTGAAAGAGCACGTGCTGGGTTGGAAACGGCAGGTCGATTCCATGGGTCAGCAGTTTGCCTTTGACCGCGGTCAAAACCTGATCGCGTGAGTCGAGCGCATCGGACCGCGAAGGCGGCGCCACCCACCAGCGCAGGCGGATGTTCACGCTGTGCGATGCAAGGTCGAACACGATCGCGTCGGGCGCAGGCTCATCGAGAATGCCGTCGATTTCCGAGACCGCCTCGAGCAACAGCTTCTTCGCCTGCGCGATGTCATCGCCGTAGCCGATCCCGACATCGTATTCCAGTCGTCGATGGGCGTAGGCCGTGTTGACCGTCACGGCGTTGGTCAGCAGCTCGCCATTCGGGATCACCACGCGGCGACCGTCGTAGGTCTTAATCACGGTCGCGCTCGTCTCAACTTCCTCCACCGTCCCTTTGTAGGTGAGGTATTCGATTTCGTCGCCGACCCGAAAAGGCTCGCGCAAAAGGAGCAAAATACCGGCGAGGAAATTTTGCAGGATATCGCGAAAGGCAAACCCGATCGCGACGCTGCTGATCCCGAGCAACTGCACCAGTTGTCCCGGTTTGAAACTGGGAATCGCAATCACCAGCGCGACCAGCAGTCCGACGAAAAGAATCACCCATTGGGCGAGGCGGCCAAGCACAATGCCGACATTGCGCCGCTTGCGCAAACGTTCCGCGAGATTGCGGACGAGGGCGCGCACGCCCTTCGCGATCAGAAAGAAAATTATGAAAACAACCAACGCGGCGCCGATGTAAGGCAACCGATCCAGTAAACCCCGAAACATTTCGTGCAGGCTTTTTGTCGCTTCGGAAAAATCGAATTTCATGAAATCACGCGGTTAGCTCACGGCCGCGCTTCGGAAGTTCTTCTGGGATCGCGGCAGAACATGGCCGATGAGTCTTGAGCATAACCCATCCTCGCTCGCGCGTCGCCTGCCTGTGCTGAGCCTCGCCGTTCTCGGTTTCGTTATTGCCTCCTATCTCGTCCTCTATCAACTGGGCTTCGTCGCCCACGTCTGGGAGCCGTTCTTCGGTAGTGGGAGCGAACGCGTGCTGCATTCATTCATCGCGTGCATGTTGCCGGTGCCGGCGCGATCGGTTACGCCGCGGAGATTGTGGCTGGCGTGATCAGTGGTGCGGATCGCTGGCGCCGGCTAGATTCGCGAACAGGACAAGAGTCCAGAGCCTCGCGACGTTAAGAAGAAGGGACGGCTTTCGCTCCTTCAACAGCGGAAGGATGACGGTCAGCGTGTTTTTCGTGAAGAGCTGCGGGCGTCCCAGGATAACGATTAGAAAACCGAGGCTGTGTCGTGAGATGTTGGGTTAAGTCCCGCAACCCCGAATGTTTTCGGGGCAACCCATGTGAACTGTGACCACTTTCCTTAATGGAAAGCACTCTGTTCAGACATCTACTATTCCGGTGCCGGCAGCCGGGGCGAAGCCTGCGCGAAAACATACCGCCAGCCTCCGTCCGTTCTTACGTAAGTGTCGCTGAACCAGAGGCGATATTCGAACTCTTTTCCCTCTTCTTTTCCTTTCGCCCAAAGTAACGCCGTGACTACGGCCGCGTCACCCCACACGCGAACCTTGCGCTCGCTATCTTCTTGTCGCTCGTACGCCATCCGCTTGCTTCGGGCTTCCTCGAGCAAATCCGATTTCGAGAAAATCTTGCCCGTGCCCGTCACGAGAACGAAATCGTCGGCGAGAATCCGGTTCATGGTTGCGGCGTCGTTCTTCCGCACCGCTTCCTGATATTCCTGATCAAGAGCCGCGACCGCTTTCTCCGCATCGATCGAACTCTGAGCGGAAGCGGTCATCTGGAGACAGAAACAGAGAAATTCGGCGAACTTCACCCGATCGTCTTCGCGCCCGGCGTTCGACCTTCTTCCGCGTCATGCAAATCCACCCAGGTTTGAATGTCCGGGCGATCAGCCCAACCGTTCCGTCCTTTCGCCGCGGCCAGATCTTCACTTGAGGCATCACGCCAGCCGCGTTTCAACAAGAACGCGTTCCAAACCTCGATTTCCTCGGCACTCGGTTTCCTGCCCTCAGCGAAACACCAGGCGAGAATTTTGCTGTCCGATCCGCCTTCCAATGTCCGCGCGACCAGCTTGTCGTAGTTCACCTGGAGGAACCGGGTGCAGCGCGCATCAAACAAAGTCGGATCGTCCTTCACGCCGACAAAGTAGTCAGCCGGCAGCTCGTTGGCCGCCTTTAGTCGAATCTTATCGAGCATCCGCGCGAAATAAACCACGCCATCGGTTTTGTTGTAATCACTGCAAGGGGCCGGCATCTGCCAGAAAGCTCGGACCAGCCGCGCGAGTGTCAACGGACCACTTTGATCGACACGAGCAGACCACTTAGACAAAACAATTGCTACTCGCGTTCCCGCAAAGAATCATGCTTCGGATGCAAAGAAATACGGCGACCAGGAAACGAGCCGGGACCCGGCGTCGCCGATCGATCGCCGCGTTCGAGATGGTTCGTCTCGACCGCACCTCCGCCGAACCGCTTCACCAGCAGCTCTATCGTCAGATTCGCGACGAACTGGTTGCGGGAAACTTCAGCGATAACTCTTCCCGCCTTCCTTCCTCACGCGCATTGGCCGCGGATCTTGGGGTTTCCCGCCTCACCGTGAACCAGGCCTTTGGCAAGCTCCAGGACGAAGGGTATCTGCACGCTCGCGTCGGGTCGGGCACTTTTGTGGCAAATCCGTTGCCCGAAACCTACCTTAGCGCGCCTTGCGCCCAGGCGCAGCCGCAGAGAGTGACGCCCGCTCCGCTCGCCCAGCGCGTGAAAAATCTTCCCGAC
>JBBSED010000081.1:0-5753 GCA_038240025.1 Chthoniobacterales bacterium
TGCGGGAGCGAGTCGCGCAGATTGCGCGCGAGCCCGTCGATCAAGTCGTATTGGCTGCGGTGCGCTTCATCCGCGATCACGACGATGTTCCGACGCTCGGAGAGGAGCGGCGCCCTCCCGCCTTTCTCTTCCGGCATAAACTTCTGGATAGTTGTGAAAACCACGCCGCCGCTCGCGACATTGAGCAGCTTGCGCAAATGCTCGACCGAATCCGCCTGCACCGGAGTCTGTCGCAGGATTTCGTGGCAACGCTGGAACTGGCCAAAGAGTTGATCGTCCAGGTCGTTTCGATCGGTCAGGAAAACCAGCGTCGGGTTTTCCATCGCCGGCTCTTCGATGATACGGCCCGCGTAGAAGAGCATGGACAAGCTCTTGCCCGAACCTTGGGTGTGCCAGATTACCCCGACGCGGCGATCGCCTTCCTTGCCGCCGTGCATCTTGCCCGCCCAATAATGACCGGGTGACTCGCCGACCTTCGCCGTCTCCTCGCGACCGGTGGCGCGAATCGTTTCATCGACCGCTGCCTTCACCGCGTGGAACTGATGATAACCCGCCATCAGCTTATGCACCGCGCCAGTATCTGGATCGTCTTCGAAGACGATGAAGTTGCGGATGAGATCGAGGAAGCGCCGCTTCTCGAAAACTCCCCTAACGAGTGTCTCTAATTCCAGCGCCGTCTTCGGCGCATCGAACTCGCCCTCGATCGTGCGCCAGACCTTGAACCATTCCTGATTCGCGGTGAGCGATCCGATGCGCGCTTCCAGCCCGTCGGAGATCACCGTTAGTTCGTTGTAGTGCAGCAACGAAGGAATCTCCTGCTTGTAGGTCTGTATCTGGTTGTAAGCCGCGCCGGACCATTTGTCGGTGTCTTCCGGAATTTTCAGCTCGATGATTCCGAGCGGCAGCCCGTTGACGAAGACAACGATATCCGGCCGCCGGTTGTTCTGACCTTCGAGGACGGTGAATTGATTCACCGCCAGCCAGTCATTCGCCTCGGGATTGTCGAAGTCGATCAGCCGAACATGATCGCCTGCGATGCTCCCGTCATCGCGGCGGTATTCGACCTGCACGCCATCACGCAGCATTCGGTGAAACGCACGATTGTTGCCGACGAGCGATGGCGCATCGTGTCGCAGCACTTTTCGCAACGCCTCTTCACGCGCGTCGCCTGGAATTTGCGGGTTTAGCCGAGTGATCGCGTCCTGAAGCCTGCCCGCGAGCACGACATCGCTGAACGAGCGGCGCTCCGTCGCAATCTCGCCGGGTGCGAGATGCGGCGCGTGCTCGACCGCGTAGTCGAGTTCCCGAAACCAGCTTAGCGCGGCCTCTTCAACTGTCGCTTCATTGAAGTGCGCCATCGTCGGAGACTACGCTGCAAGTTCTTGAATAATCTCTTCTCGCTCGGTCCAAAGCACAGGTCTCACGTCGTAACTTCGCAGCGCATCTACAGCGGCATTTGGAACCCGTCCTTCCGCGTCGTTGAGAATTGCGTACACCCGCGAGTCGGGCGGCCTGACTTCCTTTGTGTCTATCCATGCGAACGCCAGCGACTGCGCGGTTTCTTTGCTTGGCCGATTAATGGTTTCCACTATTCGCTCGGGCGCGTGCCGCGACTTGGGTATGACGAAGTCGAAGTGGTGATCGTAGCCACTGTGGCCGGTAAATTTGACGTTCGTGGTGTAACGAACGTCGGCTTGATCCATCCACGCCACTACCTCCTCGTAAAAGAGGCTTAGACCACTCGGCAACGCAAGAAAGAAGAGATCATTTACCGCCAGCATCGCCTGCAAGAGATTGTGTTTCCGCAACGGGAAGTTCTGCTCGCCCGCATGCACCTGCATCGCGTTGTTCCGAAGCTGCACCCCGAATCCGTTGAGCGTCATGCGCAGGAGCGCCTCCCGCTTAGGGGTGTCGAGATTGCAGCCAGACTGTCGCAAATCTTCAAGCGTGTAGCCGTCGTCGGTCAGCAAATAGCCGCCATTCTCCCTTTGCGAGTAAATCTGCAGGTAGTCATTGTGTCGGTCGAGGTACGGCGTGGTGATCTCAACCCAATCCTCCACCTGCCGCACCTTGGTCTTGTCCTTCAGCCAGAGCGCATAGCGGTCGAGCAACTTCTGGACTTCGTCGACCGTCATACCAGCAACCCTCGATCAATGTGCGGAGGCTGAACGATGTGGCAGAAAGCCATGAAATCCTGCAGACTTTGCCACAGATCATGCGGCGCAGGGAAGCTGCTCACCGGTGCCGGCGTGGCCCATTTGTCACCGTAGCCTTCCCGATAAATGTGTAAGTGCGGGCACGGCACCTCTACCTCGTCGGGATTACGATGCGGCGCGCCGTGTAAATCGAGTCGGGCAAGGACGACGATTTGGCGACCTCTGTTTTGATATTTTGCCTTCTGCAGATCGATTCGTCCGCGGCTAATATCGAGAAGGAAGTTCTCTGTTCGATCCTGTGCCATCAGCGGCACGATCAACCCGCTCCCACCGACTGGAAACAGATGAATCGTGTCGTTCTCGCGCACTTTTGGCATCGCGAGCAACGCATCTGCTTCAGGTTGGGTCAGATTCAGTTCGCTCATAGCCGCTATTCAGGGATTCGCCAAGTTTTCCGGCTTTTTAGCATTGAGTCCTCATTCAAGAACCATGAAAAGATTTCTCCGAAGAATGGGATGTCTTGAAATCCCTCGTGATGTGAGATGCGACGCAGTTCTTCGAGAACAGTCGCCAAATAGCGGATCAGCTGCAGGCAATAAAACTGACCGAACTGTTGGATCACGCGACCTTCGGCACCGTGGATCAAGCCCTCTTCCAAGGTATCGATGGACTTGCCTGCCTCATCGAACCTGATGCCACTGACGGCATCTCCAAGCGATGCCTGCAATTCCTGAGCCTCGAGTACGTCGCCGATCTGTTTTCGCGCAGAGTAATTTTTCTTGAGGATCAGTTTGCCGACTCGATTGACCCATGCCGCCCTACCGCTCTGGAGATTTGCAGCTTTGCCGCCGGTCAAGGAATCAAGATTGTAGTAGCGCGTCGTCCTCGCGAATTCTGACAGGGTTGAGATGATTTCGCGGTGGATTTCTGACGAAGGCGGCTCCGAATAGGCGGACTTTATTTTTCGTTCAGCGACTATCCGCTCTACCGAGGGGAAGAGCTTGTCGAGATCATGACCATATTTGTTCTTCAGAACATCACTTGTGGGGAAAGCGCCTTTGTTGGCGATGTAGTGGTCGACAAGGACGGCAAGTTTGCACATTCGCTCGAACCCGATCGAGAGATTGAAGAGCGCGAGTTCGTATAAGCCGGAGCGAGGCGTAGTCGCTGTTCGCAACACCGTTACTCCGGCAGAGACTAATTCTGCGGCGAGCGTTCCCTCATGAAGGAGCGTGACGAAAACGCGTGAGTATCCAGGGTTGCTCATACGGAATGCGCGCCGTTGACCGTTAACTCTCCGCTCAGCAGCTTCGGCAGCAGCGTGTCGCGCAGGGCGGCGAGGGTGCGGGATTGCTCTTTGTTGTCTTCGACCTGTTCGTGAGCGGCTTGCGCGAGCGCGGTGAACTTCTCCACCAATTCGAAGGGCGGCACGACGACCATCGGCATTTCGAGCGCGTCCTTCGGGAGCATGTTGATGGTAGTGCCATTGGAGAATCCACTAATCCAGTAGTGCCAGCGGCGGTTGTTGAACAACTCGACGAAGTAATGCGCGCTAAGAGGTGACGATGGCTTGAATCGAACGCGGTAGATGTGGTGGCTGAAGATTCCTTTCTGGCCGTAGAATTTCGGGACGATGGCGGCGTGGCCGATGAGCAGGTGATCGAAGCCTTGCTCGGTGTTGGTCAAGATCATGTCGCCCGGTTCGAGCAGGTGCTTCTCGCGATACTCTCCGGCGTAATACTTGATGCCCTCGTGCTTGTAGCCGCCTCCCTCGTAAATGGAGTTGAGGTTGTGCATCGGCAAGCCGGTTCCGTCTTCGCTCAAGCCTTCACCTTTGTAGCTGAGGCCACGGTCGGCGGTGATGTGCGCGTCGAATCGTTCGACCTTCCAGCCCTTGGGCACGGGGCCAATCGGGGAGTCTTGGAAGTTGTCGGGGAAGAGGGCGGCAGCGGCGGCACCAAGGCCGGCGGGAGCGCGGCCGTCGAATTTGGCGCGGACGGGGTCGAAATCCACGAACCAGCTCTGGAACAGCGCCCGCGCCATCGCCTCCAGCGTCGCGTTCATCCGCCGGTTCAACTCGATCTTGTCGTCCAGCGCCCCAAGCACCGCCGCGATGGCTTTTTGCTCGGCGAGGGGTGGGAGTGGAAGCTCGATGGTCGCAACTTGGTCGAATGTGATCTGCGGAAAGGTACCTGAGCGAGATTCAGCGAGATGCTGCAGCCACTTTGTAATCTCGGAGCTTGTGAGAAATTGATAGAGATACTTTGGAAACAATCGGTCCTGCTTTGCGCGGATGACCATTAATTTGGTCGACACCACAAAATCATCAGCATCTTCCTCGACGTAAGCCCATCGGCCGTTTGCTGGCCTAATCTCACTGAACAGTATGTCGTCTTTGCGAATCGATTTCTTCGCTTGGCCAGGCCAATCCTTTACTGCCGAATAGGTGCAATGAAGGAACCTGCCGAGCAGGATGTCAGAAGTGTTGAGGAAGATTAGCTGGTCCTTCCCGAACTTGTGTGTGTCGGAAATAGACGACGCTAAATCCCCGATGGGCGTGACCGGATAATCAGCCGTCATATCCGAACCCTTTCAAATTCGCTTTGATCGCTTGCTCCAATCTTGCCGACTCAGCGAACTCAGCGCGCAGTTCGGCGACGAGGCGCGGCATCTTTTCCTCGAAAGATTCGCCGTCGTCCTCGACTTCCGCAGCGCCGACGTAGCGGCCGGGGGTCAACACATAGCCGTGCGACGCGATCTCCTTCAGCTCGGCCGAATAGCAGAATCCGGGGACGTCGGCGTATGTGATCCCCGAGTTATTGGTTTGTGGTTCGTTGTTATTGAGGGAAGAGCTTGGTCCAGCGCCACGCTGGTCGCCGCGCCAGGCGTGGTAGGTGGTGACGATTTTCTGGATGTCGGCGTCAGTCACCTCGCGGTGGACGCGGTCGATGAGGGTTCCCATTTTGCGCGCGTCGATGAAGAGGGTTTGCGCGTAACGTTCACGAAAACCGCGCTTCGCATCGGCGGCTTTGGATTTCGCTAGAAACCAGAGGCAGACGGGAATCTGGGTGCTGTAGAAAAGCTGGCCGGGAAGGGCCACCATGCAGTCGACGAGGTCGGCCTCGATGAGGGCTTGCCTGATTGTCCCTTCGCCGGACTGGTTCGAGGACATGCTGCCATTGGCGAGGACGAAGCCGGCCATGCCGTGGGGCGCGAGGTGGTGGATGAAGTGCTGCACCCAGGCGAAGTTGGCGTTTCCCCGGGGCGGGACGCCATACTGCCAGCGCACGTCGTCGTCTTTGCGGAACCAGTCGGAGTCGTTGAAGGGCGGGTTGGCCAGAACGTAGTCGGCGCGGAGGTCGGGATGGAGGTCGCGCCGGAAGGTGTCGGCGTGCTCGGGGCCGAAGTCGGCCTCGATGCCGCGCAGGGCGAGGTTCATGACGGCGAGGCGGCGGGTGGTGGGGTTCGATTCCTGGCCGTAGATGCTGATGTCGCCAATCTTGCCGCCGTGGGCTTCGACGAATTTCTCGCTCTGGACGAACATGCCGCCGGAGCCGCAGCAGGGATCGTAGATGCGGCCTTTGTAAGGGGCGAGCA
>JBBSED010000082.1:0-5207 GCA_038240025.1 Chthoniobacterales bacterium
ATGCCGCGAGGTAGCGGTGAGCGAGTCGGGAGACAAGCGAATCAATACAAGAAGAGCGGCAAGAAACTCGACATGGGTAAAGGTTGCGTCCGCTTCAAATCATTGGACGACCTGGCTCTCGACGTAGTCGGCCGCACCGTTGCGCGCGTCTCCGTGGAGGAGCACATGGCCAATTACCGAACGGCGAGGGCGCTCATGAGCAAGGGAAACTCCGCCGTAACGCGGGTGAAGGAGCGGCCGGGCTTTCAAAGGGTTCTCGAGCGAGGCAGCAGCGCAAAGAAAGGCGCCAAGAAGTCCGCGGTGAAGAAGGCGAAACCAAAGAAGTGAACTTGGCGATCCGGCTTTCGATTCATTCAGTAGAACCCGGAGCCGTAGTGTGCATTGCTCACGTTGGAGACAGGCAGCACTTTCCGCTGCGTCGGGCGAAATGCCTGCAAGCGCTGAAAACCTTCGACGCCCGCGGGCGGGGGGCATAACGTTCGCGCGTTCGCTTATGCCAAACATTTTCCTCCTCTACATGCCGCTGGGAAATGCGGAGGCGATGGTTCATTACCAAGACACGATCCTCAACAAGGTCTCGTTCGACAGAATCGAGGGGCACGTTTCTAGCGGCATGTCGCGACAGTTGCGCCAAGTCTTTGGCGAGCGCCCGATCGCCGTCTGGGGGTCGCGTAGCGGCCCAGGCAACCGCGCCACATTCGGGCGCATGAATGAGGGAGACGAGATCCTAATTCTCGAAGGTCCCACCATTCGATTGCTCGGCCGCGTGGCTGCTAAAGTCGAAAGTCCGGCGCTTTCGCGTGAGCTGTGGAAGAATTTACAGGGAGATGAAACAGCGGGTTGGGACCTGATTTACTTCATCGCAAATCCCGTTCAAATCGACCTACGTTTCGAAAAATTCAGCCGTCTGCTCGGATATCCTGCCGACTATCTACCGCGCGGATTTTCCCGCGTTGCTGACGAGAAACTGGAGACGTTTTTCAATCGTTTCGACGACGTGTACTCCGTGCTGCTCCGCCTCCGAAATGATGAACGAATACAAGAGGTGCCTGAACGGGATGCCTACCAAGCAAGCCCTCCACGCGATGAAGAAATCGAGCCGGCAGTCCCTAAAGAGGCGTCCGAGCACCTTCGGATGCAGTGGTTGCTGCTAAGAATGGGCCGACAGGCGGGCGAGAAAGTCTGGGCCCCACGCAATGATCAGCAACGGATCACAAACGAATATCACTTCGGTGACTTCGCGGAAACGTTTGCTGCCGGCCTTGATACCCAAGTGAAGTACGTAGAGAACATTGACGTCGTTTGGAAGGAGGAGTTCCGAATAGACGCAGCCTTCGAGATTGAAAACAGCACGTCGATCTACTCAGGGTTGCTGCGGTTTGCCGATCTAGCAATGGTCGCGCCGAACACTACCTACCCTATGTTCATCGTTGCTCCCGGAGAGCGTAGGAATCGCGTTCGGGAGCAGCTAACTCGTCCAAGCTTTCGTCACCTGAAGATTCACGAGAAGGTGCGCTATCTCTCCTACGAGAAGGTGGACGAGATCGACGCCTTCTTTGGCGAAGGCGGCCAGGGTATGTCGGTCGATGTGATTCGGGCGAAATCCGAAGCGCTCGGCATGAGCTAAGGCGTTCGCTTCGCCCTACTCGGATTTCGAACCCGCGTTGAATAGCTCGAGCGCCTGTAGAAAAGGCTCGTCGAGATCCATTCCGGTATCGAGCTCAGGACTTAGGCGCTTGAATCCTGCGTGCATGAGGCACATCAACTGCAGCCCAGAAAACTGTTCGTTAGGAATGGTCTTCAACGAATACTTTTTCTCGGAGCTCGCGTAGTCCAAGCCGCTACGTCCCACCATCGCGATCTCGAACGAGATGGCTCGGACTTCTTCGGTCTCCAGGCGCGCGTATCGGTTCAACGCATCGAGCAGAAACCAAACGGCGGCAGGGTATTTCTCCCTCAACAGTTCGGGATTCGTAGTTCCTTCTCGTACCGGTTCCTGCTGGACGTTCTGGGTACCGGGATCGGCTTTCCATTCAAACCACCCGCGCAAGCCGAGTAGTTCTGCGAAAGAGTCCACAAGGTCGTACTCGTCGCCCGCGCCGAGCGTATCGCAGCGATCCTTCCAGAGCTGAATCAGGCGCAGAGAAAAATTCGCGCCGTCGAGTCGTTGATACTGCGGCCAGAACTCGGTGGCACCGCCGCTGAATTCGTCGAGGAAAAGAGCCGCAGCACCATTTAACGCGACGGTAGCCCGAAGTATCTTCGGCGGCGTGAGCTTACGTATCTCCGAGTGAGTTGTGGCCGCGAGTGCTTCTTGCGCGAGCCGCGCAAGAGACACGATCTGCGCGTGATGCAACGCAGGCATCTCACGGTGCAGATACGTTTCGATTAACATATCCAACGGCGTGTTGAAAATCGCCCCAGACAGGCCGCTCACCAGATCAAGGACAACGCGCGTGATCGAATCTTCTGGGTAGCCTTTGCGCTCCAATTTCTGAACGTCTGAAGCGAGCGAACGAATCGCCAGTTCGCGTGAAGCGGCGGTGGTAATGAACCACTTGTTCTTGGTGACTCGACGCGCCAATCCTTCGAGGCGGATATGCGTTAGTTCGTGCGCTTCGACGTGCTGCCGATCAGAAGGCGGCAGCAGCTCACTTAACTGCACCAGATGATGGTCTCGCCCCCGCTTCCACGCCATCTGCGCAACACCGCTAAGCTGCCCGGACAACGCGTTGGTTTCGACCTTCACGGGATAGCCAGTTAGGGCCGCGAGCTCCGCCTTATACGTTTCGAGTTCTTTGAAGACGTCCGACTGCAAGGACTCCGCTGACTGACGCTGAGCGGCGAAGTAAACCCTGCGTGCCTCTGCGAAAACAGGAACAGAGCGCGCGTCCATTGCTTGCGCTCGGCGAAACATCTCATCGAGCACTTCGATCGCCGTGTCCGGCTGATCCTGCTTCTGAAGAAGCATCGCCTTCCCGAGCCACGCGTTCGCAAACTCTGGATGCGATGCAATTGCTTCATTAAAACAGCGCAGCGCCTCTGCTGGCTCCCCTAGCTCGCTTGAGACAGCAGCTAAACTATTCAGCGCGTATGGATCGCCCGGCTTCAGTTCCAGTGCGCGTCTGAAGAAACGTCCAGCAGTCGTGAAGTCGTGGTCGTGCTTCACGTAGATGTTGCCGAGCACGACATAGCTCCACGCATCATCCGGCTGGAGACGCAGGGCATCAACGAGTTCGTCTTTCGCCTCAGCCATTTCGCCCAACTCGAACTTCGTCATCGCGAAGTCGCGTCGCGCTTCGGCCATTGCTGGGTCGAGTTCGAGGACGCGTTCAAAGATGCCTTTCGCCTTCTGAAACTCCCCGTTCTTAGCTCGCTTGCCTGCCTTCTCGAGGAGTCGCCGTGCCTCGGCGTGATCAGATGCCGACGCTTCAGCAAAACAGATCGTCGCAATCCCATCTTCAACTTCGACCTGCACCTCACCGCCCAAGTAAGCGAACTGCGTGCGGATCTTAGCCGCGAGGTCCGCGTTAGAGGATTGGCCCCCGAGATCTTGAGGTGAGAGGAATTGAAGGTCCGCGAGTCGAACCACGACCGTCGTCAGGGCCATTTGGGGTCAGAGCCTACTATCGACACTCCGCTTTGAAAGTGGGCTTCCATTGTGGAAAACAACTGCGGGCAAACCCGAGCGACGACTCTCGGCCCGCAGCTTTCGAGCGACGCGCCGGAATGCTCGTTCGGCGCGGGCCACGAAGTCGGGAACCTGCTTGTCACCACTGGTCTTTCGCTTCGCTTTCATGATTCAATCAACTCGCGGACGGAATCTACATCATCAGTCGCAGAAGCGGCGAGGCGTTTTGCTGGGAAGCCGCGGCTGTCCCAGATCGCCCATCGCGTCGCGAGCGGAAGGTAGTCGTCGATCAGGTGCAAAGCATTCATTGAAGTCCACGATCGCGAGACTGGATGGGGGGTGCCGCTTCGCCGCTGCACGAACCGTCGAGTTCAGGCGCCGGTGACCTTGCCGGTGACCGCTATTAAGCGGTCGCGTTTCACGAGCCTGTCTTGGGCCCGGTCTTTGATAATGTCAGCTGCGAGTGCCCAATTGGACGAAGCGCGCGCCCGCTCGTGACGCCGGGACTGGTGCGCGTTGAAGCACGGGCATCGATCGTCGGACGAGTCACGCGCTCATAAGCTCGCAAAAGTCGCCCAAGCTGCGCCTTCTCCAGAACGACCCGTTTGGTAAGGCCCCACGGACTGCGGCCCCTTTGATACTTGAAGTCAATCCAACGCCTTCGGGGACTCGAATGACGAAAGGTTTCCCAGAGCATCGGGAGATAGTCGCCATCCGGGCTAAGTCCTACGATATGCCTGATGCTGGTCCGATCAGGATCGCCGCGCTGAGATCTGTACGTGATGCGCAGCGAGGGGCGCTTGCACTTGCATGTCCGACGCAAGAGGCGCTGGTCCCAGCCACTTGGTGCCAACTCATCCCAGATGAAGGCGGCTATGCTGCGTGAATGGCACACGGCCAACCAAGCTGGCCGGTCGCCGCACGCGGTGCATTGCCACCAGTATCTAGCCATGTCGCACGCTCAGCCCATAACGGAAATGGAACGGCCTGCCAAGCCGCGCTCGAACCACGACGCTAAGCACTTCAGATTTTTCCATCGAGCTATTCGATCGATACTAGAGAAACAGGTTTGCATTCGTGGTGACGACCTCCAGTTCAGCCTTCGCTTCTTTCATTGAGTCAGATATCAGCCTCACGCCTTCGAGTAAATCTCGGCGGGCCGCTTTGTTATGTGGTCCGGAGGAGCCACGTGTCCGCGGAGTGTCGTCGACGCGATGGACAATTATCTTTACAACCACAACGCTAACACCCATTGGGCGTCTCCCACCAGCGACGAAAACCCCAGTGTCACTCCTTCTTTTTATAGCCGAAGAAGCCACGCTGGCGGATGAGCTCTGCTACTTGCGCAGGCACCATCTCGTCCCAGCTCTCATCCCCGCTGGCAATGCGCTTCAGGACGTCCCGGGAAAAGATCGGCAGGTATCTCGGGTTGAAATTATCGAGCTGGACGAAGCTGCCGCGGCCAACCAGGTAGTCGAAGAGCGGCTGCAACTCCGGTTCCACCTTGAGAGTGTGGATCGTTTGTAACTCCTCTTCGGCTTGTCGCTGCAGTGGGTAAACGTAGACTTTTAACTCG
>JBBSED010000083.1:0-4881 GCA_038240025.1 Chthoniobacterales bacterium
CGGGGGGTTTTCGTTTTCTCGCGCGGGCCTGAGCCGCAAACGGGGGGCCGAGTGTAGCCGTTACGGGCTCCCAACGGGGGTGTTGGCTCGGGCCGGGTTTTTCGAGCCCCGGTTTGCCCACCGCGACACGTCTACATGGAACATTTGCAGGATAGCTCTAGGCGGGCGACGCGGGTTTCCTCGCGGGCGCGCGGAACTCGCTGGTCGCCAGGCGCCCGCCGCAGCGTCGGCCGCCGAAACGCAACGCGACCGGCGCCGTCGGCTCGGGGAAGCGATAGCTGTGATCGAACACGTTTGCGGTGCGCAGGACGCGGAGCGCGCACCAGAACAGAGCCAGCCCGGCGAGCGCCAGGCCGGCGAGAATCAGGAGCAACATCCCGCGCGTCAGCCGCCAGGCCGGCTGCGCGGGCGGCCCAAGCCGGCGTTCGAGATCACCGAGTCGCCGCGTGAGCCCGGCAACTCCGCTCGCGGCCGCGGCGGCGTCGTCACCCCGCGCGAGATCCGCCTGTGCCGCCTTGCGAAAGACTTCGGTCAACCCATCGGCATTCTCGAGCAGCGAAAGTTGCGGCGACGGCAGCACCCGCAGCTCGTGGCGGCGCGGCGCAAAGGCGATCACAACGCCGTAGCCCGTCTGGTTCCAGGCCTGATTCAGGGTCTGCACCGTCTCCTCGATCGGCCCCGGCGGCGAGCTGTAGATCGCGAGGTAAATCACTACCCTGGCCTTTGCCTGGAAGTCCTTGAGTTGCCGACTGAACTCCGTCGTCGCCTGGGGCGAGAGGAGCAAATCCGGATCGTAAAGCTGGTTGGCGGGCGCGGCGCGCGGCGCGACGGCCCCCGACAATCGCCCGCCGCCGAGGAAGAGCGCGAGGAGCATCAGCCTAACGATAAGCAAAAGCCGCCCCTGGTTCATTTTCGGCAAAGCTCTCGCAGCCGCTCGATCAGGCAATCGACGCACGCCTCGATTCCCGCGAGCCAGCGTTCCGCGGCGAACTCTGCGCGCCCCGCCTCGAGCACGCGCGCGAGGTCCTCTTCCGCGACCAGATTTTCCAGCCCGTAACCGGCGGAGAGCCCGCTCGCCCCCGCGATATTCACGACCAGGAGGAGATCGAAATTATTCTTTCCCGTCGCCTCCGCCGCACTGAAGCGCATCCGATTCGCGAGCCAGAAAATGTATTCGCCCATCGGTCTTCCGACCGGCCATTTCGCGAGCACAACCGCAAACGTGGTCTGGGGAAATTTGCGGTGGAAAAGTGCCAGCTTGGTCGTAAGGCGGCGCCGTTCCGCGGCGGAAAGAATCTGTTCGTAATCGGTGAGCGAGCCGAGGTGTTTTGGGGCGACGCCGAATTTCAAGTCGAGCTTCCGCAGCGAGACGTGGCAGTGCGGGCAAGCCGCGACCGGACCGCTGGCCGGATGACGACAGGAGGGACATTTTGCGATAACCTCCGGAGCCACGCGCCGTGTATATCCCGTGCGACGGTTTTCACAATCCTGATGATGAAACGACGCACGCTGCAGATCGGGCTGATCGGTTACAAGTTCATGGGCAAGGCGCACTCGAATGCGTGGCGCCAAGTGCCGCGGTTCTTCGATCTTCCGGCCGACATGCGGCTACACACCATCTGCGGGCGCGACCCCGCGGCCGTCGCCGCCGCGGCCCAGACTTTCGGATGGGAAAAAAGCGCGACCGACTGGCGCGCAGTTGTGGACGACCCGGAGATCGATCTCATCGACATCAGCACGCCGAACGATTCCCACGCGGAGATCGCGCTCGCGGCGGCGGCGGCGGGCAAGGCGATCATCTGCGAGAAGCCGCTCGCCCGCGACGTCGCGGAGGCGGAGCGGATGGTCGCGGCGGTGAAAAAAGCGCGGGTCGTGAACATGGTGTGCCACAACTACCGGCGCGTCCCCGCGCTCGCGCTCGCCCGGGAGATGATCGCGCGCGGCGAATTAGGGGAGCGGATTTTCCATTTTCGCGCGCATTATTTGCAGGATTGGATCGTCGATCCGGAGTTCCCGCTCGTCTGGCGGCTGGGCGCGGGCGACGGAAGTTCGGGTTCGTTAGGCGACATCGGCGCGCATGCGATCGATCTCGGGCGCTACCTGCTCGGCGAGTTCCGCGAAGTCTGCGCGACGCTCGAGACTTTCATCAAACGAAGGCCGCGGCTGGATGACCCTCAACACCGCGGCCGGGTGACGGTGGACGACGCCGCGTTGATGATCGGGCGTTTCCGGAACGGCGCCCTCGCCACGATCGAAGCGACGCGTTTCGCGACCGGCCGGCGCAATGGCCTAACGATCGAGATCAACGGCAGCGGCGGCTCGCTTTATTTCGACCTCGAGGAGATGAACCGGCTGCAATTCTACAACGCGCGGGACCCGGAAGGCCGGCGCGGTTTTCGCGACATCCTGGTCACGGAAAGCAGTCATCCCTACGTCGGGCAGTGGTGGCCGAGCGGGCATGTCATTGGTTACGAGCACACCTTCGTGCACACCTTTGCCGAATTCGTTAGGGCGGTGGTCGCAGGGAAGAGCGTCGCGCCGACTTTTGCGGATGGATTGGCGAATCAGCGGGTCATGGGCGCGATCGCCGAAAGCGCCCGCACTCGAAGCTGGGTGACGCTGTAGCCGCGCTACTTTTTCGTCTCCGTCCGCGGCCGGAAATTCAGCATCAAGGGCAGGCCGTTAAACGGCTCGGCGGCGCGAATCTGCGCCTCCAGGTAGCGCGCGTAGGTGTCGCCTAACAACTGCGGGTCGTTCACGAAAAGTACGAACTCCGGCGTCGAGAGCGGGCGATCCTGGCCACGGGTTTGGGTGGCGTAGAAAAGCTTCATCCGCTTGTTCGCCGACATCGGGGGCGGGTTCGCGGCGAAGGCATCGCGCAGGAGCCGGTTGAGCGGCCCGGTGCCGAGATGCTCCTGCGCCGCGCGCCGGATCTTGCGGATCGCGGTGAAGAGCCGCTCGACATTTTCACCGGTCAACGCCGACGCCACGAGGACCGGGGCGTAGGGCAAAAAGAAGAGCCGCTGCCGGGTTTCCTCGAGCAGTTTCGCGAGCGCTTCTTTCGAATGATACGCGGGTTTCACGAGGTCCCATTTGTTGACCACTATGAGCGAGGGCTTTTGCGCTTTCTGCATGAGCGCAGCGATTTTTTTGTCCTGTGCAGTCACGCCCATGGTCGCGTCGACCACGAGCACGCTGAGGTCCGCGCGCCGAATGGTGCGCTCGGAACGCATCACGCTGAAGACTTCGACCGAAGTGGAATGTTTCCCGCGCGCACGGATGCCCGCGGTGTCGATGAGCAGGAAGTCGTCCTTGCCATGCGTGTAGGCGATGTCGACGGCGTCGCGGGTGGTGCCGGGGATGCTGCTCACGATCGTGCGCCGATCGCTCAAAATGGCGTTGATGAGGGAAGATTTGCCGACGTTAGGCCGGCCCACGATCGCGAGAGAGAGGGGAATTGCTGATTGCTGATTGCTGATTGCTGATTCGGGAAGGCGTTCCTCGATCGCCTCGACCAGGCCGTCGAGGCCGCGGCTGTGCGCGGCGCTGATCGAGAGCAGGTCTTTGAAACCGAGCCGCTGGAATTCGCCGTCGTAGTCCTCGTGCTTGGCGTGATCGATTTTGTTCACCGCCAAAATTACCGGACGCTGCGAGCGGCGGAGAAGGCGCGCCAGTTCCTCGTCAATCGGGGTCAGCCCTTGTTGCGCATCGACCACGAAGACGATGACCTGCGCTTCCTTCATCGCGGCGTCGGCCGCGGTGCGGACTTCCTGCAGCAGTTCGGTCTCCCCCGCCCCGCCGATCCCGCCGGTATCCCAGACGTTGAACGGCCGGTTCCCGCGCTTGCTCGGCGCCATGATCCGGTCGCGCGTGATGCCGGGTTGATCGTGCACGATCGCGATATTGCGCCCGACGAGCCGGTTAAAGAGAGCGGACTTGCCGACATTCGGGCGGCCCACGATGGCCACACTGGGAATGCCCGCCATGGCCTAACGAACCTCCCCGCTGGCGTCAGACTGCCCATGAGCGCCGAGCTGCCGGAAACCGTCGGTCACGTAGATGATGCCCGAGAGGAAGGTAAAGAGGCCGGCCGCGCCGACGATCCAGATGAGCGGGATAAACATGAGCTGCAACATCACCCATGCGATCGCCGTCATCTGCAAAAAGGTTGCGACCTTCCCGGTGAGGGCCGGCCGCACCCGCACCTTCCCGTTTAAAAGATGAAGCAACGCGCTGCCGATCAGGATGACCGCATCGCGACTGATCACGAGCACCGGGAACCAGGTCGGGAAACGCCCATAGGCCGGATCGATATCGCTCCAGTTACTGATACTCAAGGTGATAATCCCGCTGAGGAGCAAGCCCTTGTCGGCGATCGGATCGAGGACCACGCCGAGCGCGCTCTTCTGGTTGTAACGCCGCGCGATATAGCCATCGAGCCCGTCGCTGACCGCGGCGAGGAGAAAGATGGCGATCGCGGTGTAGCGCTGCCATTCCAGCGGCTCACCGCGCTTGATGCTCTCGCCGTAGTAGAGCGCCATGAGCACAAACGCCGGAATCATCAGAATCCGGACGAGGGTGATTTTGTTCGGTGTGGTCATCGGCGGGCCGACAATATGCCCCGGACCAGGCGGAAAAGAAAAGGCCGCGCCGCAGCTCAACCCGCGATTTCGTTAGGCCGTGCCACGGCCGGGTGCAGCGCTCTTTCGCGCCGGTTACTTCAGGTAGAGAATCATCCGTCCGAGATCGATGATCGCACTGCGCTCGAAGAGCAGCTCGCTCCCCAGCACGCCCCAGACGTTGCGCTTCACCCGCACCAGCCGCTCGTCGTAGACTTGGATCTCATTGATCCCGACATAAGTGCGCACCGGCTTGATCCGC
>JBBSED010000084.1:0-4702 GCA_038240025.1 Chthoniobacterales bacterium
ACGATCTGACCGGAGAGGCCGTGGCGCAGGGCGTTGAGAGACGAACGCTTTTTGCCCTCGGCGGTGCGCGGACCTGTGCTGAGCTGCGCGTTGAGGCGATTGGCCTGGAGCTGCGCGTCGGATGTTTGCAACATTGCGGCATTCCCTTGTTTCGGTGCGGGGACGGAAGTGTCCCCCTAGTTTTATGACAGCACGGGGATGGTTGGTAGACGTGGGAGTGAAAGTGGAAGTGGTTGATTACGTGGGGAAGATAGGCGCAAGATTGTCGTGACGGGCGAAAGAGTTAGGCCACGAATGGATAGGAATGGATGATCCAGTGTCTTCGCGGTTACCTGGACGGCTCGTCAAACTTTTCCAATACGCGTCGGGTGCTCGGCGTAGCGAACGCGCACCACGAGGTCGTTGGGATTCAACCCCAAAGCACGTTTTCGAGGGGCAACACGGCGATAGACTCAGTCCTTGCCGGCTTTGAGAATATCAACCCCTCATCGCCCGATAGCGGAACTCGAGTGGACCCGAATCCCGCCGCGGCAATCTGATTACTTCTGATCTCTACTGCACCTTCTGGAAATCATTGAAGTCAGCCGGTATTTCAGGGCTGAGGCGGACGGCGGTGCCGGTGCCTCCCGGAATTGTGGCCACGATTTTCCCGGTCGGGTCCATGATGACCACCTCGTTGGTACTCTTGTTGGTCTTGCCATCGAGACTCAGTTGTAAATTGACACGGGCCTTTATAACGTTGATAAGAACCCGGTTCGCATCGTAGATGAAAAAGAAGAGCGTCGCGAGAAACTTGCGGTCGCCCACACGCACCCAAACCCCGTGCCCCTCTCCCTGATTACCATTCGAGGCCGAAAGCACCACATTGCCGTCCGGATGATACGTAGAAAAGTTAAGGATCGGCGGTGCGTCGGCCGGCGACCCGGCAGGCCGCGTTTCCGACAACCAGGTGCCTTCCATAGTCTGGTTGACCACACCAACGGCCTTCTCAGGCGTGATGATCGACTGGAGAAGCCCCTGGGCTTGGACGTGCGCCGCGCTCCCGACGAGAGCGGCGAAAACAAGAAGCGTGGATCGTTTCATTGTGAAGAGACCTCCTTTTGGTCTCGGGCACAACTTTAACCAGAAATGGATTACTTTCCCATGGAGTTCGGCTGGAGTTCACCTCAGCCCGGAAGCTACTGAGCGGAGAAGGCTTACATCACGACCTCAGCTCTGCTAGACTCGACCCTAGTTGACATGGGAAGCCAGCCGAACCCATCGCCCAAGGTTTTGTTCGGTCCTTTTGAATTCGAACACGTCTCCGGCGACCTGCGTAAATTCGGGAACCGGATCCGGCTCCAAGGCCAGCCGCTGCAGATCCTCTCGATTCTGCTCGAGCAACCGGGCCAGGTCCTCAGCCGTGACGAGCTGCAGCGGCATCTGTGGCAGGGGACTACCTTCGTCGATTTTGAGCAAGGCCTGAACACCGCCGTGAACAAGCTGCGGCAGGCGCTGGGGGACTCGGCCGACCAGCCGCGGTACATCGAAACCATCCCCGGCAAAGGATACAGATTCATCGCACCTCTCGAGCGCGCTTCGGTCAAAGCGGTTCTGGAAATGGCGCCTCCGTCTGCCCTTCGGATCGAACCTAAGCCTCGCGAGCGGCACAAGAGGTGGACGCCGTTTGTCGCGGGCGCGGCTTTGATTGTGATTGGGGGCGGAATCTGGCTCGCCACCAGGCGCCCGCAACCGGCCGCGATGGCAAAGCCTGCGAGATTTGCAGTCGTGCCGCCGGCTGGGTTTTTTTTAGAGGCCGCCGTCAGTCGGCAGTCGTTCGCACTGTCGCCCGATGGAACGCATCTGGCCTTTACCGCGATGGATACAAGTGGGGCGTTCAGCGCTTTCGTTCGCGATTTCAACTCGCTCGAGCCGCGCCTGCTTCCGGGGAGCGAAGGAGTCCACACCCTCTTCTGGGCGCCCGACAGCCGGTCGCTTTTTTTGACAGCGAAGGGAAAAGTCCAGCGGGCGCCACTCGAGGGCGACGCTCGCGTTATTCTGGGCGACTCGCCGGGATTCATGCTTTCCGGCGCCTGGCTCAGCCCCGAGAGACTGTTGCTTGGGAGCAGTTTCACGAGCTACTCGATTTCTCCGTCCGGCGGCTCTCCCGAGCCACTCAAGCAGTTATATCGATGGCCCCAGATGTTACCTGACGGTGACCACCTTCTTTACATGACCTGGGATTCTCAGACCAACCGCCATCGAGCGCGTGTGGCGCGGCTCAGCGATCCGAGCTCGGCCATGGATCTGATCGAATCGGACTCGCGGGTGCTATACACGGCCTCGCTGGCGAATCCCGGCTCCGGCTACCTCATGTACCTCCGGGCCGGCAATCTGCTGGCGCAGCCCTTTGATCCTCGCTCCCTGCGAGTTACGGGAGAAGCAATGCCGGTAGTCAACAAGGTCTACTCGTTCTGGCCCACCGGCGCGGCGGATTTTTCGGTATCGAGCAGCGGCGCCCTCGCTTATCAAAGCTTCGCAAGCCGCTCCCAACTGGTGTGGGTGGATCGGGGAGGCCGGCAAGTTGGATCGGCCGGCCCCGCCAACGTCAATTTAACAGCAGGCCGCCTCTCGCCGGACGGGCGGAAGCTGGCGACTGCGATCTACGATGTCGAGCGAGGTGCTCAGAATCTGTGGATTGTCGATATCGAAAGCAATGCCGCGCGCGAATTGACCCTGGAGCCCGGCGTCCGGGACACCCCCGTTTGGTCTCCGGATTCGAAGACGATTGGGTTCCTGCACGCTTTTGTGGGTAAATTAGCCCAGGTTCATATTCGCGGGGCTGGGGAGAGCGATGCAGAGGAAGCGCTAGCCCCAGGTGGATTCCAGATGCCGACCGATTGGTCGCCCGATGGACGCTTCATCGTTTTTGAGAACACCGGAATTGCCCGGCTTGCGAGCGAAACCCAGAGCGACGTGTTCATGTTCGACCTGGCCCACGGCCGTAAGGTGTTTCCCGTGCTGAGCACACGTTTTCATGAGGCCAATGCCGCGTTCTCCCCGGACGGAAAGTGGCTTACGTTTACGTCGAATGAATCCGGGCGGTCCGAGGTCTATGTCCAAGCTTTTGAGTCAACGGGAGCTCCGCGCGTCACGGGAGAGCGGTATCTGGTAACCCGCTCCGGGGCCCAGACCCTGCGCTGGCGGCGCGATGGGAAGGAGTTGTTCTATCTCTCGTTCGACGGGCGCGTGTATGCCGTTCCCGCAAAACTCGCTCCGAAACCTGAATTCGGTCCGGCGGCTCCGCTTTTCACCATCTCCACCGAAGCCAGAGCCGCAATCCATTCGGTCCCTGGTTTCGATGTAGCGCCGGACGGACAGAGATTCCTCATCCCGGCTGTGACCTCCCAGCAAGGCCCGACGCTCGTAGTGATACAGAATTGGGAAGCGGCACTTCCGCAAAAAACTCGTCCCTGAAATATAAGGGGAAGATGCAGTAGGGGGATCCGCTGAACGCAACCTGACTTTTTCAAGCGCCCATTTAACCCCGATTCCGCAAGGCAAAATAGGCAGTTCGGCGCGATCGACACACTTTGTTTGTCGATGGCAGCGTCGTGCCGGCGACGGAGGCAAACGCTGCGGCGGCAGCCGTTACTGATGTGGATCGGGGCATTGAACGAAGCAGATGGACGAGAAGTCGGCATGTCGTAAAAGTGCTCTGCTGGATTACGGCAATCCGGAAGTTAGGAAGCGCTGGCTCCGGAATCACCGGTCCGGCGAACCGTGGTCCACCAAAAACCACATGAGCGTATCATCGGCAAACCGCCGAAGTACAGATGCTAGCGGACTAGTCCCGAAGAGTCGGCTAGGCGACGGCAATGGGACCGAGTTGACGAGAAACGACTAAACGGCACACATCGGTTGATCCCGCTTGCTGAGCGGCTGGTCGGCGATCCTTCCATAGCCAGCGACGTACCCACTTTCGTTTGGGATCGTGAAGCGAATCTCGGGAAGTGAGGGCGATACGTAGAGAAGAGCCAAAAAACCGAAACTCCGCTAGCGTCGTCTACCTGTAAAGTCCCGTTGAGTTGTGCGGACTAATCACCGTCAAGTTCCTGACCCGACGTTTGCGGTCCTGAACATTCCGTTTGATGAGGAATTGGAACCGCTGCACTTCGCTTGGTCGCGGGTCCAAGCGGATTTGGCTTAACCCGGATTTCTCACAAGGATCATCGCAGGCAAGCGTCGAGAGGAGTCTCGACGCGGCAGGCTGAGAGCCTGCGCCACAGTTCGCCGAAAACAGTCCGTCTGTTGTTCGCGTGGCGCGGACACTCGTGTCTGCCGCGTCGGCACTCGTGGCGACGCTCGGCTTATGAGAAATCCCGGTTAATACCGCAGGGAGGAGCGCTTTTTGCCCTCGGCGCCGCGTGGACCGCGCTGAGCTGCGCGTTGAGGCGATTGGCCTGGAGTTGCGCGTCGGATGTTTGCAACAGTCCCCCTAGTTTATGACAGCACGGGTTGGTGGCTGGACGCGGGTTTGGAAATGAATTGAACCGGCGCTGGATCATCCGGTAACGTCGTGGGCAGCTACGGCAGATGCATGCGAGTCCGGATCGCGCGATATCGAGCCGTTGTGTGCAGTGAATCGAAAGGAGCCTGAAAATGAATCCAGATCAGCCTGGGAACCCTGGAATCGGCCGCTTTCTCAAGCCAGTACAAAGCG
>JBBSED010000085.1:0-4457 GCA_038240025.1 Chthoniobacterales bacterium
GCTCGCCTCGCAAAAGTCGGGCATGGTGCTGCATTTCCTCTGCTTCTACGGCCATCCCACTCTCTCCACTTGGTTCACCAGCGAATACCAGAAGAGCGGCCAGAAGCTCGACATGGGTAAAGGTTGCGTCCGCTTCAATAAATTGGAAGACCTGGCTCTCGACGTGGTCGGCCGCACCGTTGCGCGCGTGTCCGTCGCGGAGCATATAGCAAACTATCGAGCAGCTCGGGCGAAGCTGAAAAAGTAATCTTAATTCACTTCTTAATTCTTCATTCATCCTTCATCTTTTCTCGGACATGGCCAATTACCGGGCGGCGATAGAGCGCTCCCGAGCAAGGGCTGTAACGTGGGTGAAGCCGCGGCCGGACTTTCAAAGAGCAGCGCCAAGAAGACTGCCAGGAAATCCGCGGTGAAAAAGTGAACTGGGTATGCAGGAAACGCGACTTGTCTGCTGCAACCAAAACGATAAACTGGCTGCAAGATGAAACCTTCCCGCTTTCTTAAGTGCGTTTTTCTCGGTCGAGCCCTTGCCGTTGCCGTGATAGCCATGACTGGCGAACAGGCCGTGTCGCAAGTTGCGAACCCGCATGGTTTAGTCGCGGCGCAGGGCGAAGCTGCGCCTAACGACATTCGGGCGCCCGCTCGGGAAACACCGGAAAAGCTGGTCGCGGCCATCCAGCAGGGCGCCCTCTGGCAGCACATGACGCGCTTCCAGACCATCGCAGATAATAATCCCGGCCAGGACGGCCACGGCAATCGCGATACAGGCACTTCCGGCTACAGGGCGTCGGTGGACTATGTCGCCAAGCTGATGAGGCGGGCCGGGTATAACGTTACGATCCAAACCTATTCTTATCGCACACCTCAGGTCGTTGGCGTTCCCACGCTTAGTTTGGCCGGCCAGGATTATCCTGTGGAAAAAGATTGGGTGATGGCAAGGCTATCCGGCGGCGCTGACGTCACCGCACGCGTTCGGCCGGCGACCGGCTCTGGAACCGGTTGTCCAGCTGAAGAATTTGTGAATTTCCGACGCGGAGACATCGCCATCCTGCGGCGTGGCGACTGCGCCTACGACGCGCAGGTTGCGAATGCAGAACACGCCGGCGCATCCGCTGTCATTCTCTACGACCTACCATCCCAACCGGAGGCCCGGGGCGAGGAGGACCGCGCGATCGAGGGCGGCAGGATTCGACGCCCGCGTCTGCATCGCCAGGCCAAGATTCCAGTCGTCGCCGTCGCCTCTCCCGCACTGGCGGCCGACCTTCTCGGGCGGAACGCCGCGGGCGTGTCTCCCGTTGCCCATCTCCAGATCCGCATGCAGACAAAAACTGGAGCGGACTACAACGTGATTGCTGACTCTCCCTATGGCGATCCCACTCATGTCGTGGTGGTGGACGCTCACCTGGATTCCATCTTCGGTCCCGGAATGCTTGATAACGCGTCCGGGTCTACAACCATTTTGGAAATCGCGTTGCAGATGTCGGGCACGTCCACCCTTAATCAGTTACGCTACATCTGGTTTGGCGGTGAAGAAATCGGTCTCCTAGGCTCGGCTTACTACACAACTCATCTTACTCAGGAAGAGCGAAGCCTCATCGCCTTTGACCTCGACGCGGATGTCACCGCTACTCCTAACTATGACTACGAGGTGGCCGATCCGAGGTTTGGTTATAACGTCAACCAATTCCCGCCCAACGTGGTCCCGGACTCCCAAATAGGTAACCAATTCTTCGCGGATTATTTTGGTTCCGTCGGGGTGCCGTCGCAGTCCGCATCATTTGGAAATACTGGCACCGACTCCAATTCATTCGCTTTGATTGGCATCCCCGATACCGGCATTCTGACGCGACAAGACTGCTGCAAGGGATCGGCGGAGGTAGCCCTCTGGGGCGGGTATCTTGGCAACTTCGAGGGTAACATACCCAGCTTCGATGGCGGCTGCGTGGACCGGCCTAACCTCTGGTGCGATGATCTTTCTAATAACGATCCGGCGGTGCTGGCCCTTGCCTCCAAGGCGACAGCCTATGTGACCTTCCAGCTCGCCAACTACGCCTTTGCGCTCAGAAAGTGATCGGCGGAATCGATCTCGGGATGATCCAGGTCGTACCGGGTGCCGGCCAGGGCGTCTGAATTCGTCTTAATTGCAGGTTGACGCTAGCTACGCTTCGCAGCGCCCACCTTTGCGCGAGCCAGCGCCGTCCTCCCATAACTTTCCACGCTAGCTTGATCGCGGACGGGAAACCATCAGGTGATAATGATTGCCCAGCAGCGCCCACGGATGGGATCGCTCGCCGACAAATCTCTTCCGCTACCACGTGATGGAACTCCTCGGGGTATTTGATCAACAAGCTCCGCGCCATCCGCGACCGCTAGAACAGCATTTCGTTATGTCACGGTTTGCACGCGGCCGGCTCCACCTTCCGATAGGCGTCGACAAAGGCGTCGTAATGCGAATTGCGTTTAAGCGTCCGACACCGTTAGAGTCGTGGGTCGATGTTGAATATTGATCGTCGTGATTTTGTCGCTTCTGCTCTCGCGTTCGGCGCGACGGCTGTCTGGGCGGGTCCGGCGGCATTCGCGTCGCGAGCGCGCTGGTCGGAGAGGCGGGATTTATTTTCCGACGGCGTCGCTTCGGGCGATCCCGATCCGGAAAGCGTTATCCTTTGGACGCGGCGGCCTTTTGCCAAGAGGAAGGCCGACCGACTGGTGGTCGAGATCGCGCTGGACCACGATTTTACCGAAGTGATAGCGACAAAGCGTGCGCCGGTGCTCGCCGCATCGGACTGGACTTGCCGCGTGCTCGTCGGCGGGTTGAAGCCCAGCACCGTTTACTGGTACCGTTTCAGCGACGATACCGGAGCGGGCAGCCGGATCGGTCGCACGATCACAGCGCCGCGGCTCGACGACGATCGGACAGTGCGATTCGCTTTTGTCTCGTGCCAGAGCGTCAATGAGGGGGCGCAGAACGCCTATCGCCGCATGATCTGGGAGGATGAGCGCGCGCCCGCGGATAAGCAGCTGGGCTTCGTCCTGCACCTTGGCGATTTCATCTACGAGGTTGTGGAATATCCCGACGAGGTGCCGCACCGCTACGACCGCACTGTCTTTGACATCGGCAAGGTGCCGGACGCGCGCAAGGTGAGCAATTTCCACGTCCCGACCACGCTCGCTGGCTACCGCATGGTCTATCAGGCCCATATCCGCGATCCCGATATCCAGGACGCGCGCGCGCATTTCCCGTTCGTGTGCATCGGCGACAACCACGAATTCTCTTGGCAAGGCTGGCAGAGCTTCATCCAATATGGCCCCAAGGTAATAGAGCCAGCCCAACCGCTGCGCGTCGCGGCCAACCAGGCTTGGTGGGAATACATCCCGTCGCGCGTGAGAAAGTCCTCCGGGTCAGGGCTGGACCGGTTTGATCCGCCTGCGGTCAAGAAAGCGCCGATCACTAAGCTCGACGATCATGGCTTTGGCGACGAGGCCAATAATCGCACCGCGGTCGGATCGATGACGGCATATCGCGCGATGCGCTACGGCAAGCATGTCGACCTGATCCTCACCGATCTTCACAGCTACAAAATGCAGGAGCCGACCGCGCGGCCCGAAGCGAATGACCTGGACTCGGGCGATACCCCCTTCATGATCCCGGAAAGCTGGGTGGAAATCCTCGATGCCGGCCGGGACTATGCTGGAGGCAAGCCGCCCGCGGCGATCATGGTGGGCGACAAGGCGGTGCCCAACTTCCGCAAGGACGAGCCACCTTTCACCGCGCTCGGCCGCGAGCAGAAGGTATGGCTCAAGGAGCGGCTCGCCAAATCGCAGGCGACGTGGAAAATCTGGGGCGCGACCAACGGCACGCTCGACATGCGGAGCGATCCCCAGAACCTGCCCGCCGAGCTGATGCAGAAGCTCAAGAAGCCGTGGACGTGGCCCGAGTATGGCAGTTTTGGCGGGGGCGATTTCAGTGGAGCGTTGACCGAGCGCGCCGAACTCTACGATTTCATCCGCGACCAGCGGATCGACGGCTTCGTCATCGTATCAGGCGACCGTCACAGCTTCTGGGCCGGCTACGCCGCCAAGGCGCTGCCACCGCAAAAGTTCGAGCCGGTCGGCGTCGCTTTCGTTACCGGTTCCATCTCCGCCCCCGGACTCGCCGAAGCGGTCGAGCACGGTCTCAAGGACAATCCACTGCGCCCGCTCTTCGCCGTTGAACGTCCGGGCGGTAAGTATGAAAACACGATCAATCTGACCCTGAAACACGGAGTGAAAAGCGCGCTCGAATATTCCAAGTCAGGCGATCTCGCCGCAGCGCACAAAGTCAGCAATCCCGACAACGCACCGCACCTCGAATTTGTCGACATGGGCGGCCACGGCTACGCCGTCGTCACCGCCGGACCGCAGGCAGTCGAAAGCGAGTTCGTCTGCATCCCCCGCCCGATCGCGCGCGCGACGACGCC
>JBBSED010000086.1:0-3846 GCA_038240025.1 Chthoniobacterales bacterium
CGCCGTCGCCTTCGGCAATCTCTCTTTCGCGAGCCACTTAGCGTAGTCGCGCAAGGCGGCCGCGGCCTTCTTGTTCGAATCGGCAAAAGCCGCGTTCAGCGTCTCATCGCTCACGCTTTTCACCGCCCCGGCGAGATCTTTCTCGAGGAAATCCGCCGAGCCGTTCGCGATCTGGACCGCGAGTTCCACGAACGGTTTCGGCAAGACCTGCGCGAGATTCGTTTTCCCGGCGGTGATGATATTACCGGCCTGGTCCTCGATGCTCACGATGTCGCGCACCCGGTCGTCGAGCGGCTTGAAGTCGCGCTTCACGTAAAGGTTCACGTCCAGCGCGCGCGCGTAGACCATCGGGTTTTTCTCGAACGCGTTCATGTCCACGTAGAGCGCGAGCTCGCCGGCGATCGTGGTGAGGAGGATACGGCGATCGAGATCGGAGCGCGGGCTCAGCTTCGTCGCGTCCATTTTTTGAAACTTCGCCTGGAAACGGCGCAACCGCTCGATCTCGGCGTCGATCGCGAGCCGGCTGTAGTCGCCGATCTTGCCGTCGAATTGATGGAGGCCGAGGGCGACGCCGGTGAGCGGGCGGACGTTGAGATAGCCGGCGATGTAATCGAGCGCCGCCGCATCAAACTCGGCTTCGGGTCCCTCGGGTTTGGCGGGCGTGATGCTCGGCGCGGGCGTCGCGCTCCGGGCGGACTTGCTCGCCGGCGCGCCCAAGGCAGCGGCGCCGCAGCCTAACGAGAAGAGGACGAACCACAGCTGGGGGCTGGAGATTTTCATACGGGCGCAACCTTAGGATTGGTCCGCGGTCTTGTCACCCAGCGGTTGGCATTCGCCGGAGATTGAACGACAATCGGTCCGACTGTTTCCAAGCACCATGTTTACGAAGCGTTTTTCGCTCCCTCGCACCTTGCTTTGCGGCGCGGCCGCGGCGTTTCTCCTCGGCCCGGTTCTCCTCGCGCAGGCGGCTGATCCGCAACCGGCGCCGACTCCGGCGGAAGACAGCGGCTACAACGAAATCGCGACCTTCGCGAAGGCGATCGAGTTGATCCGACAGGACTACGTGGACGGCGACAAGGTCAGCTACCACGACCTGATCTACGCGGCGATGAAGGGCATGCTCTCCTCGCTCGATCCGCACAGCCAGTTCATGGACCCGGATGATTTCAAAGACATGCAGGACGACACCCGCAGCCGGTTCAACGGCCTCGGCGTGGAAGTCGCGCTGAAAGACGGCATCCTCACCGTCGTCACGCCGATGGAGGACACGCCCGCGGCGAAGGCCGGAGTGCTGGCCGGTGACGAGATTTTAAAGATCAATGGCATCTCGACGGAGAAGCTGAGCCTGCAGGATGCGGTCGATGTCCTCCGCGGCGAGGCCGGGCAGAAAATCACCCTCACGATCCTGCGTCCGTCGAGCAAAGAGCTGAAAGACTTCGCGCTCGAGCGCAAAGAGATAAAGGTAGCCAGCGTGAAAGGCGCGCGGCTGCTCGCTCCCGAGCTCACCGGGCCGTTCAAAGTCGGCTATGTGCGCCTGGTGCAATTCAACGAGCCCACCGCGGAAGAGCTGGGCAAGGCGCTCGACGATTTGCAGAAGCAGGGAATGCAGGCGCTCGTGCTCGACCTGCGAAACAATCCCGGCGGCCTGCTCAACAGCGCCGTCGATGTGCTCGCGCAATTTCTCCCGGCGAACACCAAGGTCGTCTCCACGCAGGGCCGCGCCTCGTCGCAGGAGCACGAGTATTCCACGCCGGTGGGGGTGAAAGAACGACCGCGTTTTCCGGTGGTGGTTTTGGTAAATGAAGGCAGCGCGAGCGGCTCGGAGATCGTCGCCGGCGCGCTGAAAGATCTGCATCGCGCGGTCGTGGTCGGCGAGACCACTTTCGGCAAAGGCTCGGTGCAAAACGTGATGCAGTTGCCCGATGGCTCGGCGCTGCGTTTCACGACCGCGAAATATTTCACCCCGAGCAAACAGGTCATCCAAGGCAACGGGGTGGTGCCGAATATCCTCGTGCCGCTGACCGCGGAGCAGGAGCGCGCGGTCGCGAACCTGCGCAACGACGACAAAATTCAGCCGGCCGATGCGACGGCGATCATCAAGGCGAAAGACCTGCAATTGATGCGCGGGATCGACGCGCTCAAAGGTGTGATGATCTACGCGGAGCAGACCGGAACGAAGGTCGACGCGGTGAAGAAATAGGGCGCCTTCTTCCTCCTGCTCATGCTCCTAATCCTGCTCGATTCGATTAGGAGCAGGAGCATGAGCACGAGGGGAATGAAGTGACGGTCCTCGCGATCGAAACCTCGTGCGACGAAACCGCGATCGCGGTTTTGCGCGGGCGCGAATTGCTCGCCAGCCAGGTGGCGTCGCAGGTCGCGGAGCATCAGCAATACGGCGGCGTGGTCCCGGAAGTGGCGTCGCGCAACCATCTCCGGCACGCGCCCCGCCTGCTGGAGGGAGCGCTCGCGGACGCCGGCTTATCGTTAGGCGAAATCGACGCGTTTGCGGCCACCAGCGGGCCGGGCCTGGCCAGTTCACTTATGATCGGCGCGTCCCTGGCGAAGGGACTCGCGTTGGGATTCGAGAAGCCCTACCTGGCCGTCAACCATCTCGAGGGTCACTTGCTCTCGCCTTTCTTCGACCACGACGACGGCGTGCAGCCTAACGTTTCGCTCGTGGTCAGCGGAGGCCACACTTTGCTCGTCGAGGTGAGCGGCGTCGGCCGTTACCGCATCCTCGGCCGCACAGTCGATGACGCGGCCGGCGAGGCGTTCGACAAAGTCGCGAAGATGCTCGGGCTCGATTACCCCGGCGGGCCCGAGATCGAACGCTGCGCGCGTGAGGGCGATCCGGAGCGGTTCGATTTGCCGCGGAGCATGATCGGATCGGGCGATGCCAATTTCAGTTTCAGCGGGCTCAAGACGGCGGTCCGCTATCTGTTGCCGAAAGTCGAAGGCGAAGCCCTGGCCGACCTTTGCGCCTCCTTTCAACGGGCGGTGGTCGACGTGCTGGTGGCGAAAACCGTGGCGGCCGCGCGCGACGCCGGGCACTCGCTCATCACTGTGAGCGGCGGGGTGAGTTGCAATCAGGAGTTGCGGAAGCAGATGTCGTTAGGCTGCGAGAAGGCGGGGCTGGCGTTGCGTTTCGCCGAGCCGAAGCTTTGCACGGATAACGCCGCGATGATCGCTTTCGCGGCGATGCAACGACTCGAGCAAGGCGCCGCGACTCCGCTAACGACCGAGATCGACCCCAACCTCGCGCTGGCGTGACGCTTCTTTCCGGGGAGCGCACGCGCCCTCGCTCTAAAGCTCGCGACGGCGAGGACGCGTGCGCTCCCCGGAAATCAATACTCCCGCGCGAGCAGATGGTTGGCGAGTTCGTGCAGGGTCGCCGCTTTTTTGCCTAACGGCTTCAGCGCGTCGTGCGCCAGTTTCGTGAGGCGGCCAGCTTCGACGCGCGATTTTTCCAGGCCGATGACCGCGGGATAAGTCGCCTTCTGCGCGGCCACGTCTTTCCCCGCGCTCTTGCCGAGCTTCTCGCTCGTTTGGGTTACGTCGAGAATGTCGTCGATCACCTGGAAGGCCAGTCCGAGCGCGCGTCCGAAATCGCTGATCGCGCTCAACTGTGTCGGCGTCGCGTTCGCGCTCATCGCGCCGAGCCGGACCGAAGTGGTGAGCAGCGCCGCGGTTTTGTTTTCGTGGATGTAACGGAGCTGCGCCCGGGTGTGCGGTTTTCCTTCACCCTCGAGATCGGCGATCTGGCCGGCGATCAGTTTCTGGCTCCCGGCGGCGACGGAAATTTCGCGGATGATTTCGCGCATGTCGTAGCGCGGCCAGCAATCGGCC
>JBBSED010000087.1:0-3590 GCA_038240025.1 Chthoniobacterales bacterium
CCTGCGCTTTGCCGGGAGCGCAGGGGAGATCGAGGTGGAAACGGCCGCCGTCGTCCTTGCCCTCGGCGGCGCGACTTGGCCCGAGACCGGGTCTGATGGAACCTGGCCGCCGCTCCTCGCCGCGCATGGGGTCGAGATCGCCCCGTTCGTGGCCGCGAACTGCGGCTGGGAGGTCGCCTGGCCGGCCGCGGTGCTGAGCGAAGCCGAAGGTTTGCCGCTGAAAAATCTCCGTGTGCAAGCGGGCGCGGAAGCGGTTTCCGGTGAGCTCCTGATCACGCGCCACGGTCTGGAGGGCGGCGCCATTTACCGGCTCGGTCCGGTCCTGCGCACGCAGGAATCACCGGCGCTGCGGATCGATTTCAAGCCGCAGGTCGCGGCCGAAATCTTGCGCGAACGCGCCGGTCCGCATCTGCAGCCTAACGAGTGGTATCGGGCTTGGAAGCTAAGCCCCGGGGCGATCGCGCTGCTCCGCGCCGCCAAGCCGGCAGCCGGGTGGGATTTGGAGGCAACGATTGCGCGGGTGAAGGATTACGCGATCCCACTCGTTAGGCCGCGCCCGCTCGTCGAAGCGATCTCCAGCGCCGGCGGCGTCCGCTGGAACGAGCTCGATGAGAACCTGATGCTCCGAAAACTCCCCGGCGTTTTTCTCGCCGGGGAGATGATCGATTGGGAGGCGCCGACGGGCGGCTACCTTCTGCAGGGTTGTTTTTCCACCGGCACGAGAGCCGGCCGAGCGGCGACCGCGTTATCGCTGGCGCGTTAGCTCATCCAGCTGTTCCAGCGCTTCCGCAGCGGCTTCACGTAGCTGTCGACGTCCACGTCCTTTACCCGGTCGAGCCCTTCGCGAACGGCATCGGTCACCGCTTCCGCAGAGACGTCGTAGCCGCGCCGCGCTTTGCGCAGATAAGGAAGGACTGGGTCGGACATCCCGCGCCAATCAATATTTTTGAGCGCGTTGCGCACCGTCAGCGGGGTCGGCTCCGGCGCCCGCGAGGCGTAACGGATCGCCAGCCCAATCGCCAACCCGAGCGCGAGCGCGCCAAGCACGGTCGGGATCGGGTTCTCGCGGAGGTAAAACTCCGTCCGTTCCCGCGCGATGACCGCGCGCTGCCGGGTCTGGTCCCACGTCTCGGAAGCCGCGTCAGAAAATTTGCGCGCGCCTTCTTCCAGCCGGCTGCCGGCGGTGCGGCCGCTCACTTCGTGCCCGAATTCAGTCTCCGCCATCGGATCTTCTTTCGGAAAATTGTCACCATTGGAATTCGTCATACCTCTACTTCGGATTTCGCGGGCCTTTTGCGCGCCATTTCTCCCGCGTTCATTTACCTGCCTGCGTCGAACCAGTAGAGGAAGCAATTCAGGAAAAGGAGAAAATCATGCGCGGCACCGGCGGTTCGATTCAGGTTCGAGATGTGTGGGCAGACCGCGCGCCGGAGGATTGCTTCGGCGCGCGGAACTGGCTAGAGATGCGCCCAGCTCATGGACGCCTTTAGTTATCTCTCGGTCCTCCTCTCGATCATTCTTGGGCTGGCGATCACGCAGATTCTTCAGAGCGTGGGCCGGATCATTCAGGCTCGCGATCGCGTGGTCATGTTCTGGCCGGCGCTGCTTTGGGCGGCGATCCTCGTCCTGGTGAGCGTGCAGACTTGGTGGGCGCTCTTTGGCTTACGCTTGCGCGAGAGCTGGAGCTTTTTCCCCTTCCTCGTCGTCGTGCTGCAAGTGATTAACCTCTATCTCTCGACCGCGTTGATTCTGCCGGAGATTGGCCCGGGCGAGCAGGTCGATTTGCGCGTCCATTATTTCAAGCAGGCGCGCTGGTTTTTCAGCCTCTTGATAATGGCCGTGGTCATCAGCCTGGCAAAGGATTTGGTCCTGTTCGGCAGCCTGCCGACGCGGGCGAACACGAGCATTCAACTCCTCTTTCTTATTCTGGCCGTCTCCGCGATCGTGATTCGGCGTGAGTGGTTTCATATGTTTATCGCCCTGCTCACCAGCGCGCTTTTCGCGCTCTACATCGTGCTCCTCTTCACGCAACTTCCGAGCGCTTAGCGCCATTGGTGCTTCGGATATTTCCGCTGCAGCTCTTTCTTGATTTTCGGATAACTCTCCTGCCAGAAGTTTTCCAGATTGTCGGTGATCTGGATCGGGCGGTGATTCGGCGCCAGCACTTCAATCCGCAACGGCACCCGCCCCGGCCCGATCGCGAGCCCGCCGGCCACGCCGTAGAGATCCTGGATCCGTGCCGCGATCGTCGGCAGCGTGCCCGGGCTGTAAGTGATCTTGGCGTTGCGTTCGTTAGGCAAGCGGATTCGTTCCGGGGCGAACTCATCGAGCGTGCGGTGCTGATTCGTGCTCAACCACGAGCGCAACGCCGGCGCAACCGCGCGATCCTTGATCTCCTTGTAACTCGTCGCCCCTTGGCAGATCTGCTCGATCAAGAGGGCCCGCTCGTCCGCGCCGATCGGTGGCAGCTCGAGCTCGGGGAATTGCGCAGCGGCGAAATTCAGGCGCGCGATCCATTGCTCGGTCGCGTGGTCCCATTTCTTCAGCGGACAAGTCCCCGCGATCACTTCCCGCGCGAGCAGGGCCGCGGCTGCGGGTGGCGGCACGCGTTCGGTTTTCTTTTCCTCGAGCACGAGATCGTGGAAGAGGAGCGCGCTCCGTCCGAGGACGCGACGCGCGGTCGAGTCGAAAAAGACCTCGGTCTTTTCCCGCACCGCCTCCGGGAAAAACTCGCGGAGCCATTCTGGCTTGATCGCGGTCGCGAGGGTCAGGAGCACCTGCCGCTCGCCGTCGCTCGACTCGATTTCACGAATTTCAGAGGCGGTGAGGAGCCGCGCGCGATGGACCACGCTCTCTCGCGCGAGGACGCCGCGGCGATTGTGCACCAGCGCGCAGCGGAGCGTCCCCTCGTCGAGCCGGGCCGCGACCTGGTCGGGAAAACCGCTGAGCACACAACGCGCGATCGCGTCCGGCTTCGGTTCCCGCTCCGCGACGTTGAGACCTTCCGCGCGCGCGATCCCGAGAAATTGCTCCCAGAGCTGCGCCGCCTCGCGCGCCGCGCCGCCGTGCACGCCTAACGACTCGCAGCGCCGCGGATCGAAATGGCTTTTCTCCGCGAACCGAAAGGCGCGCAGGAGAGTGAAGAGATCGGACTCGTCGTCGCTCCCCAGAAGATCTTCGCGGTCGCGCCGCATCTGGTTGCCTTGGGCGCGGCGGAGCACGCTCCGGCCCTCGGTGAGCGCGGCGATGAGCGCAATCGCGCGAACGCATTTTTCCTCCTCGGCCGCGAGCAACATCCGCGCGTACCGCGGATGCACCGGGAAGGCGAGCATGCGCCGGCCTAACGACGTGATCGTGCCCGCGGCGAGCGCGCCGAGATCGGTCAGGAGTTGTTCCGCGGTCTCGAGCGCCTTCGGCTCCGGCGGTTCCAGCCAGCGAAAACCGGCGATGTCTTCAATCCCGCTCGCCTTCAGCGTCAGCACGACTTCCGCGAGATCGAGCCGTTTCACTTCTGGGAGTTCCTGCGGCGCGCGCTCGACGTGTTCGCGCTCCGTCCAGAGCCGCAGGCAATGGCCGGGCGCGGTCCGGCC
>JBBSED010000088.1:0-3555 GCA_038240025.1 Chthoniobacterales bacterium
GAAGCCGAGCGGTGTTCGCGTCGCCTGGGCAACTTTCGCGACTTGGCCGAAGCGGAGTTTGCCCGATTGCTCCCAGGCTTCGACTTTGCTCGCCTGCGTCCCCACCTTTTTCGCGAGGGCAGCCGGATCCAACCGGGCGCGTTCCCGCGCCCAGCGCAAGATTCGCGGTGCCAGCGTGACGGTCATATCCCAGAATACCTCAAGCTTGCGGTGTGAGGAAGCTGGGTGTGCTCACGTCGTGACCGTTTCTTCGGCCTCTTCTGGTTCAACGCCTTCAACAAGGTCGTCGTCCTCGATAACCACCGGGGCTGTTTCCGTCGGTAGCCGGGACGCTTGTTCGCGCACGTCCAGCTTGCCCGTCACCACATCGGCGATGAGTCGCGTGCGGTATTCGCGCAACACGGCGATTTCGTGCTCGGTGCGGGCGATGGTGACATCGAATGTCATTGTTTCCTTCTCAACGCAGCGAACGATGTCGGCTTGTTCTTTGCTTGACGGATACGGGACGCTCATCGCTCCGATTCGATTTACGCTTAGGTTTCCTTGCGTATTGATTGGAGCTTCAAGGAGAAACTCCTGCTTCATGCAGCGGAGAACGAGAAAGAGATAGTCACGTTCCATTTCTCTGTAAGGAACAAGGCCAACGATGCTGTCTGGAAAGCACGCCTCAAAATCGAGAATGGCCACGTCGCCGATGTTTGCGGCGATGGTCATGCAGAGAGTTCCGGCTGGAAAGAGTTTGCTTACCGCGAGACCCTTATCATTCAGCGTTTGTTTGTGGCCCGTAATGAACTTTGAAGCGCGAGCCACTGCCCCGGTTTGGATAAAAGGATAAGGGCCATCATACAGCGACGGATCGTTGCGAGGACGATGAGTGAATTTCCCGCGCATGATGGACGATATCTGTTTGATGCGCCGTGTTTCCCAATCCTTGGGGATGTCGCCGAGCCAGGGAATGCCGGAGGGTTTGAGGAGGACCGTGGGGTCGAGGCCGCGGGTGACGGCGCGGTGGATGATGGCCTGCTTCTGCTCGTTCAGCAGCGCGATCAGCTTCCGCTTCGCCCGAATCGCCCGCTCAATCCGCCCGTTCGCGTGGTCGAGGAAACGCACGATGGCGTCTTGCTCATCACGCGGTGGCCGCGCGGAGTAAATCATTTTGAAATGCTCCGGACGGAGACTCCACATATCGGACGTGATGCCGTAGGACCAACGCTCCGCTTCCTTGGCGAAATACGGTGTGCGGTAAAGATAGTGGAAGTAACCGGACGTTTGTTCCTCCCGTAGCCGCATTACAATATATGCGGGGCTGATGATGCCGCGATAATCTGAAACTGCTATCGCTCCCTGCCACGCCCGCATTTTGTTGTAAGCGATGTCGCGCGGTTTCACGAGTTTATAGGCAGACTTGTCTAGTCTGGAACCGTCCTTCTTCGAACTGTCGGCAAGCAATGCTCTTTGCGGAACGATGCCTCGAGTGATTGTCACCGAAAGCATCTCCTCATCCGGATGGTCGCGATCCTTGACCTCGGCGAAGATGGCGCGATTCGGCAAGACCGGCCAATGCGTCGGAACTGGACCGAGCCAAGTCTGGCCGGAGTGTTTGTATTCCGAATAAGGCTTAAGGCCGTCAATCATTCTGAGCCCCCGTTCCCGGCTGCGTTGGGCAAACGCTTAAATAAGAAAGTGGTTGATTTCTAGGACTTTGCGCGTCGTAAGCGGGTTGCTTCGGGTTTGCGCTTAAATAAGAGTTCAGGCCCAGAACGGCAGGTAGCGGGCATATTTTCGTGAGCCACCGACCGCTTCATCGGGCTTGACGAGTTTGGCCTCAATCGCGGCTGAGATGATCTGCGAGATGATCGCGGTCTTGCTTTCGGGCTGGTGAAAACGTTCGCGCAGGGATTGGTTCGTCATGCGCGCGCCCATGACCCATTTCAGTGCGCAATGCTGGTAGCAGGCGCGCACGCGGTCGTCGCGATCCATCGCCTCAAAATCTCGCGGACCGAAGATAATGACCACGGTGCGGCGGTGACTGGTACGGAAGACTGGCGCAGGCAGTTGATACGCCTCGGCGGCATGAACGACCTTGTCGATCCCGCTGCTTTTCTCTTCGCAAACACGCATGCGGCGCATGAGGTCGGCGAGGCGTTCATTGCGGGATTGGTAGCCGTCAATGAAACGATCTACTGGAACAACCGGCTCACCGGGATTCGAGATTTCGACTCGGTCGGAATAGATCTCGACCATCATGGAGGCGCCGCCGATTCGAAAATCCTGGTGGATAAGTGCGTTCGCCACGAGTTCTCGAATGGCAACCTCGGGGACCAGCTTGACCTCCTTGCGAAGAGCATTCTCGATCACCTCGTTTTGAGGAAGTTGGCCCATAATGAAGCTGACGAGGCCTTGGAATCCGACGGCGTAGCCTTTCGTGCCGGTTTGATCGATTCTCGTTTCGAGTTTTGAGGTGCCAGTATAGACGACGACACGCGGCGCCTTGCGGGAAATGTCAGGAAAGTCCTGAAGCTGTTTCGCGAGCAGAAGCGCCCCGAGACGGCGGATCGCGTACTTACTCCCGACGATATCTACCAACCGCTCTTGCTGGAGTCGGTCGAGCACGCCGGCTTGGTTTGCAGGATACGGCAATTTAAGAAGTTCAAAGAAGGTCTGGGTATCGAGAAGTTCCACAACCTGCGACGCCTCAAGGTCGGCGCGGGAGTAATCCTCTAACCAGTCAGGCTCGCCTTCGGCAAAGATGCGACGCAATTGATCTTCGCTCATCGGCACGAGTTCCTCACCGGAACGCATGAAGTAAGTCCCGCTTAGATGATAGGCCGTCCCACGCGGACGTGATGGAATGTGGAAGACAACGACTCGACCGTCAGGATGCTGCACTTCTTCCACGTCAACGCGAAAACCGAGCATCTGAAATAGCTTTTCGGCCATTCCAACCGGATTGTTCACTGCCGCCGTCCCGACTACAGCGCGCGGTGGCTTGTCAGCAATACCGAGCAGAAAAATTCCGCCGCCTTCGTTGGCGAGCGCGACGCAATACTTGCAGAGAGTGTTGAAGTCGTACTGCGTCTTGGCTTCCTTGAACTCCAGCTGCTGATGCTCGGACCTGGCCTTGCGCCAAAGATCGATCTGTTCATGAGTCGTGCTCATTACTCTGCCCCTTTTATGATTTCACTGAGCAAACCTTCAGTCTCCTTTTCCAACGCCATAATATCTGCACGGATTTCGTTAAGGGTACGGAGCGGCTGCGGTTTGTAGAAGTGGCGAGTGAAGGAAATCTCGTAGCCGATCTTAGTCGCGGGTTCGTCGATCCACGCGTCCGGTGTGTAGGGCAGTACTTCGCGGCGGATGAAGGCTTCGATTCCGCCTGCTTCCAGCGACGGTACTTGTTCTGTGTCGCGCAGTTCGGAGTCAGGTTCGTATTCGACAATCACCTTCTCATCTGAAGTCGAGGGATAGCGGCCGCGCAGAGGATCAGCTTTTGCCTTGCCGGGGCTATGAGCTTTCGCGATCACAGGCGAGGCACTCTCCACGCGCCAGCTCACA
>JBBSED010000089.1:0-3121 GCA_038240025.1 Chthoniobacterales bacterium
CGCGCGCGAGAAAATTTTCGTCAACGTCGATCGCTACGGCAACACTTCCGCCGCCTCCGTCGCCATCGCGCTCGACGAAGCCAACCGCACCGGTCGAATCAAAAAAGGCGATTACGTTCTGCTCGTCGTTTTCGGCGGCGGCCTCACCTGGGCCAGCACCATCATCGAGTGGTAGTTTTCCTGAGGATTTAAGTTGGAACGTCGGCTCACCGCCATTCTTGCCGCCGACGTCATTGGTTACAGCCGACTCATGGCCGGAGATGAAGCTGGAACTCTTTCCGCGCTGAAGCAGCTCCGCGCGGAATTGATCGATCGGAAAATCAGCGAACATGGCGGCCGCATCGTAAAACTGTTGGGCGACGGCATCCTCGCGGAATTCCCCAGCGTGGTGAATGCCGTCGCCTGCGCCGCGGAGTGGCAGAGTGCGCTGCGGATGAAAACCTCCAGTCCCATCCAGTTCCGCATCGGCGTCAATGTCGGGGACGTGATCGTGGAGGGCGACGACTTGTATGGGGACGGCGTTAATGTCGCAGCCCGATTGGAAAGCATCGCCCACCCGGGCGGCGTTTGTCTTTCGCAGTCTGTTCGCGATCACGTCGGCAATCGCTTGCTGTTGAATTTCGCCGATCGAGGCGAGCAGCAATTAAAGAATATCGAGCACCCGGTCCGGGTATACGACATCGTGTTCGATGAAGCGACCGCAGAGAACACCGAAACGGTGAAAGATGACCGTCCGTCCATCGCCGTTCTCCCGTTCAACAACATGAGCGGCGATGCGGAGCAGGAATACTTCAGTGATGGCATTACCGAGGACATCATCACTGATCTCTCTAAGATTTCCGGCCTCTTCGTTGCCGCGCGCCATACCGCGTTCACTTACAAAAACAAGCCGGTGAAAGTGCAGCAAATCGGCAAGGAACTCGGCGTTGGCTTTGTCCTGGAGGGCAGTGTGCGGAAAGCCGGGGCGCGCGTCCGCGTGACCGGCCAGCTCATCGAGGCAAGTAATGGCGGCCATGTTTGGGCCGAGCGCTTCGATCGCGACTTGACCGATATTTTTGCCATCCAGGACGAGATCACCCACGCCATCGTCGAGCAGCTCAAGGTCAAGCTCCTGCCGCAGGAGAAGAAATCGATCGCCCGGTTGCCGACCGAGAACGTTGAGGCCTACACCTATTACCTGCGCGGCCGCGATTTCTTCTATCGCCATTCCAAGCGTTACTTCGAGCTGGCCCGGCGCATGTTTGCCAAGGCCGTCGAGCTCGATCCCCACTACGCCCGCGCCTACGCCGGCATGGCCGATTGCGACGCCTGGCTCTACCTCAGTTACCAGGTCAATCTCTCCGTCGAAGGCATTCTCGAGCTCGCGGACAAGGCGCTTGCCATCGATCCCAATCTGGCCGAGGCGCACGCCTCACGCGGGGCCGCGCTTACCGCGGGCGGCAACTTTACTGAAGCAAACCAGGAATTTGAACGCGCCCTTGCCTTGGATGCCGAGTCATTCGGCGCCCATTTTCTCTACGCGCGCAGCTCGATGCTCGAAGGTGAGCTTGAGCGCGCCGCACGTCTTCTCGAGCGCGCGGCCGAAATTCTGCCCGAAAACTACCAGCCGCCTTGCATGCTCATCCAGGTTTACCGATCCCTCGGCGAGGAAGAGAAAATCCGGGAGGTGGCGCTGAAAGCCATCCCGCTCGCTGAGCGCGAACTCGCCCGGCATCCCGAGGATCCACGTCCCGCGCATTTTGGCGTCGCCGCGTTGATCGAAGCCGGCGAACACGACCGCGCCCGGGAATGGATCAGCCGTGCTCTCGCCATTGACTCGGATGACCCCAATACGCTTTACAACTGCGCCTGTGCTTATGCCAAGCTCGGCAACCACGAGGAGGCGCTTGACCTCATCGAGCAGGTCCTGCGACGGGCTTCCGTAAGATACCGAGAATGGATCGCCAACGACTCCGACATGGACGCGCTCCGCAACTATCCACGTTTCCAGCAACTCCTTGAATCGGCATAACGATGCTCATCGACCCCCACGCTCACGTTACGGGTTTCCTGGGCGAGCACCCCGCTTCCGCTTTCTGAGAACTAAGCCGCGACCGCGGTCGCTTTGAAACAGCAATCCTTGTATTTCAGATTGCTCCCACAGAGGCAGGGCTTGTTTCGCTCCCTTTCGGAAAAATCCGCTTGTAGTCACCAGGTGAGGCATCATCAGCTTCTGCTGCTTCTCGAGGAACCAGACGTAGAACTTGCTAAAATGCTCGTGGAATTCCTCCCCGTCCGCATCACGATCAACGTCTCCTCCGTGGTCATCGTCATATCGCGCGTTTTCTTCGGATGCATGATCCGGTTCCGAATCTCGATCGGTAGCCATTTTGAAACGCCGCAACTCTAGGCATCTAACGAGAACAAGATCAGCCACCAGCGTAAAGTAGACCACGCAGCCAGGCGCGCGGTTTACAAGTGGCACTCATTTCTTCCTTCATCATTCCTACTTCTGACTTCTCCCCCCGATTGGCTGCATCGCTCGCTTTAGATCGTCACAGCCATTTTTTAGCGAATCGAGCTTCGTCGAGCAGCGTGGCATTGCACGAGTTGTCCACCCCGGTCTGGTTGAATCCTACTTCGCAGGCTAAAGAACCCCAGCACGAGCCTAGCGATCGAAGCGGCGGGCTGTGCAAAACCTTATCCTGACCGACCGGCCCATCGACGTGCCTCGACCGCAGCGAGAAACTCAGTCACTTGGAGGTTGAATAAGCTCGGCTCCTCCAGGTTCGCGACATGACCGCATCCTGGGAATACGGCCAAGCCAGCGTGCGGGATCCATTCGCGCATCACCACTGAAGGCTCAATACTCGGCGTATCGCGGTCGCCCGCCATGATCAGAGTTGGGACACGAAGGGCCTTTAACTCGGTGGCCAATTCAAAGACGGTTTTGCGCTTAATCAATACTTCGCGCGCGAGGTAAGCGCAGGCTTGCGCATCGTGCTCTGCCACTTGCCGCAAGAACTCAGCGAAGCCGTGGGGGTCCTTTTGCTTAAAGGTTGCTCGATTCGGGGCGATCTCGAAGTGGTGGACCAGACTCGTGATGCCGTCACGCTCGAGACCGGCGGCAATCGCCTCCTCA
>JBBSED010000090.1:0-2776 GCA_038240025.1 Chthoniobacterales bacterium
GCCGCGGCTGCGGGTGGCGGCACGCGTTCGGTTTTCTTTTCCTCGAGCACGAGATCGTGGAAGAGGAGCGCGCTCCGTCCGAGGACGCGACGCGCGGTCGAGTCGAAAAAGACCTCGGTTTTTTCCCGCACCGCCTCCGGGAAAAACTCGCGGAGCCATTCCGGCTTGATCGCGGTCGCGAGGGCCAGGAGCACCTGCCGCTCGCCGTCGCTCGACTCGATTTCACGAATCTCCGAGGCGGTGAGCAGCCGCGCGCGGTGGACCACGCTCTCACGCGCGAGGACGCCGCGGCGGTTATGCACCAGCGCGCAGCGGAGCGTCCCCTCGTCGAGCCGGGCCGCGACCTGGTCGGGAAAACCGGTGAGCACACAACGCGCGATCGCATCCGGCTTCGGTTCCCGCTCCGCGACGTCGAGACCCTCCGCGAGCGCGATCCCGAGGAATTGCTCCCAGAGCTGCGCCGCCTCGCGCGCCGCGCCACCGTGCACGCCTAACGACTCGCAACGCCGCGGATCGAAATGGCTTTTCTCCGCGAAACGAAAGGCGCGCAGGAGAACGAAAAGATCGGACTCGTCGTCGCTCCCGAGAAAATCTTCGCGGTCGCTCTGCATCTGTTTGCCGGCGGCGCGGCGGAGCACGCTCCGGCCCTGGGTAAGCGCGGCGATGAGCGCGATCGCGCGGACACATTTTTCCTCCTCGGCCGCGAGCAACATCCGCGCGTAACGCGGATGCACCGGGAAGGCGAGCATGCGCCGGCCTAACGACGTGATCGTGCCCGAGGCGAGCGCGCCGAGATCGGTCAGGAGTTGTTCCGCGGTCTCGAGCGCCTTCGGCTCCGGCGGTTCCAGCCAGCGAAAACCGGCGATGTCTTCAATCCCGCTCGCCTTTAGCGTTAGCACGACTTCCGCGAGATCGAGCCGTTTCACTTCTGGGAGTTCCTGCGGCGCGCGCTCGACGTGTTCGCGCTCCGTCCAGAGCCGCAGGCAATGGCCGGGCGCGGTCCGGCCGGCCCGGCCGGTCCGCTGGTCAGCGGACGCGCGGCTGATCTTCTCGATAAAAAGCGTGTTGATCCCGCGGGGCGGATCGAACCGTGCGATCCGGGCGAGCCCGCTGTCGATCACGACCCGCACACCGTCGATCGTGAGGGAAGTCTCCGCGACATTGGTCGCGACGATTACCTTGCGTTTCGCGTAGGGCTGGAGCGCAGCATCCTGCTCGTTAGGCGGCAGTTCGCTGTAGAGCGGGAGGACGACAAAAAGATCGCTCACCCGCGAAGCGCGCAGCGCCGCCATCGTGCGAGTGATTTCGTATTTCCCCGGGAGGAAAACGAGCGCGTCCCCTTCCGTCCGCGGGGCGAGTCGCTCGAGTTCATCCGCGACCAAATCCCAGACCGGGTAATTCTCCGCGCGGACTGGTTTATCGAGATACTCGATCGTGACCGGATGGGTGCGCCCGCTCGAGGTGAGCACCGGGCAGGGCGCGAGATATTTTTCGAGCTTCTCGGATTCGAGCGTCGCGGACATGACCACGAGCTTGAGATCGGGCCGGACCGTTTCCTGCAGGTGCAGTGCGCGCGCCAGCGTGATGTCGCCGTAGAGATGGCGCTCGTGGAATTCATCGAAGAGGATGGCGGCGACGCTGCGCAACTCCGGGTCCTGGAGAAGTTGGCGGAGAAGAATGCCCTCGGTGACGAAACGAATTCGGGTCTTGGCCGAGACCGTGCGCTCGAAGCGGATCTGATAACCGACTTCCCCGCCTAACGATCCGCCGCGCTCCTGCGCTACACGTTTGGCGAGAAGCCGCGCGGCCAGCCGGCGGGGCTGGAGCACGACCACTTCCCCGTCGCCGAGCAAGCCGTGATCGAGCAGAATCTGCGGGACCTGGGTCGATTTTCCAGAGCCGGTCGGGGCCTCGAGAATCAGGCGCGGGTTCTCGCCTAACGAACGCACGATCTCGGCTTCGAGCTCGTAGATCGGCAGCTCACGCGGTGAGATCACTGCCGGAAATCGGCGACGAAATCGGCGATGTCCTGCTCGGTCACCGACCAGGAACACATCAGCCGATAGATATCGGGCTCGATGAATTTGTAGAAATGCCAGCCGCGCGCGTGCAACCCTTCCACCTTCTCGTTAGGCAAACGCAGAAAGAGCGCGCTCGCCTCGCGCGGGAACGCCAGCTCGGCGCCGAGCTGGTCCGCGAGCTTTTGCGCCATCGCGTTCGCCTGCCGCGCGTTCTGCAGCCAGACCTCGTCCGCGAGCAGCGCCGACCAGGGCGCGGCGATGAAGCGCATTTTCGAGGCGAGCTGCGCGGCCTGTTTCGCGCGGTAATCGAACTCCTGAGCCAGCTCACGGTTGAAGAAAACCACCAACTCGCCCACGGCGGTACCGTTTTTCGTGCCGCCAAAGGCGAGGACGTCAATCCCTCGCTCCCAGGTGATCTCGCGGGGCCGGAAGCCTAACGACGCCACCGCATTGGCAAAGCGCGCGCCATCCATCTGCAGGAAGAGCCCGTGCTTTTTGGCGAAGGCCGCGATCTCGTCGAGTTCGTGCGGCCGGTAAACGGTGCCGAGTTCGGTCGACTGCGTGACGCTGAGCACCCGCGGCTTGGGCGAATGCAGTTCGCGCTGCCGCGCGAGCACGTCGGCCGCATCGGCGAGATCGAGCTTGCCGTTCGCGCCGCCAATCCGGAGCAGTTTCGAGCCGCCGGAAAAAAACTCCGGCGCGCCGCATTCATCGGTCTCGATGTGCGAGTGCTCGTGGCAGAGCACGCTTTGAAA
>JBBSED010000091.1:0-2699 GCA_038240025.1 Chthoniobacterales bacterium
CGTCTATGGAAGGAAGCGCCACTGCGCGAAAGTCTCCGACCGCATTGGACGGCGTACCGTCGACGTAATACTCGTTCTGGCGCACGCGGCCGCCACCAAGCCGGAAATCGCCGAGTCCGGCGCCTTGGCCGCCGACGCCGGGCGCGATCTGCGCAAGCCGCATCGGATCGCGCGTTGGCAGTGGCAGTTCGAGGATCTTCCGGCTGTCGATCAACTGGCCGACGGTGGCGTTCGTCGTTTCGAGGAGCGGAGCATCGGACCTGACTGTGATCTTCTGGTCCGCCGAGCCCACCTCCAGCATGAGATCGACGCCCAGCTTCTCGCCGATGGTCAGCACCAACTTCTCGCGCGTGACGCTCTTGAAACCAGGCGCCTCCACTGTCAGAGAATACGCGCCGGGTTGCAGCGCGGGGATAAGATATGTCCCGCCCGAAGTCGTAGTGGCTTTTGAAGTGACTCCGGTCTGGGTGTTGAGCGCGGATACGGCCGCGTTCACCACCACCGATTCGCTCGGGTCCGTGATCCGGCCCGAGATAGTCCCTGTATTGACTTGGCCGAAAGACGCGGCGATTAGAAACGACATGAGCGCAAAAGCTCGCAACATGGTTGACCTCCTTTGATGGATGTTCATAAAATTACCGTTTACGGCATCGCAGCCAGCGTCCGCTGTAGGCTTCAAGCGCAATTGCATCGCCGGCGCGCAGTTTCTCGCGGGTCACTGGATCCTCGATTCCCTCGTAGCGATACTTTTTTGTATCAAGCAAGACCTTGCGAGCTTCGCCATCGTTAATGAAGAAATAATGGTCGGCGGCGGGTGCAGCCAGGCGATAAACCACCGCTCCATCGCAGGCGTACGGACTGGCTAGCGACCCGAGTAGCGCCTTGCTCAAGCGGGATTCCATCTCCGCTTGGCCGGGACGAAAGCAAGCGTGGGATGCATCCCAGGTGATAATCGCCGCCGATCCCTTGCCGACGCGATTCTCAAGCACCGCCGGTTCACTTGTCTGGAAACGCGATAGGACCTCGGCGGTAGTTGGATGAACCGCGAGGATGAAGCCCGAGAGCCGATGGGAGTTGAGCAGGCGTGGAACGTTGCTAGAGTACTGAAAGTCGGTGATTTCGGCGCCAAAGAGCTGTTCGAAGGGGGAGCCCGCGCCAGTGTTCAGAACCAGTCCGTGCTCGTCGTACCAAGCCCCCGGAGCATCGATCACGACTCGTCCGCCTTGCCTGGTGTATTCGAGCAGGTCATGCAGGAGCTTCTGCGTGAGCGCCACCTGCGCGGGCAGGTAAATGACTTTATAGCGTAGCGCGAGGCCGCGAGCAATGTCGGTAGGTGTGACGTGTTCCCAAGGAACGTTAGCGTTGATCAGGGTCCGCGATACTCCGACTCGCGCCTCCATGGGATAGTGCCGAAACCCCTCGCGCCCCCGAATCGAGATCGCGGCCCAGATCGCGTCACTGTCCCAGTTATAGAGGACGCCTACATAAGGCTCTTTGTGCGCTTGCCAGATCTCGTCGCGAAGACGCTCGGCAGCCTGAGCGATCTGGCCCGCTCGTACGGCGCGATCCGAGGGACGAAGCTGACGGTCGACGAGCGCGTATTCGCCGCCTTCAATTCCCGCCCGGCGGTAGTTCCACGACCAGACACCTACGCCTTTGAAGCCTCCGGCAAGGTACGAGAGAAAGAGCTGCGTTATTGTGCCGGCATTAACGGTGAAACCGGGAATCGTCGAGTTCTGCTCGTAGTTCCACCCCTTAGCGCCACTGGTTTGTTGCGGCCCGCCCGTGCTCTCCCATGCTCCCGTCCAGCCACCCTTGAACAAGTCGGCGGAAAGCGAACTCTGCATGTAGATAGTCCGTGCCACCTCGTAGTTCACTTCGCCGAAATGCCATGCAAAGTGGATCGACGGGTAGAAGGAACCCGTCGCGGTCTGAGTGTTCGCAAGCAATTCCATGTTAGTTGCGCGCCATGCGAAGGGCAGGAACAGTCCCATTTCCCCACCCGTCCGCGTTGGCGCCTCGGGCACCAGCGCGTTCATACGGAGCGAACTCTCCTCCACCTGCCGTGCGCGACTTTCAGCTTTATAGCGAAGCAGATCGCGCACGCGGCCGTACTCGCGGCCATATCCGCTAAGGTTGTCCGGTTCACGCGAAAGCATTTCGACGGCACGGTCGACGTCCTCCCAGGATTTGAACGGCGGCGGCCCGATCCGGACTTCATATAGGTTCCAGCTCTGATTAATCTCGTCGGGAGAAGCGTAGTTCGAACGCAGCCACTTCTGGAATCGCGGAACGTCTTCCTTGTGAACGAACGGATCGGGCGTGTGCCGAAAACTTGCAGTGTCGTCCTTATCGTCTCCGAGGAAGGGCCGGCCGCTGTCGTTTCGGATTCCACGGCGGATCACGCCCATCTGGTAGGCAATCATTTTCGGATGCCGCCGAAGTTCGGATTTAGATGTGGTTGCGGCGATGCCAAGCCGGGTCAGCAGTTCCGGGGTGATCGCTTCCCACCCAGCTTCGCCGTACCAGAAGGGAATTAGCCCTTCTTCGACGGCCACTTCCATGATCCGCTCGGCCGGCCAATCGGCGGATCCGAGTACCTGCTTCAAATTGTGGAAGCCGAGTGTCTGCATCAGCCGGAAATGTCCGCGCATCTGCTGCTCGGTCATTCCCTTCCAGGGCAGGAATACGACGCCAAA
>JBBSED010000092.1:0-2689 GCA_038240025.1 Chthoniobacterales bacterium
CAACCAGGTCGAGCGATTGTTTCGTCGCCTCAAAGGCTTCCGCCGAATCTTCTCTCGCTTCGAAAAACTCGATGTCATGTTCATCGGCTTTATCAGTTTCGCGTTGATCGCCGATGGACTACGTAGTGTTAACACGCCCTAGTTCAGCGGCGGCGAAGCCGTCCGCTGGAACGCTGGGTTAGCCTGCATTTCAACGGCCGATGTCTTTAACGGCAAAGTGCTTTGCCTTCTCAACTTCTGCACCGATTCCTCCCGGCAAGAGCGAAAGTGCCACGCGCTGCAATGCGGACCCACCAATTGAAAGAGCTTTTCGATCGCTAAAACGCCACGTTGGGTCTCGATCTGAAGTCTCCTCGGCGAAGCGAAAAATAGATTCGAAGTATTGCTCAACAGATGGAAATGCCTTCGAATCTTTCATCGAGTCCAGCTGGCAGACGATGGCGCCCGAGAAGTCCACCTCGGGCTCCTCAAGATCTTCGCGGTATCGCGCATTTACGAGGATGAGGTCATTTCCGCCACTGTATTTCCAAAGGGTCTTTCGCTCGATTTGCTGACGAAACGTGTCGAAAAACTTTGAGCTGTAGTACCAAGTGCCGCGTCCCGGCATGCTCAGTTCGAGGGCACCCTCTTCCTTGGAGAAATCGGTGAAGCCAGGAAAGAAGAAATCAATGTGAGACCCAGATCGATAGTGCCAGTCGGGGAGCTGCGGAAAGATTTCGCTCTTTGCAAGCGCTGACGTTGGCCTTGCGAAGCAAAGACCGATCATTCGAACTCGGCTACGGTCCTCCGCGTACTCATATTGGAATCTCATCTTTAATCGAAACATCAGCGAATCGTAGTCGTAGACCGGATCCATCGGTTCTCCGTGAGGGCTAACGTTTGAGTTAAGCGGCGCCGTCAGGCGTCCGCTTGAACGAAGGGTTCGGCGTCATTCTCACTGCGCTACCTGCGCTACCTGCGCTGCTGGGCCTCGACGAGCTTCCTCAATGATTGCCCTCACTTCGCGCATTCTCTCGAACGGGAGCTTCAGGTATGGAGTTGCATCGCGCTGAAGGTCTCTGACCGCAAAGTATTCCAAGCCTTCGAGCTTGTCAGCGTAGTCCTTCAGGAAGAACTTCTTCACCGCTTGCCAGAGGTCCTTCTTTACGCGAAGGATACCGGCATGGTCTGACATATCCCAGACGGGCGAGCTTCCAGAGAACCGACTGTCCGCCGATACGTTGCGGGCGGAAGTGGCAAGTTCGGAAACGAAACCGTCAAGAGAACCGATGTGCTTATTCCTCAACATCTCCTCAAGTGGCAGCACGATGACTTCGGAATAGTCGAAGGATCCGTCGATCTCTTCGAGGTTGACCTCGAAGTTGAGCAGCAGCAGGTCAGTCTCGCCTGAGTACTTCCAAGCGCTCGACTTCTCGACCACACGACGAAACGCCAAGAATTCTTCGACATCAAATGTCAGTGCTTCGTCGCTTTGCTTCCATCCCGCAAGAACGATATCGAGTGATTCACCGGTGTCTTTGTCCCAGTAGTCAAAACTCGCAATCGCTTGGTCGGCAAGCTTCTTTCCCTCTCCCCCTCGATCTCCTCGTGCAAAGAGAAGCGCAACCGGAAAGCGAGCCTGCGAGCAACCGCTTGGCGGTGGCTGCGCGCGGACTCGCTTTGCGACAGCAAGCATCAACTGGAAGAACGCGACCGCTGTTGTTGGGGCTGCATGCGTGCCGTAGTACATGTGCGGTCCTGGGAGTTTGGTTATGACGCCGAACGTGATTTACACATCAACGAACCGTATCCGGCCATGCGGCCTAAGTCAACGGACGCTGTTGTTAACTCCTTGTCGCCACTTCATTTGCGGCTCGCGCGAGTCTGATTAGAACGCCTAAATTGTCGCGGACGGATGCGCTCGGGTGTGGTCACGTCCAGAGTTGCGGCGCCCCGCCTACTCAGCAACGCACGAACGCATTCGGGTCAATCCCATTGATCTCTGCTGACGCTACCACGTCGAACGACTCGTCCGGCCACACCAGCGATATCATGTGCGCCCGCTTCGCAAACCCACGTCCCGTATCTCAAGCGCATCTTCATGACCTATATCGTCACCGGCGCGGCCGGCTTCATCGGCAGCAATCTCGTGAAGGCATTGAACGATCGCGGCGAGACCGATGTGATCGCGGTCGATGATCTGACGCAGGCCGACAAGTTCGACAACCTGGTCGATTGCGAGATCGCCGATTACTTCGATCGCGGCGACTTCCGTGGGGACTTCATCACGCGCTTCACGCGCGGCGAGTTCGGCCGCGTGCGCGCGATCCTGCATCAGGGCGCGTGCTCGGACACGATGGAGACCGACGGCCGCTACATGATGGACAACAATTACCGCTACTCGCTCGCGTTGATGGATGCGTGCAGTGAACAGCGCATTCCGTTTCTGTACGCGTCGTCAGCCGCGACTTATGGCGCGGGTCCGCGCTTCGTCGAGAAGCGTGAGGCCGAGCGGCCGCTCAACGTGTACGGCTATTCGAAGTTCCTGTTTGATCAGGTGGTGCGCCGACGTCTTCCCGACGCGAAACATCAGATCGCGGGCTTTCGTTACTTCAACGTGTACGGTCCGCGCGAGTCGCACAAGGGCCGCATGGCCTCGGTCGCGTTTCACAACTTCAATCAGTTCAAGGCCGACGGCTGCGTGAAGTTG
>JBBSED010000093.1:0-2609 GCA_038240025.1 Chthoniobacterales bacterium
CGAGGACGAGGTTCGCACGATCGAACAGGCGGTCCACGATATAGGTCTGATCCTTCACGCGGTAGTTTGTCATTTCGCCTTTGCCGTCCTTGCCCACCACGAGCAACACTGGCGCTTCGCGGTGTTCCAGCTCGGCAGGCATCTGAATATAGGTTTTTGCGCCGTCGTCAAACACACGCACGGGCCGGATGTGCTCATCGCCGCCGTGGATCGCGTAATCGAAGTTCACCTTCTCGACGGCAATCACCGCGGGCGGCACCTCGGCCGCGTGCTTCTCCTGCTTCGCGAGAGCCTCCTGCGCCGCCTGTTGCCGTTGCCATTTGCGGCTGTCACCGTCGGGATAAGCGAAGGCTACGCGGGCGACGTAATCGTCCGGCTTTGAAATGAGGCGGAGATAGTACGCGCGGCGATCCGTGGTGATCAGAAGATTGGTGTCGAGACCGGGCGTCTGCGGTTTGAGAATGATTACCGCTGTGGCCTGATCTCCCGTGCCGTACATCGCGGGCGAGATATTCCAGCGGACCGAATCGCCGATGTGCGGCTCGCCGAGGATCTTCTCACCCGTCTGCAACTCGATCATGCAGACCCGCAGCGGCGCACAAACGACTGTCGGCAGTCCAGCGCCAAAAGAGTACATAACGCGGCCATCGGGACCCGGCGAAGGCGCGTTCTTTTCTGCTCGCCAATGCTCGCTCACCCGTACGGCTTCGAGCGCTGTCGCCGTCAGCGGCACATCCGCTTTGGGCCGGAAGTCTTTTGGCACAGATCCACTCGTCGCGCCAGGAATGGCAAACTCCGGCTTCACGTCGGCAGGCAAACTGCCGGGATCTTCCAGAGTCCGCAACTGACCGCCGAAGTCATATTGCTGTAAAAGCGGCGGTACGTTTTTCGGTGTTGCTTGCGTCGGCGCGGCCTGTGGCACGCGTTTCACACCGACCGGCGGCTGCGCCGGGAGCTTAGTCTGCGCGCACAGCATCCATGCAGTACTTTGAAGGATTATGATGACGATTCGTGATGAGAGCATTTCGTTCCTCCTTTCGGAACTTGTTTTTCAGAGAACCTTGGCCCAACTTGCATTGGTAATGTAAACGCCGAGCGGATTGATGCGCGCCTGGCGTTCATCCGTTGGGGGATTGAGAACGATCGACAGGTAACCCTTCCACCGATCTGTCGCTTTGACCGTTCCGTAGAGATCCCGCGTGGTTTCCACCCATTCGACTTCGTAAGTTCGGTCGCTTGTGGGCAGAACGGATTTCACTTCGACCGACACAGTCTCTGTTTGAGCGCGCTTGAAGGGCGGGTCACCACGGTAGTACTCGCTGACAAACGTCTGGGCCGAGCTGCCGCTCGCGATCTGCGCATACACGCGATCAATCGCCTTTCGCTGTGTAAAGCCGTCCGTCGTGACCGTCCGCAGGTTTTCGACCCAGTTGAAGATGTTCGATCGCTTGAGCCGGTCGTCGTTGAGAGAAGTCTGATCCGCGACTCCCGAGGCGACGGGCCGACCAAGATTGTCCACGAGAACGACGAACGGAACAACGTGCGAGCGCGCGGACAGCCACACCATGCCAGCCGTTGCCACCAGCGCCACGAGCGAACACAGTGCCGCCATCGTGCGCCAGTTCCTTGCACGCGTGATGAGATCTCCATAGCGCTCGTCCCATTCGCGGCGGGCGGCCAGGTACGGGCTATACGCGACAGAAACATCGGGAGTGCGTACCTCGCGTTTCAGGAAAAGATTCATGATGACCTCCGGTTACTCCTCGTGCTCGATTGGAATTCGTGGTGGAGTCGCATGGGGTGCCGCGTCCGAGGGCAAAGATCTGAGCCGACGCCGGAGACCCTTCATCTGGTCGGCAGTGCGAGTGGCTGCGCTCTTTCCTTTCGTCGCGTTCGGCGGTTGCGGATTTGCCGAACTCGCGTTTCCCACAGAAGTTACGTCTGATATAACGCCAGAACCGCCTTGACCGGCCGGGTCAGACGGAGCGCCTGCTCCTATAGGACCGCTGCCGACAGAATCCCCGCCTGCTTCGGGTCGTACAGTCGATAGAGAAGAAAGCATCGGTCCCGGCGCAGTGGCTGCGTGGTCCGCGTTGACTGCCGCCGGCGCGAACCCCCGCTGAACCGGTTGCGTCTCAAACCCGGAACCCGCCAGCGGCTCACCGCCAATAGACGACAACGCTGACGAAACCGATGGAGGCACATTCGCCGCCGCCGTTCCGCTCGACACGCTTTCCGCTCGCGTCGTATTCCCTCGCAGCGGCGAAGAGGCCGCCGGTGGATTGACCTCGCCTCCGCCGCCTGAGTTATTTGACGGCGGGTCCGGCTGTAGGCGCACTCCCCCGCCATTCGCAACAGAACCCGGCGATGGACCGGAAGGTGGCGATACCGGGCCTCCTCCACCCGATCCGACGGAGCCGACACTCGCGACGGCCGTTGTCGCGCTCGAACCCGCACCGCTACCGGCGCTCGCGGCTGATCCGGTGCCCGCTGCTGCACCGCCTCCCCCGGCCAATGCGCCGACTCCGGCGACCGCGGCTCCTCCCGCTGCGAGAGCAGCACTGCCGACGACAGCGGCAGTCGCGACAAGATCGCCGCCCGTCAATGCG
>JBBSED010000094.1:0-2513 GCA_038240025.1 Chthoniobacterales bacterium
AAAATCGAGGCGCTCCAGGAGTTCGATCCGAACTACCTTTCGATACACACCCGGGACGTTCTGGCGCGGATACAGGGCCGCGACGCGGAATGGCAGAGCATGGTGCCGCCAGCGGTCGCGCAGATCATAATGGACCAGAAGCTGCTCGGTTATCATCCGTAAAATAGAGCGGCGTCTATCGAGCGTTGAGGCCATGCACCAGCCTCTTACTCCCCGACCGGTTGTAACTGACGCTTTCTCGAACGCATCTAAGGCTATGCCATGATATGGTACTTTAGATAGAGAAACGATGTGTCGGTAGCAGCAAGAAGCGTATAGGGAGCGAAAAGTTGACCACGAGATCGGAGACAACCGGCTTAAGAGTCGCACCACGCCAGTTTTTCATGGGGTGGCGCGATCTCTCATTCTGGCTGCGCAGCGCGCGGGCCGACCAGAGGAGCATGTCCCAAACTCAGTGGATAGTGCGGCCGGTTCGCAATAACGACAAAGATCGCGATTGGAAACATTAGAGTTACCCAACGCGAGTCCGTGAACCCGCATATAGAATGTTAGGATGGTGGCTCACTGCCCGGCCGATTCTTGGTAGAATCGAGTTGGGAAAACCTAACCAAAGGAGCGAACCACCATGAAGTCAGATTACCAGATCACGGATCGAAATGACAACACTCGCCAACTGGCGAAATTCTTCGCCGAAAACGGTCAGGTACTCATGCCGATGGTCGAGTTGATCGAGAGTGCGCAGCTCAGCGTCCACCAGCTCATGACCAAGCTGGGCCGGGCCACCCTTGAGGCCGTGCTCGAAATCTCCGCAGCGGGAGTGGCCGGCGAGAATCATCAGGGAAAAGCCGGCGGAGAGATCGTGCGGCATGGACGACAGTCCGGCGTCGTCGCTCTGAAAGATCGGAAAGTGAAAATCGAGCGACCTCGACTGCGAAAGCGCGGTGGCGGTGCGGGCGCGGAAGTACCGATCCCGGCCTACGAAGCGATGAAATCCGATGATGGCCTGGGTGAGCAGGTGCTCAATGTGATGATGCGCGGAGTTTCGACCCGCAACTACAAGGAGATACTCACCGACGCTTGCGACTGCGTGGGCGTCTCCAAGTCGAGCGTCTCACGTGAGTTTGTTGAGGCGAGCGAACAGGCGTACAAGGAACTGCTAGATCGCAAGTTCGACGACCTCGATCTGCTCATCCTCTATATAGATGGTATCGTCATCGACGGCCACAACGTCCTGGTAGCGATCGGCGTCGATTCGGACGGATACAAACATGTGCTCGGGCTGAAGGAAGGCGCGTCCGAAAATGCGACGGTGGTGAAGGACTTGCTCGAGGATCTGGTGGAGCGGGGCGTGAAGCCAGGGTTGAACCGGCTGTTTGTGGTCGACGGTTCCAAGGCGTTGCGGGCGGGGATCGACGCGGTGTTCGGATCCGACAATCCGGTCCAGCGGTGCCGGCTGCACAAGGAGCGTAACGTCCTGGACTATCTGCCCGAGGAGCAGAAGGAGTATGTGCGATTGAGCTTGCGGGCGGCGTTCTCGCTGGAGGCAGCCAAGGGGGAGAAACGGCTGCGGGATTTGGCGGATCAATACGAGAAGGAATATCCCAGTGCGGCCGGCAGCATTCGGGAAGGTCTCACGGAGATGTTCACGGTGAACCGGCTCGGGATCCCGGCCTCTGTGCGGCGCAGCCTGACCTCGACCAACATCATCGAGAGTCCCAATTCCGGCATCCGGGCTCGGACCCGCCGGGTGACGGAATGGGATGGAGGCAAGATGGTTCGCCGCTGGGTTGCGGCGAGCTTGCTTGCGGCCGAGGCGAAGTTCCGGCGGATCTCGGGCTACAAAGATCTGTGGATGCTCTCCGTAGCGCTGGGCAGACATGAGAAAAAGGAGGTGACGAAGGAGGAAAACCGCGAATTAGCGGCGTAGTGTACGGATGTACCACCTCCTAACTTCCCACTGAGTTTGGGACATCCTCGAATAACCGTGCTCACGCTGCCGAGGAGCGGCCCAATCTGAACGAGGCGGACGAGATTTTCAAACAGGTGTTGGCGATCCGGGAGAAGCTTGCACCGGAGTCTCGGGAAATGGCTTCCACACTTGCCGACCTGGGCCGCATCTCGTATAAACGGGACAAGCTGGACAACGCTGAACGCTACTATAAGCAGGCTTTGTCGATACAGGCAAAGCAGGCGCCCGATTCCCTCGAACTGGCGCTGACACTTAATAACCTGGGCGCTGTCGCCATTGGGCACGGAAGGCTGGACGAGGCGGAAGCGCTATTCAGGCAGGCACTGGCGATCCAGGAGAAGCTCGGGCCGGGCTCGCTTGACCTGGCGGGCACGCTCAACAACCTGGGTCGGGTCGCTCAGGTACGGAGAAAGCTTGATGACGCGGACGCACTCTTACTGCGCGCCCTGGCAATCCGGGAGAAGCTTGCGCCCGGCTCCCTGGATCTCGCTTACACGCTCGAAAACCTGGGTGTTGTCGCCAAGGACCTGGGCAAACCGGACCA
>JBBSED010000095.1:0-2492 GCA_038240025.1 Chthoniobacterales bacterium
ACGAACCAGTCATTTTGTTGTCTTATCGACACTCCATATAATTATGAAAACTGAAGTACTTATCATTGGCGGTGGCCCCGGCGGATCGGCGGCGGCGATGTTCCTGCTCAAGGAGGGGATCAAGCCGATTATCCTCGAACAGGAGGAATTTCCACGATTTCACATTGGCGAATCGATGACTGGAGAAGCGGCGGGCGTGTTGCGCCGCCTCGGGCTCGAGGATGAGATGAACCGCCGTCGCTACCCGGTGAAGCACGGCGTGCGCGTCTATGGGGAAGGCGGCAAGAACTCCTGGTTCATTCCGGTCTCCGCGCGCAACCAGCAGTGGGAGTTGGAGCCCGGGACGACCTGGCAAGTTCGCCGCAGCGACTTCGACGGTATGATGCTCGAGAAAGCCATCGAGCGCGGAGCGGCGCTGGTTCGCGGCAGCGCGGTGAAAGCACTCCTCGATGACGACGGAGGCGTGCGCGGCGTGACCATGCGTCATCCCGATGGCCGGATGGAAGACATCGAATGCACCGTGCTTCTCGACTGCTCGGGTATGGCCACTTTTCTTGGCAACCAGAAGGTGACCGGGCCGAAATATCTCGGCAGCTATGACAAGCAGATTGCCTTTTTCGCGCACGTGAAAGGCGCGCTCCGCGACGAGGGCGAGACGGGGGAAATGGCGCGCGATAACACCGTGATCTTCTACCAGAAAAAGTATCACTGGTCGTGGTTCATCCCGGTGGATGACGAAGTGACCAGTCTCGGGCTGGTCGTGCCGCGGGCCAAATTCGTCGAGTCAAAGCAGACGCCGCACGAATTCTTCATGGATTACCTGCCGCAGATCAATCCCGATCTCGCGCGGCGCATCGCTGATTTCGAGCTGGTCGACAAGGTCCACGTGATCCCGAACTACTCGTATCAGGTCCGCCGTTTTTGCGGCAAAGGTTTCATCTGCATCGGCGACGCGCACCGCTTCATCGACCCGATCTTTTCCTTCGGCCTCTCCGCGACGATGCGCGAGGCGGAATTCGCGATCCCCCACGTCATTTCCTATCTGCGGGGCGAGCGGCGCGAGGATGAGAACCCCTTCGCGGAGCACATGCTCTTCTGCGAGCAGGGAATCGATAATCTCGAGGACATGGTCGACCTCTTCTGGGAGCAGCCGTTTGCCTTCGCGACCTTCGTGCACCAGCGCTATCGTGGGGAGTTGATCGATGCCTTCGCCGGCCGCGTTTACGCGACCGAACGGCAACCGTCGACGGCGATTCTCACCTTTCGGAAGATGCTGAAACGCGAGCGCGGTTACGATCACCAGGACGACTACTCGGTGCCGATCGGCTCGCGTTATCATCCCGAACGCGCCGCGCTCTGGGCGCCGGACTCGCCGGTTGAGACCACCGAAGAGTGGTTGACCTCGAACCTGGCCTAACGAGATCCGACCCGGTTAATCCGTGGCGGCTGATGGAGGGAAAGGATTCTTCCTTCTATCGCCGCCGCGGCTTGCTACGAATTCTGCTCCCGCTCGCGCGCTGCGGCCAGTTCCCGCCGCGTCGCCACGCTCGCGGTCGTGGAAACCAGATACGGCACCACCACGGTGAGGCACATCTGCAGGATTCGTCCGCGCGTGATCGTCCCGGACAGAATCGCCACGCCGTGATTGATCGCGATCAGGGTGAGGCCCACGATGAGCGCAGTCAGGAGCGCCCGGCGCAGCGTAGCGGGGTGAGCGGCGAGCGCGAACCAACTGCTCCGCGCCACGGGCTCCGCGGCCGACCGCCGCGCCGCCGGCTGAAGCGCGCTCGGCTCGAGATCTTGCAGACCGGGGATATCCATTAGTTGGGTAGACATAAAGCAGTTGGGTTACTAACTGAGAACGATAGAGCAATAAGCCGTGCCTATGGAAGAAAATTCTGCGAAAATTTACGGGATTGCCTTCCCCGGGCCGGTTGGACATTTTGGGAGGCCCCATGACTCACGACCCGCTCGAGCTCCGACATCTCCGGTATTTTCTCGCGGTGGCGGAAGCCGGCAGCTTCAGCCGCGCCGCCGATCGGCTCGGGATTTCGCAGCCGAACGTTTCCCAGCAAATGCGCGATCTCGAAGCAGAGCTGCGCGTCTCACTTTTCCAGCGGCGCGGCAAACGCATCCTGCTCACCGCCACCGGCCTGATCTTCCAGGAACATGCGCGCGCCATCCTGCGTCAGGTCGAGAGTTTTCTCCAGGAGATCAGCGCCGAGCCCGGACAGATGCGCGGTGCGCTCCACCTCGGGGTCGTGCCCATTTTAAATGTCGCTCTAATGCCGCAACTGCTCGGTCTGTTCGCCGCGGATCACCCGCAAATCAGCTTGAACGTGGAGGAGATCTCCTCGACCGAAATCGAGACGGCGCTGGAGGAAGGGCGGATGGATGTCGGCCTCGGTTTTCTCACCCGGCATTCGCCCAATCTGCGCTACGAGCGGCTCTGCACCGATGAATTCGCGCTCATCGTGCACCAGAGCCACGAG
>JBBSED010000096.1:0-2488 GCA_038240025.1 Chthoniobacterales bacterium
GAAAATCATCGAGAACAAGGTGGGCGCGAGACGCGCGTACAATTCCTGGAAAGCCGCCTCGCTGCCCGCCGCGCAACGGAGGAGGATCGCTTTGTCCGCCGCATCACGTTCCATTTTCGTGATCGCATCGTGGCTCTCGGGCACGGAGGAGGGAGCGGGCTGATCGAGGAAAGCAGAACAGGAACTCAGGCATACCATGCGTCTTCTCTAGTGGAAGCGGAGCCGAAGGATAATACTTCGTGGCTGTGGCCTGAGACCTCGGAGGCATGAGAACGCGCGCGAGGTCAGCCCTTCGCTGAACGCGCCGGCCCCATGCTCAGCGGACGCTCGGGGGCGTAGCAACGGAGTGGGCCCGGGAACGCAGGCGCCGCTCGAACTTCGCGACGACGTTCACATACGCTTGCAACGCCGGAGCGCGGTCTTCCTCGCGCCAGGCGATCCAAAAGGGAGTGACGAGGGCGGGGCGGATCGGCCGAAAGACCACTTCCGGGTGCGGAATTTTCGCCACTGGCTCGGGCAAGAGCGCGATGCCCAGCCCACCCGCAACCGCTTGGAGAACCGCCCTTTCCAGATCGGCTTCCTGGAGCACCCTGGGTTTATAGCCGGCCTGGCCGCAGCTCTCCAGAAGCCATTGCCGATAGCCGGGCCGGCTCTCTTCCGAGATTCCAAGGAAGAACATCGCCTCCAGATCGGCGAGCTTGAGGCTCGAGCGGCGCGCGAGGTGATGGTTCTTCGGCAAGGCGGCGACCGTCTTGTAAGCTGCGATCCGGCGCGAGCGCAGGCCGCTCCGCTCCTGCACCGCCCACGATCCGAGAAAGCCCAGATCGATTTCGCCCTCGGCCAGAGCGCGCAGTTGGTCGCCGCAGGTCATGTCAAAAAGATGCACTGCCACGTTGGGAAAGATGCTTTGGAACGCCGCGAGCGTGGCCGGCAGGAGATCGTAGATGAGAGCGGCGACATAGCCGATGTTCAACTCACGTTTCTCGCCGCGGTCCAGGCGCTGGACCGAATCCACAATCGCCGCCCCGTGCGCGAGAACCCGTTTGGCGTCCGCGAGAAAGGATTTTCCCGATGGGGTGAGCGAAACGCCCTGCCGCGACCGATGGAGTAAGCGCACACCTAGTTCCTCCTCGAGATCCTGGATCTGACGCGAGAGCGACGGCTGGGCCAAATGCAGCTGTCTGGCGGCGCGGGTGAAGTTCAATGCTTCTCCGACCGCAACAAAATAGCGCAAATGGCGAAACTCCATAGAGAGGACAGGGCAATCTCCCTTTTTGCCGTCCGAGAGCAAGCGCCCGCCGGTCGATTTTGTCCGTTACCGTACAAACTGCATTTTGCGCCCAGCGGACACGCCACTGTCCGGCACCGTACCGAGCATTTTACTTTTTTGACTCTGAGCAAGGCGTCCCCGATGCATTGGCGGCAGCATCGCATCGAGCCTCTCCTTCCGATCGGGAGGTCAGCCGCCCGCAGGTGCGGTTCTCTATCATGTCAAGAAAGCGCCCAAGCAGATGAAAGCGAATTCCCGTCCGCGAAACGGCTTTCGTAATAGAATTCTAAAACGATTGCCCGCGGCCGTGATCGGGCGTCTGCGGAAGGGCATGAGGCTGGTCGAGCTGACCCAGTGGGATCCGCTCTATGAACCGCACGAAACGTGCAAGTACGTTTATTTTCCCGAGAGCGGCATGGCCTCGATCCTGAGCGTTTTGAAAGATGGCACCATGACTGAGGTCAGCACGGTTGGGTCCGAGGGCATGGTCGGGTTGCCGGTTTTTTTCGGCGCGAAAACCAGCGCGCGGCGCGCCTTTTGGCAGGTCCCGGGCAGCGCGTATCGCATAGATGCGGCGGTGCTGAGAAGAGAAACGCGTAAATGCGGCGCGCTGTCAGACGCACTCCTTCGTTATACCCAGGCGGTCTTTACCCAGGTTTCACAATTAGCCACCTGTAACCGGCTCCACTCGATCGAGCAGCGGTGCTGTTGCTGGTTGCTCCAGACACATGATCGCGTCGCCGGCGACGAATTCGATCTCACGCATGAGTTCCTCTCGGAGATGCTCGGCACACGGCGTGCCGGCGTGACGGAGGTGGCCGCGACGTTGCAGCGTGCGGGGCTCATTCGTTACACCCGCGGACGAGTCACGATCCTGAACCGTCGCGGTTTGGAAAAAGTGGCCTGCGAATGTTACGCGACGGTGCGTGGAGAATTCGACAGTTTAGTCGGCCGCTGATTGCTCCGCCGAAACCGACGGCCTGATGCCTGAGAGGTCTCACGGCCAAGGAAGGAAGTATTATCCCGACCGGCGGGCTGCGGCTTATGGAGAAACCTTATGGCCGCGCTCGCTCCTCTTCCCCGCCTCGCGCGGGTGCGGCCGTTGGCGGCAAAGGGGCCGCCGGAAACGAAAGAACGCGATCGTGTGCAGGCGGCCCTGGCTTTCATCACGAGCGATGAGCGCGACGTGTTGGAACTTTGTTTTTCCTCCGGTTATCC
>JBBSED010000097.1:0-2316 GCA_038240025.1 Chthoniobacterales bacterium
GTCAGCCGTCCTGGGCACCTATGGCGGAGGGATGATCTCGACGTTATGGTACCCAAGCCGGTACACACCGCTAGGCGACGGCGTCCGAATCGCCAACTACGGCTGGGGTGGAACTTTCGCAGTCAATCTCGCGTCGGAATTCTGGCCGGACGTTCGCCGGAAAGTATTCAAGAAGTAGACCCGCAACGGCCGAATTATAGAAGCTTCGCGTACTCCGCCTTGGCTTGTTTTAGGACCGGGATGTCGGGGTCGGCATCTTTCCAGAGTGTGAGGAAATCCTGGTAAGCAGTCTTTGCGTTGCCCTTCTCTCCAGATAAAGTCAACGCTCGGCCTAATTGCAAGTGGGCCAACGCGCCGATCGGATCGCTAACCACGATCCCGCGGTGATCGAGAATTTTCCGGAATTCTGTGGCGGCTTTGGAGCCTTGCTGTGCGGCCAGATATGCCAAGCCACGTACATAGATCGGATAGAGGGACCCGACGAAACCAGCTGAAACGCTGTCCAGCGAGCCCAGCTCATAAGGAGCGGCTGTTTGCAACAACTCGATGGCCTTTGGGGACTCGCTACGGTTTAACGCGATTTGCGCCCGAAGTGTCGGAAGGTAACTGTACCCTACCGATGTATCCTCCGGGAAGCGTGTTCGCAGCTCGTCCGCGAGCGTTTGAGATCGGGCAGAGTCCCCCGAGAAGGCCAGGGCCAAAGCAGCGCCATATTCCGCACCCTGGTCGGTGGAGAACTCCATTGCAGCCACGGCGCGCTCCCGTGCCTCGAGCGGGTTCCCGAAAAGGATTTCCCGCACCGCGGCACCGGCTTCGTGCTGAGCTGCCTTGTCAGGATGACCTCTCTGCCGGGCGAGGTCGACCGCATGCCGCGACTTAGCCCGTGCCTCTTGCAGGTGACCGGAATACGCTCGGACAGCGGCCTCCATGCCGCAGATCCAGTCTTCCGCGCCGCCGGATCTTTTCCGCACTGCAGCCGCTAACCGTTCCATCTCCGCCTGGTCGTTCTTTAGAAAGGCGATGTTGTACCGCAGGCCCAAAGATCCGGGGATGTCCAACTTGCGCTCGGAACCTTTCCGAAGCGTCGTTTGCGCCTCCGCCAGGCGATCACGGTAAATATAGCTCGCGGCCAGATTGCTGTAGGCGAAACTGTGGTCCGGATCGAGCTCGATGCTCTTCTGCGCTTCTTCCGTTGCCGTCTCGAACTTGCCGAGGGCAGTGGATGTCCCTCCGCCTAAGAAGGAGTGGGGCTGCATGTCGCGAGGATAGGTGCGCGCCCACAACTCACCAGTCTGGTGCGCCCGTTCCAGGTTTCGAGTCACCATCCGATCGTAGGAAAAGTCGATTAAAAACTTCTCCTGGTCACTGGCGCGCTCCCGCAATTTCCAGGCCTTGATCATGCTTTCCTTAGCGAGACCAAGGTCTCCAGTCTCGCCATACCTCCACGCCAGCCAGGCGTGAGCAGTCGCAAACCCGGGGTCGATCTCAGTAGCGCGCTTGAACAACGGCAGAGAGGCGGCAGGACCGCTCGAGGTGAGAACCTTCCATCCCATGCTATATGCCTTCAGAGCCTCGAGTGACGTTGTCGTCGCTTCTGCGAGCGGAGTTGAATGTTGTTTGACCGTGGCGAGCGATTCTCCGACTCGGGTTCTGAATTTGGTCGCAATTTGACTCAGGGCATTTAAGACGTCTTCTTTTCTGACTGCTTGCACCTGTTCCTCATCGAGGATGTCTCCCGTGCGGCAGTTCTTGGCACGTAAACCAAGTACGTATTGAGTTCCGAGGCTTGCAATCGAACCTTCCAGGACGGCCGCACTCCCGGTTCGCTCGCAGATTTCATTCGCGAACTGCGGAGTCAGTCGAGCATCCGCCGACTGGCCCATCAAACGCAACGTCTTTAGGATTCGCTCGTCCGAGAGGAGGCTGAGGAAAGGCGACTGTTGAAGCTGCACCGCCAAGCCCTGCCGGAGTGTCCCGTCAAAGACAGCGTCTCCCGTCGTGTTTTTGAAATCAGCGAGGATAATGGTGTCCTTGTCGGTGAGTTTTGGCGTGCCCAGAGAGTAGAAATACGCTCCAGCTATGAGCGCCATCACAGCGGCTGCGATAGGGACTATTAGCTTCCGGCGAATGGAGATGTTCGTTGCGGCCGTGGGCATAGCCGTTGTGACCCGCGCCGACCCCGTGTCCCGCTTCAGGCGCTGGAGGTCGGTGCGGATTTCCGAAGCGTGCTGGTAGCGCAGGTCGCGATCTTTTTCGAGGCACTTGTCAATGACGCGCTCTAATTCCGCCGGCACGTCGGGATTCAGCCGCACCGCA
>JBBSED010000098.1:0-1638 GCA_038240025.1 Chthoniobacterales bacterium
AGGGCGGATGGATGTCGGCCTCGGTTTTCTCACCCGGCATTCGCCCAATCTGCGCTACGAGCGGCTCTGCACCGATGAATTCGCGCTCATCGTGCACCAGAGCCACGAGTGGGCGAAGCGCCGTTCGATCGAGGTGAGCGAGCTGCACCAGGCGCGCATTCTGCAATTGCCCGATACGTTTGTGATGCGTCGGATGTCGGACGCGATCTGCCGCGAGCATCAGGTACGCCCGCATACGGTAGCGGAGATCAACGCGATCGAAACGCTACTCCTTTCGCTTGCCCCGCTTCATGCCGCCGCGCTCATGCCGAAGATCGCGCTCCGCGGCACGACCGGTCTGATCGCCATTCGGATGAAAGGCAAAAATCTCGCGCTCGAGATCGGGCTCCTGCGTCTGATGGACTCCGAGGCCAACAGCGCCGTCAGCGAGTTCACCAAACTGGCGCGGAGCGCGGTGCCGAAGATCCTCAAGAGCCGCGCCCCGGTTCGTTAGGCGGCTTTACCCTTTGCTCAGGCCGCGAATCACCGAGCCGATGACCGCGCCGGCGCCGACCTCGGCGACTTCGCCTTTGATTCCGGGGAGATAAGGCGCGAGCGCGTGCGCGAAATTCGCCACCGTCAGCGTTTGCAACCAGACGCGACCGGGGCCGGTGAGCGCCGCGAGAAAAATTCCGTCGCCGCCAAAGAGCATATTGCGAATGCCTTTGATCCTCGTGATGTCGAAACGCACGCTCGACTCGAACATGCCGACGTGCCCGGGATGGACGCGCAGCGTTTCTCCCGCGGCGAGGTCGCGGGTCACAATCTCGCCGCCGAGCTCGACGAAGGCCTGGCACTGGCCTTCGAGCTTTTGCAGGAGAAAACCGTCGCCGCCGAAGATGCCGGCGCCTAACGACTGCTGAAAGCCGACGCTGAGCTGCACCCCCGGCGTGGCGCAGAGAAAACCGTGGCGATGGATCAGGTAGGTCTGCCCTGGCGCGACTTCCACCGGCACGATGTGGCCCGGCAGTTTCGTCGCGAAAGCCACCGTGCCTTCGCCGCCGCGCGAGGTGTATTCGGTCATGAAAAGCGACCCGCCGCCGACCACGCGCTTGAACGCGCCTAACAATCCTCCGCCGCCGCCAAGTTGCGTCGTGGTCTCGAGATCGATCGTGCTCGTCATCCAGGAGAGCTCTCCGGAAACGGCGACGATGCTCTCGCCCGAAGCGAGCCGGACTTCGAGCACGGGCATGGAACTGCCGATGATTTCATGTTGCATGAGGGAACGCTTCCCCAGGCACGCAGGCGGTCAACCGCCTTCTAGTACGATTTCGCCCAGAGCACGCGGCGCGCGCTGGGCTCGCCGGTGATGACACATTTTCCCGGCTCGGGGGGTTGCGCAGGATCGTCGAACGGGATGCAACGGATCGTCACCTTGAGGTCGGCTTTGACCTGCTCCTCGACGGCGCGGGTGCCGTTCCAATGCGCGAGTGCGAAGCCGCCGTGGATTTCCGGTTTCGCCGCATTGTTAGGCGTAAAGAAAGCGTAGAACTCTTCCTTTGTGTCGATGCGGCGGGTGTGCTCGTCGCGGAAGGCGAGGGCTCGATCGTGAAGATTCTGCTGGATCGCGTCGAGCAGCGCGGGCGCTTGCCTAACGAA